>NZ_DASVSY010000078.1:0-84815 GCF_036387835.1 Hymenobacter sp. | reverse complement strand
AGCCATTGAATGGCTTTACTCGGACTCCTTCTTCGTCGGAATGACAGTTTAAGGCTTAGAAGTTTAACCCTATTGCTTACATCGCCAGTACTTCCTTTACGCGCTCAGCGGCATCTTTCAGCAGTACGGCCGAGTATACTTTCAGGCCCGACTCGTCGATGATGCGGGCGCCCTCTTCGGCATTGGTGCCTTGCAGACGCACGATGATCGGCACCTTGATGTCGCCGATGTTCTTGTAGGCTTCTACCACACCATTTGCCACCCGGTCGCAGCGCACGATGCCGCCGAAGATGTTGATGAGGATGGCTTTCACGTTCGGGTCCTTCAGGATAATGCGGAAACCGGCTTCAACAGTTTGGGCATTGGCTCCACCTCCTACGTCGAGGAAGTTGGCCGGCTCGCCACCGCTTAGCTTGATGATGTCCATGGTGGCCATGGCCAAGCCCGCACCGTTTACCATGCAGCCTACGTTGCCATCGAGCTTCACGTAGTTCAGGTTCGAGGCCGAGGCTTCTACTTCCAAGGGGTCTTCCTCGTTGGTGTCGCGCAGGGCCGAGAAATCGGGGTGGCGGTAGAGGGCGTTTTCGTCCAGGGTTACCTTGGCGTCAACGGCTAGGATTTTGTTGTCCGATGTTTTCAGCACCGGGTTGATTTCGAACATGGCCGAATCGGTGTCGTCGTAGGCTTTGTAGAGAGCCGTCACGAACTTCACCATTTCCTTCTGAGCCGGGCCGGTCAGACCGAGGTTGAAGGCAATTTTGGCTGCCTGGAACGGGCGCAAACCAACGCGGGGGTCGATATGCTCGCGGTGGATTTTCTCGGGGTGCGCTTCGGCAACCTCCTCGATGTCCATGCCACCCTCGGTGGTGTAGATGATAACGTTTTTGCCGGTGCCGCGGTCTAGCAACACGCTCATGTAGTACTCTTTGGTTTCCGACTCGCCGGGGTAGTAGACGTCCTGAGCTACGAGTACTTTGTGGACTTTGCGGCCTTCGGCGCCGGTTTGCTTGGTCACGAGCTGCATGCCGATAATCTGGTCGGCAATTTCTTTCACCTGATCTAGGTTTTTGGCCAGCTTCACGCCGCCCCCTTTGCCGCGGCCGCCCGCGTGAATTTGGGCTTTGATTACGTACCAGCTAGTGCCAGTATCCGCGGTTAGCTTTTTAGCGGCGGCCACTGCTTGGTCGGCGGTGTCGGCTACTATGCCTTCCTGCACGCGTACACCGTAGCGCTTCAGAATGTCTTTGCCCTGATACTCGTGAATGTTCATGGAGGTCAGTTATGGAGGTGGTTCGATAAGTGCACGAAAGTAGGTAGAAAGAAGTTGATTGTTGAATGGCTGAGTGTTGATAGTTGGCTTGTTGGGTGTTGATTGCTGTATTGTTGATGGTTATATACTTGATTCCCGGATTACTTGGAAGCCCCTGTACAGTCAGCCTTCAACAATCAACAACTATCCATCAGCAATTCAACAAGTCACTTTCCATACCACTGCGCCATTACCTGTTCGGCGGGTTTGTGTTGGGGCGTGAAGTCGAGGTGGCGGTGGGCCGGGCCATCGGGTTGCAGGCCGGGGTACCACTTCCAGATAAAAGTGCCCTGGAACCAAGGCTGTCGCCAAAAAGTCTCGAACATGGCCTCGTAACAGACGCGCTGCGTTTGCTCGTCGAGCTCGGTAAACACGGCGGTTCGGTCGGGCCAGGCCCAAGGCTCAATGGCCGCGTCGGGGGTGGTTTTGTAGCCGACTTCTGTGAATAGCACGGGCTTTTTGTAGCGCTTCTGTATGGCTTCGAGGCGGCGGAGCGGCTTTTTCCAGGAGGCCAGCAAAGTAGCTTTGGTGGGGCGGGTGGTGGCGCTGAGCGGAAAATACGCCTGAACACCGATATAGTCGAGGGCATCCCAAAAACGGATCTGCTCGAATTCCCCACTCCAGTTGGCGGCGTACGTGAGCGGACCGTGGTAGACGTTGCGCACTTTCCCTATGAGGGTCCGCCACTCCACTTCGTGGCCCACACTGGCGTGCTGCAGTTCGGTGCCGATGCAGAGGGCATCCATGTTGCTGCTCTCGGCTAACCGGGCGTAGTGCAGCAGGAAAACCGAGTAGCTGGCAAACCAGGTTTGCCAGTCGGCGGCGGTGGTCATGTTGATGTCGCCGGGCCAGGAGCCGCTGCCGCCGCGCAGCCACAGGTGCGGCTTGAGCATGGTACGAATGCCGTGTTGCCGGGCTGCTTTGGTTGTTTGGATGAGGCCTCGGTCACTCTCGCCCCAATGGCCGCGGTAGCCGGCGCCCGTGTGCAGGCGCACCTCGGGCGTGGTTGCTCCGGCTTGCCAGCCAAAAGGGGTTTGCGCCATCCACGTAACGCCCAAACGAACAAGCGGCTCCAGATTCATACTGGCAACGGAGTCGGCGGCCACCCAATTAACGCCCCGCATGCGGTTGTCGGTCAAACGAGCATTTGCTAAGCGAGTAGTGCTAACCGGCACAACTGCGGCAGGCACTTGCCGGGGCCAGTGCCACCACAGCGCGGCCAACGCCATAGGGGTGGCTAGAAGCACCAGGGGTATCCACCAAAACCGGCGCGCAGATGCAAAGGATAGCGTAGTTGGCATAGTACTTAACAGGCAGCGAAATAGGCAGCGAATAAAGCAAGTAGCAGAAAACCAGTAGCAACCGCGATATCCTTAGTCACTTGGACAGCGTAGGGACTCTGTAGTACCGAAATCAACGTAAGCCGCGTAATCTGCGGGGCAAACCGTAGATTTGTTTTCTATACCCTCGGCTCACTTTACCTGGTTCCGTTTTGCTGCAAGCTATCAACGTTCGAAAGAAATATAATACACTGGAAGTCCTCAAGGGCATTGATTTGACGATCGAGAAATCGGAGATAGTATCGATAGTAGGTTCCTCGGGCGCCGGCAAAAGCACCTTGCTGCACATTCTTGGCACCCTCGACAACCCTGACTCCGGGGAGGTGCTTTTCGATGGCGAATCGGTTAGCACGCTCAAGCGCTCAGATCTGGCCCGGTTTCGTAATCAACATATCGGCTTCATCTTTCAGTTTCATAATCTGCTGCCCGAGTTTACGGCCCTCGAAAACGTGTGCCTGCCCGCGTATTTGGCGGGCCGCTCGGAAACCGAAACCCGGGTGCGCGCCCGCGAATTGCTCGGCATGCTGAACCTGGAGCGCCGCGCCGACCACAAGCCTAGTGAAATGAGCGGTGGCGAGCAGCAGCGCACCGCCGTAGCGCGGGCGCTCATCAACTCGCCCGAAATTATCTTCGCCGACGAGCCTAGCGGCAACCTCGATTCGCAGAACGCGCAGGAGCTACACCAGATATTTTTCCTGTTGCGCAAAGAGCTAGGTCAAACCTTCGTTATTGTGACCCACAACGACCAACTAGCTGAAATGGCCGACCGGAAGATCACCATGAAAGACGGGCTCATTTGGGAGGGAAACACTTGATTTACAACCTACAGTTCAGGTTGCACGTATAAGCTCGTATCTGGAAGCCTATTCCAGATGCCTAGCATAGAAGTTCGACATTGGTCATGCGTCCGGCCGACCCGGATCATGCTTGTAACCCGCTCCCTCGTTTTCCGGAAACGAAGGAGCGGGTTTTCTTATGTCCGCATTTTGGTGGTTTGTGCAAGCCTCAGAGACTGTGAAGCTGCTTAGGTATTTGCTTGACCATCCTGCTTGATCTGGCGCCCGCGCAGCCGGAGGCGGAGCGAAGCATCTTGCTAGGGTGGTAAACCCAACAAAGCGAGCGAGATGCTTCGACAAGCGGACGCCAGATCAAGTAGGATGGCATGAGGCGTTTAGCGGACTTCCTAAACAGCTTCTATAACACTGAATCTGCATTTCATGCCTCGGTGCTAAGGCTAAGGTTGAACGACTGATAGGGCGCCGGGGTAATGGGGACACTTGAACCAGCTTGTTACGTTAACCTAAGTGTTGTGCTAATTCAAGGATACGCGAAGAGCAGGTTTTGCGCCACAGCCTTGAACTAGCACCTCTCATCAAGGCTCGAAAGACGAACAAAGCAGGCGTCTTACTGCCGGCAATGACTAAAAATGTTAGTTCACTAAAGAACCTGAAAAATGCCTTTGTAAGTACTTGATATACAGGAATAAAATTTGCAAAAAAATATATATCTTTTTGCACCTTTTCGTATCTTGTGGCGTTAACACATCAGAACACAATCACGGTATTACAGGACATAAAAGAACAGACGCCATGAGCGAAGCAACCAAGACCATCAAAGAGCCGATACGCAAGAATAAAGTGGAGAGCTACGATATCTCGCGCTCCGACGAGACGTTGCACTTGGCTACTGATCTGGCCAAGTTCATCAAGGAAAATAAGCTGACCACCACGGTGCAAGGCAAAGAGTTTGTGAACGTGGAAGGCTGGCAATATGCTGGTTCGCGCTTAGGCATCGTGCCTATCGTTGACCATGTCATCAACGTTTCCAACGACCAGGAGCTGAAGTATCAAGCCAAGGTGACGCTGTTCGACATGCGTTCGGGGCAGACGGTCGGGGCGGGCTTCGCTATCTGCTCGAGCAAAGAGCAGGGCAAGAAGTTCTACCAGGAGTTTGCCATTATGAGCATGGCGCAGACCCGCGCTATTGGCAAAGCCTACCGCAACATCCTCGCTTGGATTATCCGGGCTGCTGGCTACGAGCCTACACCTGCCGAGGAAATGGAGTACGGTGGCAACACGCCTGCTGCTGCCCAGCCTGCCATGACTATAGTGCCTGCTGCCGCTACTCCCGCGCCCGCTGCTGAAGCTGCTGCACCTATGAAGGCCGTAGTAGCCGAGCCAGCTGCTGAGGCTGCAGCTCCCGTGGCGTATGCATCGGCTGCGCAGAAGGAAGAGATTATCCGCCTGCTGAACCATCCGGTTATCACGCGCCAGGAGAAGACCAAGATGTTGCTCAACATCAACCGTCTCGACGATGAGCGTGCCACTCAGGCCATCACGAAGCTGAAGAAGGCTATCGATGATCGTGAGAACGGCCAATCGGCGGCTGCCTAATCAGGCCCCGGTATTACAAATCAAAGCCTGACTCCAGCTGGAGTCAGGCTTTTTCTTTCTACAGAAGTTACACTAAGAAGTCAGCTCTGCATCATGCCGACAGCGGGAAACATCTCGTGTATTGATGCAAGAGGGGACCACATTTGTGCGAAGCGTTGGCTGTGCTTCTCGAGGACGCTCAACTAACTTCCTGATCAGCTTGGTAATATTGATGCCCACTATTGTCAGCTTTTCTTGTGTAAGCTAATGCTTAGAACATTTGCAACAGGGAGTGAGACACCACCGAACTTGACATTGCCCTGCCCATGTCGCTCACCTGGTGCAGATATACATTACTTAAGGAGGCAACGTGGTTTTTAAGCTCTTGTTGGTTACGATAAACCAGGTTTACGGGTGGTTTCATCATAACTGGCGACTTAAACTTCACTGCGCTAAGCCAGCTATAAGCAGAGGCTACATCACCAAACATAGCCACTACCGGCGACGTGACATTGAATAGCGCGATATCGGCGCAGCATTGAACTTCCACCCCCGAGGAATACACCCACGCTACGTACTCAACGCCGGCTAGCTGCACGTGGGGTAGGTATTCACTGGCAAGCCAGCTTCCCACGTCGGGTGTGATACTGGTTACGTTCGTGTTGTCGTTGAGAATGCGGGTGCAGTTTCGAGAAAGAAAACAGCTTGCAATTTGCAAACAGCTTTCCTGAACTGAACTCAACGTAAGATCCCCGCACCAGTCCAGATACAACCAGCGGTTCTGGTTATCGTAAAATATGGACACAGCAGAGGCTTCTAACAATAGTTCTATGCTCATGATAATATGATAAAATAAGGAACAGTTAGGTGTGTACGTGGGCAGTAAGAGTGGTATTAGGTGCTTCGGAGACGGCAATATGACCTGATACAGGTCCTTGATGCTGTTCAATGATTGTAAATGTAATTATATTTATTTTATTGAACTATTATAGAAAATATAAATTTATCACCCAAAGTTAAGGTTTGTCTATTTTATTGGAAACTAGCATTTTGACTGAAAAATAAAACTATAAAGCGGTAGTATATGTCGGTTTGCTAGAAGGAAAACTAAGTAGAATGCAAATGCAGAATAGTTGTTATTCCAGGTTTTAGCTATTGTAAGTCATGTGCTGGCCCTTCCGTTTCCGAAGTGCCAGCCGTACCTTCGGGGCTTTGCTAAGCCTCTACTTACCGTGACTGCGCCCACCGACGACATTCTGCACATACTGCACCAGACGTGGGGGCATACAGTGTTTCGGCCGCTGCAGGAAGACATCATTCGGGCCGTCTTGGCTGGCCAAGATGTGCTGGCACTGTTGCCAACTGGCGGCGGCAAAAGCATTTGCTTTCAAGTGCCCGCTCTGGCCCGCGCCGGCTTATGCGTAGTTGTGTCGCCGCTGATTGCGCTGATGAAAGATCAGGTGGAGAACCTGCGCAAGCGCGGCATTAGAGCCGAAGCCGTGTATGCGGGCATGAGCCACCAGGAAATCGACCAGACGCTGGACAACTGCGTGTATGGACCCGTAAAATTCCTGTACGTATCGCCGGAACGCTTGCTGACTGACATGTTCCGGGCGCGCATTGGCAAGATGAAAGTGAGTTTGCTGGCCGTAGACGAAGCGCACTGCTTGTCACAATGGGGTTATGATTTCCGGCCGCCGTATCTGCGGATTGCCGAACTGCGCGAGTTGCTGCCGGAAGTACCCTGTATTGCGCTTACGGCTACCGCCACCGAGCATGTGCGGCAGGATATAGTGGAAAGGTTGCGGTTTCGGCCAAGCCACCAAGTATTTCAGCAGAGTTTCGCCCGGCCCAACCTGTCGTATTCGGTGCTGGCTACCGAGGACAAGCTGCGCCGGCTGCTGGAAGTGGTACGTGGGGTAGGAGTGGGCAAAACCAGCATCGTATATGCCCGTACCCGCCGCCAAACCGAAGATACGGCGGCTTACCTGCAGCAGCAGGGGCTGCGGGCCGCAGCCTACCACGCTGGTCTGCCCACCGAACAGCGCACCCGCATTCAGCAAGAGTGGATGCAAAACAAAGTGCACTGCATAGTAGCTACCAACGCCTTTGGCATGGGCATCGACAAGCCCGACGTGCGCTTAGTGGTGCACCTGGAAGCGCCCGACAATCTGGAAGCCTACTACCAGGAAGCCGGTCGTGCGGGCCGCGACGAGAAATACGCCTTTGCCGTACTGCTCGAGGGCCCAAACGATGCCGATGAGCTGCGCCGCCGCACGCAGCAAGCCCATCCGCCGCTCGATATTGTGCGCCGGGTGTACCAAGCATTGGCTAATTTTTCGCGGACGGCAGTTGGTGGGGGCGAGCTGGTGGCCTTTGATTTCGACATTCAGCAGTTTGCGGAAACCTACCGAATCAAGGCGCTGGATGCGCACAACAGCTTGCGCACACTGGCTCGCGAGGGATTTGTGCAGGTGGATGAGGCCGTCAACGAACCCGCCCGCATCTACATCCCCATCGACCATACCGACCTTTATCGGTTTCAGGTGGCCAATGCTCAGCACGATCAGCTCATTAAAAGCTTGCTGCGTTTCCACGGGGGCGAGCTGTTTGCAGGCTTCCAGCGAATTTCCGAGAACAGCCTGGCCCAGCACTTGAAACTAAGCGTAGTGGATCTGCGCAAGATGCTTCTGTTTCTGCACCGCTCAGGCATCATCCAGTACCAGCCCCGCCACGATTCGCCCCAGGCCCTGTTCACCAAGCCCCGCTTCGACGCCGATAAGCTGCCGCTAGACCAGAAGCGCCTCGCCGAGACGCGCGAATTAGCTCACCAAAAAACGGAATCAGTTATCCGGTATGCTGCCGGAGGGCAATGCCGCCAGCAGCTTCTGCTAGCTTATTTCGTTGAATTGAATGCGCCTGCCTGCCGAGTCTGCGACTTTTGCCTGGCCAAGAAAAAGGCGAAGCAGGAAGTGGTGCCCTCGGTGGCCCTCCGCGAACAGCTCCTGACGCTGCTCCGCAGTACGCCCCAGACTCCCCGCGAAGTTCTTGCCCATTTCGCCCCCGGCCAAGCCACCATCATAACCGAGCAGCTGCGGGAAATGGTGGAAATGGGAGAACTGCGCTACACACCTGATGGCCGGTTGCAGTAGCTGTTCTTTTGCATAATTGCCTGAATATGAAACAGCTCCGGCTGCCCACCATACGGGCAGCCGGAGCTGTTCATGTTTCAGCTGATGCTAGAGCTACTTACCTAGCTGCTGAAGCAACTCTTGGGCAGCTGCTTCCGATGAAGCCGGGTTTTGGCCGGTAATCAGATTGCCAGCTGTTACTACGTATGGCTGCCAATCGGCTACCTTCGAGTAATTACCACCGGCTTTCTTTAGCTCATCTTCCACCAGGAAGGGCACAATATCGGTTAGTTGAACCGCCGCTTCTTCGGTGTTGGTGAAGCCCGTAACCGACTTGCCTTCCACGAGCAAAGAGCCCGTGGGCGACTTTACGTGCCGCAAAACGCCAGGAGCGTGGCAAACGGCGGCTACCGGTTTGCCAGCCAAATACATGGCTTCTATTATCGCAATAGAGGTAGCATCTTCGGCCAAGTCCCACAGCGGACCATGACCACCAGGGTAGAAAACGGCATCGTAATCAGCGGTGGAAACACTGTCGAGCTTCACCGTGTTTGCCAACGCTTTCTGCGCGTTGGTGTCTTTCTTGAAACGCTCTGTGGCTTCGGTTTGCGCGCCAGGCTCGTCACTTTTGGGGTCTAGGGGCGGCTGCCCACCTTTAGGAGAAGCTAGCGTGAGCGTAGCGCCGGCATCTTTGAACACGTAGTAAGGCGCTGCAAATTCTTCTAGCCAGAAGCCGGTCTTTTTGCCGGTGTTGCCTAGCTGATCGTGCGAGGTTAAAACCATTAGTATGTTCATGGAGCTGAATTTTAAAAGAAAATGAAACCACCAGACAGTGCGGCTCGCACTATACCAGTGGGTGATAAAAAAAGACCTTACGCTCGGAGAGCAAAGGCACTATCTGGCTAATTACAATTTCCTCGTAGTGAGCTGTCTTACGGTGCGCTTCGAAAGCCGCCTTGTTGATGTACTGCTCGTAAAGAAAAAAGTGGCCGGGCTCTACCGGGTCTTGATGCGCGGTGTACTGCAGGTTGCCGGGCTCATGCTGCTCTACCGCCGCCACAATTTTTAACAGCAGCTGAGCTACCGTTTTTTCTTGCCCGGCTTGCGCCCGCCACTCGGCCGTTACGCAATACACATCAGCGGGCTTTGCTACTTGCTTGATCATCGAAAAATCAGGTTTAACACACCGCCGGAGCGTCATGCGTGGTAGGAACAAGTAGACTAGGTGCTGCTTTAAAAAGGGCTTACGCCACTTTAACTACAGCTTTGCCGGTGTTTTCGCCTTTAAACAAGCCTAGAAAGGCTTTCGGAATTTGGTCAAATCCTTCGGTAACAGTTTCCTCGGACTTGAGTTTGCCTTGGCTGTACCACTCAGTGAGTTGCTTGACGCCTTCCGGCCAGCGCGACAAGTAGTCGGACACGATGAAGCCTTGCAGCTTGGCGCTGGTTACGAGTAGCTTGCCTTCCGGACGTGGGCCAACGGGTACTTCGGTGGCGTTGTAGGTGGAAATCTGACCGCACAGCGCAATGCGGGCGTGCTTGTTCAGTTGGCCGTACACAGCGTCGGTGATGGCTCCGCCCACGTTGTCGAAGTAGCAGTCGATGCCATTGGGGGCGGCGGCGGCCAGGGCTTGCGCTATATCGGGCGTGGTTTTGTAGTTAATGGCTTCATCGAAGCCTAGTTCTTTTAAGTAAGCTACTTTTTCGTCGGACCCGGCTGTTCCGACGACGCGGGCGCCCTGGATTTTGGCTAGTTGCCCCACTATCAAGCCCACGGCCCCGGCCGCCCCGGATACCACAACGGTTTCGTCGGCTTTGGGCTGGCAAATGTCGAGAAGCCCGAAATAGGCCGTCAGGCCGGGCATGCCGAGCAATCCGAGAAAGTAGCTAATGGGGGCTTTGTCGGTGGGCACCTGGTTTACGGCCGCGGCATCAACCACATTGTATTCTTGCCAGGCTAAGTTACCAACTACTATGCTGCCCACGGATAGCTTCTCGCTCTGGCTTTCCACTACTTCCGCCACAACGCCGCCCGCCAGGGGCTGGCCCACTTCAAACGGTGGTATATACGATTTAGCGTCGCTCATGCGGCCGCGCATGTACGGGTCAACTGAAACGTAGCGGGTCTTGAGCAACACCTGGCCGGTGGCAGGCGCAGGTACTTCGCGCGTCTCAAACCGAAACTGTTCGGTCGTAGGCTCACCTTGGGGGCGGCTAGCCAGTAGGATGCTTTGCGTTTTCATGAAAGCGGAAGGGATAAGTAAACAAAAAGCCACCCTGCGTGCGGTAGGCCTTTGGTAGGTAAGCTACTGATCTACCTCGGCAGTAGACAGTACGTAACCTAGCTCAAAGGTTTCGACGCACGCAGGATGACCTGCTGTTAAAAGAGAATTAAGCGGCTTCGGTGGTGGTCGTGAGGTTCACCTCAATGTTGCCGCGGGTAGCCCGCGAGTAAGGGCAGATACCGTGAGCAGCTTGCACCAGTTCTTCGGCTTTGCTTTGCTCAACGCCTGGAATGTTGATGTGTAAGTCGGCCGAAATGCCGTAGCCCCCGTCCTCTGCCTTCCCAAATCCAATAAGCGCCTCGACCGTTACGCCTTCCAGCTTCACACTTGCCTGGCGAGCGGCAACGCCCAATGCGCCTTCAAAGCAAGATGCATACGCGGCGGCAAAAAGCTGCTCGGGGTTGGTGGTGCCTTGCTTGCCGGGGCCACCCATCTCCTTCGGGGTGCTCAAACCTAAATCGAGCACTTGGTTCTCGGAAGAAATATGGCCGTCGCGGCCACCTTTGGCTTTGGCTTGCGCCGTGAAAACTTTTTCGATTTTCATAAAACGAGGAACAGGGAAAGTGAAAAATCTCAGCGGTTTATGTTAGCTGAGCAAGTAAGTGCGTGAGTTGAGTGCGTAGCGCACTGATTTCAGTTGGTGACATGTCCAGCTTCTCGAGCAGCTGCTCTGGTACGCGGCAGGCTTGCGTTTGTAAAGCCTGCCCCGCTGGCGTCAGCCCAATAATAACCGAACGCTCGTCGTCGGGGTCGCGGCGGCGGCTGACCCATTGCTTTTGCTCCATGCGCTTGAGCAAGGGCGTGAGCGTACCCGAGTCGAGCATCAGCTTTTCGCCCAGCTCTTTCACCGTCAGTTGTTCATGCTCCCAAAGCAACATAAACACCAGATACTGCGGGTAAGTGAGGTCGAGCGCCAGCAGGAATGGCTGATAGGCCTTGGTCAGCATTCGCGAAGCCGCATAAAGCGGGAAGCAAAGCTGATTGTCCAGCTTGAGCAAATCGATTTCAACTTTAGGTTCAAGAGAAGAATCCATAAGCGTTGGCAAATTAACTAACTTCAGTTGTGCAATGTTTAATTGTATACAACTAAATACTGGAGATAAGTTGCAACTCCTTAGTAACCATTAAGAAATAATTGTTGACCACCCAGCAAATCGCCTTTATAAGCAAGAGAGGGCGTTTGGTCTAGCCAAGCGCCCTCTCTTACCTAAAATATACAAAGCAGACTAGCCTTGCTGATATGCCTGGAAGCCGCCGATTAGGTTGCGCACATTGGTGAAACCTTGTTGAGTGAGGAAGGCCTTGGCCGAAGAGGAGCGCCCACCGCCCTTGCAATGCACAATAATTTCCTGGTCTTTTAGGTTTTCCAACTCATCCAGCTTCTGCGGCAAGGTACCGAGCGGAATATTCTGACTGCTTTCTATGCGGGCTTCTTCGTTTTCCCAAGTCTCGCGCACGTCGATTATGGTGAGCTGCTCACCAGCGGCTTGGCGCTCTTTCAGCTCGGCAGGGGTGATATCAGGCATTGAATTAGTACTATTAGTGGAGTGGAAGGAAGGCTTACTAGCAACAAAGGTGTTGAAAACACACCGAATCTGCTATCCAGCTCCTGACTTTCCATTGTCGCTACTTTGTCAGCACCAGGCGCTTGGTTACCGTAAGTTTGTCAGCTAGTGTGAGTTGCACCAAATACACCCCGGCCGGAAGGGCGCTTAAATCTAAGTTGGGCTGGCCCATTTCACGAGTAGGCTGCTGCCAAACTACGCGCCCTAGCGCATCAAGTACCGCGGCCTGCGCATAGCGACCCTGGACCCGCACCTGCCCGTTGGGGTTAGGGTTGGGGTAGAGGCTGTAAGACGCTGCCACCGATGCCGGCGCTACTGCCAACACGTTGTTGGTGAGTACCGGCCGTAGCATCAAGGTCCCGGCTCGGGAGGGGGCGGACGTAGGCTCCGACCAGCCTGGGGTAAACTGCCAAAAGGTACCCGCTGCAACGGGCGTGTTCAAATCAAAGCCAAATGGAATTGTGTTTGTGGGTAGCATGCCGGTTGGCCCGTGGCCATAGCCAGCGTAGAATCGACCGCTTACGGGCACGGGCGCTGAAAACGGTACTTCCAGAAAGGTTTGGCCCGCCGGCAAAGATGCTGGAACCGTAACGGTCTGGCTAGCTTTTACCATGGCCATTGGCTGGCCGTTGACCATAGGGTCAGCATCCCAGATATTGACCGTGATTTGACGTCCGGCAGCCTGCGGATAAACCGGGCGAATCCGAATGCTGCGCACCTGATCTGGCCGGTTCACCTCAAAGCGCAACGCATAGTAGCGGTTGCCCGGCTGGTCGAATGCCGGGATGCTGAGGTTGGCTTCGGCCGTACCATCGTCGTAGGCGTAGTAGTCGCTGAGCTCAGATTGGCGGGTAATAGTGTCGTTGGGCAGCGTGAGCGGATTTACTTCGTTGCTAACCACTACTACGCGGTGGCGAATAACTTTAGGCTCGGGGGTGTTGGGCAGCGTTACGGAAGCCAGGTTGCCTTCTACCCGGACCTGTTGCTGATTGCTGATCAAGGTATTGGGGGCGGTAGTAGGGAAGGTTGCCACCGGCCCGGCTGGCAGTATCTGCAACGAGCCCGTTGTTAAGAGCGGAGTGGGGAAACCACTTTTATCGAGGTTGTTTACGGTGGTAAACGTGGCCGGATTGAGTTGGCTGGCCGGATTGGCTGCCGCATTGAACTGCCACACGGGCATTGCCGAGCCGCGGGCCAACAAACCGCTCAGCGGCTTGCTAATGGCTACATCCTGATACAGCGTATCGACCACGGTACGGGGCGGGGTAGGTTGCAGCGGCGCCAGCCGTACGTAATCGATGCTCCAGTTGTCTTCGTTGGTGGCCACGTTGCCGGTGGCCCGGAACCGGAACTGGAAGTTGCCGTGCAGGTACTGAGGTTGCGTAACAGCAATAAACTTTTGGCGGAACGCCGTCCGGTCGCCGGTGCTTCGTTCTAGCCACACCTGCCGCCAAACGCCGGTGTTGTCCTTGAAATCGACTTGCAACGACACTTGCCGACTGCTGCTACTAGCATTGAGCCCTCCGCGGATATTGCCAGCTTGCCAAAAGAAGCCAAAGAAGAGTTGATCGGCGGCTGTGCGGCCGCTTAAGTCAATGGGTTGTGAGGTCAGGATGTCAAGGCCACTGTTGCCACCCAAACCATAAGTCAAGCCATCAGCGCGCAAACCGTCGAAAGTAGCTACGCCACGCGTGGGGGGCTCGAAGGCGAATCGGTTGTTTACCAGTACGCCGCCCTCTGGCAGCCAGTTCTGCTCCTTCGGTGCTCCTTCCTGCGGCGACGTGAAATCATCGAAAAACGGCAAGCTTAGTGCCTGTCCGCGCTGAGTTGTTGCCGGCTGAGTTATTGTGTAGGTAGCACGAGCCGGGTCGGAAGCAAGGGGCGCCACCTCCTGAGCGCGCCCTACCAGTGATACCAAGCCCAGCAAGAAGATAAGCGAATAGCGTAAAGATTTCAGGCTCATTATGCAGCAAAAGCTAAGGTGTCCTTTTTAAACGCATCGACATAAAAGAATATTTCGACCCGTGGGGGATATGCTAACAGTATACGTGAAACCGTACTTAACGCAGATGATAATCTAAAAAGCGGTTCAGCCAGGCCATTATTATTATATAGAAGCCAGCACTACACCGCTGCACCGTTGGAATTAGCAAGCTGCACAGCAGTGTAATTTGTTATTTCAGTGGTGCCTGACCGGCCACCCAAATATCGACGAGCTGGCCCATGCGGATGGTAGCTCCAGGGCTAGCAACCGGGCGCTGCTTTACTACGGTGCCATCGGTTTCGCCTGTTTGAGGCTCTTGGTAGAACGTTTCGCCCAGTTGTAGGCCCTGGCCTACCAACAGCGTGGTCGCTTCATCGGCAGGCATGTTGATGAGATTAGGCACCGGGAATTCCTGGTTGCCCAGGCCGTCCGCTACTTCCAGATCAATGCGCGAACCTTTGGTAATAGGCGCACCCGGCGCAATTTCTTTCCCGTTTACTAGCTGCCGCAGCACCTGGTTTTGGCGCACGTCCGGTACTTTAATCAGCTTGCCCACGGTCAGGCCGTAGCTGCTCAAAATCATCTGAGCATTTTTTTCTGACCCTTCGGTAAGCTTAGGCATCTTGATCAGCGGTGGGTTTTTCATGGCCACTGTGATATAGATCTTACGATCTTCCTTCACCCGCTCACCGGGCAGAGGATCTTGCTGGAGAACCTGGAAAGGCGGAACCCGAGAGTTGTAGCTGGAATCGTCCACAAAATAGCGCAGGTTCCGCTCGCTGAGGTAGTCGTCGAGGGCGGCTTGGCTCATACCCGTGATTTTGGGTACCACAATAGTTTCACCGTGGTTGGTGGTGAGGGGCAGATACACGAAGAAAAAGCCGAACATCAACGCCGCCGTGGCCAACGCCATAACTACTAAGTGTTTGACAAGATCAAGAGGAGTATCAGACTTAAGAAAAGACATTTTTTGGAGGAGCTAGAAGATAGAATATGGAGGGGTAAGGGTAAGGCGGGACGTAAGTGCTTTGAAACGAAGAGCTAAAGATTTAGCTCTTAACTGCTAGCCTCTCGTTGCGCTCTTTCCCAAACTCCAGAATCTGGTCGATGAACTGATAAGGGGTGTAACCAGCCAGGGCGGTTTGGTGGAAGATGCAGGTAGCGGGGGTCATACCGGGTAACGAATTTACCTCAATGATAAGTACTTCCACGGCGCCGTTTTGCCGTACCCGCACGAAAGCATCGATGCGGGCATAACCCTGAATGTTGAGCACCTCGGCTACCCGGCGCAATTCAACCTTCACTTCCTCGGAAATCCGCTGCCGCTCTACCGGGTCGGGGGCGTAGCGGGCGGGGGTGATGTTCTGACCTTCGCCAGCCAGGAATTTCTCCTCCAAACTCAACACCTCACCCGTAGCCAAGGACTCGGAAGCTTCGAAGACCTCGATTTCCAGCTCGCCGTTTGGCCCCCAATGCGTAAGCAAACCACCAGTTACTTCTAGGAAATGAGTTGCACCGTCGCGCGCTATCAACGTTTCCACCAAAAAGGCATCCTTCTGCGGGAATTCTTCTTTGAAGCCGAGTTGCAGCACGCGGGCATCGGCAGGCATCAGGTCTTCTTGGTCGCGGAAGATGAGGCGACTGAAGGCTGCCAGCTCCGCGCGGTTCTTGATCTTCTTCACGGCCGATGAACAGCCATCGTCGGCGGGCTTGGCAATGAAGGGGTAGGAAAACTGTTCTTCCAGACTCTGATAGAAAGCCTCGGGGTCGGCCGTCCACTCCAGGCGGTTGGCCATGCGGTGTTCGGCCACGCGCAAGCCTGCTTCGCGCAGCTTGCGGTTGGTTTCAAACTTGTTGATGGTGATGCTGCTGCTTTCGGCCCCCGAGCCATTGTAGGGCAGGTTGTATAACTCTAGCTGGCGCTGCAAAGCACCGTCTTCGCCGGGGCGGCCGTGCAGGGCAATGAATACCTCACTCACCGTATCAGCTAGTTCCGGAAACGTAATGCGGCGCGGCTGCTCCACAGCTTGCCCGGCGTAGGTACTGGTAATGGCCTCGGCTTCGTGGCGGATGCGGGTCAAGATCGGGTGCGTGGGGTGGCCAGCTTCGGCCAGCTCAATCTTCTCCCGAATATCGTCGGCATTGTCCTTGAGCATCACATTGATGGGCAGCACGTAGAGGCGGAATTCCTGGCTGTTGCCGGTTAAGAACACCGGCACCGGCTCATACTTCACCGACGAGCTTAGTTTCTCGTAGATATTGCGCCCGCTCTCCACCGAAATGTGCCGCTCCGATGAATAGCCGCCCATAATTACGGCCACCTTGGTACGGGTGCGCTCCTGCAACTGCCGCGACGCCACGGCCGTGTCCAGCTGGCTTAGCAAGCCGGCCAGGCGTACCGGTTGCATACCGCCGCGCCGCCGCGCCGCCAACGACGTCCGAATCAGGAAGGAAAGAAATTGAGAAGGGTTAAGCCCAATCTCTGCCGCCTGATGGAAGAAGAACGAAGCCGGCAACATCCCGGAAGTGGTGTTGGGGTCGTTGAGGAAAATTTGAGTTGCCGGCTCTTGACTAATAGTTTCTGCCGACTGCGGATTAGCTACTGGCAACTGCGAAATGAAGCCGTCCAGCCGCGCGTAGACTTGGAAGCCAAAGGTTGCGAACATCTCTTCGCACGCTTCCCGGATGCGCTGAATATCGGCTTCGGGTAGGTTGATGGGCGTGATTTTGCGCGCGAGGCCAGGGAGGTATTTCGAGCGGTAGTCGAACATTTCCTCACCTTTCACAATCTCGGTTGGCGGTAAGGCCAGAGGCTTGCCATTGGCATCTTCCACCACGATGCACGAGAATTCGCGGCCATTCACAAAGCTTTCTACCAGCACCTGCGCCTCGCCATCTACGTTGGTTAGCTGTACCGTTTCTGCGGTTTGCAGCAACTCATCTAAGGCAGTTAACAACGCCTCAGGATGATAGATTATCGAGGAGGAAGTAGGCTGTCCAGTCAATTCCTTGTTATTCCCATTTGCTTCAACCAGCACGGGCAGCCCAATGCCTTCGCGAATGTCTACTAATTGCTGCAGCCACAGAACCTTCTTTTGCTCCGATAAGCCTTGCCACTCTTGGCGGGTCACCGTTTTGCGGAACAAGCTGCGCTCTATAGCGGCAGTAAATTTTGCTACATCCGCCTCACGCAGAATGCTGACGCCGATGCTGGAGCCCTGGCGCGGAGCTTTGAAAACCAGCGGCAAGCCTAGCTCGCGCACCAAGTAGTCGAGGGTGGTGGCCGGGTCGGCGGCGTCCCATTCTTCCGTTGTTATTACGCGGAAGTTAGGTGTAGGCCGATCTAGCGCTTTGAGAAGCTTTTTCTGCGCGATTTTATCAATACCGAAGGCCGAGGGTAAGATACCGGAGCCCGAGTAGGGGATGCCGTACCATTCCAGCAGGCCTTGGATAGCGCCGTCTTCGCCGCCTGGTCCGTGGAGGGCCAGGAAGGCAAAGTCCATCAGGTCGCGCAGTTCATGGGGCTGTACGCGCCGGCCAACTTCGGCAATGATGCGGTCTTGCTCGTCGTGTGTTAGTTCGCCGAGGCTCTCCAGGTACACCTGTACGGGCAGGGTAGAAGGGGGAATGGCCGAAACCGGGGGGTAAAAGTCGCGGATGGTACCTTTGTAGATGTAGTGCCAGTCGAGCAAAATGAAGTTGCCCCGGCTGTCGACAAACACAGGAACCGCCTCGAACAAGGATTTGTCGAGGTTATCGTATACGGTGCGGCCGCCCGCAAAGGAAATTTCCCGCTCACGCGACGGGCCGCCGAAGAAGATGCCAATTTTCATAGATGCTGCAAAGGTAAGGGGATGAAGCATAAGCTATAGCTTGTGCCGGAGCCCATTCGTATCAGGATTAAGCCAAGGTTTTGTTGGTATTTATGCACAACACAAGCTCCAAAGCCAACAAAGCTTATGCTACATTCGCTCCGTCACTCACTTTTCTTCCAATATGAAAACCCTCGACCAGTACAACTTCAGTGGCAAGCGTGCCGTGGTACGCGTGGACTTCAACGTGCCGCTTGACAAGGAGTTCAACATCACCGACGACACCCGCATCCGGGCCGCGACGCCCACTATCCAGAAAATCTTGTCGGACGGAGGCTCGGTGGTGCTGCTTTCGCACCTCGGCCGTCCCAAAGGTGGTCCCGAAAACAAGTACTCGCTTGAACACATTGTAGCGCGCCTAAGCCAGGAGTACGGTACCAAGGTGCAGTTTGCCGACGATGCACTGAAGGCCGAAGAAAAAGCGCAAGCCTTGCAGCCCGGCCAGGTGCTGCTAGTTGAAAACGTGCGCTTCTACCCCGAAGAAGAGAAAGGCGACGAGAACTTTGCCGCGCAGCTAGCCAAGCTTGGCGAGGTATACGTGAACGATGCCTTCGGGGCAGCCCACCGCAAGCACGCTTCCACGGCCGTAATGGCGGCTTCGTTCGGGCCCGAAGACCGGATAGCTGGTTACCTGCTCCAGTCGGAGCTCGACAATGCGCAGAAAGTATTGGAACACGCCGAGCGGCCCTTCACGGCCATCATGGGCGGCGCCAAGATTTCCGACAAGATTCAGTTGATTGAAAAGTTGCTCGACAAGGTCGATAACCTGCTCATCGGGGGCGGTATGGCGTACACGTTTGCTAAAGCGCAAGGTGGTAGCATCGGCAATTCGCTGCTGGAAGCCGATAAGATGGATTTAGCGCTGCGCTTGATTCAGCAAGCCAAAGACAAAGGCGTAAACTTGGTGCTGCCCACCGACAGCATCATCGCCGATAAATTTGCCAACGACGCGAACATCGCCGAAGCCAGCAACCAGAGCATCCCCGACGGCTGGTTGGGCTTGGACCTCGGCCCCGAGTCACAAAAGGCTTTTGCCGACATCGTGCGGCAGTCGAAAACCATCCTCTGGAACGGCCCGATGGGTGTGTTTGAAATGAGCAACTTTGCCGCCGGCACTGCCGGCGTAGCCCGAGCCATAGCCGACGCTACCGAAGCCGGCGCCTTCAGCCTCATCGGCGGCGGCGACTCTGCCGCCGCCGTCAACCAGCTCGGCTTCTCCGACAAAGTTTCTTACATCTCCACCGGCGGCGGGGCCTTGCTCGAATACATGGAAGGCAAAGAACTCCCCGGGGTAGCCGCGCTGAACTAAGAGTGAGGTGGTAAATTTGTGAAATGGTGAGTTTGATGTTCTGTCTGCTCGATATGTGCAGTTTGAGCAGCAAATTCACCACCTCACTCTTAGTTTACATAAGGCATTTCCAGAACCTGACCCATGCTGCGCAGGGGTGGCGTATCGATCAGGCGGCCGGTAAGGCGGGTAGCCAAAATCCGGGCTTCTTTCTCACTTAGCACGTCGAGGTTGCGGAGCCAGCGGAGCCGATGTAGCTGCATTTCGATAATGCCCAACGGGTTAACGTTGGCATACTCATCGCGCAGGTACGCTTTGGTGCGGTGCTCCAGTACCCGCGCAAACTTGTCGACGGAGGCTCGTTCGGAAGGCCGGTCGGCGAGGGTGATATTGGCGCGGGCGGTGCCGAGCGTGACGTGCTGCCACCAGTTGCGTTGGGCATAGATACCGCCCGCTACCAGAACCCCACCTACTACAACGAAGCCTAGCCAAGTGGCTTCGGAAAGGGAGCCGTTGGTAGAAATAAGACGTTGGAGCAGATTGATGGAAAGCCAAAGAACAGTTAGTGGCAGCCAGGTTAGCTGCGGGGTAATCCGCCTGCGGGTTACGCGAATAGGCAGTACCTCTTCATAAGGCATTTCAAATTCCAGCACAGGACGCCCGTTGCGGTTGCGCTCGCAGACATAAAGTCCATTGGGGCGCAAGGCAAGCTGCGTGGTACCGGCCAGCAGCCGGCGCTGTTCAATAAGCATCAGGGATATTTTAATAGAGCTTAGAGGGTAGTGCTTCGTGCTTAGATCGTTCTATTGAAGAGTAAAGGAACAGTCTAGGTACGAAGCACTATCCTCTAAGCACTAAAGTAAGAACGGCCTAAGCACAAAGCACTACCCCCTAAGCCCTAAACGAAAGGGCTAGGTGTAAAGCACAACACAAAAATAGCCACCATCAGCCAGCCCAACACCTTACGACCAGAACTAAGTGGGGATTCGTCGGGGGCAGGTGGGTGATAAATGCCCGTCAAGCGGCCTAGCATCAGGCCAAAAACCAGCCATCCCGGATTGCCCATAACGCCTGGAAAAGCTACCGTAACAGCCAGCTGGGCAGCCCATACCCCCAAGCCAAGCAGCAGCGCTCGTCGGGGAGTAGGCAGCGCCCGCCGAAACACCAGAAAAAGGTAGCCTAAGTAAGGCAGCCCCCAATAAAGCCAAGTCTCAGAAGACGTTCGTAAAGAAAACAGCCCCAACCCGGCATAAAAGATAAACGCCACGAACAGCGCCCCCGACAACCGGTTGAAGCGCCGAAATCCTAGCAGGCCGTAGAGAATGTGCCCCCCGTCGAGTTGGCCGATGGGCAGCAGGTTGAGCGCCGTGAAAAACAGCGCCAATACCCCCGCCAGAAGCACCGGGTAGTGCATCAGCTCGTTTGGGTGAGGAATAAGAGCTGGGTCGGCAAATAAATATTCCAGCCCCTGGTACAGCAAGGGCTTCGCCAGTGTAATACCGGGGGCACCCTGGTACACGTAGCGGGCGTAGTCGGCTCCGTAAGGACGGTAATCCGGGTGGATTTCAAACAGATACTCCAGCGGCGGCAGGTGCGTGAAGCCATAAATCAAAACGGGCACGGCCACCAGAAAACCCGCCAGTGGCCCCGCTAATCCCACATCAAAAAACTCTCGCCGCGAGAAAATTCGGTCTTTGATTCGGATAACGGCCCCAAAGGTGCCAATACCGAGTATGAACGGAATATAGTACGGCAGCGTCACCCGAATTTGGTTGTAGCGAGCCGTGAAGTAATGCCCAAACTCATGCACCGTCAGCACGCCTAAAAAGGGCAGCGAAAACCAGAGGCCGCGGCGTAGCTCCGGCCACATTTGTTGGACCGGCAAGGCGAATATTTCTATCGGCAGAAAATTGATGCCACCCCGGGTGAGTTCCAAGCCGGCCAGCGTAGTCGTAACGAGCGTGGCCACAAACAGCAGCAGATGGAGCAGGGCCGTGCGCCAGCGCGGTGGCGTGGGCCGCTCGTAGCGCACAAAGGCGGCCTGCGCCTCCTCAACAGGTGTGAAGGCGGGAGCCGGGGCGTCAGGAAAGGGGAGGGGCAGGGGTGTATTCTCGGGGGAAGGCACGGATGGCAGCAGGCAGAGCGTCGAGGATAGTATGAGGCGGGGGCAGAAACAACGTGCGCAGCCCCAGGCGGCGGGCAGTTTCGATATGTTGAAAACTGTCTTCAATGAAAAGAGTTTCCTCGGCCTTCCAGTTCATCTCGCGCAGCGCATGCCGAAAAATTTCCTCGTTGGGTTTGCGCAAGCCCACTTCCTGCGAATAAAACACGCGGTCTAGGGCATCGGCAATACCCTGCTCGAAGCCATACTGCGTCCGTAAGCCCTCATTGAGAGTGGAAATATGAATTTGATTGGTGTTAGAGAGCAGCGCGGTTTCATGGCCTTGGGCGCGCAAATCGGCAATGAGAGCTAAGCGCTCGGCCGGTACATCTAGTAGCATGGCGTTCCAGGCAGCGTCGAGTTCCTCATCGGTAGCCGGTATGTTGTAGTGCGTGCGCAGGCCCTCTCGAAATTCGTGGGGTGTCAAACGGCCCGTCTCCATGAGGTCGAACAGCTCGCCCTGTGCCGCCTGGGTGAAGGCAATAGTATGCCCCTGCGGGTGCAGGCGACGCATAGCGTCAAGGGTGCGCTGGTAGTCGATGTTGATGATAACTCCCCCAAAGTCGAAGAGTAGATTAGGCAGTTTTTTCGTGGGCATAACGAGCTAATAACAGAAGAAGAAACAGCATGCGGAGCGAAATAAGCCGTTCCGGCGCTCAAATATTGCCGCCGCAATTGCAAACTTCACGGTAAACCCCGAAGTTTGCGCAGCCGAAACCCACTAACCCTAGTGCTTTTCGTGCTGGGCCTATAGCTCAATCGGTTAGAGCAGCTGACTCATAATCAGCAGGTCACTGGTTCGATTCCAGTTGGGCCCACTAAAACCGCCTTAACAGCCATGTTAAGGCGGTTTTTTATTTATTGCCTAAAGCTCTGCCTACAACGACTATGGAAAACTTCACTTCGTTGATGACAGTTAATAAAGATTGAGTGGAGGTAGCTGCTGCTTATATTCCGCTAATAGGAGGTCTACTAGTAGCCATTTATAAGATTGTTAACTGGTTGCTAAAGAAGAAAGAATCAGTCGCTCCGGCTCCGATTTCACGAGCAGGCGTTAATATTTCCGGTGTTAAATTCGAGGATAATGCGCTTGATGCTATAAATATCCAAGGGGATATCAATGTCGACATCAAAAATGTTGAAGGCAAAGGAATGGTGGTATAAGAATCAACACAAATACCCCACCACCTAAGCAATAGATGCCTATTAACATAGTGGACCGGACGCCTGATCTAGCCTCGGTCTGCCTATCGGGGTTGTATGCCAGTCAAGGCTACCCGAGCCCTGACGGTGTTGCTAATTCCAGAAAGTGCCAATAAACAATCCACTCACAAGGTATTGCCATTAGCGCAGTGGCCATCGAAGCCTGTTGCCACCAAGCCGTAGTGTTGGCTACAGAACGGACTGTGTTCCAATCTATAAGGGCAACTAGAAGCGAGCCTCACGCAGTAATTATTGGGAGTGTTGGCGAACTAAACAAAGCGGAGGCGAGGTTACCAACTTTATAAAAGGCAATATCTTCTACAGTAAACCTAGAAGAGTAGGAAATAGCCGCAATACAGTTATTGCCAGCGCTGAAACTACTAGTTGTCCAGCTGATAGAAGTAGCCAGCTTTGTCTGGTCTAGTGGGTGAGAGCCTTCTAAAGACGGAATGTCTCTGAAGTCGTCGTCGATGCCTTTAGCAGTAGCTTTTACCAAGGCTTCTTTGCGAGTCCATAGTGTATAGAAAGCACACGTTGGGTTAGCACTCTGCCTGACAAAATCATTTTCTGACAAGCTAAAGCTGAAGTCAATGATATCCTGGAATTGAAAATCTGTTCGTGCATATTCCAGGTCCGCACCAATAGGGCTCGCTGCAATAGCCAACACCATGTAACCGGCAGAGTAGGAGACGGAGTAGTGAAGATTTGGGCAATCAGCTACTCTTGGTTTGCCATTTACGCCGGGCAATAGCTCTATATTCTTATAGCCCTTGCTGCAACAGGCACTTAGTAATATCCTTACTATAGATCTATTTATTAAATAACTCTCTTTCTTAGGTTGATGAAAATACGATTTAGAAATTTCTATTTCATTAACAGGTACTAGTAATTCTATATATTCTAGCAAATTACTATTAACTCTTGTTTCTATTAAAAATAACGAAATGGGTTTAGATTGTAATTCACTAGGAAAGTTAATCCAATTGACTCCATTTGCGACAGTGCATTGAACGGATGGCGAAAGCATGATTTTTCTATAAGATAACTGCTTCAGCCAGTTCGTTTAATGCTGCTTGAAGTATATGCCCCGTTTCTTCATCGTGTGGCGGGGCAAACATGTAGTTATGGTCGCCGGGTACTTCATGCACGCTGACACCGCCTAACGCAAATGGTTTCCAACCCATATATTCAAAATCATTTACATAATATGTCTTTTCTTTAGCTTTAAACAGATCAATTTTGATGCACTGAGGGGTTAAACGATAATTACGCGCAGCTTTTTCGTGCATTACTGCCATCTTATGAGAATGACCATAGATGCGTTCATAGTATTCCTCTTTATTATACTTAAGTTTTTGAAAATCCCGCTCCAATGCTTCGAATTTATATCGAAGCGTGGCTTTAGGATTTTTGCGTAGGAGAACAAGAATAAATAGTAAGCGCTTTATGAGAAGAATTGACCGCTTAGCACTTCTGGTAAAAAATGAATCAGAATGATCTGGTTGATCAGCATAAGTGTCAAACATGGCAAGAAATTGTACGGTCTTGCCCGCTGCTTGTAATTGCTTCGCCATTTCGAAGGCAATAATACCACCAAATGAATACCCCGCCAGCGCATAAGGTCCATTGGGATTAACTATTTGAATGGTAGCGATATAATGTGCCGCCATCTCCTCAATGGTGCCGTGGGGTTCGTCATTGCCATTCAGCCCCTTAGCCTGCAAAGCATAGATTGGTTGATCGGCGTCGAGGCTTTTAGACAAGGCTTTGAAAATAAGAACGTTCAAGCCCGCGCCATGCACAATATAGAGTGGGGTCTTGCTGCCCTGTGACCTGATAGGAACAAGGGAGTTCCAGGTGATGAACTTGCTGTCCATTTGTAGCGCAGCAGCCAGTTTTTCTACGGTCGAACTTTCAAACAAGGTGGCTAACGGTAATTTTTTGCCTGTTGCACTTTGCAGCTCAGCCATTACTTGGACCGCAATCAGGGAATGTCCTCCTAACTTGAAGAAATCATCAAAGATGCCAATAGTTGATACATGGAGATGTTGCTTCCATATGTCAATTACCATCTTTTCTGTATCCGTGCGCGGACCATCGTGCCGCGCAACTACGTGGCTATTGTTGGCTTTAGTATAAGTTGATAAGGCCTTTTTATCGATTTTGCCATTGAGCGTTTTAGGAATAGAATCTATAACGATAATATCGTTGGGAATCATGAAGACGGGAAGCTTATCCGCCAGTGTGTCTTTCCAATTTGCTATGCTTCTGGTGTAGTCTATGGTAGAATTAAATTCTCGAACAACTACGTATGCGAGTAGCCTTGTTAAGTTGTAGCTATCTGGCTTAGCTACAACTACGGCCTCTTGCACTTCTTCGATACCAGTAAGTAAGTGTTCAATTTCTCCAGGCTCAACGCGGTACCCCCTGATTTTTATTTGTTGGTCGGCGCGGCCTAAGTATTGTATCTCGCCATTAGCTAATAGTTTAGCTAAATCGCCGGTGCGATACATCTTCTCTTCAGCACTCAGCGAGAAAGGATTATTAATAAACCTGTCTTTATTTAAATCTTGTCTATTAAGATAGCCTTTGGCCAAGCCGTCGCCAGCAATATATAATTCGCCTATCATATTAGGCTTTACTAAATTTAATTTATCATCTAAAATGTAGAATTGTGTGTTAGCGATTGGCTTCCCTATCGTAATTAAGCTGGTTGCTTCGGTTACTTGTTTGCTTGAGGAATATATAGTTGTTTCGGTTGGTCCGTACATATTCCATAGTGAAGCGCAGCCTGCAATAAGTCGTTGGGCAAGATCTTCGGGTAGTGCTTCGCCGCCACTGATGGCTCTTAGTGCATATTTTTTAATCCAGCCAGCATCGAGCATCATCCGCCAAGTGGCGGGTGTTGCCTGCATAACGGTGATATCCTCCTTGTCAAGGAACTGTAATAATGCGCTTCCATCTCGGGTCGATTGGGTATCGGCTAGCACAACCGTTGCCCCACTCACCAGCGGCAAGAAAAGCTCGAGCATAGCTATGTCAAATGAGATGGTAGCAATGGCTAATAATTTGTCTCTAGCAGAAATATTAATTTCTTGCTGAACGCTATAGAGTAAATTTATTAAGCTGCGCTGCTTTATTTGAACGCCTTTCGGTAAGCCAGTGGAGCCAGAAGTATATAATATGTAAACTATGTCATCGCCGCTTATTCTTGTTTTTATAGCGTCAGTGGAATAATTTACTGCGTAGCTCGCTAGACTGCTGCTATTTATAACTTCAATATTATTGAATTCAAGGTCGACTGTATCCGACTTAATTAGAATAGATGTATTAGAATCCCTTAACATGAACTCTAATCTATCCTTGGGATAAGTAGGATCTAGTGCTAAATAGGTAGCACCGCATTTGAGCACAGCCAGTAATACTACAACCAGTTCTTGTGAACGGTCGAGTGAAATGCCAACTACATTGCCAGTAGTAATACCTTTTTCTTGAAGGTAGCAAGCTAATTGATTGGCTTGTGAGTTTAATTGATAATAAGAAAGCTCGGTGCTTTGGAATTTAACGGCTACATTATTTGGATGCTTGTGCGCAATATCTTGGATTAGATCGGGTAAATATTGAGTAATAGAATAATCAACCGCAGTATTATTTAATGCCAGATAAGCGCTCGGCAGGTTAACTATGTGCGAGTGCGAAACAGTAAGACCAGCAGCAGGATTTGTAGTGACTTCTTCGAGCAACTGCTCGAATGTCGTCATCATGCGTTTGATGGTTTCTGCTTTGAACAAGGCCGTGTTGTACGACCACTCTAGCACCAAGGCCTCTTCTGAGCCGCTTGCATTGAGAAATAAATCAAAAGTCTCGTAAGCCCTGGGGTTGCTATGTAGTTGATAGGTAACGCCGCGAAAGTTGACGCCATTCGCAAGCCCCATATCGACATTGAATACAACAGGAACTAAAGGAACCCTGCTGGCATCTCGGCCTATATTGAGCGACTTCAACAGGCTGCCAAAAGTCAGACCCTGATGTTCGTAGGCATCGAAGAGGTAGCTTTTGCGCTGCTCCAGGAAAGAGTTGAAACTGTTGGTTGCGGCATGTTCACTGCGCAAGGGAAGCAGGTTTACGCAGTGGCCGATCAGGTGCTGACTGTCGCTGGTGGACTGGCCTGCCGTAGGCAAACCTACCACTATACTTTGCTGCCCGGTTAAACGATGCAGCAATACCTCGAAACAAGCAAGCAAGGTGGTAACGAAGCTACAGCCAGCCTGCATTCCGGTTTTTCTAACTTTCGAGACCAACTCAATTGGAAGGGGAAAGTCTAAGCGGGCACTGGCGTAGGTGCGCACGGCCGGCCGTGGAAAGTCGGTCGGCAACTCCAGCACCGGTACCGCATCCTTGTACTGATTTATCCAGAACGCCTCGGTTTGGTTGTACTCCTCACCGGAATAAGACGCTACTTGTTCATCGGAGTATTCGCTGAACTGCGGAGGCGGAGGTAATAGTAGGGATAAGCCTTGGGAATAAGAGGAATAAAAAGCACTTAGATCTTGTAGTAGAATTCCTAGCGACCATCCATCACAAATTATATGGTGGGCTGTTACGATAAAATGATACTCATCGTCATTTAACTTTAACAAGGACGCTTTAATTAAGGGTCCTTGTATTAAATCGAATATATGCTGAGCATCGGCGGCAATATTTTTTTTGACCGATAACTCCTTTTCATCGAGCGATAGATCAGAAAGATCCTGATAGAAAAAAGGTGCATTGATACCGGTAAACACGCAGATATACTTGCCGTCGGCACTGAAAACAGAGCGTAGCGCCTCATGCCGGTTCGTGACTTCCTGCCACGCCTTTTGCAAGGCACTACGATCGAGTGGCCCTGTAAACCGTAAGGAAAGCGACTCGTTATACGCACGGTTGGCGTCATCGCCTCCGAGCAAACCAGCAAGCCATATTTCTGCTTGAGAAGCCGTAGTTAGCGCAACACGGGCAACTTCTGGTCCAGAAAAAGGATCGAACTCAACCGTAAATGATGTAACATCAGACACGTTTTCTGCTATTTGAGTTTTAACTAACATGGTGTTGCTGCTTTTTGCAGATTAAGTGCTACGTACTTAGTTTAAAGCGCTTAGCCTTATATAGTAATGTGATTAGTGAAAGAAATGCTCGGTGTTGTTTGTATTTAGTGTAGCGTTTAGTTTAAATCTATCTTTAAATATTTGCCTGGTAGTTCAGGATTGGAAATATACCAAGCTGGGTTTCCTTTATGGTCTCGGCCTAATTTAGCTCCTGGAATAGGCGGAGTGCTTGAAGGAATTAGATTCTGCTGTTTAGAAGGCACCTTTATGCTATGCGAGTTGGATGTAAAAAAGCCAGCACTTACCATTTCATTTATGCTCTCAATGCAAGCTGCAATAAGTTGATTTATATCTTCGCTGCTATGGGCTTCCGTCATGAAACAAGGAAAACCATCCCATATATGAATTCCTTTTTCCCGCATTAAGGTGAATAATAATTCACTGTATGGGATTTCCTCTTTGAATTTAATTTTCCAGAGAGAACCGAAGTGCGCAACGTAAAAGGGCAATTGCTGCCTATTGATTTCTGTGTTGAGCGCGTTGGCCAAATGGTCTGTTTTGGCAGTGAGGTTTTGCTGCAGGGCAGGGCCTTTGACCTTCATATAAAGCAACGAAGCTTTAGCTGCTGCAAGAGCCAAGGGATGCCGCACAAAAGTGCCCGCGAAGTAGGTAACGCCTACCTCCGGATAGGAGGCGTCCTCGTATTGCCAGAACCCGCCATCAAGGGCGTCCATAAAGGTTTTATTGCCAGCAATAACCCCGATGGGTAAGCCTCCACCCACTACTTTTCCATAAGAGGCTAAGTCCGCCTTGATGCCAAATAAGGCTTGCGCACCGCCTGGATGCATGCGGAAACCGGTAATTACTTCATCGAAAATAAGTGCCGTACCCGAGGCGGCAGTTATTTCCCGAACCTGCTTTAAAAACTCAATGGGTGTGAATTCAGGGCGTCGGCTTTGAACGGGCTCTACCAGAACGGCAGCCAGCTCGTGCGCTCTTTCTTTGATGATGCGCAAGCTTTCGTCGGCGCCGTAGTCCAGGATAAGCATGTTTTGCACTGCCTCTGGCATGATACCCGGGGCGGCCGGAAACGACATGAGTTTTTTGGTGCCGCGCACCAGTACTTCATCAGCAATACCGTGATAGGAGCCGGTGAAAGCCACAATTAAAGAGCGCCCGGTTACGGTGCGGGCTATGCGCATAGTGCCCAACACCGCTTCTGAGCCAGTGCTACAGAGAGCCGCCCGATCGAAACCGGTGAATTCGCAGATCAATTCGCTGACCATGCCGGCCAACTCATGCTGCGGTCCTACTTCGTAGCCTTCTTCAATCTGCTGGTGAAGGGCTTCTGCAACCACTGCGGGCTGATGCCCGAGCATCGAGGAGCCAAAACCATTTAAAGCATCAATGTATTGGTTGCCATCGATGTCCCAGAGGTAGCTGCCCTTCGACTTATTAACTACGAGAGGATAAACGACTTCCTTGGTGAGCGGCTTGAACCCTGACACGACCCGCGGGTCGGCCATATGGGCGCGGTGCCGCTGTGCATACGCCTTGCTGCTACGGGTTTTCTGGTTGTAGCGCGACGTGAGCTGCCACAGGAAATCCTGCTGCAGCTCGCTCAACCCGGTTGCTTGCCGTTCGATGCGGGCCGTTGCACCGAATGGTTTTTTCAATTCTGCTGCTTCCTCCGCCGTTAAGTTAGAATCAACTGTTACTTGCGCTTCTTTGGCCGGTTGGGTTGGTAGAGAGAGTAGGGCAGGTGCCGGAGCAGAGACGTAGGAGGTGGTTTGGTTGCTTGTTTGCAGCAGCATAACCTGCTGCGACAGCAACTGCAGTTGCTGGGCTACCAGCCCAAGCATGGTATCGCCGTTAGGGTTGGGAGTGGCTGCCACAGAGGTAGCTGCCGATGGTAGTTGAGTTGGGGCTATGACTACCGCGGCAGGTTGGACGTGTGCAGGAGGTTGATATGCTTCAGCAGGGAGCTTGCTATCGATATAGGAAATCAGTGCTTCCAGCTTTGCGTATTCCTGATTTAGTTGCCGGAAAGTAATTGGGATATTAAACTCTTTCTTCAGGGTTATGGCTAGCTGCGTAAGTAGAAGAGAATCGAGCCCAATTTCCAATAAGCTCATGGCTGGGGTCACGCCGTCCATCTCGATTCCGGAGGCGTTTTCAAGTAAACTTTTAATCTTTATAAATAGCGTATCTCTTCTCATAGGAACTAAAGGACGGTGTGGCGAGGTGTTGGTCAGATGAATTTCAGATGCTTGTTGAACAACAGGTGTGACTTTAACTGCTGCTGGGTTTACCCAGCAAGGCTTGCGGTTGAAAGCGTAGGAGGGTAGTGTTACTTTTTGCCGGTTTTGGGTGGCGTAGAAAGCGTCCCATGCTGGCTCCAGGCCATGCAGCCATAGCTGCCCTAAGGTTTCTAGTATCGTTTGTTGCTCGGTATGAGTGCCCTGAGCTGTGTTAAGACTGGAGAGCACCGCCACGGGCCGGGTGTTGCGCTGCTGGCGGGCCAGCGTGGACGTGGTGCTGCCAGGACCTACTTCCAAGAGCAGAGGACCCTCTTGCTCGAAAAGCGTTTCGAGCGCATCGGCAAAGCGCACGGGCAACCGTAGGTGCTGGGCCCAGTAGTGCGGATCGGTGGCCTGGGCGTCGGTTAGCCAAGTGCCCGTAACAGTTGAGACAATTGGTTTCTGGGGTCGGCGCAACGTTGCTTTCTCGACTTCGCGCTGAAAGGTGTCCACTACCGGGTCCATCATAGCAGAGTGGAAGGCGTGGCTGGTGAGCAGAATGCGGTTTGGTACCTTGCTGTCGTCCAGCAGTAAGGCAAAAGCGGCAATAGCGCTGTCTTCGCCGGCCACTACGCAGTGTTTGCTGCTGTTGATAGCGGCAATTGCTAGTGTTTCAGGTAGAAGTGCTTGCAGCTTTTCTGCTTCCAGGCGCACCGAGAGCATGCTGCCGCGCGGAAGCTCGCTCACCAGGCGGCCTCGTACGGCAATCAGGTTTAGCGCGTCGGCCAGCGTGAAAACGCCAGCTAGACAAGCTCCCACAAATTCGCCGATACTATGGCCGCAGAAAATAGAAGGGTCGATGCCCCAGCTCATCCAGAGTTGGGCCAATGCATACTCGGTGACGAACAACGCCGGCTGGGCGTAGCGAGTGTTTTTCAGCGTGTCTTCGGCGCTGGAAGTAGCACTGTCGGGGTAAAGAATCAAGCGAATGTCTACTTCCAGTTGCGGGAGCAGCAGCTCGGCACACGTGTCTATGGCTTGTTGGTATATGCTTTCGGTTTCGTACAAGGAGCGGCCCATGTTCAGGTACTGCGCGCCCTGACCGGGAAACATAAACACCACTTCTCCCGGCACTGCCTGCAGCGTAGTGGCTCCTGCCAGCGAAGCCGATTCCGTTTGCAAAGCCTGCACTAGTTCGTCGGGGGTGGATGCCACCACGAAGCGGCGATGCCCGAAGGACGCCCGGGTTTTTTGCAGCGTATAGGCCACATCAGCTAGTAGCGGCTGGTTGGACAACTGCAACTGCCCGGCCAAACGCAGGGCATAGGCCTCGCGGCTCGCGGCAGATTTCGCCGACCACGTCAGTAGCTGAGTTTCGCGGCCTGCGGTTGGCACCAAAACCTCGTTCTCGAACTCTTCGAGTACCACATGCACGTTGGTTCCTCCAACACCAAACGAACTTACCCCTGCCCGGCGTGCTCCTTGCGTCTGCCACGGCCTGAGTTGGTTGTTAACAAAGAACGGGCTATTGGTGAAATCAATATTGGGGTTCGGATTCTCGAAGCTTAAAGAAGCCGGTAGCTGCTTGTGGTACAAGGCCAGCGTCGTCTTGATAAGGCCAGCCACACCTGCTGCGGTTGTTAAGTGCCCCATGTTGCTTTTGATGGAGCCAAGAGCGCAGTGCTGCCGAGGTATTTGTTCGCCGAAGGCCAAGGTCAACCCTTCAATCTCAATAGGGTCGCCAATGGGGGTGCCGGTGCCGTGGGCTTCCACGTAGCTGATGGTTGCAGGATCGACGCCGGCGTCTTGCAAGGCCATGGTAATAACAGCGGCCTGCCCCTCGGCACTCGGCGCCGTGAAGCTGCCTTTGTTGCCGCCGTCGTTGTTGATGCCTACGCCTTTAATGATGGCATAGATGGTGTCACCATCCTGGCGAGCTGCCGTCAGGCTTTTCAATAATACCACGCCGGCGCCGTCGCTAAAGACGGTGCCCTGGGCCTTAACATCAAACGGACGGCAGTGCCCATCGGGGCTGAGCATGGCCCCTTCTTCGTAAAGATGCCCGCTGAACATGGGCGACGTAATGCTGGCGCCTCCTGCTAGCGCCACACTGCACTGGCCGCTGCGCAAACTTTGCACGGCCTGGGCTATGGCCAGCAGGGAAGTAGAGCAAGCGGAATGAACACTTACGGCTGGTCCCTTCAAATTAAGCTGATAAGCCGTTCGAGAGGCTACGTAGTCCTTCTCGTTGGCCGTCATCACCTGAAAACCGCCCACCTGATCAACTAAGTCGCGGTTGGCCTGCACATTGTGCTGGTAGTACGTGTTGTTGCCAGTACCGGCAAACACCCCGATGCTGCCCTGATAAGACGGGGGTAAATACCCAGCCTGCTCGAGTGCTTCCCAAGCAATTTCCAAGAATACCCGCTGCTGTGGGTCCATCAGTTCTGCCAGCTTGGGGTTCAAGCCGAAGAAAGCGGCGTCGAACTGAGTGGCATTATTAATAACCCCGCGTGCCTTAACGTAAAGCGGGTCATTTTTCAGTTGTGCAGGTATACTGGCGTCTAGCTCGTCGGTGGTGAAGAAACGGGTGGTTTCGCGGCCATCCTTTAGTAGTTGCCAGAGTTCGGTGATTGTATCGGCGCCCGGAAAGCGGCCAGCCATCCCAATTATCGCAATATCAGCCCCCGACTGGCTATGCGGATCTTGAGCTTGAGTTGGCTTAGCGGCTAGTTTGGGCTGTTGGCTCAGAAACTGAGTTACTCCGGCCGCGGTAGGGTAGTGGTAGAGCTTGGTTATGGGTAAGGCAAGCTGATGCTTGAGCTTCAGCACCGCCACGGTTTTCTGTGCCAGCAACGAATTGCCACCAAGCTCAAAAAAGTTGTCGTCGGCTCCCACTTTATCTAGATAAAGCAATTCTGCCCAAAGATTGGTGAGCAGCTTTTCCGTTGTGGAGGCAGGTTTTCTGTATAAGGTTGCAAGCCCAGGCCGCTGCAGCCCGGGAACGGGCAACACCTTTTTGTTGACTTTGCCGCTGGTTGTTAGCGGCAGCTCTTCCATCCAGACAAAGGCCGAGGGTATCATGTAGTCGGGGAGCATGCTTTCCACGGCTTTTCTTATGGCGGCCGTATCCTGGGTAGTGGTTTTGGAAACCAGATACGCCAGCAGCTTCTTCTCGCCGTCGTCGTAGGTACGCGCCACTACTACTGCCTGTTTGATGCTACCAATGGCGTTGAGTTGCACTTCTACTTCGCCTAGCTCGACGCGGTGGCCGCGTATTTTCACTTGATCGTCTTGGCGGCCCTGGAACTCGATACTGCCATCCAGTAGGAAGCGACCCACGTCGCCAGTGCGGTACAAACGCACGTTTTCCCCCGTGGCGTTAGTCCAGGTAATGAATTTGCTTGCTGTTAGAGCAGGCTGATTCAGGTAGCCTTCAGCGAGGCAGGCGCCTCCTATGCACAACTCCCCGCTGGCTCCGGGTACAACAGTGCTTAGCGCAGCATCAACGACAACCAGGAAGGTGTTGTCAATGGGGTGACCAATAGTAGGCAAGTCTGGCCAGGTAATCGCGCTGCCTTCTAGTACTAGCTGCGTTACTACGTGGCATTCCGTTGGGCCGTATTGGTTGTAAAGCGTGCAGCCGGGCAGTGCGGAAAACAGATTTCTTACTTGGGGAGTGATTTTCAACTGTTCGCCAGCAGTCATAACCTCTTCTAGGCAAGCAGGAAAAAGTTGCTCGTTGACAGCAGACTCCGCCAAATACTGCAGCGCCACGAAAGGCAGAAACACCCGGTTGATAGACTGTTGCTCGATGAAGGCTAAAAGCTCTGCAAAATCAATACGGAGGTCGTCGTTAACGAGAACTAAGGTGCCGCCGGTGCTGAGCGTTGAGAAAATCTCTTGAAAGGAAACGTCAAAGGTTAGGGTAGCAAATTGCAGCGTGCGAGTGCCAGTGGTAGCGCGTGAGTTGTGGCTTTGCCACTGCAACAGATTCAGCAAGGGGCTATGCCCCATACAAACGCCCTTGGGTTCGCCAGTTGAGCCGGAGGTGTACAGCACGTAGGCTGTTTCGCTCCACTCGCGTACCGCTTGGGCAGAGTAGCTCAGCTGCTTATCGGAGAAGATAGGTTGTAAGGATAAACCAGCAAAAAGTGCCTGCTCATGCGAAAAAGCAACGCAAGTGCTAATTCCTGAGCTGGCAATAATTTGCTTTAGGCGCGGCGTTGGATAAGTAGGGTCGAGAGGTAGGTAGGCTTTGCCCGCCTTTAGAATGGCGAGTAGCCCAACCAGCATTCCTATGCCGCGGGAAGTGCTTAAGCCAATAATAGAGCTCTCAGGAGCTTGGTGTAGAATAGTATGCGCAAGAGCGTCTGCTTGCTCGCTTAGTTGTGAGTAAGTGACTGAAGTGGACTGATACTCAGCCGCAATCAAATCACCATAGAGTGCAGCCGCGCGCTCAAACATCTGGCAGAGCAAAGAGGAGGTAGTGTCACTGCCAGAAGGTGAGTTATCAAGCGCTGTGAGCTTGTGCCTAATTACCACTGGAAATAGAGTAAAATGAAGTATGTAGTAAATAAGGTGTAATTATATTTAAAACGGTTCACATAATCATCTAGTTTGGCTATATATCATATAAAACACCTACTAAATGAGTTAACAATGCTATTTACCGTGGTAAAACTGGGGGTATTTGAAAATAAGGTTTATTGCAATATTTACAAAATGCGCATAATGTATTATTGAATTATTCCGTTCTATAAGAATGAGAAATTACTGTTGCCTAGCGGAGTGAAATAGTATCACTAAGCGTTTAATACGCTAACTAATGTTCAGTTTCAGTTTATATGTAGGATTTTATATGCTATGGATGAACTGTCAACTTTGGATTAAAATAGAATTAAAACAGCTTCATTATAATATCATGTTAGATTAAAGCGAGCGGGCAAGATTTGCTTGAACACTTAGTAAGATCATGGGTGTAGCCGGCTGGCCATGACTCGGAGTGCCTCGGAGAATAGGGCTAAGTGCCAATAGGAGAAATGAATCCCCGTATCTTCGGCCAATTCGAATTTGTTCTGCATTGCGCACCTAGTTTCTCCCGCATGAAAATTTTGTTGGTGGAAGACGAGCCCAAAGTGGCATCGTTTTTACAGAAAGGTCTTACTGAGCAGCAACATGCCGTTGACGTAGCAATGGATGGACCTACGGGCTTACGGATGGCCTTAGCGGGCTCCCATGACCTTATAATCCTTGATAATTTGCTGCCAGGCCTTAGCGGGCTTGACGTTTGTCGCCAGGTGCGGGCCCTGAATTCTGCCGTACCTATTCTGATGCTGACTGCCCTCGGCGAAACCGACGACAAAATCCGGGGCCTTGACGCCGGTGCCGACGATTATCTGGTGAAGCCTTTTGCTTTTCAGGAGCTGCTGGCGCGGGTGCGCGCCCTGGTGCGCCGCCGCCCCGAAGCCAGCTCCTCGGCAGCCATTCTGCACCTAGCCGACCTTACGCTTGATCCGAGCAGCAAACGAGTACAGCGCGCCGGCCAACCCATTCAGCTTACGGCCCGGGAGTTTTCTTTGCTGGAATATCTGCTCCGCCACAAAGGCCGGGTTATTTCCCGAGTCGATATTCTGGAGCACGTTTGGGAAACCAGCTTCGATACCGGCTCTAATGTGATTGACGTGTACATCAACTTCCTTCGCAAGAAGCTCGATAAAGATTTTACCCCCAAGCTAATTCATACCCTAGTAGGCATGGGTTACGTGATGAAGGAAGAGTAACTGCCAACTAACAATCAGAAATACAGCACATGAGCATTCGTCTGCGCTTGGCGTTGCAGTTTGCCGCCATTCTGGCCGTTACGCTGCTGCTGTTTTCGGTGGTGATTTATTACTTCACTTACCAGGCCCGGCAAGAGTCGTTTACGCAAAGCCTGTTTGCGCGGGCTCGTATTGTAGCGCACGTGTATCTTGATGGCACCAACCGGGCCGACGAAGCGAGCCGGATTTCGTACCGGCGCTACCTTCGGCAATTTTACCGCACCTTGCCCGAAGAAGAAGTACGGGTATATAATGCCAGTAATCGGGTGGTGTTTCGGGAAGGACAACCCACCGAGGTGCCGGTTCCCGTTAGCTTGCTTATGGCAGTGCGCCGATCCGGAAAACAGGTGCGGCTAAGCCACAATTTCCACCAGACGGTAGGCCTATTGTACCGGGATGCCCGTCGCGGCGACTTTGTGGTAGTTGCTTCCTCAACTGACCTCGATACCCGCGACCGGCAGTTGGGCTTGCGCAACATCATGATTGGCGGGCTGCTGGCATCCTTGATAATCGTGGGTATTGGCGGGTGGTTTTTCGCCGGACAGGCCTTGAGCCCCATGCAGAAAGTGGTGCGCGAAGTAGACAGCATCACGGCTTCCGACTTGCACCGCCGCCTTTCGCAAGCCGATGGCTACGATGAAATTGCGCTCCTGGCGCAACGCTTCAATCAGTTGCTCGACCGCCTTGAAGTGGCCTTTGCCGGGCAGCGCACCTTTGTGCGCGACGCCTCGCACGAGTTGCGGACGCCCCTCACTGTGCTTATCGGCGAGTTGGAGGTGGCGTTATTGCAGCAGGAGCGGAGCCCCCAGGAATACCGCCGGGTATTGCAAAGCACGCTGGATGCGGCCCGCTTACTCAAGGACCTTACCAATGGCCTGCTCCAGATTGCCCGTGCTTCCGATGACCCGTCGCAGGTGCCTTTAACGGTGGTGCGGCTAGATGAGCTGCTGTTGCAGGCTCACGAGGAGGTGCAGCGCCGCCACCCTACCTGCCGCGTCGACTTAGAGTTTGGCGATGTACCGGCCCGGGTGCAGCAGCCGTTTGCGGTGAGCGGCAACGAGACGTTGCTGCTGTCGGCTCTACTGAATATATTGGAAAATGCCTGCAAGTTTTCAGTAGGATCGGAGACGCCGGTGTTAGCCGTTCTTTCCACTACGGCCACTCAGGTGGTGCTAGAGGTGCGCGACCACGGCGTGGGAATGAGTGAGGCCGACCGTCAGCAAGTGTTCGTGCCTTTCTTCCGGGCCGAAACGATGCGGGCAATACCCGGCCACGGCATTGGACTACCACTCACGGCCAAAATTATGTCTTTGCACAGGGGAGCAGTGCGGGTGGAAAGCCAGTTGTACCAAGGTACGCAGGTGTGGCTAGAGTGGCCCGCGTTAGGCTAGAAGCCCCTACTGCTTCGGTTGGTAATAGTGAAGGTATACTGTAGTCAGTGCAAATTAATTTAGTTTTAATTCATTTTTAACTGTGTCTTAATGGCAGTACCGTAGACTTGTAAAAAATGCTAGCATATCCATGCTTTTTGAAGTTGGTGGCCTGGCTCCTCACTTGTCTTTCCATATGCCTAATACCGTTCAAGCGTCCGTTCAAACGGCAGCTTCAACCTCTGCTCCTCTCAAGGCTGGCTACTTGAGCAACCTCAGCAAAGACCTTCCGGCCGGCTTGGTAGTTTTTCTGGTGGCGCTGCCACTTTGCCTAGGTATCTCCTTGGCTTCGGGGGCGCCGCTGCTGTCAGGTATCATTACAGGTATTGTAGGTGGTGTGCTCGTGTCTTGGCTTAGTGGCTCACAACTTAGCGTTAGTGGCCCAGCTGCCGGTCTGACGGCTATCATTCTGGTCGCCCTTCAAACTTTAGGTTCCTTTCAGGCGGTGCTGGCGGCTACGGTGATAGCCGGAGTGCTGCAAATAGTGATGGGCCTTGTACGGGCGGGCATCATTGGCCTGTACTTTCCTACTTCGGTTATTCGGGGGATGTTGGCCGCCATTGGTCTTATCCTTATTCTCAAGCAGATACCACACTTGCTCGGAGTAGATACCGACTACTTTGAGGACATGACTTTTCTGCAATTCGACGGGCAAAACACGTTTTCGGCCGTGGCCGGGGCGTTGCGTTCCTTCGGTTGGGGCTCGGCTCTGATTGGAATGCTGTCGTTGGGAGTACTGCTGTTTTGGGAGAAGGTGCTGAGCAAGCGTTTTGCTTTGCTGCGTATGATACCGGGGGCCCTGGTGGTGGTGGTACTTTCTATTGTGCTTAGCTCCGTGCTGGATCTGGCTCTGCCGGTGCTGCGGGTGCGTCCTGAGCATTTAGTGCAACTGCCCATTGTGTCGTCGTGGAGTGATTTGCTGAAGGTTTTCACTCAGCCCGATTGGGCAGCTTTCAGCCGGTCGGCTACCTACACTGTGGCTTTCACTATTGCTGTTGTGGCCTCCCTGGAAAGCTTGCTCAGCGTGGAAGCCGTGGATAAGCTCGACCCGCACAAACGCGCAACGCCTACCAATCGTGAGCTGATGGCACAAGGTGTTGGCAACATTATTAGTGGCCTGTTGGGCGGTTTGCCTATGACGGCCGTTATCGTGCGTAGCTCAGCTAACATCAACGCGGGCGGTCAAACCAAGGTGTCTGCTTTCTTCCACGGCTTGCTGCTGCTGACTAGCTTGCTGTTCCTGGAAACCATTCTCAACAAAATTCCGCTATCGGCCCTGGCGGCGGTGTTGCTGCTGGTAGGCTACAAGCTCACGAAGCCCGCGCTTTACCGGACGCAGTGGCGCTTGGGTTGGCAGCAATTCCTGCCGTTTATCATCACCATATTGGCCGTTCTGCTCACCGACTTGCTGAAGGGCGTTACCATTGGGCTGGTTGTGGGCATCTTCTACATCCTCAAGACTCACTACGAATCGGCTTACTTCATGCGGCCCACGCCCGAACTGCAAGGCACCGGGGTGTATCACCTCAAGCTTAGTGAGCACGTCTCGTTCCTGAACAAGGCCAGTATTATCCGCGTTTTAGAGCAATTCCCGTCTGGCACGCACGTTATCATCGACGGCACGGAGTCGCAGATGATAGACTACGATGTGCTAGAGGCCATTGCTAACTTCCGGCAAACAGCCACCGAGCGGGGCCTTAATCTTGAATTGCGGGGTATTGCGCCGGTTGAAGTAATAGGCCACTAACAAGACCTGCTTCTGTCGTTTGACAGACCTAATTTACGTACCTTCATTTAGCTTATGATAAGTGAGAGAAACCGAAGTCGGGCACATCTATGGCACTAAAGCGTTGAACCCTGAGTCAGCAACCGTCGACCATACAATCAGTCCGGCAGGCGTCAATAGCTAGTAAAGCAAGCAAGCAAGCCGCTAAACAACAAAACGAGCAGCAGTGTGGCTGTAGACAACGTGAAGATTTAATGCTCAAAGTAGGCCAGCATTAACAGTCTTGCCATTAGGCAAGTTTATATAGTTAAGTGTGGTTAGAACCGCCGTGGCCTTTGGCTGCGGCGGTTTTGTTTTGAGGTGAACTCCTTGAAGCCAGCAACTATTTCAGCTACAGTAGTTGACTTCAAGCAACCGCCTGCGTATGCCCAAACTCACCACTAATGTTATCATGCAAGCAGCCTATTTCTAGCAATACGGTCCGGCCGATGTATTACACTATGGCGACCTGCCAACGCCCGCGCCTAAAGCCAACCACATACTCGTGCGGGTGCGGGCCAGCAGCGTGAATCCGGTAGACTGGAAAGTACGCAAAGGCGATCTGAAGCTCATGACGGGCTCGAACTTTCCTAAAATACCCGGTCGCGACGTAGCCGGTGGAGTAGCCGCAGTGGCCAGCAATATTACCCGCTTTGCCCCCAGCGACCGGGTGTACGGCATGCCTGGCGACGGAGTCGGCGGGGCCAACGCGCAATACGCAGTGCTGGCGGAAGCAGTAGCGGCCTTCATTCCCGAGAAACTGAGCTTCGAGGAGGCGGCAGCCGTGCCACTAGCCGCCACCACCGCGCTGTAAGCTCTGCGCAACAAAGCCCAACTGCTATCCGGTGACCGGATGCTTGTCAATGGTGCGTCAGGAGGCGTAGGGTCTTTTGCGGTGCAAATTGCCAAAGCCTTAGGTGCCGGCGAAGTCACGGGCGTAGCCGGCCCCGCCAACCAGGAACTAGCGCGCAGCCTCGGCGCCGACCGGGTGCTAAACCACCAGGAGCACGACTTCACTGAAGACTTGAGCCGTTACGACATCATTTTCGATGCCGCTGGCAAACGCTCCTTTGTCGCCAGCCAGGATGCTTTGCGCCGCAACGGGCGCTACGTCACCACCCTGCCCGACCCGGTGGCCATCATTACCGGAACGGCTGCGGCGGCCTTCAGCACCAAAAGCACCCACACCTTTATAGCCAAGAACAGCGGCTCGGATACGGCTCTGGTTTCAGTTTGGCTGCAGGCCGGCGCTATCCGCGTCGTCATCGACAAAACGTTTCCGCTCCAAGAACTTGCCCAGGCTCACCGCTACAACGAGCAAGGCCACGCCGCCGGTAAAATCGTGCTGGCGGTGGAGTAGGAGCAGGTTTGTGGAAGCCAAAAGCCTCTTCCGCGCCGTGCGGTAGAGGCTTTTGGCAGAAAATTAGTACCGTCATGCTGAGCATGACGGTACTTTAGCAAGGTCAGAACGAGGTTACTTCGCTTGCTCAATCTCGGCTACGGCTTTGTCAATTATGGCTTGTTGGGTTGCGGTGGCGGGCTTGGTTTTGTCTTTGGTGATACTCTGCAGCAGGCCAATCATGGGCTCGGCAGCGCCTTGCGCCTTGAACTTGATGGCAACATCCTTGATCCGGTTGACGCCGGCGGTGAAGGCGGCTGGGTCTTCGAGGCGGGGCAGCATGATGGAAATGCTTTCCAATAACCCGAATTTTTCCTGCTGTCCGGCCGCATCGTATTTGCTCAGGATGTAGGTCCATTCGGCCGGGCCACCAGCTTGGGCGTACACTTTCGTAACGGCCTGCGCCAGGGTTTGCTGCCCGCTGACTTCCAAGGGCTTAGCCAGCGCCAAAGCCTGCTTCGGGTCGGCTGTGGCCAGGGCGCTCAGCGCCGCACCTTGCACCGCGTAGGATTTGCTGTCGGCGAACTGCTTAGCGAATATCTTGGCGTCGCGCTTGTCTTTGAGCTTGGCCGTGATGAGCAGGGCGGTGGCCAATACGTTTGGGTCTTTTTCGCTGGCGGCTAGCTTGCGGATGGCGGGGCCGGCAGCTTTAGCCACGGCTTTATCGTCCAGATCGAGGCGCTCCAGCGCGACGGTGCGCAGATTGGCAAACTTGTCGCGCAGGCCGCTGAGCAGCAGGGCACGAGCGGCGCTGGTTTTTTGCTCTTTGGCCGCAGCCAATAGCGCTTCGCGCCGGTCGAGGTAGAGGGGCGCGTGAGCGTACTGATAGACATAGTCGGCTAGGGGCTTGTTCTCGGTGGGCAGCCACACCAGCGTCTTTTCAGCGTCCACGTTCACCAGGTCGGGCTTGCTGTCCAGCGGCATCGTGAAGGTTTGGGTGGCCTCGGTCATGGTTACCCGCTGGCGCTGCGGCTTGCCTTTCACGTAGTAGTCGATGGCGAAGGGTAGGCGGAACACCTGGCCGGGCTGCGCCTGCTTCACCGTCACGGCCTGTACCTTTTTAACGGCGTCCCAACTGTAGTCAATCGTGACGACGGGGTGGCCGGTGCCGAAATACCACTGGTTGTAGAACCAGTTCAAATCCTGGCCCGACACGGCTTCCATAGCCAGGCGCATCTGGTGGGCTTCACCGTTGCCGAAGGCGTTGTCTTTCAGGTATTTCTGAAGGCCGGCAAAGAATATATCGTCGCCGAGGTAGGTGCGCAGCATGTCCAGAATGGCGCCACCTTTCTGGTAGCTCACCAGGTCAAACATCTCCTCTTTGTCGCCGTAATGGAAGCGCACCAGGCTTTTAGCGGCGTCGCGGGGGCTGTTGAGGTAGTTGCGCAGGTTGCGGTAGTTGTGGGCGTCGGCGGCATCGGCGCCGTACTTGTGCTCGGCGTAGAGGCCTTCCGAGAAGTCGGCCATGCTCTCGTTCACCGTGAGGTTGCTCCAGCTTTCAGCCGTCACATAATCGCCAAACCACTGGTGGAACAACTCGTGGGCAATTACCGACTCGTTTTGGTACTGGCGGTCGAGCAGCTCGCGGTCGGTCATCTGCACAAACTCGCCGTGCAGCGTGGCTGTGGTGTTTTCCATAGCGCCGCTCACGTAGTCACGCACCACTATTTGGGCGTACTTGTTCCACGGAAACTCCACGCCCAAGCGGGTCGAGAAAAACTCCAGCATGTCGGGCGTGTTGCCGAAAATCTGCTTGGCGAAGGGCGCGTACTTCGGCTCCAGGTAGTAACTCACTTCCTTACCGCGCCACGTTTCCTTGTAGATTTTGAAGTCGCCGACGGCCATCATGAACAGATACGGCGCGTGTGGCATGTCCATCTTCCAGGTATCGGTGCGCAGGCCGGGGCCCGCTGGCTTTTGGCTGACCAGCGCCCCGTTGCTGAGCGTGACGTACTTGGCCGGCACCGTCAAACTGATTTCCGAAGTGGTCTTCTGGTTGGGCCGGTCGATGGTGGGAAACCAAGCCGACGAGGCTTCCGTCTCGCCCTGCGTCCAGATCTGCACGGGCTTGCCTTTTTCGGTGCTGTCGGGGTTGATGAAGTATAGGCCTTTGGCATCGGTAATGGCCGCGCTGCCTTGCACTTTCAGCTCGTCGGGCTTGGCCGTGTACTCGATGTAGATGGTATAAGCGGTGCCCGGCGCCATGGATTTGCCGAGGTTGATGCGCAGGTTGCTCTGGTCGTAGTCGAACTTTAATTTCTGCTGCTGCTCGCCGTTCATCAAGGCTACGGCCTTAATGTCCATGCCCTTGGCATCGAGCCGCAGAGAGTCGGTGGGGTAGGCGTGGGGCTTAAGCGTAACCCACTCTTTGCCGTAGAGGTAGCGCTTGGCGTAGTCGAAGCGCACATCAAGTTTGGTGTGCACCAAATCGTTGATTTTGGTGGCCGATGCCTGATAGGGGCCAATCGGCTCGGCCGGTGCCGTAGGTGCCTGGCCCTGCGTGGTGGCACTGGCCGCCAGTATCAGCAGGCTCAGCGCGGAAAGTTGCTTCATGAAAGAGAAGTGAGAGAGAAATGGATTCAATCCTTAAAGATGTGGACTTCAGTCTGAAGTTGCCTGCCTTTCTTGAAAGAAACAGCCTAAGCTAAGCAGAGTGTAGCGCGGAAGCCACAGGAAATCTGTTCCGCGCTACATTCCGCTTAGCTTATACTGTCTGCATCAGTCGCCGCCACAGCCACCGCCGCAGCCAGAGCAGCCACTGTCGCCGCCGCAACCACTATCACCACTGCTGCTGCTACTGCTACTGCTGTCAGAGTCGCCGTGGCCGGCGCTGTGGCTGTCGAAGGCGTCGCTGTGGGGGTGCCAAGAGGTACCGCCATCGTCACTGCCACCAAAGTCGCCCGTGGTGTCGTGGGTGGGCTCTGGAATCTGGTGCAGTTCTCGTTCCAGCTGACGGCCTACTTCGGAAGAGAAGGAAGGCAGCAGAAACACCACGCCCCCGAGTTGCTGGCTGAAGTGATGGGCACCGGAGGGGTTGCTGGCAGCCCGGCTAATAAATTCTTTATCGAGGCGAGCTAGCTCGGCCTCAGTGGCTGCCTGCATTTGTTTGCCACCCGGGGTGAGGTAGCGCGTACTTGTCAGGCGCCAAAACCAATGCGGCGAAAACAACTCCCCGGTACGCGTATTCGCTTCGATAAGCTTATGATACTCCGGGGCGCTGCGGGCCTTATCGAAAACCATACGCACGTATTGCTTGAACGGTATCCGGAGCTGATCATCGGCCCGGAGCGTGTCAACCAGCAATTGTTCGTGCGGCAGGGCTTGGTGGGTAGCTAGGGTAGGCCCACTTATTACAAACTGCTGCCACGAAACCGGGTCGTGGGGATGCGGCCGGTAGTGCTCGGTACTGACTGCCAGCACCTGCTGGCGCAGCAAATCGAGGAACGTGACGCGCAGTAGTCGGCGCAGACTAGGGTTGTGGTACTTCTGGAGCAGCAATAGCAACTCGGCGGGGGAGTGCGGGGGGAGGCTGGTCATGTTTTGCGACGGAAACGAAGTTTGGGTAGCAGCCAAAAAGCACTCAGGTTCACTCGGCGAAAGTTTGCGTCTCGAAAGCGGGTTTCATGGTCGGGCCAGATAGCAGCGGGCGGCGCGGCGCCGAATACCTCCTGGTACAATGTTTTGGTACGGCCGTACCAGTCGTTGAATTTGCCGCGCTCAGCGTCGCCGCCGCGGGTGGGGCCGTGGTGAATAGGGCGTTTCAGCACCTGCTCGCAGAAATCCAACCAGTAGGAGCGGGTGTAGAGCAGGTGCAGGTGCCACACCTGGTCGACTTGGTCGGAGGGCGTGAGCGGGTGCTCGGCCAGGCAGAGCAGGAACATAAACTTCTTGTATTCCAGCGTTGCCCGGAGCGCGTAATCGAGCGGCCAGCCATTTTCGCGCGCCAGCCGGTCGGTGAAGGAAAACGCCGCGGCCGGGTCATCCAGCTCGAAGTGCCGGATGCGGTTCCACAGGTCAGGTTGCCGGGTGGGCGTCATGGAGAAGTGGTAGCGGCTGCGCTGTGCTAAAGATAAAGTATTTCATCTATATACTTGGTCGTCCGCACCTCAACTCAACAATACCCTTTCTAAGCTGCTGGCGTAGGTAATTGCATTGTTCATCTAACTTTTACCTTGTATGAATCAGCCTATTTCCCGCCAACAGCACGGCTTCTCCGACCTCTCCTATGTTCCGCTCGCCCTGGCCCTGCCCAAACTCGCAGGGTTCGAAGACGAAGACAAAGCCGTAGCGGTAACCCGCTTCCTGGCCGGTAACGTCGCGACGGTGGGGCTACTTACCCGCGCCGAGTGGGGAGCCGTTAAAAAAATACCGTTCAAAGCGCACTTGCTGCTCGATATTGGTGCGGGCGTCGTAGCCGCCGCTTCGCCCTGGCTGTTCGGCTTCGCCGACAACAAAAAAGCCCGCAACGGTCTGCTGGCACTAGGCGCGGTTAATATTCTGGCCGGGGCGCTGTCACGGCCTGAGGAAATGCCGGAGTAGGGGCCTCACGGGACCCCTCCGGGGCCGGCCCCCTCTCCCGTGGAGAGCGGTAGCCGTTCGTGAGGCGTAGCGCCGCCCCGTCGGCTTGCGCCTCCGGAACGGCTACCGCTGTAACAAATTAAAATTTGGAAATAAGAAGGCCCGCAGCTATTAACTGCGGGCCTTTTAGTTGTCTTATTGCTTTGCTGTTTCTTTCTTTTGACGGTAGTGGTTCCGGAGGCGCAAGCCGACGGGACGGCGCTATGTCGGCTGGCTCCCCCTCTCCACGGGAGAGGGGGCCGGGGAGTGAGGCCCAGCCAGAACTACTCTTCTTTCAACGACTGCATGTCGATGACGTGGCGGTAGCGCACTTCTTTGTCCATGAGGTCGTCGAAGGCTTTGTTGATTTCCTGCATGGAAATCATCTGCACCTCGGGTAAGATCTTGTGCTTGGCGCAGAAGTCCAGTACTTCCTGCGTTTCGGCAATACCACCGATGATGGAGCCCGCCACCGAGCGGCGGTACATGGCCATATCCATGTTGTTGAGCGGCTTTTTGTACTCTCCGAGCAAGCCCACGGCTACTACGGTGCCATCGAGGTCGAGTAGGCTAACGTAGTCGCTGATGTCGTAGGCGTCAGGGATGGTGTTGAGGATGAAGTCGAACGAGGCTTCGTGCTGCTTCATGGCGTCGGAGTCGGTGGAAATCAGCACCTCGTGGGCGCCCATGGCTTGGGCATCAGCTTGCTTTTCTTTGGAGGTGGTAATGACGGTAACATTAGCACCCAAGGCTTTGGCCAGCTTCACGGCCATGTGACCTAAGCCGCCGAGGCCCACAATGCCTACCCGGTCGCCTTCCTTCACGTTCCAGTGCTTCATGGGTGAATAGGTAGTGACGCCGGCGCACAAAATAGGCGCTACCGCACTGGTATTAAGGCCTTCGGGAATGCGAAGGACGAAGGATTCTTTCACCGTGATGTTGGTGGAGTAGCCGCCGAAAGTGTTGGCGCCATTGCCGTCGGGCTTCATGGGGCCGTTGTAGGTGGCGGTCCAGCTAACAGGGCCTTGGCAGTAGTTTTCCTGGCCTTGCTGGCACGGCTTGCACTGGCCGCACGAGTCGACCATGCAGCCCACACCCACGATGTCGCCCACCTTGAACTTGGTAACGGTGCTGCCAACCTCGATGACTTGGCCTACAATTTCATGACCAGGCACGCACGGATACACCGTGTTTTTCCAGTCGTTTTTCACTTGGTGCAAGTCGGAGTGGCACACCCCGCAGTAGAGGATGTCGATGTGTACTTCGTCGGCTTGGGGTGGGTGCCGCTCGATTTCCATGCGCTTGAGGCCATTGAAAATCGAATTGGTAGCTCCGTAAGCCGGCGTCTTGATGGTGGCGACGGTGCTGGAGGTTTCGGCGGTGCTGGTTTCCATGAGCTAAGTAGTTTGGTTTTGGAGTAGAAAAGGGCGAGGCAACCCTGCCCAGCCGGAGCGGTTGGGGTATGAGAGAGTTACGGCTGCCACGGGGTAGATGTTGATGGGCGCGCAACTAATGGCGGAATATTGTTGGCTTCATTTGGTCCCATCAATACCGACCTTTTCGTGTTCTAGCTTTGTTGCCCCTTCGCCAACAACCTGTAGGGCAAGAGCAACGATAAAAGCAGCGTATGCAAAGCGGAAAAATGAAGCAGGTAGCTCAGCGGCTGCTAGGAATACTACTTATGCTGCCCGTGGCGGCAATGGCGCAGAAAGGCCGTTCAGTTGCTGGCCCACCGGCATTACCCGCACCGCCCGGTACCGTGCGCGCCGCCGAAAACCTGTTTGTAGATGAAGCGGAAGTAGCCAACCTCCACTGGCTGGAATACCTGCATTTCATCCGCCGCGACTCGGCGCTAACTTTCTACAACACCCAACTGCCTGACTCCACGACCTGGAGGCCCGTCCCGACGCCCGAACAGAAGGAAGCCCCCCAATCGTACTTTCGGCAGCCGGCTTACTATTACTTTCCCGCTGTAGGTGTCAGCTACGAGCAGGCGCTGGCCTACTGCCGCTGGCGCAGTATCATGGTCAACCGCGGTTATTTCCAGAGCGCCGGGTTCCGCAAGCAACACCCCGAACTGCGCGACTATGAAGTGAAAGTGGAGTTTCGCCTGCCCACGGAAGCGGAATGGCAAGTAGCCGCAGCTGGTGGCTTACCGGCCGGTCCGCGGCCATTTGAGGTCATTGAAACTCAACCCGTCCGCAAGCTCAAAGGCCAAAAGCTAGCGGCGGCCGAAAACTTAGTGGCTTGCCTCGATGCACAACAACTGCCGCATCCTGCCACCGAGGTAGCCTATGAGCTGCCTTTCAACCTGAAGGAAAACTATTACTTGGCGGGCAGCAACCAAGTGTTTGTCTGCGCCCCATCCAAGCAAGAATTTCCGTTGGAGCTAACCGTAAGAGGGCCACTCAATGGCTTTGGTGCGCAGCACATCATCGGCAACGTGGCGGAAATGACGGCCACCAAGGGCGTGGCCAAAGGCGGGTCTTTTAAAACTTCCGTGCAGAACCTGAAGCTAGAGTCGCGCCAGCTGTACCAGGGGCCGCAGAGTTGGTTGGGCTTCCGGTGCGTAGCCACCGTGCGGCTGGTGCCGAAGGCGGAGCGGTAAATGTGGTTGTTAGGTGTATCAACTTGCTTGAAGTTCACTATTGACAAGAAGCTGTTTAGGAAGTCGTGAAACAGTCATGCTCCTCTTATTTGAATGACTTCCTAAACAGGTTCAAATAAAGAACAGATATGCCAAAGACAATTGAAGAAATCATCTATCGACTCAGGACTGAAGGAGAGCAGCTAGGTATAACCCTTTATCCTGCAGCCTCTAGCGCTGAAATACGTGACTTTGAGTTAAAGCTGAAGATCAAGCTGCCTGATGAGGCAAAAGCCTTCTACCAGTTTTGCAACGGCTTTGAATCTGAAGAAGACTTGTTTCGAATTATACCGCTCGATGAAATATCATCTAATATTCAAAGCTATAAACCTCATCAATTCTACATAGCTGAATACCTAATGTATTGCGATGAGTGGACTATAGGAGTTAATCCTCTGAACAACAATGAATATGGGATATGTAACCATCATGAATTTATTAAAGAAATTTGCTTGACTGATTCATTACCAGATTTTTTAGAGTGCTTTTTGAGTTATGGTTTATTTAAAGCCAATGGGCTTTATGACTTACACCATACGCGAAATATTTTTTAAATGCTGTCCGACTTAAGCTCAGAGCAAATACTCCTGCATGATCTTATGAGTGATATTTCTGAGAGATGTTATTATGCGGGCTGGTTGCAGAATTTAGAGTATGTACTCTGGAATGCTGTGTTGATGGGACCTAGGAAATACGGCCATGGCACAATTACACGAGAGGATATAAGCGAACTAATATTTTTGTCAAACCGCATTGATAGCTGGATTGTCATGGATGATGAGACAGAAGAAACTGCTATAGCGTTAGGTGTCTGGCGAGTTAAGTATCTGAATGATATTTCACTTGATCCGGCTCGCGCCAGAGGTTAATGTGACCGGTTAATTCCCCGTTAAGAACCTGCTCACTACTCAATCCTAAAACGACTTTTTCTCCTGTTATCTTTGTTGATTCTTTGCTGACCACCTCAGCAATATTCCCACCTCAGCGAGAAACAGCGAATTGAAAGTCTGCATTGCCGAAAAGCCGAGCGTTGCCCGTGAAATAGCCACCGTATTGGGGGCCAACCGGCGCATGGACGGCTACTACGAGGGCAACGGCTACCAGGTCACCTGGACCTTCGGCCACTTCTGCCAGCTCCGGGAGCCCGAAGACTACCGCCCCGAATGGAAGCGCTGGAGCATCCACGACCTGCCCATGCTGCCCGACAAGTTCGGCATCAAGCTCATGCGCCGCGACGACGGCGTAGTGCGGCAGTTCACCGTCATCAAAAACTTGCTGGCCAATGCCGAGGAAGTGATAAACTGCGGCGACGCCGGCCAGGAAGGGGAGGTGATTCAGCGGTGGGTACTGATGGAAGCCAAATACCGCAAGCCCTTCAAACGCCTCTGGATTTCCTCGCTCACTGAAGAAGCTATCCGCCAAGGATTTGCTAACCTGCGCGACGGTGCCGAGTTCGACAAGCTCTACCAGGCCGGCAAGAGCCGTGCCGTTGGCGACTGGCTGCTCGGGTTGAACGCCACGCGGTTGTTTACGCTCAAATATGCGGCCGGTCAGCGGCAGGTGCTCAGCCTTGGCCGGGTGCAAACGCCCACGCTGGCGCTGCTGGTAGACCGATACCACGAAATCCAGAACTTCAGGCCGGAGCCGTATTGGGTGTTGCGCACCGAGTACCGCGGCACTATGTTCAGCCACGTGGCGCCGCCCAAGAAAGGCAAGGCCGACGACGACGAACCCGACGAAAAAGCTCGCCTGAAAGCGCGTGGCTACTTTGTGAGCCAGGAAGAAGCCGACGCCGCCATGGCCGCCGTGAAGGATGTGCCCTTGACCGTGACGGGCGTCGAAATCAAGAAAGGCTACGAAACGCCGCCGTCGTTGTTTGACCTGACTTCCTTGCAGGTGCAGTGCAACAACCAGTTGGGACTTTCGGCCGAAGACACGCTCAAGACGGTTCAAAGCCTCTACGAGAAGAAAGTGGTGAGCTATCCGCGCGTAGACACCACCTTCCTGCCCGACGACCAGTACCCAAAAATTCCGGACATCCTGCGCGGCTTGGGCGGCTACGCGGGCCTCACAGCGCCGTTGCTGGCCACCAAAATTCGCAAGTCCACTAAGGTCTTCAACAACAACAAGGTCACCGACCACCACGCCATCATCCCGACGGGTGCGAGTGCCAACGGCCTCGGCGGCAACGAAAGCAGCGTCTACGACATCATTGTGCGCCGTTTCCTGGCGGCTTTCTACCCTGATTGTGAAGTCAGCAACACCACCGTCACGGCCGAAGCGGGCGGCTACCCGTTCCGCGTGCGGGGCCGGCAGATTCTGAACCCCGGCTGGCGCGTGGTGTACGGCGACCCGGAGAAGCAGCAGGCTCCTTCGGCCCCCAAAGCAGCCGGCGAGGGCGACGACGATGTAGTAAGCACCGTGCTGCCCAACTTCGTGAAGGATGAAAGCGGCCCCCACAAGCCGCGCCTCGACCAGAAAGTAACGCAGCCCCCGCGCGAGTACTCCGAGGCCATGCTGCTACGCGGCATGGAAACGGCCGGCCGCAACGTGGACGACGACGAGCTACGGTTGGCTATGAAAGAAAACGGCATCGGGCGCCCGAGTACCCGCGCTGCCATTATCGAAACGTTGTTCAAGCGCGGCTACATCATCCGCGACAAAAAGAAGATTCTGCCTACGGCTACCGGTGTTGAGCTTATCGGCCTCATCCGCAACCCCACGCTAAAATCGGCGGAGCTGACGGGGCAGTGGGAGCGGAAGCTGCGCCAGATAGAGGCTGGTAATCTTGATGCCGGCTTGTTTCTCGATGAGCTAAAGCAACTGGTGCGTGAAATGGTGCTGGAAGTAAAGCAAGACGGTTCGGGCCGTGGTATTACCGTCAGCAAAACCGAGCTAGCCGACCTCACCGGCCAGAAAAAAGTTGCTGCCACCAAAGCCAATCCGCCCAAAGCCGCCCCGACGCCTGCTGTTCCCGGCGCACTCGGGCCTTGCCCGGCCTGCGGCAGCGGCCACGTGCTCCGCGGCAAATCGGCCTTTGGCTGCTCCCGTTGGCGCGAAGGCTGCCAGTTCCGGTTGCCCACCGAGTTTGAAGGCAAGAAGCTCACCGACAAGCAGCTAGCGCCCTTGCTAGGCAAAGGCCGCACGCCCGTTATCAAGAGCTTCCTAGACGATGCCGGCCAGAAGTTCGACGCCGCTATCCGCCTCACGCCACAGCGCACCCTGGAACTAGTGCGCGCTGCCGAAAGCAAGCCCACCACGCCTACTGACCCCGGCCAGATTCCCTGCCCGGTGTGCCGCCTTGGCCAGATGCTCAAGGGCAAAGCTGCCTACGGCTGTTCCCGTTTCCGCGAAGACTGCCAGTTCCGAGTGCCTTTTGAGTGGGGCGGCAAAACCCTGAGCGACACCCAGATGAATCAGCTGCTGCGCAAAGGCAAAACCGGTGTTATCCGTGGGTTTGTGTCCGCCAAGTCGGGGCAGCGGTACGAGGCGGTGCTGCAAATCAACCCGGAAGGCCGGATTGAGCCGGTGTTTGGGCAGGGGTGAAGCATGGGCTTTAATTGTTGCATCCTGGATAAAGCGTATCTTGTTTACTCCTAATAATTTTGCTGTATTATGAAATCTGCCGCCTTCTTGCCGCGCCTTGCTGCTTATTTCGTGGGCTTGCCTGTGCTGGTGGTTATCTACCTGATTCCGCATCTATCCACGCAAGTGTTTCTCCCGCTTTTTGTGGTGGCGCTTTTCGTTGGTATTGGGGGGCAGGCACGTATTCGCCAATCGTATCCTCAGGATTTCAGCAAGCGTGAGGAGTGGGTAGCTTGCGGGATTTTTGCACTACTTGGGTTAGCTGCTCTGTTATCCTTTGGGAAGTGGTAGAGAATCCAATAGCTGGCTATGCCTCCGAAGCCAATAACCACTTCGGTGCCCTCGCCTGCAAGTCATAGAAAACGCAAGAAAGTCAACTATTCCTAGACTCTCCTCAGCTGAGGAAGCACTAGGAATGGTTGACTTTCTTGCGTTTCTGTAAGGCTGGCGCCTGCGCATAAGACGCTTCGGTTCCACATATTGTGCTTGATTGAGCAGCCTGTACCTGTAAGCTACCGCTTCAATACACCAACTCGCCGCCCAAATTGGCGGCGGTGAGGATGCGGGGAACCCAATCTTCGGCGCCGATGGAGCGGATGTGCAGGCCGGTGATGCCTTCGATGGAGCGGATGCCTTGGATAAGTTCGAGGGTGATGGCCAAGCTTTCCCGTTCGCTGTTGTTGCTTTCCACGCGGGCCAACAGGTGGTCGGGGATGCTGAGGCCAGGGATTTCGCGCAGTACGTGCAGGCGCTCGGCGCCGCTGAAGGGGAAGATGGCCGCCAGAAACCGAGCCCGCTTGTGCAGGCCGCGCCGCACCACCTCGCTCATCCAAAACTGCATCGGGCCCAACTCGAAAATGGCCTGCACTTGAATGTACTTAGCGCCGGCGTCGATTTTCTCGGTTAGGCGCTGCATGCTTTCCTCGATCTTATCGGTAGCGCAGGGGAAGTCAATGGTGCCGACCGTGAATTTGGGGGCCGGCTTGATGATGTCGCCGTTGAAGAGGCGGCCTTCGTTGGTGAGGGCCGTGATGCTGGCAATGGCTTCCACGCTGCCTAGGTCGGTGGCGTCTTTGGAGGCGGGGTCGGTACCGATGGCGCAGGGGTAGCCGCCAAGTACGATGATGTTTTCCAGACCAAGGTTAGCGAAGGCCAACAAGTCGCCTTGCAGGGCAATGCGGTTGCGGTGCCGCAGCGTGAACTGCAAAATGGGCTCCATGCCGACCTGCTTGCAGTGCATGCCGGGCACAAGGTTACTCATGCGGGCCCGCGAGAGCAGGTGGTCGTTGATTTGTACCACGTCTACATATTCGCTCACGATGTTGGCCGCATTCATGAAGCCTGTCGTGTCGAAGTGGCGCGGGGGCGTCAGCTCCGCCGAAACAATGAACTTGTCGGAGGCGAGCAGGTCCGAGAAAGTTTTCTTCTTAGTGAGCGTTTCCATGGCAGTCAGGAATTTATTGCGAGAATTTTAACGGTTTGGTTGGCATCGGTGGGCTGGAAGGCCTTGATGGCATCATCGATGCGGTACTTTTCGGCCGCCGAGGCGCTGCATTCGTAGCCGTACACTTCCTGCACGCGCCGGCTGGCATGGTCGAGGGCCTGCGTGCAGCGCGCCTGAAAATCAACTAAACTTAGCTCAGTGGCCGGCTGGAAGTATTCCCGGATGATGCTGGACGGGGAGTAGACCAACGTTTCCTGGCCGTTCGGCCACGCAATACGGACGTAAGTTTCAGGCATGAGAAATGTGTAGGCTGTGGCGCGAAGCCGGTGCTTCGCGTATCCTTGCTGCGGGTGAAGATGTACTACTAGGCTTCGGCTTGTTGACTTATTGACTGTTGTAGTGGCCGTTAGCAGCGACACGTGAAGCGCAGGCTTCGTGCTACTGCCAATGCCCCATCAAGCCAGAGCTTCGTGTCACACTGGTTCCGGCATGGCATCGAGCACAAATGGTACTGTTTGGCCTTGATAGCGCAGCTGTATAGTTTCGGAGGCAGTTATTTCGCCGATGACGGTGGCTTGGATACCGTTTTCAGTGAATAGGTTGATAATCTGCTGCGAGTGAGTTGGCGGGCTGGTAAGCAGATAGCCGTAGCTCGGGAAGCTGGTAAGCCACTTTTCCAGCGGCACACCCGGCGGCGCGGGCACTGCGTCTATGTCCAGCACCGCCCCCACGCGCGAGGTACGCGCCAGCATGTGCAGCGTCCCGACGATGCCGCCCATGCTGATATCCTTGGCGGCACCCGACAAACCCGCGTTGGCGATGGTGTAGAACAGGTGCATCTTCCGCCGGAGGTCAGTGGGGTTTTGGTGGGTGCTGGCATTCCAGAAAGGGTACTGCTTGAAGTACTCTCCGTTCATGTCGATAGCCATCAGCAACTGGTCGCCGGGGCGGGCGTCGAAGCTGGAAAGGAGACGCTCGGCTTTGCCGATGATGGACACGGCCAGGTGGCGGGCGGCGCTGTTGTAACAGGTGTGGCCCCCAACCATCGGCACGTCGTAGGCGGCGCAGGCGGCCAGCATACCGTCCCATAAGGCGGCGCTGTCGGGCTGGTCGCGCGACCAGATGACGTTGGTGAGGGCCACCGGCAAACCGCCCATGGCGCAGATGTCGCTGATATTGACCATTACGGCGGAGTAGCCGGCAAACCAGGGCTCATTTGCTACAAAAGCTTCCACAAGGCCTTCGGCCGCAAACAGCGTGTAGCCGCCGTGGCCATCCGGAATGGCGGCGCAGTCGTCGCCGAGGCGTACGGGGGCGCCGGCTATGGTTACGGTGTCGCCGTTGGGGGCGTAGGTGCGCTCAATCAGCACTTTGTCTTGCACCGAAGGGTTGGCCAGCAGCTGGCGCACGAGTTGTCGGGCATCCATCACCAGTCCGATAAAGTTTGCGACACCGCCCCGAGCCGCTGCACATCAGCGGTTAGGTGGGTGATGCGCTGTTTGATGTCGGGGCTGGTTAGCTCGGCTCCTTCAAAGGCTGTTGCCGTCACGTACACGAACTTGGGCACGATAACGCACTTGTAGTCGAACATGAGGCTGTTGGCAAACGGCATCACCGACATAAAGCTGGCCAGCGTACCGGCCATGCACACAAATCCCACCGACTTCTTGAACCACGCCGAGCCCCGGCCGGTCAGCTCCACAACGTTTTTGGCCGCGGCCGAGAGGTCGTACACGTATACCGGGCAGCAGAAAATGATGCAGTCGGCATCGGCCACCAGCTGCGTGATGGCCTGCACCTCGGGGTGCTCGTAGCACACGCGGCCGTCGCACTGCGGTAGGTTGTAGTCGCTCAGTTCCAGCAGCGTCGCCACGCGCCCACCCGCCGCAAATGCACTCTCAACCTCGCGCGCCAGCACATTGGTCTTCGACCCTTTGGTGAGGCTGCAACAGATTACAAGGGAAGCCATTGGAGAGGGGTGAGGAGGTGGAATAATTTCTGTTGGCTTAGTATGACCGTTCCTTTTGCATCATGCAACCGTTAGCCAACCATACCAAACTGCTGCAACGCTAGCTGCGAGGCGGGATAATAAGTTAAATCGGCTTCCATGCGGGCGTGCATCATGCCGAACAGCTCGAAGGTGAACAGACTGTGCCAGTGCAGCCGCTCAAAGAACTTCACGTTTTGGATCTGCACATTGGCGTAGAATTGCTGGCAGCCGAGGGCCGTGGCCGTTGAAACGGCTTTGTAAATCAGCCCGGCGCCAATGGATTGGTCGAAGGGCGTGCGCGGATTGTGCTCGTCGAAGAGGCCGTAACAGTCGAAGCGAGTGAGCTTGCGGTAGTCGGCGGCTACGCCGAGGCGGCTGCCGTACCAGAGGCCGGGCTGCCGCTCATCGATGCGCACGACGCCCACCACCCGGTCGGGCATACCGCCGCAAGTAGCCAGGGCTACAATGGGCAGCGCAGTGGCATCGACGGTGTCGCGGTCAGAGCCGGAAAATAGGCCCTGTTCGTCGCAGAAGATGGTTTTGCGCACCGCGTGGTACTGTTGAAGCTGCCAGGCTTCCTGCGCAAAATCGAAGGCCAGGTAATCCGACTTGTAGGGGGGAGGCGTTTCGATGATCATAGCAGGCGGCTGGTTTTCGTCTCGAAAGATTTCAGCGTCGAGCAGGCTCCGCACTTGCCGCAGCCCGCTTTCAGGGTGTCGGAAGTCATACCAGCCGCAACCAGCATCTGGCCTACCGGCGCCAGCACCCGCTGCATAAACGCCTGGTCGGGCGTGGGGTGGTGCGCCAGCGGCGTGTTGCGCACCGGCACAAACGGCACAATGAACGGGTATACGCCCAAGGCAATTAGCTCGCGGCTGGTATTGATCAGGGTTTCGGCGCTGTCGCCGAGACCGGCCAGCAGGTAGGTGGAAACTTGGCCGCGGCCGAATACGGCAACGGCCGCCTCGAAGGCTTCCATGTAGTAGGCCACGTTTACTTCGGCCTTGCCCGGCATAATGCGGCGGCGGACGTCTTCTTCCACTGCTTCGAGGTGCATGCCGAGGGCATCGGCACCAGCATCTTTCAGTTTCTGAAACCACCTGAAATCGTCGGGCGGCTCGCACTGCACCTGCACCGGAATGTCAACTTCTTGCTTAAGCGCCAGCACCGTTTCGTACAGAATCTTTGCGCCCCGGTCTTTGGTAGCGGGCGTGCCGGTGGTGATAACCAGCTGCTCGATACCGTCCAGCTCTATGGCGGCCCGCGTCACTTCAATGAGGTGGTGGGGGCGCTTGTAGGCAATGGTCCGGTTGTTTTTCAGCGACTCGCCAATGGCGCAAAACTGGCAAGACGTTTCCTTGTCGTTGTAGCGGATGCAGTTTTGCAGCAGCGTGGTAGCTAGCACGTTGTGGCTGTGTAGCTGCGCGATTTTCCAGAACGGAATACCGTCGGACGTGTTCTGGCCATAGAAGCGCGGCTGCGTCGGGAACTGGACCACCCCAAGCAGCTCTCCATCCCGAAACAGCTCAGCTACACCCAAGGCGTCGGGCGGGCTGGCACTGTAGGGCGACCGGCGCGAGGTTTCGTGGAATACCGGCACCATGATGGTGGTGCTGCCATCAATGCGCACCGCCTTGTGGTCGGTGGGGCCGGCGCCGCCCTGGCGGGCGGGGGTGCCGGTTTGCTGGTTGGTTAGTTGCAGCCCAAGCGTTTGCAACTCCGTCAGGACCTGCTCGGAAAGTTGCGTGGCTATCATGGAGCAGAGGCTTCAAAGGTTTCAGCTGGCCGCGGCGCAGGCACGGCGTGCGCCGCAAACACGGGTTGCTGCACCGCCTGGTTGACGTGCATCGATAATAGCTCGGGGCGCGCGTAGTGGCCTACAGAGTCCATCATGCGCTTGCGCTTCTCAATTAAGCGCATGTCCAGGTCAGCATAAATAATGCCTTCGCCCTCGGTGAGTGGCGGGCAGAGGTGCGCGCCCTCCGGCGAAATAATAGCCGTCATACAGCCGCCGCGCAGTGCTTTCTGCAAGGCCGGGTCGGGGGTGATGCTGGCAATCTGGTCTTCATCGAGCCAACCGCAGGCATTTATCACGAAACAGCCCGATTCCAGCGCGTGGTGGCGGATAGTGACTTCCATCTGGTCGGCAAAAATTTGTCCCACCATCGAGCCCGGGAACTGCGCGCAGTGAATTTCTTCGTGGTCGGCCATGAGGGCGTAGCGGGCCAGCGGGTTGTAGTGCTCCCAACAGGCCAGCGCCCCAATGCGTGCCAGCGTGGTATCCACGGCCCGCAGGCCGCTGCCGTCGCCCTGGCCCCAAATCATGCGCTCGTGGTAGGTGGGCGTGATTTTGCGCCGCTTCAGTACCAATTCGCCAGTGGTATCGAAAATCAGCTGCGTGTTATACAGGCTCCCATAGTCCTTCTCGTTTACACCGAGCACCACCACCATGCTGCACTCCCGGGCGGCGGCGGCCACCAAATCGGTTAGGGGGCCGGGTACCATTACGGCTTCGTCGTAGAGCCGCAGATGCTCTTTGCCCGCCAGCACCGGGGGCCGCACGAACGAGAAATAAGGGTAGTTGGGGATGAAGGTTTCGGGAAATACGATGATGTCGGCTCCTTTGCCCGCCGCAATCCGAATGGCGTCGCACACCTTTTCGGTGGTAGCCAAGGCATTGTCCAGCACGGGTTTAAGCTGTGCGGCAGCGGCTTTGATGAGTTGTTTGGTAGCCATTGGAAGAAGAGTTACACCAACCTGCGAGAGGCTGGCTAGAGCAGAGTAGCCAAGGTGCCAGGAAGCCTTTAAGCTCTTAGGGTAAATTCTTAGGCTGTAGCGCGAAGCCTAAGCTTCGCGTACCGTTGCTGACTGCCGGGTCGTAGCAACGATGTCGTTCAACGACGCGCAAAGCGCAGGCTTCGCGCTACAGCCAACCGCTAGTTGCTGTTACAGCGTCCAGGAGTCGATGATGACCGATTTGTCGCGCTTGTGAATCAGGTTGAGGTCGAGCACGTCGAGGGGGCTGATGGGGGTGATGCCGGGCAGTAAGGCCGGCTCGCCGTGGCCGTAGAGGGCTTGCAGGGCGAAGCGGCAGGCGTACACTTTGCCACCTTCTTCCATGAACTTGTTGAGGCGCTGCGCATACACCTGGTGGCCTGGAAATGCTTCGTTGCCAAGCTTGGGGAAGCCACGCTGCAAGCCGAGCGTCACGCCGGGGCCATACAGCAGGATGGAAGTATCGAAGCCCTTGCGCAGCAGCCGGGTAGCCGACAGGATGTTGACCAAGCCAATCGAGCCCTCAAATGCCACCGTGTGGAACGTAACCAAGGCTTTTTGGCCGGGCTCCGCTTTTACATCTTCAAATACCTTCTCTTCATAATCTACGAAGTAGTCGCCATCCTTGTGCGCTTCTAGTTCAACTTTTGGCATCTCAGTAAGATTTGGTGGTGTATAGGTTCGATTCCAACCAAACTTACAAGCTGAACTAGAGGTTGTCAATCACCTGAAAGGGTGATTTATGGAAATTTGTATATAAATTATTGAAATAGGCCTTAGGTAGGATAGGGCTATTGGCTTTAGAAAGGTATAATTGTTAAAATAGACTATACGCTTGAAGGTCGTTTTAGGAAATAAGCAAAAACATGATCTGCTGAAGCAGCACGGTCCGCAGCTTGTATTAACACTCCATAGTAGATTGAAAGCAAGCCCAATGAAGCAAGTAGTAGTAGACGAGGGAGCCGCGTTTGTTACCTTCCTGGAGGAACTGCGCTTCCATTACGACGATCTTAGGCCCGATTCTGCGAGCAGGATCGAGGAGTACCTGGCAACTGTGCCCGTTTGGCCCAACCAATTTCTGTACATCCACGACATTGCTTCGGGGCAGTTTTATCACAAAGGCTTTGCCGAGTGCCTTGGCTATGAGCTAGACGAGCTAACGGCTGATTTCTTTGTGCGCAACATCCACCCGGCCGACCGCAGCACCTATTTCAACGTGTCGAAGGCGCTGCTTTCCTTTGTGCTGGCCCACGCCGCGGAGCTGGTGCCATTTATTTCCACCTTCCAGATGAACTACCGGGTGCGCCGGCTCGATGGCCGCTACATAACCGTGCTCCGGCAGAACACGCCCTTCCTCAAAAATGCCAACAACGAAGTAGTGGCCTACCTCAGCTTCTGCACCGATATCAGTTTGATAACTGACACCAACCGCATCAAGTGGAACGTGGAAGGCCCGAAGAGCGAAACCTTCCCGCAGTTTCTGCACAATCACCTCCACCAGCAACAACCCCTGTTTAGCGAGCGGGAGCAGCACATTCTGCGGCTGGTGGGCCAGGGCCTATCGAGCACAGCTATCAGCGAGAAGCTTTTCATCAGCATTAACACGGTAAACACCCACCGCAAGAGCCTGATGAAGAAAGCCAACGTCAACAAAACCATCGACCTGATTGCCTACGCGCAGGAAAACGGCTATATCTAAGTGAGGTGGGAAATCGTATTGGAAGTGGCTTGTTGAAGCCGCTACTTAGATTCTAATCATTGGAACGTCATGCTGAGCGAAGCTAGAGGTGAAGCATGAAGTTCCTTTTGTTGCCCACTCGAATGTATTCTTAATACTATATGCCAACTTCCTTATTCGCAGCACGTTTGCTAGGTTACCTTATTGGTTTGGTGCCACTGATAGCCTTGCTTCTTATGTTTCGGCAACTACTTTCGCAGACCCTGGCCCTCGGGCTGATGGGTGTTGGCGTCATGGCTTCCCTTTGGGTGCAACAACGGGTACGGGCAAAGTTTCCTTTCGACTTTAGGGCCCAGGGTGAGTGGCTGGCTTTGGAGCTGTATACCGTGCTGGTCGTGGTTGTGACTGTCGTCCTCTACCATGAAGTACAGACTAACCCATGACTCCGCAATTCGGCAAAATATTGGTTCTGCTCGGCTTGGCGGTGGTTGCACTCGGGGCCTTCATCTGGCTTGGGGGCGGCTCGTTGCTCGGCTGGTTCGGCCGCCTGCCCGGCGACATTCGCATCGAGCGGCCCGGCTTCCGGCTCTACGCGCCCATCGTTTCGATGCTGTTGATCAGTTTGCTCTTGAGTGGGATTATGTGGCTGGTGCGGCGGCTGAGCTAAGCGGGTTAGCGGCGGTGGGGCAGCTCGTAGCGCACTTGCAGATGCAGCTGCCGAAACTCCCGGCCGCCTAGCGTCAGGTAGGGGAGCACCTGCAAGCGCTGGCTCACTTGTAAGCTGGATTCAATGAAAAAGGCCCGATTACGAGTCCCCCCGGGGGTTGGGTAGCCAGTGCCGGTAGCTACCCCCGCCAAAAGTCCATAGCGCCCACCCGACTTGAAACGTGAACCGAGGGCCAGGCGAGTAGCAGGATTGCCAAGCCCTTGGTTGGGCGTGTTAACATCAGCTTGCAGGTAGACATAGTCGCGCGGACCAAGCCGAACGGTCAGATGTGGCGCAAAGACATTGGCATTGTAGGTATTTTCTCTCATCCTGTTGTACCCGATAGGCCCTAGCATTATTCCTCCGCCAAGACCTATAAAGCGCCGGTTCAGCATAATGTGAGGGTCGATACCAATCAGCGTAGTAGATTTTACAGGTTCCGACACATCCAGGGCAACCTGCTGGTCACGGCCTACCAGTAAACGGACACCTAATTCATTCTCTGCTTCAGGCCGGTTAGGGTCGGGATGCCAAGTGCTGGTTGCATCAACACTCAGTGATTTGTATTCGTGTCGGAAAGGACGAATGGGCGGAGAGCCGCAACCTTCTTGCGCGTAGGGTTGCTGTTCCCGAGTAAATTGCCCTTTGCCACCGCCAACTGAAAATGACCAGTGTTGCCTCTTGCCAGTTGAATCAGCGGGCACTTGGTTGGTGAAGAGCAGCACCACCGCCGCGGCAGCCAGCGGCAAGCCAATTCGTTGCGTAGCCATAGCCTCACGTAAGACCGTAGCAGTAGCCAGTACCACTACAGCCAGCAGCACCGTTTTCACTACCAGCAGCTCTGGCAGCGTGAGGGCGCCAACGGGCAGTAAGGTCGTGCCAGCCAACAGCCCCACCACGACCAGCAGATTGCGTACCGGCCGGTTGGCAGGGGCCTCTTCCGAGGCGGACGGCGCAAGCCGAGCCCGATACAGCAACAGGCCCCAGGCCCCAAACAAAAGTATAGCGTAAGGCAGCAACACCCACTGTAGGGCGAGCATGGAAAAGCCCCCTACCGTAACAACAGCCGCGCCAACTGGCTCCCCGGCCGGGTCGCGCCAGAACTCGATAACCAGCCGACCCAGCACGAGCAGGCCTGCTTGCAGGAGGGCGCGGCTGCCGGCGGGCCATGGCCGGTGGCGCGTCAGCCACAGCACCAGACCCACGCCGGCGCACAGCAGCAGCGTGTAGAGTTGCGTAGGATGTACGGCCAGGGAATGCGTGGCGCCCGCAGCCAGCAGCCCCTGCTGCTGCTGAAACAAGTAGGGAATGGAATCCGCCGCATACGTGAGGCCCCAGCTACCATCCGTTGGCGCGCCGAAGCAGCAGCCCGTTAGCACGCAGCCCACGCATTGCACCACCAGCCCGGCGCAAAACGGCCCGGCAAAGGCATCGGCGACGTGCCAGCTGAAGCCTAGCCACCGGCGTAGCACCAATATCACTAGCCCGAACCCGAGGCCACCGCCCAGCACCGAGCGGGCCGTGGTGGCGGGCCAGGTGCCGTGGTACAGCAACTCCGGCCACGCTTCGGCTGGTACGGCCAGCAGCTTGGTGCTTACAATAAAGGCCAGCGTAGTAGCGGCCAGCAGCACCAGCCACGTCTGCAGCGGATAGCCGCGGCGGTAGCCTGCCCGCAGCAGCAGCGCCAACTGCACCCCGAAGGCCAGTGTATAGCAGGTGGTGTAGTAGGAATGGCCCGCGGGCGAAGGCATTGGTAGCGTAGCAAATAAGGTCATAAACTTCAAGTAAATTCAAGTAAAGAGGTCAGGAGAAAGCAGCAGCCTGTCTAAATCAGATGTGGTTAAAACTTGAAAGCCGCCCCTCGAGCTATAGATATCGAAGGGCGGCCGGATAAGTGAGCGGTGTATCAGTACTAAATTATTACCTGAATAGAGTTGGGCGGATAGAGTAAATAAGTAGGTTGAAGTAGTTGAAAAATGGGTGCTTGCCTGTCCGGTTTTTCGCGCCTGTTGTAGCGCTTCAATGATGATTCAAATCAAGCGAATCCTGAAATCTAAACGAGGCGAACTTTCCAGAATTTTAGACTTTGTTATAGCTGTATATGTGCTAGTAAGTTGCTATTAGACAGGCGATTAACTGTGCGGTATAAGGATTTTGTGGATGCGCTTAAGAATCGTGGTTACTGGCATTTAACTCAAGTGCCAGATAGAGCATGACCGTTGCTTTTTACCTATTCGGATAGGCCGCTAAGCGCTACTCCGGCACTCGACTTAGTTAACAAGATCTTGTATCCGCCAGTAATCTACTTCTACTCTACCAGCACCCGGCCCGGATTCACAACTGGTTCGCCGGCTTCCTGTACTTCATAGAAATACACGCCCGGCGCTAGACCAGCACAACTGAAGGGCAATTCTAACCCGTTTAAGTGAGAGAAGTGCCGCACCGAACGGCCTAAGGCGTCGCGCAGCGTCAGGGTGGCATCACGTAGGGCGGGACGGCCACTCAGGCGTAGTATCGCTGTTTCGGCCACCGGCTGTGGTAGCACCACCACCGATACCTGCCCGCAGCTAGCACACGCATTCCGCACGGATTGCACCAGCGCGGGCGAACTGCTGGCGTACCCGTCGAAGGAGCCACCCCAGTACTTGGTGTTGCTGAAGCCCGTGCCCGAACCCGTAGGGGCGCTAGGAGCCGTAGGACCGCTCAAAGTCCGGACGCCACGGATGGAGCGGTGCCCCGTACGGTCAGCAATGGCGCTGCCGCCATAGCGCCGATCCGATACGGTGGCCCACGTGTCGGGGCGGCTCCAGTTGCCACCGCGGAAGTTGGAGCCGAGCACGTCGGTACTATTGGGCCAGGTGAGCTGGTTGTGGTCGCCATTGGCGGCTAAGGCACCGTCGCCGGGGCGCCCGTCAAACAAGCCAGCACTGGTGGGCCGGCCGGCATCTTGCCCTGCCACCGTTACGCACCGTTCCCAGCAATTGGCGGTCATTTCCATGACGCCGTAGTAGGTGGCGCCGCTTTGTTCACGGGTGGTGTTGGCCCGGGCGAAAATGCCGCAGCGCAAGGGTCCAACGTCGCCGTCGCCGCCGGTAAATGTTACACTGCCGTAGGCACTATTGGCCGTGGGGTCAGTGGTTTCGGTGCCGTCTTCGGGGCCGCTGATGGTGCGGGCAAAGGTAATGCTGGCGTTGCCCCAGGCGTACTCGTTGGCCACGGCGGGCTCGGGGCCCCGGCATATCTTCTCGTATTGCAGCTCCGTCATGGGGGCCAGGCCAGCCCAGTCCAGATAAGCGGCGCCATCGGCCCAGACCAGAAAGTTGGCGGCGCGGTCGGGGCGGGTGCAATTGAAGACTACGGGCGCCGTGGTGCCCATGCCGCTGGCCGGACACACAATGGTGTTGCGTTGTGGGGTGTTGGTGGAGCCAGGATCAATCATCACGCGGGTATTGCCGCCTGCCGGACTATCGCCGGTGATATCCACTGCCACCCGGCGCACTTGTTGAGCGCGGGAGAGGCAGTTCAGAAAGTCGGTGTACTGCCCCTGACTGAGCTCATACTTCATGCAGTAGTGCGCCCCGAAGCCCTTGGGGTAAGCTGCTGGCAAAGCCGCCGAACCAGCGTAGGTGGTGCTGCCCACCGATATTTCGTTGCCGCTGCCACCGCCACTCTCGTTTATCCACCGGATAGCACCGGCCGCCAGCGCGGCTTCGCTGGTAATCCGGCTCAGTGAGCCGCCTACGCTCTGAAACTCACTGTCCACTGTGGGCTGGTTGGTGGCGTTCAGGTAGAAAGCTTGCTCGGGGATGTACACCATCTCGGTAGCCAATACTTTGATTTCGTAGTTCGAGCCCGACAGCATAACGCCATTGCTGGCGGCGTTCCAGGTGATGCGGGTGCCGGTGGCCGCGAAACTACCGCTGCCCGTGCTGGCCCGGTGCAGCAAAACACCCGTGCCATCGGGGGTGTCGCTGAAAGCTACGCCCATGGGTACTACCGGGCGGGTAGCGCCGAGCGTGGCGTGGCTCCAGCCGTTGTTGGAACCCACGGCTCTGTACTTCACAAACACCCAAGCGGCGTCCCAATTATTGGCATCGCGCCAGGAGTTGTCCCAACTAATATCGAAGACAATATCAGCGGTGCCAGCAGTGACGTTGGTAAGTTGAACGTTGGAAACGGTAATGTTATTGGCTTGCGCTGCACCCAAAGACAGCAGCAAAGCCAATAGAAAAGCGTAGCGTTTCAGCATAAAAACCGAGTAAGAAACCAAACCATTTGTGTAGTGGAAGGCCACTAAGATAGGAGGTTGGCAAGTCGGTTTCAATATGTATCCAGCCCTGTTGCTAACCCAGGAAGCAATAATAGGGCTGGATCTTGCCTAACTCGCTGGCGCGGCCAACTGCGGGAGTGAGGTTGACTCGCCGTACTGCACGATGTTCTCGATCATGCCCTTGAAAATAACGAAGTGGAACGGCACCAGCGAGTACCAGTACAGGCGGCCGGCCAGGCCGTAGGGGCGGAAGGCGGCCAGCTGCTCCAGCGTGTGGGAGCCGTCGTTGTTGGGCAGGATGCGGAATTGCAGCCAGGCCTCGCCGGGGAGCTTCATTTCGGCGTAGAGCAATAGGCGGCCGCTTTTGCGGTCGGCCACCAGCACCCGCCAGAAGTCGAGTGGGTCGCCGGCGCGCAGGCTGGTGGGGGAGCGGCGGCCGCGGCGCAGGCCTACGCCGCCCGCTACTTTGTCCATGATGCCGCGTATCCGCCAGAGCCAGTCGACCTTGTACCAGCCCCGCTCGCCGCCGATGCTCCATACGTTTTGCAGCACTTCCTGCGGCGGGCGCGTGAAGCGTAGCGTTTGGCGGTCGGTGAGCAAACCGAACTGCGGAATCTGGATGTGGTCCATGTAGTTGCGGGGCATCACGCCGCTGCTCAGCGCGTCGGACCAGCTGCTAACTACTTCGTTTTGCTCGATGCGCTGGAAAGCCAGTTCCACGGCTGCAAAGTAGCTCATGCATTGGTGGGGCAGCACCTGTGCAATGCTGCGGCGCGGGTCCGATACGGTGTCGTTGCGCAGGCTCTCCACCAGGCTTTGGGCCAAGGAAAACGTGGTGCGCGTCACCAGAAACAACCACCACGACGACAGCCGCGGCGTGAGCACCGGCACCGTCACTATGTAGCGCCGGTAGCCGCGCACGGCGGCCAGTTTCAGCAGCATCTCGCGGTAGGTCAGCACGTCGGGCCCGCCGATATCGAACGAGCGGTTGAGGCAGGCCTCGTTACCGAGCACAGTGGTGAGGTAATACATCACGTCGCGGATGCCGATGGGCTGGCAGCGCGAGTTCAGCCAGCGCGGCGTCACCATCACGGGCAGCTTATCCACCAAATCCCGGATAATCTCGAACGAGGCCGACCCCGAGCCGATGATGATGCTGGCCCGCAGTACCGTGAAGGCGGCCTTGCACTTGCACAACTCTTCCTCCACCCCTAAGCGCGAGCGTAGGTGCGTGCTCAGGTCGTGGTCGTTGGCGATGCCGGAAAGGTAGATAAGCTGCCGGGCCGTAGTGGTATCGAGGTAGTGCGCGAAGTGCCGGGCCGACTGCTGCTCGGAGCGAAAGAAATCCTTGTCGTTGCCGCTCATCGAGTGCACCAGATAGTAGGCAACATCGATATCCGTGGGCAGCTCACGCAATGATTCCGGCTTTAGCAAGTCGCCCTGCGCCACCGTCACGCGGGCACGCAGGCTCTCCGGCAGCTCGAAGCGGCGCGGGTCACGGACTAGGCACACCACATCGTGGCCGGCTTCTATCAGGGAGGGAAGCAACCGTTGGCCGATGTACCCATTAGCACCAGTGAGCAGGATTTTCATAGCGGACAGTAAAGAGGTGGTATCTCTTTAACCGAAGCGCGGCCATTGAGTTGTGTGAACTGCTGTCTGTTTGCACGAACTGAGCTAAAAGCTTTACCTCAATCATCAGGCTCCCAACCTCAAGCGCTACGCAGGTAATCTGCAGCTAGCGTTGTGGTGTCTGCAGCTAGTCGTCAGACAGCGTGCACGGCGGCAGGAGTATTATCCTTACGCACACCATAGGCAAGGCTTTATAGTATCTCTGCTTCGCTGACCTCTCTTCCAACTTGGCTTGCAGGTGTGCATCAAAGAGTTGGTATTTAACAATGAATCTTTAGGCTTAAAAGCCGTTGTTATTCCCTTGCTTTCGTTTACTTCGTACCTGCGGCTGTGCTGGGCCGAGCGTCTCAATTTTGAAGGGTTGATAGATGATTTGCGGCGTTGCTTGGCTGATTATGCTTATCGGTTGTAGTTGGTAGTTGATACAGAAAATAGCACCTCCACTTTTGTCTTTTTATATGCCCCCTTTCTTTACTCGTTTGCTGCTAACAGCAGGTTTACTGCTGTCGGTAGAGGTTGCTCAGGCACAGCCTAGCTCAGCCAAGACTCCCAACCAGACCCCGGCGCCGCAACTTGTTCTGCCCCAGCGCCTACCCCTGCCCCCCGGTGCGCCGGCTGTGCATTACGGGCAAGCAATTGACGGAGTCGCTGCCAGATCGAAAGTGCCTATGCCTGTGAAGCCAGCCCGGCCACGTCCGCTGCAAAACGCAAGCAGCAAACTTGCCACGAGGCTGGGGACCACCACTAGTTCTGCTACCCTTTCTGGCCCGGTAAGCGAAGTATGGGCAGCCCGCTACAATGGCCTCGGCGATAGTTACGAGGTGGCAACCGATGTAGTAGTTGACGCCGCTGGCAACACCTACGTGGCTGGGTACTCGCTTAGCGCTCTGAGCTACGACTATGCCATCATCAAATACGATGGAGCTAGTGGGCAGCAGCTCTGGCAAGCCCGCTACAACGGACCCAATAATAGCTTGGATTTAGCAACAGCCATAGCCCTCGACGCGGCGGGCAATGTGTACGTGACGGGAACATCCTCTCTCGGAAACACTTACAACTATATCACCCTTAAGTACTCGGCTAGTGGCCAGCAACTCTGGCAAGCCACTTATAGTGGACTAGGCTTCGCTTCTTCTCGTTACAATATTGCAACGGACTTAGTAGTGGATGCCGCCAACAATGTGTACGTGACCGGATACTCCTCCAACAGTGCCGGGAAGTACAGCTACGGCACCGTTAAGTACGCCGGGGCGAGTGGCCAACAACTGTGGGCTGCTCGGTACTCGGGAGTTAGCAACAGCGACAATCTGACCACCAACCTGGCGGTAGATGCAGCCAATAACGTGTACGTGACGGGCACTTCGTACGCTGGAAATCAGAGCAGCTACACAACCGTCAAGTATGCCACTGGTGGTCAGCAGGTATGGGTTGCCAGCTACAACGGACCAGGCAACGGGTACGACCTGGTATCGGACGTAGCCGTGGATGCGGCCGGCAACGTGGCCGTAACGGGTACCTCCGACAACGGCAGCAGCTACGATTATGCCACCGTAAGGTATTCCACCAGCGGCCAGCAGCAGTGGGAAACCCGCTACAACGGGGCCGGCAACGGCTACGATGAGGCTACCAGCTTAGCCATGGATGCAACCGGCAATGTGCTGGTAACAGGCTACTCTGATGAGGGCAATAGCAACTGGGACTACGCCACCATCAAGTACGCCGGAGGCAGTGGGCAGCCGCTGTGGGAAGCCCGCTACAACGGCCCCGACGAAGGGTATGATGAGGCGACAGAGCTGGTGGTAGACGCCGCCAGTAATGTGCTGGTGACTGGCCTTTCTTATAACAATGATGGCCTGAGCGACCAAGCAACAGTTAAATATGCCGGAGGCAGCGGGCAGCAGTTGTGGGCCACTCGCTACAACGGGCCGGCTAACAACAACGATGTGCCAAGCGGCGTAGCGGTTGACCCGGCCGGTAACGTGTACACCACGGGAAGCTCCGTTGCTGGCAGTAGCAATAACTGGGACTATACTACCGTCAAACACGCTGGGGCAAGTGGCCAGCAGTTGTGGCAAGCCGCGTATAATTGGGCCGACAATAGTGATGACGTGGCGGTAGACGTAGCCGTGGACGCGGCTGGTAACGTGTACGTTGTTGGTAGCTCTCAAAGCAGCGGCACCAGCAACTTAGACTACGTTACCATCAAGTATGCCGCCAATGGCCAAGAGCTATGGAAAACTCGCTACCACAGCCCTCTTAACCGTGATGGCCGGCCAGTCAAGATAGTCGTAGACGCCGCTGGTAATGTATTCGTGACGGGTAGCAACGAAATCGAGACTGACTCTGATATCAACTACCTCACGCTAAAATATGATGGAGCCACTGGCCAGCAACTGTGGGAGGCCCGCTACGGTGGGGCTAGGGGTCTTGATTTCGCGGTTGATATTGCTCTCGACGGCGTAGGCAACGTGTACGTAACGGGGCGTTCTTTTGGCGTTAGCTCCAACGATTACGCTACCATCAAATACGACGGGGCCACTGGGCGGCAACTGTGGGAAGCCCGTTATAACCCTCTCAACAACTACAGTGAGGCTAGTCGTCTGGTCCTAGACGCAGCCGGGAATGTGTTCGTGACGGGCACCCTCAACAACAACGGCCAGATTACATTTGCAACGGTCAAGTACAACGGAACCAACGGTCAGCGAATATGGGATGCCCGGTTTACCGCCGTCGGTGTCGGTGCGGCGGTTGCTGGCCTGGCCGCAGATGCAGCAGGTAATGTGTATATAACAGGAAAGAGCACCGATTTCAGTCAACACTCAGAGTGTGTTACTGTCAAGTATGCTGCCAACGGCCAGCAGCTATGGGTTGCGCGCTACAGTGGGCCAGCCAAGCTGTATGACGAGGGTGCTGCTGTTACTGTAGATAAAGCCGGCGATGCATACGTACTGGCGCGCTCCCTTGGTAACAACACCGGCACCGAAATGGTCACCATCAAGTACGCTGGGACTACTGGCCGACTGCTCTGGGAAACCCGCTATGGTGGTTTGATTGGCTTTGGTTTTGGTACCGATTTAGCCCTGGACGCGGCCGGTAATGTATACGCAACTGGGGCCACTGGCTCCAACTTCGACTATTTCACGCTTAAGTACGCTGCTGCCACCGGTCAGCAATTGTGGGAAGTCCGCTACAATGGACCCGGCAACGGGGCTGATTGGGCGGCAGCCGTCGCTCTCGACGCAGTGGGTAATGTGTACGTGACAGGCAAAAGCGCCTTTGATAGCAATAGCAACAGTGGCTCCGACTTTGCCACCATCAAGTATGCCCAAGCCAGCAGCGCGTCTTTAGTGCCACTCGTGGCGGCTAGCCGTCCGGCTTTAGCACTGGCTGCAACCCGTGTGAGCGCGCAGGAGCTGGCCGTGTATCCTAATCCGGCAACTACGCAGGCCACTGTTTCTTTTCGCCCCCTCCGCAGTGGTCACGCCCAGGTGCTGCTCTACAACCAGCTCGGTCAGCAGGTGGCATCCTTGTACGAAGGTCCCGTGCAAGAAAAGCAGCGCTACGCATTCCTGGTGCAAGGCCAGCAGTGGGCTCCAGGCCTCTACGAATGCTGGCTGGTCGTCGACGGCCAGCGCGAACGGACGCGGTTGTTAATCGCCCACTAAGCCCACCGCTGCTTAAGCGTCAGGTGCAAGAAGCGTCCACAGATCTTTTCTGTGGACGCTTTTTATGTGTGCAATAACCTGTTCTGAGGTGCTTATCACTGTGCTTGCTGCTTACCCTTCACTACAGCATCGCAATCCAAAATTGCCGGTATGATGCCTAAGGCAATAAGGTCTACAGAGAATACGGCAAATGGAAAGAACACGCAACCGATAACGTTTGCGTGAATAAATGCCAATCGTTTTGTTTCAATCCAATTGGAATTTAAGTACTTAACTACATGGCAGTGCTAGGCAGCGTTGTCAACTCCTCCCACCCTTGCTCTGAGTTATGAAAACTGTAGTTGAGAAGTTTCGCAGGCTCTTTGTGGTTGCTCAGATCATTGTGCAGCAGCACCAAAAAACTTGCGTAATAGCATCGGTAGGTGCGGTGCTGCTCGTTTTTCTCGGAGCCTTTCAAACACTTCGCCAACCCGCCCAAGCAAAGGTGGAACAGCCCGTGCTCGGCAGCCGGTCAATTAAAATACTGGAAGTAGGAGGGCTGAAGTTCAAGGACCTAAACAAGAATGGTCGCCTCGATAAATACGAGGACTGGCGCTTGCCAGCAGAAGCGCGGGCCCAGGACCTAGTAGCGCGCATGTCGGTGGCCGAGAAAGTGGGATTTATGCTCATTAGCTCCACTCGCCTACAAAACGACTGGGCGTTTGAGGCGCCCAAAAGCAAAGAGCCCATTACCAGCCAATTCAACGAGGAGGACTTGGTTACATCCACCAACATGTTCACGCGCAAACAGTTGCCCGTGCCTATCATGACGGCCGCGGGCACCACCAAAGCCGTGACGCAGTTCCACCAGCGTCATTTCATTCTGCGGGCCAACGTGAGTGCCCGTACCACGGCAGAGTGGGCCAATCGGCTGCAGGCGCTGTGCGAAAGCCAGCCATTAGGCATTCCCGCCATTGTGGCTTCCAACCCTCGCAACCACATCACAACTGCCGCGGCGGTTGGCACCAGCGTTGGCACCACGGCCTTCTCGAAATGGCCCGGCGAATTGGGATTATCAGCCATGCGCGACCTGAAGCTGACACGCGAATTTGCCGACATTGCCCGGCAAGAGTGGGCCGCGGTTGGCTTGCGCAAGGGCTACATGTACATGGGCGATTTGTCAACGGAACCGCGCTGGCAACGGGTAGATGGTACATTTGGCGAGAATGCCGAGTGGGTGGCGCAAATGATAACGCAGGTAGTGCTCGGCTTTCAGGGGCCTACGCTCAGTCCAACTTCCGTGGCTTTAACCACCAAGCACTTCCCAGGTGGAGGTGCCGGTGAGGGAGGCCAAGATCCGCACTTTGACTGGGGCAAGAAAGAGGTGTTTCCGGGTGGCCAGTTCCAGAACAACCTGATTCCCTTCAAAGCGGCCATCAAGGCGGGCACTTCTGCTATCATGCCCTACTACTCGATGCCGGTAGGCACCAAGTACGAGCAGATAGCCTATGCCTACAACAAAGCTATTATCAAGGACCTCTTGCGCACCGAGCTCGGGTTCAAGGGGATTATCAACTCCGATACCGGACCCATCGAGATGATGCCGTGGGGCGCCGAAGAATTATCCATCACCCAGCGGTATCACCGGGCCTTGCAAGCGGGCGTTAACCTCTTTTCCGGCACCGCCGACCCCGCCGAACTCTTAAAAACCGTCGAAAGCAACCCGGACGATGTCTCGCTTATCAACGATTCCGTGCGGCGGCTGTTGCTAGAGAAGTTTGCCCTGGGTTTGTTCGAAAACCCCTACGTAGACGAAGCCGCTGCCGAAACCATCGTGAACAACCCGAAGTCGGCGGCCCGGGCGGCGGTAGCCTTGCGCAAATCCATTGTGCTGCTGCGCAACGAGGCCAAGGCATTGCCTCTGAAGGCAAAAACCAAGGTGTACTTCGAGTCTTACCAAAAAGGCAGCAACGCGCCCGCTACGGGAGCCGGCGAAGTGTACGCTACCAAAGACAGCTCGTACCCCGTGGAATTTGTGGGCACGCCTGAAGAGGCCGACGTTGTGCTACTCTGGCTGAAACCCATGAGCAAATCCTTATTTGCCTCGGATGGTACCCCGCTGTACCTCTCGTTGTCGAAGAACGCAGTAGAAGTTTCCTACATCAAGGCGCTTATGGCCAAGAAGCCAACGATTCTGGCTGTCAATTACAGCAACCCGTGGATTATCGACGAGGTGTATAACGCCAGTACGAAAAGCCGTTGCCAAGGTGTATTGGCAACTTTCGGAACCACCCCCGAAGCGCTGCTAGATGTGGTGACCGGCAAGTTTAACCCCACTGGCAAAATGCCGTTCACAACTCCGGTTTCCGAGGAAGTCGTGCAAAAGCAGCAAGAAGATGTGCCGGGCTACAAGGAGGCTCCGGGCTATGCCTTGTTTAAGTACGACGAAGGCTTGAGCTACCCTGGAAACCAGTAAGGCACAGTAAGTGAAAACGGTTCGGCGTACCCAAATCCAAATGCGGATTTAGGTACGCCGAACCGTTTTAAGCGTGTGGATGAACTACAGGCAGCACTACAGTCGCTGTGGCAAAACCATGCTGCCGCGTAGCGGCTTCAGGTTTGTAGAACCTTTACATGAAACAGAACAGCGCCGCGTAGCGGTGCAAGAAATACCAGGAAGGCCAGCAACGCCATAAAGGCTAATTCCTTTCGCTTTATTTCTACAAACCTGAAGTTTCTCTGCGGTAAGTTCAAGTACAATTACTCGCTTACGTATACGGCGGCGGCTTTCTCGCGCAGGTTGTACCCCGACGACATCACCTCCCCGTAAGCACCCGCCGAGCGAATAGCCACCAGGTCGCCGCGTTGCGTTTCGGGCAGCACCACCGCTTTGCGGAAGGTATCCGACGACTCGCAGATGGGGCCTACCACGTCGTAGAGCTGCTCGGGGGCGTGGCTGCTTAGGTTCTGGATGTGGTGGTAGCTGCCGTAGAGAGCGGGGCGCATCAACTCGGTCATGCCCGCGTCGAGGATGGCGAAGTTGGTTTGCTGACTTTGCTTTACGTAGAGCACCTTGCTGATTAGCGTACCGCACTGCGCCACCACGGCCCGGCCAAGCTCTACGTGTACCCGCTGGCCCGGCCGCCGAATCAGGTGCTTTTCAAACATCGAGAAGTAGCCCTCGAAATCGGGGATGGACTGCTCGTCGGGTAACTCGTAGTTGATGCCGAGGCCGCCCCCTACGTTAAGGTGCGGGAGGTCGTGGCCTTGCGCACTGAGGGCCGTTTGCAGCTCGTTGAGCCGCTCACTGAGCTTGGCGAAAACCTCTAGGTTGGTGATTTGAGAGCCAATGTGCGCGTGCAAACCAACTAGCTCCAGGTTTGGCAACAAACCAAGATGTGCCACCACGCCCGGCAGATCCGTCAAACTAATGCCGAATTTATTGGCTGCCAACCCCGTCGTGATGTGCGGGTGCGTGTAAGCGTCCACGTTCGGATTCACGCGCAGGGCAATGCGCGCCTTGCGGTTTTGGGCGCCCGCCAAAGCATCCAACACCGCCAGTTCCTCCGCCGATTCGGCGTTGAAGCACCAGATATCGGCGGCCAGCGCCAAGTTGATTTCCGCATCCGACTTGCCCACACCGGCAAACACAATATGGTCGGGAGCAAAACCGGCGTCTAAGGCCCGTTGCACTTCGCCGCCGCTCACGCAGTCGGCCCCGAGGCCTAGGTTCCTGATGCGCTCCAGCACCGGTAAGTTGGCATTGGCTTTCAGGGCGTAATGCACCTGGAAGTTGCGCGGCTCTGCGGCTTGCTGCAAGGCCGCTAGGGTCCGGTCGAGCAGGGCTAGGTCGTAATGATAGAAAGGGGTAGGCTGCGCCAGGAGCGCCGGAGAAAGTTGAAAAGACATAAAAAGAAAAAGCGCTTTGCTGGTTACCTCACTTCCTCTCAACACTGCTGTTAGCTACTAGCTCTTAGCTGATACCTGCTAGCGGTGTTGATGAGTTAAAAGGCAATTATTCTCAGAGCAGAAGCTGGGGCGAAAAACAATGAAAGTTGAAATGTAGAAGCAACTAGCTACCAGCTAGCAGCTTTTTTAAAGCTAATTCACCCTCTGTTTTAGAGAAGGTGCTAGGAGGTGCGGTCCGAAACAAACCGTCGTTCAAAGCCCGCAGCGCCTGCACCTTATCGGCGGTGTGTACCAGAACGCTGATGTTGTTGGGCGAGCCGCCGTAGGAAATCATGCGCATCGGAAGGTCTTTCAGCGCCTCGAAAACCCGGTAGGCCGAGCCGTGGTTGGCCTGCACCAAATTACCCACCAGGCAAATAATAGTTTGCTGCTCGTCTACCTCCACGGTACCAAAGCGGCGAAGCTCCTCCAGAATCTGCGGTAGGTGCGTGGCGTTGTCGATGGTGAGCGAAACGGCCACTTCCGAGGTGGTAATCATGTCGATAGACGTGCGGTACCGCTCGAATACCTCGAACAGGTTGCGCAGAAAGCCGTGCGCCAGCAGCATCCGGCTCGACTTCACGTTGATGGCCGTGATACCATCTTTGGCCGCTACGGCTTTGATTGCCTCCTGGCCGGTTTTACTGGAAATGAGCGTACCGGGCGCTTTGGGCTGCATGGTGTTCAGCAGCCGGACGGGGATGCCATACTGGCGCGCGGGCAGTACCGAGCTTGGGTGGAGGATTTTCGCCCCGAAATACGCCAGCTCGGCCGCTTCATCGAACGACAATTCGCGCAGCGGATATGTGTTTGGCACCACGCGCGGGTCGTTGTTGTGCAAGCCGTCGATGTCGGTCCAGATTTGGATTTCGGTGGCATCGGTGGCGGCCCCAATCAGGGAAGCCGAGTAGTCGGAGCCGCCGCGCTTGAGGTTGTCGATGTGGCCTTGGGCGTTGCGGCAGATGTAGCCCTGCGTGACAAACAGCTGCAACTCGGGGTGCAGGGCGAGCTGCGCCGCCAGGTGCTCCCGAATGTAAGGGGCGTCGGGCTCGTCGTCGGCATCGAGGCGCATGAAATCCAGGGCGGGCAACAGCACCGCCTCGCGCTGTAGAATGCCAGTGTAGTATTGATGAAACAGATACGTGCTCAGCAACTCGCCCTGCGCCAAGATTACCCGCTCGCCCGACGCCGACAGGGGCTGACGGGTGAGGTCGAAGATGGCGCGGAAAATAGAATCCAGCTGCTTGAGGGCGGCGGCGGCCACTGTCTCGTCAGGCAGCAGCTCGCGGGCCACCATGTGATAGTCCTGCCGCATGATTTCGATGCGCGAGGTGGCCGCCGTCAGGTCGCCGTCGTGGAGGAGCCGCGTTATTTGCACCAACGTATTGGTGGTGCCGCTCATGGCCGATAGCACCACAATGCGCCGCAACTCGGGCGCGTAAATCAACTCGGCTACATCGCGCATCCGCTGCACCGACCCGACGGACGTGCCGCCAAACTTGAGAACTTTCATACTAGTGAAGAACGAAATACGAAGGCAAAACAGCAAAAAAAGCGCCGGCCCTAAGAGGACCGGCGCAGTAAGTTCAGTAGCAACAGCGTGCAAGGAACAGCAACGACGGTCAGGCCGGAATCCGTTTCTTGCATTTCTTGATAACTACGCACACGCCTTCAGCACCAGCGGAAGCTGATGGCAAGGAAGGCAAAAGGAAGCGGTGGGCGCAGGTCATGAGGAATAATCTTGGGCTAACGACCAGATTTGAGGCTGCAAGTAAAAGCATAAGCAGCAATTTTCCGCATAGCAGAAAAAACTCCAAGACTTTACCCGCCTCATCGAGTGCTTATCCAACCGGGTGGTTGTCCTTCCGACATTCCTCTCGCCGCTGGAGGCGCGGAATCGGAATGTCGGAGAGACAGCCGCTATGCCACGGCAGCTATGCCCAACCAAGTTGAAATCAGTAGTGATAATACTCACGCAACTCAAAGCCATCGGTGGTTTGATGTGGCTGCAACTCCCGGAGCAAATAGTATTTGTGAAAGTAGCCCGTCAGAACCACGATGCGCCGGGCCTGCTGCTGACGCACAAAAGCAAGAATATGGGCGGCCATGGCGCGGTTGCGGGTGTCCCAAAATTCGGTGTTGAGTTGATAAAAAGCATGGTAGGCAGCCAGTTCGGGGCGGGCCTGCACCACGGCGTTGAGGCGCTGATACTGGTACTGCTGGCGCCGCGCCGCCAGGCGGTACACAGCCGGCTGATTGATAACATACGCCGATTGGTGCGACACAACGGCCAGTGAATCAGTGAGGGCATAGTAGGTATCGAGCACCGTGCCCTGCTCTGAGGTTAGGCGGCGCAGCTCATAAAGTTTATCGAGCAGGGCCATTACCTCAGCGGGCTTGGTTGTGATGCCGTGGCGACGGTGGTACTCGTTGCGGCCTTCGTAGTCGAAGGGGCGCATGCGCACTTTGCGGTGCTGGCGCCGGTACTGCGCAATGCCGAGGCCCTCGTTCTCGCGGGGCGCATTCTTTAGCTCGAGCATAGGCGTAAAAAACGAGCTGTCCAGTTCCACCAGAATCAAATCGGGCTGTATCCGCTCTAGTATCTGCGCTACGGAGTCGGGGTTGAAGTTGCGCCCCGGCTGATGAATAGTGCCAACGATAATAACCTGCGTAGCGGGCTGCTGGGCGTTGCTTTGGAAGGCAATCAGGAGGGCAAGACCTACCAGGAAAATAAGCTGCATCAGGATGGCGTCAGACCGAACTTGTTGGGTAGCAAAATAAGCTGATTCCACACCAGTCGGAGCGCAACCCTGCGTAAGGGTTGCGCTCCGGTTAAGTTAGCTGGGCTGCTGCATTGCTGGTACTGCCATGGCCGCCAAGCCCTTAGCCGCGTGGCTGAACTCCGACGGAATCAATACCACGGTGGTAGTATTGTTGTCGATGCCGATTTCGGAAATCATCTGCATCCGGCGCAACTCCAGGGCCATGGGGCTGGCTTCCATTTGCTTGGCGCCCTGCGTGAGCTTGATGCTGGCTTCCAACTCGGCTTCGGCCTTGATGATGCGGGCCCGCTTCTCCCGAATGGCCTCGGCTTCGCGCGCCATGGCCCGCTGCATAGACTCTGGAATTTCCACGTCTTTGATTTCCACCAGCTCAATTTTCACGCCCCAAGGCTCGGTAGCCGTATCCACCAGCTGGAGCAGCGTGGCGTTGATTTGCTGGCGCCCACGCAGCACTTCATCTAATTGGTGCTGCCCAATGATGTTGCGCAGCGCCGTAACGGCCAGCTGGTATACAGCCTGGTTGTAGTTGGCTACTTTGATAACGGCTGCGGCCGGGTCAATCACCTTAAACCAGAGCACGGCATTCACCTTGATGGTGACGCTGTCTTTAGTAATGGTTTCCTGCTGCTCCAGGTCCACAGTTTTGGTGCGGATATCCAGCGTCTGCTGCCGCTCGATGAAGGGAATAATCCAGTACAGCCCCGGTCCGCGGGTGCCCGTAAACCGCCCTAGCCGGAACACAATGGCCCGCTCGTATTCCTGCGCAATACGAATGCCGAGCAACAGGAAGCCGATAATAACAAGAACAACAGCAAGAAAGGACATGGCAGTAAAAGAAAAAAATGGATAAGGAACCGGCTTACAAACAGGCCGCGCCTACCACGCTACAAAGCGGGTGCCGACTAAGCGTCTGTTCGTACTGACCAGGACGCATAGTAAGAATGGTGTGCTAAGTGCCGCCTCGTTTTCACCGCTTAACGTCCTTCTAAAGCACTGAGGGCCTATTTTCTCTTAAGCACTGGTGGTAAGCCGTCCATTCTTTTCTTACACACCGGGGTAGCTAGGTGTTATCAGGTATAAAGCACCCTACCATTTTGGTTGGGTCGCTTGTCGTTTTGAAAGGCGCTACCACCTAACTGGAACGGCAGAGCCCGTAACAAAGAGGGGCGAGCCAAGTGGCCCGCCCCTCTTTGTTACGGGCTCTGCGAAGAGTCATGCTAGTAGCCGAAAGCAGCTTAAAGTAGCTTTAGGCTATTCGATTAGTAGCCAGGATTCTGTTCGTCGATGCGCTCTTGGTTGGTGAGCGGCTGGCCATTGCGGAAGATGCGCTCTAAGTGGGTCTGTGGAATAGGCCGCAGCTTGAATTTAGGATCGGTAGCGCCTGCGGCATCAGGGTTGAAAAGAGGCGCACGCAGCTGTAGCGTCTCGGTGCGAACCAAGTCTTCCCAGCGGTGCAACTCACCTAGCAATTCACGAGTGCGCTCATTCAGGATGAAGTGAATAAAACGCTGCTCTGTGGTAGTTACCGAACTCGGATAAAGTTCTTTGGGGTCGTTGGTGGTGAAGTTGGTTAGCCGGGCCGTAATGGCCGGATACGAGTTGGTAACGTCGCCGCGGGTGCCGCCTTCTACGCGCCAATTCACCGAGGGCTTCACTTCACCGGCTTTGTAAGCAGCCCGCTGACGCAGCACGTTCACGTATTCCAAGGCCTTGGTGTAGTTGCCTTTGCGGCCATAGGCTTCTGCCGCAATCAGATATGTTTCGCCAGTACGGGCCAGCAGACCATCCTTGGTACCGGCTTCTTCGGCGGCGCTAGGCCGGTACGGGTCGGTGTGCTTGATGAGCTGCGGAAACTTGTTGCGCAGGGCCAGCGTGCCGGTTGGGTCGTAGGCCCCCGTCACCACGGTGCCTGCGGCGTTGCGGATGAAGCGGGCAAAAATCTTGTAGCGTGAGCGGTTGATTTGCGCCTGCGGAACCGGGTTTTCGCGGGTGTTGACGATGACATAGACCGCCGTATCGTTGATAGCGAACTTCGGCTGACCTACTTGCGCTGGCGTAGGCGCATCGGCGGCCGTCCAGCGGGGGTAGCTGGCGGCACTGGTGTTGTTGGCAATCCAGGCCGTTTTCATCGTCTTATAGAAGCGCGAGTCATTGCGCCGATCAAAGATGTCCATGGCGTAATTGGTGGGCATCAGGCGGCGGAAAGGCCGGTCATTGAGCACATCGCGGGTCATACCCGGCTCGTTGTCGTACTGCAGCGTGAAGTAGGAGTGTACCCGGTTGCCGAAACGACCAGATAAAGTCACGATGTTGTTGAACTGCGCCGAGAAGAGGACTTCGCGGTTGGTTTGCGCCGCCACGCTGTTGGTATAGGTAGCGGGGTTAGCAAGGGAAAAAGGAGCGGTGGGAGAGTTAGCTACATCGAACAGATCGGCGTAATTAGTGGCCAGCGGGTTGCGGTTCGAGGTAATGACCTGGTCGGCGTAGTAGGCGGCGCTGTCCATGTCGGTAGGCTTCTGGCCACGTACGTCGGTTACGGCGCTGCCGCGCGTCAGATACACCTTAGCCAAGTAGTGCAGGGCGGCATTCTTGGTGGCCCGGCCGAAATCCGGCGTGGTTGGGGCCAGGTTATCAGACGCGAATTTCAGGTCGGAGATGATGGTACGGTATACATCCGGTACGGGGGTGCGGGTGTAATCCAGCTTCACGCCCTCGGTGGGCTCCAGTAGCAGCGGAATAGCGCCGTACTGCTGCACCAGCTGGAAGTAGTAGTAGGCCCGCAGGAAGCGCAACTCGGCCAAGCGCTGGGTTTTCTGCGCGTCAGTGCGCAGCGTGGTGGTGCCTTGGATGCCAGGAATCCGGGCAATGCCGATGTTGCAGCGGTTGATGCCGTCGTAGTCGGCTGTCCAGACGCCATCGACGAACCCATCCGAAGAGTTCAGGCGGCTATCGTAGCGGTTCCACCACTCGACGTTGATCTGGTCGGCACTCGTCATTTCATCTACGCCATAGTTGAACATGGCGAAGGAATGCTCAAGAGCAAATTTATAGCGGGTTTGCTCGTAGCTGGATTTCACCAAATCTTCCAAGCCCTGCTCGGTGCTGAAGTAGTCGTTGGTAAGCGTGGAAACCAGTTCTTCTTCTAAGTAGTCTTTGCACGAGCCCAGCCCGAGTCCCATCAGGACGGTCAGGGAGGCAATGCGTACGGTACGGGTAATTTTCATGTGGTTAGGCAATTGAAAAAGTCCTGAATCAGAATCCTACGCGCAAGCCGAACACGAGGCTTTTGGTGCCCAGGTTCCGGGCCTGTGCCCGTTCGCCGGAAGTGGTTCCAACGTCGGTAGCTTCGGGGTCGAGGCCTTTGAACTTGGTGAACAGGAAGGGGTTCACGGCATTGGCGTACACGCTCAGGTTACTCATCTTCACTTTCGAGCTGATGGCCTGCGGTACGGTGTAGGTGAGCGAGATATTGCGCACCCGAACAAAGCTGCCGTTCACAAAGGCATAGCCTTCGTTGTTGCGGGCTTCGGCTTTGTAAGTAGGCCGCGGGAATTCGTTGGTGGGATTATTCGGCGTCCAGTAGTTCACTTGCTGGCTTTGGAACACGCCGCTCAAACCTGGCGTAATACCGGTAGCCACCAACTGGCCCACGCGGGCGTATACCAAGAAGCTCAGCTCGAAGCCTTTGTAGGTGAGCGTGTTGTTCACGCTGCCCGTCCATTTCGGCCGGTTCGAGCCCCGTATCACGTAGTCGTTGGCGTTGATGATGTTGTCACCGTTCTGGTCAACCACTTTGATGTCGCCGGGTACCAAGCCGTACACTTTGGCGGCATCCGCTTCGTCGAGTTGCCAGATGCCCACGTTTTGGTAGCTGTAGTACACACCAAGCGGCTGCCCGATAAACCAGCGGTTGCCGATGTCGTCTTGCGCGCCGGAAGCCAGCTTCACAAATTCCTCTTTGTTGCGGGTATAGATGAAGTCGGTAGCCCAGCGGAAGCCGCCGGCCGTTTCCACGTTGATGGTGGTCAGGCTGGTTTCGATACCGCTGTTACGCGTCTCCCCAATGTTTTGCAAGATGTTGGCCACCCCGCCCGCCGTGGGTAAGCCGCGCGGCAGCAGCAGGTCGGTGGTGTTGGCGCGGTACACTTCCACCGAACCACTTATCCGGTTCTGGAACAAGCCGAAGTCCAAGCCCAAGTTGATAGTCGAAGTCCGCTCCCACTGCAACTCCGGGTTGGGAATACCACCGAGCGTGTTAGGCAACGTACCGGGCGTGGGCGAGTAGCCGTAGGCCGGGGTTTCGTTGAAGGCGTAGGAGGAACGCTGCAGGGTGCCACCCGTGGTGTAGGGGTCCACAGAAGCCTGACCCACGGTACCGTAACCGCCGCGTATTTTCAACTCATTAACTGCCTCCACGTTGCGCAAGAAGCTTTCCTGCTGCACTTTCCAGGCCAAGGCAACCGAGGGAAAGAAGCTCCACTTGTTGCCCGGGGCCAGTACCGAGGCGCCGTCGGCGCGGCCGGTGGCCGTCAGCACGTAGCGGTCCAGGAAGCTGTAGTTGATGCGGCCCATCCATGAGGCCAGGGTGCGCTTGGAAAAGCCGGTGCCGAAGCCGTTGGCCGCCGCCTGATACGTCGAACCCAGGTTGTACCACTTCTGGCTGTCGTAAGGCAAGTTCACGGCGCTGATCGACGAGCTTTCGCTGCGGTCGGCCTGCACGCTTTGCAGGGCTGTGATGCCGAGGCTATGGTTTTCGTTGATCTGCTTGTCGTAGAACAACAGGTTTTCCACCACGTAGGTGAAGTTCTGGCCTTGGTCGTACTGCGCGAAGGACGTGGAGTTGGGGCCGCCGGCATCCCGGGCAATAGCCCGCGCCGACTGGAAGATACCCGTCCGGTTGTTGCGGAAGTCAGGCCCTACGTTGAGGCGGTAACGCAGCCCTTCCACGGGGAGCTTCACTTCGCCATAAAAGCTGCCGAAGAAGCGGGTTACGCGCCGCTCGTTGAAGGCGTTTTCGGCTTCACGCAGCGGGTTGTAAATAGTGGATACGAAGGCCGGGCTGACAATAAATGTCCCGTCGGGCGCATACGGGGTTGCGTACGGAATCTGGCCGGTGGCGCGGCCGTAGATGTCAGGGCCGTAGTTCTGCACTGACAAGCTGGCGTTGGTAGAAGCGCCCAGCGTGACGATGTTATTGACTTTGTAGTCAAGGGTTACGCGGGCGTTGTAGCGCGTGAAATCCTGACCTTTCTGAATGCCTTCCTGGTTGAGGTAGCCCACCGACATCGAGGCCCGCAGCTTTTCGTTGCCGCCGCTAGCGCTGATTTGGTGGTTTTGAGTCAGGGCGGTGCGCAAGGCCAGCTTCTGCCAGTCGGTGGTGCGCACCTTGCTAGGGTCATAAATCGGAATCTCGGTGACGTTGGCCCCGTAGAGTGCGCGCTCTGCCTCGGTGGTTGGGCGCTTAGCCACCACCCGGTTTTCGCGGTCTATCCACTCGTAGCCGTCGGCAATGCCTTCCCAAGCGTTGAGGTCCACTGCGCCGAACAGATTGAAATCCAGGGTTGGGTCAGCGTAGCGGGGTGCGTAGGCATTGGTGTTACGGTTGGCTTCGCGCTGCAATTCCAAGAACTCACCGCCGTTGAACAGGTCCAGCGTGCGTGAGGCCTTGTCGATGCTGAAGTAGTTGTTGTAGTTGAGCGTGAACTTGCCTTCCTGCCCGCGCTTGGTGGTCACAATCACGACGCCGTTGGCCCCGCGCGAACCGTAGATGGCCGTAGCCGAAGCGTCCTTTAGCACTTCCACCGACTGAATATCCTGCGGGTTGAAGTCGTTGAGGCCCGTGCCCTGCGCCAGCGGAATGCCGTCTACCACGTACAGCGGCTCGTTGGACGCCCGGATGGAGCGGTTGCCCCGGATACGGATAGCGGGCGTTTCGCCGGGGCGGAAGTTGCCGCCGGCCACGTCCACACCCGCCGCCCGGCCTTGCAAGGCCTGCGTCAGGTTTTGGGTGGTTACCTGCTGAATCTGCTCTTCCGAAACCGACGACAAAGCGCCCGTTACATCGCTCTTTTTCTGGGAGCCGTAGCCCACTACCACCACTTCTTGCAGCGCCTTGGTATCGGTGCCCAGCACAATAGATACTTCGGAACGTCCATCAATCGGCACCTCCTGCGTGGTATAGCCAATAAACGAGAAAACCAGCGTCCCCTGACGGTTCGGTACGTTCAGTGAAAAACCACCATCGGCCCCGGTTGCTGTGCCTGTGGTGCTGCCTTTCAATACAACCGTTACGCCAGGAAGAGGTGCTTTGGTGTCGTCAGCGGTGATTTTGCCGGTTATCGTCTGGGCCATTGCGGCCGGTGCTACCAGCAAAGCCACTACGGCAGGAAGTTGCCGGGTCAAGCCATAAAGCTTCTGCATAAGACTGTGGGATTTACAGTGAATTCCACAGAAAGGACTTTATAAAATTTCTTGGCTCCGTCCCGCACTCTCCTGCTTGCAAATGGTTTCAAAATCAAGGCCAACATTGCGGTTGTGCGCAGCAGGGCAGTGGCTAGCTACCTTGATGCCAGCTTCTCTTGCGCCTGAAAACCCGCCAATACCCGGCTGCCGGCTGCGTCTATGGCTTCGGATGCAACAGCCTGTTTTCCTGCGAGGGCCAGTTGCGAGTGAATCACCCCGTTCCAAAACCGGCCCGGCTGCATGAAGCAACCGGGCCGGTTTTGGAACAAGTAATTTGGTAGCGTGTGGAGTCAGATATACCGATGAATAATGTCTGTACGACAACCCAACCGCGCTTCGAAAGCTGCTATAAAGACATCGGTAAATTCCGGCCAGTTCCAGAAGGTGAACCCTAGATTGCTAAAGCCCCAGGCGGGAGTAAACTCATATAAGTGAATGTCACTTGCTATCTCACATTGTGGACAAGCAAGAGTATCATCTTCGCCCGTAGCCCAGGAGGTAAAAAAATCCAGATTGAGGCTGCTAATATCCGCAGTGCAATGCGGGCACATGAGTCCATCCAATCCATATTGAGCAGGGTCAAAAATGCGACGGATGGTAATTAATTCCAGGCCGTTCGGTGTTTGGTTGAAGGGCAAGGAAAAGGGTTCTTTCACTATCTGCAAGGCCCCCTTTGATAAGGAGTAGCCGCCCTTTGTGCCAAGAATACAGTCCGAAACTGTTGGTTCTACTACGTCTAGGGCAACCAGCCACGCCAGTACTTCTGATGCCTTGGCCTTTGGATTGGGGTAAGACGACTGGCGGGGAACAACGGAAATACTGGAGTCACTCATGAATTACGACCAGTTACCGCACCGGCTTGGGTAGTGCCGGCAAGCTCTCGTGGCCTTGGGCATCGACGGATACTACTCCAAATATGAAGTTGTCTTTGCTGTGGGGCAGGTTGGCTTTGGTGTCCGTCACGAAAAACTTCTGCTGCCACTCCGGGGCGGTGGTTTCACGCATCAGCACGTAGAAGCCCGCTGGCTTTTCGCCGGCTTTGGGGGCTTCCCATTGCAGCTCGGTGCGGTTGGAGAGGTTAGCCGTGAGCACGCCTACATTCTCGGGGGCGGCGGGGGCCAGGGCCAGGTTGGCCAGCGTGGCCAGGTTGACGCCGGTGTTATGCCGCAGGTAAGCGAAGTCCATAAACTTGGCGTGGTCGCCGTATTCCTCGCCGTTTTCGGTGCGCAAATCCTGGTGCTGATGGCGGAAGTCCTCGTTCATTTCCGAGAAGCGCACCGCCGTGAAGCCCTGCTGATTGAACGGCGTATGGTCGCCGCCGCGCAGAAACCGGTCGGGGCGATACTCCAGCACTACCTCGTGGCCGGATACGTACTGCTTGGTGGTGGTGCGGATGTAGCGGGCCAGCTGGCGGCTCGGCGAGTCGTTTTCCGAGGAAAGCGTGCGGCGCAAGCGAGCTTCTTCGGGTGTTTCGTTGGCGGGCACGCCTTCGCTGAACACGCGTAGTTGGGTGGTGTTCTTGAGTTCGGGGTCGTGGCCGGTGGAGTTACCCATGATGTCGTTGTTGAGCATGGCCACCAGATTCCAGTTTTCCGTTTTGGCGCGTTTGGCCATGTGGGTCGAGCCGTAGAGGCCCTGCTCTTCGCCCTGCACCGCCACGAAAATGATGGTAGCCGGAAACTGCTGCTTGCTCATTATCCGCGCCAGCTCCATGACGGCCACGGTGCCCGAGCCGTCGTCGTTGGCGCCTGGCGCGTCGGCCGTAGCGTTCATCACATCGGTAACGCGCGAGTCGATGTGTCCGCTTACCACAAAGATGCGCTTGTCGGCGGGGTCGGTGCCGGGCAGCGTAGCCATGACGTTGGCCATGAGCACGGGCCGGTTGATGCGGCGCCCGTCAGGCTTAATGGTGAAGGTGTCTTGTTCCACTTTCAACCGCCCGCCGCTGGCTTTGCTGTATTTCTTGAACTCGTCTTCCACCCAATTACGGGCAGCACCAATGCCGCGCTTCTTGCTTTTAGTGTCCGATAAGGTGTGGCGCGTGCCGAAGCTTACCAGCTTGTCGATATCGTCGCGCAGGTTCTTTTCCGACACCTCTTCCACCATTTTCGTGATGAGTGGGTCGGGGGTAGTGGTTGGTTGGTTTTGGGCGAAAGCAGAAGCCGTAAGGCCAAGCGTAAGCAGAAAAAGAGTGGAACGAAGCATTCGTAGTTGATTGATTAGAGTCGGGAGCAGAGACATGCAAAAGCACTTAGCCGTTGCGGACGCCTTGCAATGTAACGCCAACCGGAATTTATAGCACTTTTATTAAAGGATATGATCTGTTTTTGCCAATATGATAGCAAAACTCCCGCTTCGCAACAAGCACGGAAAGTATTGCTATTGTTTGCACAAGCAGTTTCAGAACGAGGTAGAGACGCGACACTTGGCTGCGCCGACCT
>NZ_DASVSY010000077.1:0-4912 GCF_036387835.1 Hymenobacter sp. | reverse complement strand
TGGCCCCTCGGGCGTGTACACTCAAATAAAGCAAGACGGGCAATTCGTGACGGTTGTGAAGTTGCAAGACGGGCTGCCGAACGCTACGCCAGAACTGCGGCAGCAGCTTATGCAGCAGCTGAATCTAACTCCCAACGACTTGCTGCTCGTGCTGCGCTCCGATGGCAGCGAGCCAGACCAAGGCACGGCGCAAGACTTGTACGACCAATACCTCTCCACCAACACGGCCGCCGTAGCCGACGTAACGTGGCAACCCATTCCCTAGTCCTCAAATAGCCCTGCGCAACAGCAACAAACAGCACGGCCTGGCAATTTGCCGGGCCGTGCTGTTTAGTTTCAAAAGGCTAGGCCTTGGCTCTCCGGTTGTTCTCGGCGGCATCCTCGTCTTCGTAGGGAAGGTTGGAGGAATGGGTTTGGGAGAACGGCACGTTTTGCGGAATGAAGTCGTCTTTGGCGCCGGGCTTGCTGTAGTCGTAGGGCCAGCGGTAGACGGCGGGAATGTCGCCGGGCCAGTTGCCGTGGCCGGGAATAATGGGCGTGGTCCATTCCAGGGTGTTGGATTTCCAGGGATTTTGGGTGGCCCGCCGCCCATAGAACATGCTGTACACGAAATTGAAGAGGAAAACGAATTGCCCGAACCACACCAGAATGGCGGCAATGGAGATGAACTTGTTGAGGTCGGCAAACTGGTTGAACATCTCGAAACCCGTCCAGGAGTAGTAGCGGCGCGGGAAACCGGCAATACCGATGTAGTGCATGGGCATGAACACGGCGTAGGCTCCAACAAATGTCGACCAGAAGTGGATGTAGCCGAGCTTCTCGTCCAGCATCCGCCCAAACATCTTCGGGAACCAATGGTACACCCCGGCAAAGAGCCCAAAAATGGCCGAGCTGGCCATTACCAGGTGGAAGTGCGCTACCACAAAGTAGGTGTTGTGCATCTGAATATCCAGCGCCGAATTGCCGAGCACAATGCCGGTCAGGCCCCCCGAAACAAACAGCGACACGAAGCCAATAGCATACAACATGGCCGTGGTGAAGCGGATATTGCCGCGCCAGAGCGTCGCCAGCCAGTTGAAGGTTTTCACGGCCGAGGGCACGGCAATAATGAGCGTCAGGAACATGAACACCGAGCCCAGGAACGGATTCATCCCCGTCACGAACATGTGGTGGCCCCATACCACAAACGAGAGCAGCGTAATGCCGAGCAAAGAGCCCACCATAGCCCGGTAACCGAAAATAGGTTTGCGGGCATTGGTGGCCATCACTTCCGACACAATGCCCATGGCGGGCATAATAACGATGTACACCTCAGGGTGACCTAGGAACCAGAACAAGTGCTGGAACAGAATCGGCGAGCCGCCCGTGTTGGGCAAGGCCTGCCCGGCAATGTAGATGTCGGACAAGAAGAAGCTCGTGCCGAAACTGCGGTCGAAGATGAGCAGCAGCGCCGCCGAAAACAGCACCGGAAACGCCAGTAGCCCCAGGATGGCCGTCAGAAAAAAGCCCCAGATAGTAAGTGGCAGCTTGCCCATGCTCATGCCGCGGGTGCGCAGGTTGATAACCGTGGTGATGTAGTTCACGCCGCCCAAAAGCTGCGAAATGATAAACAGTGCCATCGACACCAGCCACAGCGTCATGCCGATGCCTGAGCCCGGAATGGCCTGCGGCAAGGCGCTCAGCGGCGGGTAAATGGTCCAGCCGGCTGCCGCCGGGCCCGTTTCGGTGAAGATGGAAATAAGCATGATCAGGCTGGCCGTGAAGAAAAACCAATACGAGAGCATGTTCATAAAGCCCGAGGCCATGTCGCGGGCGCCGACTTGCAGCGGAATCAGAAAGTTGGAGAACGTGCCGCTCAAGCCCGCCGTCAGCACGAAGAACACCATGATGGTGCCGTGCATGGTAACCAGCGCCAGGTAAAATTCGGCGTTTAGCTTACCCGCCTCCACCCACTTGCCCAGGACGGGAACCAGCCAGGGAAACGTGGCCTCCGGCCAGCCCAGCTGCAAACGCATAATGCTGGAAAATGCGCCCCCGATAAAGGCCCAGAAAATGCCCGTAATCAGGAACTGCTTGGCAATTACTTTGTGGTCGGTGCTGAACACGTACCGAAACAGCCAGTGTTGGTCGTGGTTGTGGTCGTGGTCGTCGCCGTGGTCGTCAGCGAGGCCGTAATGGACATGCTCGGGCCGAGCTACGGCAACAATGTGCTCTACTTTGATACTTCCCCGGCTATGGTCGGCCGGGTTGTTTAGCGGGTTCGTGTTTGCATCCATAGCATTTTGCGGGTTGGTGGCGGCGTGGTTGTGGGCCCGGAAACTGTGCTTTCCGAACCCCTCCGAAATTGCGCAAACTCACCCAGGAATGCCTCAGCACAAATGCCCATTTCGCGGTGACAGACTACGTAATCCAACTCCGTATTCATCGTTCCCAATTCCATTCTGAAGCACAGCGCTAGGCTTTAAGCTATTGCGCCGCATGTAAAAGCTGACCCTTTCCGGCCAGCACCCACACTCCCTTACATTCTGTACCTATATTCTGTACCGCTCCTTTAAGAGCTTATCCGAATAGGGCTTGTCATTCCGACAAAGGAGGAATCTGAGTTAGCTCGTTGAACGATTTTAAATCAGATTCCTCCTTTGTCGGAATGACAAGCCCCATGCGGATAGGCTTTAGATAACTGCTGTTACGCACTGCTCATTCAGGCGGAGCCTCACCTCTAGCCCCGCCGGAACGAGCAGTAAACAAGCAAAGCCCACCGCCCCAATGGTAGGGCTGGTGGGCTTTGCATCAAAAAAGAGCTTATGGGGTTAGCTACCCGCAACTCAGTTCGCCGCTTCGGGGCGGTTGCGGCGCAACAGGCCGTCGATGCTCCAGATGCCGGGGCCGTGGGTCCAGATGTAAAGGAATACAAAGCAGTATATCACCGCGGGCTCGCCCTTGTTGACAATGGGGAGCAGGCCTCCGGGCGCGTGAGCCATAAAGTAGGCCACCGCCATAGTGCCGCTGCTTAAAAACGCCGCTGGGCGCGTCAGAAGGCCTAGAGCAATCAGAATACCGCCCGCAAACTCGATGATGCCAGCCACCCCCATCAACGAAGCTAGCTCGACTGCAGGCTTATCGCCGGGAACTCCGAACAGCTTCTGGCTGCCGTGCATAGCAAACAACACGCCCACCACTATGCGCAGTAAGGCAAAAGCGTACGGGGCAAAGCGGGCGACAGAGTTATTCATGGCAGTAAAGGCGACAGGTTTTGCGACAAGAAAATGACAGGTTGCGCTTGAAAACGATAAAGCAGCAAGGGAAGCAGGTAAGACCAAGACGACAAGCAACTTACTTCCTGCCACCTGCTCGCCTCTTTATTCCGGCAGCAGGTTTAGCGCTACTTCATTGCCTTGCTGAACAGCCAGGTCGCGGGCCGTGAGGCCGCGCACGTCGCGCAGGGTGGTATCGGCCCCGGCCTTCAGCAATACGGGCACCATGTTGTGGCGGCCGAAGAGCGTAGCAAACATGAGGGCGGTGCCGTCGTTGCCATTGCGGGCGTTGAGGTCGGCGCCGTGCTCGATGAGCAGTTGGGCAATTTCGGGGTAGCCTTTGAAGCTGACGCCCATCAGGGCGGTGTTGCCGCTTGCGTCGTGTACGTTGGGGTTGGCACCGGCTTCGAGCAGCAAGCGGGTGGCTTCGACGTGGCCGTCGTAGGCGGCAATAATGAGGGGCGTGAAGCCTTTGCCGTCCTGCGTGTTTACGTCGGCCCCCTCGGCTAGCAACGCTTGGAGCGTTTCTACATGGCCGCGGCGGGCGGCGTCAAACAGCAGGTCTTCGGGACGGGAAGAGGTGAAATTCATGGGTAAGCGGAAAAGTTTCTAGCAGTGATTCGCGGATAATACGGTAACCAGCGAAAATCGATTAGTTCTCTGGCCTTACTTGCCGCTCGCGGAAGAAGCACAGCTGAATCAGACAAATCGAGGGTTTGCGCGTTTAGTTGGTGGTTTATCCTAACACCCCTTTCCCCATGGATCTGCAACTCACCAATAAAGTAGCCTTGATTACCGGCTCCACGGCTGGCATTGGACTGGCCATTGCGCGCCGGCTGGCCGCCGAAGGCGCCGAAATCATTTTGACGGGCCGTACCGAAGCGCGCTTGCAGGAAGCGCAAACCGCTGTTTTAACTGAAACACCCGGCGCAACGGTGCGTGGCGTAGCCGTCGATTTCAGTCGTTCCGAGCAAGTAGACTACTTGCTACTGCAAGTGCCCACCGTGGATATCTTGGTCAACAACGTGGGCATCTTCGAGCCGAAGCCTTTCGCCGAAATACCCGACGAAGACTGGCTGCGGTTTTTCGAGGTGAACGTGCTGAGCGGCGTGCGGCTTTCGCGCCAGTACTTTCCGCAGATGCTGAAAAATAATTGGGGCCGCATCCTGTTCATCTCCAGCGAGTCGGCCCTCCAGATTCCCGAAGAAATGATTCACTACGGTACCACCAAAACCGCGCAGCTCGCCGTGGCCCGAGGCCTGGCCGAGCTTACCAAAGGCACGCAGGTAACGGTCAACTCAGTGCTACCCGGCCCCACGGCCTCCGAGGGCGTAGAGGAATTCCTACAGAAGATGTCGGCCGAAGGCAAAAGCCGCGAAGACGCCGAGCACGAATTCTTCCAGCATGCCCGCCCGTCGTCCCTGCTTCAGCGCTTCGCCACCACCGACGAAGTAGCCAACATGGTAGCCTACCTCGCCAGCCCCCTGGCCTCCGCCACCAACGGCGCCTCGGTGCGCGTTGACGGCGGCGTAATTCGCAGCATCGGGTAACTAGCTAAAGTACAACGACGCCAGAGGCTGTAGCGCGAGGCCGGCGCTTCTGTTGCAATAAATGACCTTACGCAGTTGGGTCGTTCTGACGGAGCCTCACCCCCTAGC
>NZ_DASVSY010000076.1:0-3355 GCF_036387835.1 Hymenobacter sp. | reverse complement strand
GTAGTAAAAGGGGTTACCACCCTAGCGAGATGCTTCGACTCCGGCTGCGCCTCTGCTCAGCATGACGGTTAAAAATCAAATTCTATATCCAGAGAAACCAATGCAGCCTCAACCAACCAACAGCAAGCAACGCAAGAACGGAGTGTTGCCCTACGGCCTGCTGCTCGTATTTATCCTGCTTTCGGCCTTTAGCAGCCTCCCACAGAATCAGAAGAAGCCGACGCTTTTTCTGATTGGTGATTCGACGGTGAAAAACGGCAAAGGCAAGGGTGACGGCGGCCTGTGGGGATGGGGCAATTTCCTGCCTGCGCACTTCGATACCACGCGCATTTCGGTGGTCAACAACGCGCTTGGCGGCACCAGCAGCCGCACGTTCCGCACCAACGGCTTATGGGAGAAGGTGCAAGTGAACATCAAGCCCGGCGACTTCGTGCTTATGCAGTTCGGCCACAACGACAACGGCCCGCTGGCCGACACGGCGCGGGCGCGCGGCACCATCAAAAGCAACGGCGAGGAAAGCCAGCAAATCTACAACCCCATCAAAAAGCAGCAGGAAGTGGTGCACAGCTATGGCTGGTACCTGCGCCAGTTTATTGCCGACGCCAAAGCCAAAGGCGCCACCGTCTACGTTTGCTCGCCCATCCCGCGCAACACGTGGGCGGCCGGCGAAGTCAATCGTGCCGCTGGCGACTACGGCCTGTGGGCCGCAGAGGCTGCCAAACAAGGCGGTGCTTACTTCATCGACCTCAACAAAATCATTGCCGATAAATACGACAAGGAGGGCGAGGCGAAAGTGAGAAGCACGTACTTCAATACCACCGACCATACCCACACCATCGAAGCCGGCGCCCGCCAAAACGCCGCCTCAGTGGCCGACGGGCTACGCAGCATCAAGAAAAATCCGTTGGTGAAGTATATGGTGAAAGCCAGCTAGCGTAGCCATACGGTATAGCTTAGAAGCTGCGCCGGGTAGCGGCGCCAGGAGTTTCACTTCTGGTGCGGCTGCCCGGCGTTGTTATGAAGTACGGTCTTGCGCCGCAACAACGACGACGTTCGGCGGTAGATATACTTGATTTACCACTTGCTAGCCTCAAAGTTGAGGAGCGGCCTCTCTTTTCAAGTTCCTTTCACGTTCAGCGCATGCATATCACCTTCTTCAATGCCAAGCCCTACGACCATGAATTCTTTGAAGAAATCAACCAGCAGTATGGGCACCAGCTACGGTTTCTGGAAGTGCCGCTGAACGCCAGCACCGCCTTGCTGGCACAGGGCGCCGAGGGAGTGTGCGTGTTTGTCAACGACGTGGTGGATGCCGAGGTGCTGCACCAGTTGGCGGCCAGCGGGGTGCGGCTGGTGGCGCTGCGGTGCGCGGGTTTCAATAACGTGGATCTGAAAACGGCCGCCGAACTGCGCGTGCCGGTGGTGCGCGTGCCGGCCTACTCGCCCTACGCCGTGGCCGAGCACACCTTGGCTCTGATTCTGACGCTGAACCGCAAAACGCACCGCACCTACAACCGCGTCCGCGAAGGCAACTTTGCGCTCACCGGCCTAATGGGCTTTGATTTGCACAGCCGCACCGTCGGGCTTGTTGGGTTGGGCGCTATCGGCTTGGTGACGGCCCGCATTCTGAAGGGCTTTGGCTGCCGGGTGCTCGGCTACGATGTGCAATTCAGTGCCGCCGCCAAGGAGTTAGGAATCGAGTTTACCGACCTGCCGAACCTGTACGCGCAGTCCGACATCATTTCGTTGCACTGCCCGCTTACGCCCCAAACCTACCACCTAATCAACGAAGAGTCGATAGCTCAAATGAAGGAAGGCGTGATGCTCATCAACACCAGCCGCGGCGCCCTCATTGATGGCCGGGCGGTAATAGAAGGTCTTAAGTGCGAGAAGATTGCCTATTTAGGGCTGGATGTGTACGAGGAAGAAGGCGATATATTCTTCGAAGACATGTCAGGTAAGGTCATCCAAGACGACGTGTTCATGCGCCTGCTCTCGTTCAATAATGTGCTTATCACCGGCCACCAAGCCTTTTTCACCGCCGACGCCATGCACAACATCGCCCACATCACCCTGCAAAACATCACCGACTTCGAGCAAGGCAAGCCACTCGCAAACGCCGTGCAGCCCTAAGCGCGGCGTAGCGCGGAAGCCACAGGAAATCCGTTCCGCGACGAGCAACGCGAGTATTCAGTATTGCCCTAACGCGTAGGAACTCGCTGCGCTCGTCGCGGAACGGACTTCCGCGCTACATCACGCTTTACTGCTTCAGCAGCAAGCCGAGTTCCTTTTCTGTCACGGGGAAAACCGTGCCGTGGCGGAGACCTTTCGGGAACTGCACTTTGTCGGATACGTCGGTCCAGGTTTGCAGGTCGGTGGATTGCACGGCGCCATATTTGTGTTCGGTGTACTTATCGAAATACACCAGCCACTCCTTGCCGAGCTTAACGGCCGTGGGGCCCTCTGCCCAATACTTGCCGGTGATGGGCGCCGAGGCCTTGCCGAACGGACCAGTTAGCTTGTCGCTGAACGCAACGCGGAGGTTCTTTTGAGCCGGCTCACGGGTTTCGTCTTTCAGAAACATCACGTAGCGCTTGCCGTCGCGCTGAATGGTGGCGTCGATGACGTTGAAGCCGGGCTCGTAGAGCAGCTTGGTGTCGGAGTACGTTTTGAAATCCTTGGTCGTGACGTAGTAGATGCGGTGGTTATAGGCAGCGTCGGCGGTGCTTTGGGTTTCGGGGAAGCGGCCCTTGATGGTGGTGGCCCAATAGATGACGTAGGCGCCGGTAGCGTCGTCGTAGGTGATTTCCGGGGCCCAAGAGTTACGCGCCTCGGCTTCCTGTTGCATCACGGGCACGAACTGCTGTGGGCTCCAGGTAATCAGGTCTTTGGAGTTGGCGTAGCCGATGCCTTTGTCGTTCCAGCTTACCGTCCAGACCATGTGAAACAGGCCGTCTTTGCCCCGGATGATGCAGGGGTCGCGCATGAGTTTGTCTTTGCTCACGGTGGGGCGCAGGAAGGTGCTGTCTTTTTTCAGGGAATTCCAGACGTAGCCGTCGCGGCTGTAGGCCAGGTGCAGGCCATCTTCGCCGTTGCCTTTGAAATAGGAAAATACCAGTGGCTCTTTCAGCTTCGGGGGCTGCTGCGCGGCTGCCGGGAGGGCGGCCAAGGCAAGTGCGAAAACGCCGAGCGCGGCGCGGATAGATACGGTAATGCTGCGGCTACTTGTGTGCATTGAAATAGGGTGGATTTTGGAAATGGTAAAGCTAAAGCTTATCAGGAAAGATCAACGTTGGTATGGTGTTTCACGCAGTGTCACGGGGTGGGTGTCGCAGTGTCGTTCAACGGCCACTGC
>NZ_DASVSY010000075.1:0-68737 GCF_036387835.1 Hymenobacter sp. | reverse complement strand
GAGGGCTGGATCTTCCACCAGGTCTAACACATTAGCCCGCATCGAGGCCAGAATCGCGGCGCTGGCTTTAACTTCTGCCTGTCTGGCCAAGAATCGGCCCAGCGGACCGGTGTAACGGGGGAGGGTGGCGCCAACCTTCAAAGGGGTTGCGCCAAGGGCTGCTGTCTGCATACCTTTATGGTTAGAAATGTTGGTGATAGGGCTTGCCGGCCCTGTTTCTGAATTCGGAGGTCAGCCCTTGCCGGGGCTGGCCTCTTTTTGTTCTTGCTGAACAGAACAAATGTAATACAATGTCTAGACAAAGCAAGTACCGTGTAAATATGTTTTATAGTATTTGTATTTTATTATACCTTTGATTTATGGCAACAGAAAAGCAAGCAGCCTCACGCGGGCCGCAGCTCAACATCAAGCTAAGCGCAGAGGAAAAGAAGTTGGCCGAAGAGGTGGCCAAGAAGCACGGCCTAAATACCTCTGGACTAGTCCGGATGCTGGTTATGGCAGAAGCCAGGCGGCTGGGTATCGAGTAGTTACAACGATTCCGATACGAAATGTAGACTGACTATCAAAAAGTCTTATTGTGGCTGCAACAGCCTATATTTAAAAGAATGCTGCCTGCTAACAAAATGGTCAGCGCTGCCTATTGAACAAATTAATTTGTAACAAGTGTTATAAGTTTGTTATACTTGCATCTCTAATGAAAAGAGGGTGTCACCTTTGTTATCTCTCAGTGAACGAGCGTTATATATGATTTTTAAGCGCTTTTAACGCAAAAAGAAATGCCTCCTCAAGACCTTGTTTAAACTATGGACCAGATAGTTCAAACCAAATCTTAAGAAGGCATTACACCGGAGATCAACAAAGAAAGCGGGTACTCCGACCGGCTCCTTTGGCCCCATTAGGGACTAATGTTCCTTACTTCCGTTTTACCGGAATGCGAAACATACCACCATTTCTACGGTACACCCGTTTTCCCTTGACAGTAATCCAGGGACGGAAGATGTACTCTTGGTCGTCGTCGTGCTTTTTGGACATCGCGTGCGATTATTAAGAGCGTTAAACCATCGGTTCTTCTATCACAGCGGGAACCACTACCGAATGCATCGACAAGCTTGAGACCCTGTCGAAACAATTTCTTTGAAAGCGGCTGCATCAGTAGCCGCTTTCTTTGTTTTTGTTCACTTCTGAAATTATTCCTCATTGAACATCAGCGCTATCATGGAAGCTTCTATCTCTGAGCCTCCAGAAGATGTATTGTTAAGCTGATCATGAGGAGCATCTAAAAGAAGATCTAACTCAATAGCTCTTTGTAAGAGCTTCTCTTGATACTCAGGCTTAAGCTCGAGATGATCAGGATTGGCATCGGAGTAAAAATCTGGTAAGCCGTTTAGGTAGGAACGCCCTCCCGATTTGTCATAGACTGGATAAGCAACTACGACCTTTGAGCGTCGACCATCCTTGAGTGATGTGCCAACGTCCTTGCGCTCTAATCCCTCTCCTGGGTGGTTGGCGTGGATGTATTCAAATACATCATCAATAGAGGCAGGGAAATCTAAGTCGCGTATAGCACCGATAACTATTTCCCTCAAGGCACCACGAGCGCGCCGTTTGCGGCCGTCGTTATCATTATTTTGGTTGACAACTTCCTTGCTGAATCCGTTTGTAACAAAATGCTCAGGATTGGTGTCGAGTGCCTGTTGCAATTCGTCCTGAATGTCTATGGAATGGAACCCAATAATGTTAGATGGAACACGAGGGTTGAAAAGGACAGTAGTAGTTGGATCTACCACATCATTAACAGTTCCCTGGAAGGAAGAAGGAGTTTGACAATCAGGGTAAATTTCCCGCATGCCCTCTATCAATGACATCACCTTGTTACGCCGAGTAGCTAGCTCTGCTAACTCGCGTGCATGCCTTAGCCGAGTAGCCTCCTCAATACTTTCAATGTCCTCAAGCTTTTTTGTAAGATCAAGGAGTACGGACTTGATTCCCTCGCTTGGGGCAGCGAGGAATCCTCCAGAGCCGTTCGACGTTTGTGAAGTCATATCCATGCTCCAAAAGTACTGAAAAAATGTTATCCTCCTAATACTTGCGGATAAATATTGAATGGAGTTTAAATGCAGGGTGGATAAGTCTAATGATTATAGCAGAAGGGAAATCTAGAAGCAGCATCAGTAGGATATTCTCGAACATTACTCACTTATAGAACGAGACCTATTATGTGTTTGAAAATGCTCGTGCTACTCTAGGATCGTGTTTGGCAAGGTAAGGACGAGATAACTTAACTAATCTTCAAGATTTGTATTCCGCAAATCTACTTCAGCTAAAATAGATAGCCTCCATCGATTAAATGAACAGGAGGATATCCTGCGGAAAGAAATAAGGTGCTACAAAAGATTGTCAAAAGCTGAATCCACTAGGTCTGATCCAAATGAGTCCAGATACACAGCCGTTACTGACTCGGACTTGTGACCCATAGCCTGGCTTATTAAGGCCGTATTGGTGCCACTCAACTTCAGCGTAGTGGCAAAGGAGTGGCGGGCTACATAGGTAGTTAGCGGTGTGCTGATGCTGGCTTGCTCACCCATTAGCTTCAATGCCTTATTTACCCAGCCCAGCACGTTCTGGAGCCGTACCAAGCGCTTAGCTGGGGTGGTATGCTTGGCAGCATCGAGGAAGGAGAAGATATAGCTGTCAGGAGAAGCTTTGGTGATAGGGGCGTAGCTGGCCACAATAGCCGCGGCCGGCGCCAAGAGCTTCAAGGAGAATTTACCACCGGTTTTTTGCCGCACGTATTCCAGCCGTTCCGGGTGACCAGTGCTGGCAGCGACTCCGCTCACATCTCGCCACCGCAGCTGAGCCAGGTCGACAAAGTTGATGCCGCCACAATAGAAGGAGAATAAGAAGGCATCCTTCGCTATCCGGTGGCGCCAAATGGTGGGCTCTAGTTGCTCCAGCTTCCGCAACTCTTCGCGTGGCAGGGCCCGCTTGCGGGTGCTTAAATCAAACTTGCTGACACTGTATTTGTGCTGCTCGGCCCGGTTGCGGGCGAACGGGTAATACTCTGGCTTGGCAAGGCCGTTGGCTATGGCCTTGTTGAAAACAGAGCGGAGGGTGCGAAAGCGAACAGATAAAGTGGTATCCTCTGCACCGGTGGCGCGCATCGTCTGCTCCCAATCGTTGCAGAAGCATACCGTTACTTTTGAAAACGGTATATCATCAGCACCATGCTCACCGGCAATGAAACGCGCCAACTCGGTACCAGTCTGCCGATACACCCGGGCATTGCCTAGCTGGCCAGCTGCTGTCTGCTCAGCTGACAGTTCAGCGAAGTACGCCACCACCTTTACCCGGCGGGTAGCCTTGCGGCTTTCACTCACCTTCTGTAGCACGGCTTCTACATCGTGCTGCTCATCAGCTTCTGCTAAAGAGCCAGCTGCTTGCTCATAGGCCTTCGCCTTGTCTTCGAGCTTTTTCCAGAGTGCTTTCGCGTCACCTGGGTAGCTACGGCGTATTTCCTGTTTTTCCTCGTTCCAGTATTTTGGGTGCAGGCTGATGCCGGTGTAGCGAACTACATGCTTTCGATTCTTTGTAATGCGAATAACGAAAGGGTGGGAGCCGTCCGCTAGGGTCTTACCTACTTTGTAGTAGATTTTCACTGTGGCTTGACCTTCTTTGTGCTCTGTTGTTTTGCTCATATGTGTTAGCCCCAACTACTGGGGCTAACAGCGGGGCCAACAAGTATAACAAAAATACCGATACCGGATACAAACGGTTGTGACGTTTCAGGGTCCAAAACAGCCTTTTTAACTATGCTGTCTCACAAAACGGGGTAGCCTGTTACGAATATAATCATGCCTTCTAAGCAGCCGGTCATTGGTTCGAATCCAATCGGGGCCACTCTCATAATCAACCACTTAGCATAATTGCTGAGTGGTTTTTTTATGTCCAATTTATATTGCTCCTAACTATCTTAAGTTTATCTCTCCAAACCAACACAATACTTTTATACTACGCATTGCAAACTTAAAGCTGGACAATAGGAGCTTATAAGGTGGATTTCTGCTGAAAATCTAATGACGGCACATCTCATGAAGATTTTTGACTTGGTCAGGCCAGGAAGATCTATTATAAGGCCACAGGCTGAAAGCCGAATGGAATATGGCCCTTTATTACTGCTACATGATTTAGCCATGTACTTTGCGGATGCAAACTTGGCATTGCACTTATTTGACGAAGCACAGACGGCTCAACAAGAATTTGCAGCCTATGAATACTCTGGCGTAGCAAGAGAAGATACACGGAAAGAGGTAATGCCTGCTGTCCCCGGATGTATGTTAAATCGTGCTCCACATATGCACAGTAGATCATTTCTGTATGCGTTAGATAACATTCATAATTACTTGCAGATTCTAAGTAAAATGGCTGGGGTACCACCAGCCATTACCGATCTTAAAACAGAGTTTGAACAGGTCTTCGGCGGTAATTTAAAGCCTGTACGGAATAGCGCCCATCATCCTGAAGACAGAGTAAGAGGATTAAAAACCAATGAAAAACCAATTGACATTCAGCCTTCAGCATTTATGGCATTTGGGTCTGATACCACGTCCGTACATACGGGGAGCATAGGAGGACCTGGCATTGCCAACGAAGTGCTAAGAAATGGTAATCGATATGGAGGCTTGCTGGCAGATGGCACCTATGGAGAAGTAGAAGTGTCAGCCGCTACTATGGCTGCTTGTCAAGATGTGCTACAACAGGTTTTTGATGCCTTCATATGGACAAACTCCGATTTTGATTGGGTCGTTTATCCTTATCATGTTGCAATAATGGGGAAAGAACAAGTTGCGGCCTATGCTAATGCGATTAAGAAAACTGTGGTGCCATCATAAGATAAGCATAGTCAACCATTGGTTTGAATTCGGTTTGGTGTCTCTCGTATTATCGTCTTTCCGCTCGTTTTAAGTAGTGCGCTTTTACGTGACCGAGCAGTAACCTAAGCAACTACCAATTCCCTTCGATGAGTCACTAAAGGAAGCCAGCGCCTGCTGATGGCTGGTTGGCAGCAGTAGTCGTTCGGTATCAAAGCCCCTAAGCTGGTTGCCTTGAATGCATGTCGTACTTGCGTTGTTTATCCGGCTTGTGAGCTCGCAGAATCTTGGGTGTCATGACAGCGGCAGCAGGAAAATATTTCCTAAATGCTAGGCGCGCTGTGTTCTTGCTGAAGCATCGGTTCAGGGTGTTTTATTTAGTCATGAGCCGGTCCTGTTTGTCAGATTGCCCCGAACCCTCTGGCCTAGCCCTTATTGTCCACCTGCCCGACGCTTTTCCTCTTCCGCACCATCAGAGCGGTGGCGGGCGGCTAGTTGGTTGTTCCCCAAGCGGTAGCTAAATGAGAGGGTCGCTACGCGAGAATCACGGCTTTGTGTGAAGTTATCCACATAGTTATCGTACGTAGAGGTGGCGATATTTCGGTTGGTATACAAAAGGTCAGTGACGTTAAATTTAATGGTGCCCTGGCCCTTCAGCAGACTTTTTTGGGCGCCGAAGGTTATATCACCATTAGCGCGCGATGTAATAAAGCCATAGACTTCGGGCGATTGGTAGGTGGCGCTCAGGTCGGCGCTCCAGCCCTGCCCCAACGTGATAGTGTGCGTGCTGCTCAGATTAACCGACGGCTTGGCCCGGTTGAGTGCTGTGCCGGCTAAGTCCCCCGTAAAACGACTGTAGTAGAAAACGGCACTGTTGTAAATTGACCAGGCTTTGCAAGGCGTTAGCGGCACTGTTAGTGTTAGGGCGGTATAGTACTGGGCTCCTAAGTTGACGGGACGGGCCAGGACGAAACGGCTCGTGGCGGTGGCGGGCTGTACTACAATCAGAATGGGGTTCTGCGTGTTGCTGTAGCTCAGGCCAACAGTATATTTTTGCAGATAGGTGTGCGTCACTTCGGCATTGTAGCTGGTTTGGGGAAACAGGGCCGGGTTGCCTGAGCGGTAGGTAGTCGCGTTGAGGTAGATGCGAAACGGGTTGAGCTGGTCGAAGCCGGGGCGGTCGAGGCGGCGGCTCAGCGCCAGCGTCAGCTCGTGCTTAGGCGAGAAAGTGTACTTCAGTGAGGCGCTGGGAAACAACTGAAAATACTGCCGGTCAAAACGTTGGTTACCCACTTCCTGTACGCCCTGGGCCGTCGTCTGCTCGCTCCGCAAGCCCACTTGCCAGGTGGCCCGCCCCCCAGTTTGCTGCCAGTTGAGGTAGGCGGCCCGAATGGTCTCGGTGTAGCGGAACCGATTAGTTTGCGCCGTATCCAAGGTGGTAACTCCGTTGTTGGTTTGCTGAAACACGGCATCGTTGCTGGACTGTACCCGGCTGACTTTAAGCCCCCCAGACAGGAGTTGACGGTGGGCTAGGGGCTGCACGTAGTCGAGCTGACCGGTAAGCAAGCTGAGGCGGCCCGCTTGGTTGCTGGTAAGCAGCGTGGGGACCACGCCGCCGGCATCGAGCAGCGCCGACAGGCCTTGCTGCCGGCTCAGGCGGTACGAGGCGTAGTTGGCGTCGGCAGTCAGGGCGCGGCTGTTGCTCGAGTCTGCGAAGGCGTGCCGTAAATTGAGGTTGGCCGCAAGGTTGGGGGTAGTGGTATTGCGGTAAGAATCGGAGGCTAGTGCGCGGTTGGTGGCCCCGTTGGCGTCCAGCAGCGTCACCGCATTGGTTCCTTGGCCCTTACTGTGCGCAGCTTGGCCCGTGAGAGCCGCCCCGAGCGTGGTGCGCCTCGTGAAGGCATAGTCCACCCCAGCTTTCCAGTTATGAGTCAGACTTCGGGTGGCGGTGTAGTCTTCCTGGCGGCTGCCCCCGGTCGACTGGCCTTGGTCGTAAAACATCCGGTGGCTGGTCAGGCGCAGATACGTGCTCCGGTCGGCATAGGTGTAGGAGCCATAGGCACTGGTTTTTCTTTGCCTGTAATTAAGGGTAGCTCCGGTGGTAAGCCGGCCGTACACCCCGCGTCCATAGCCTAAGTTGGCGCTGCCGTTCGCGCCCTGACGCTGGTCTTTCTTGAGGTTGATGGCAATAACCCCAGCCGTACCCTGCGCGTCGTAGCTAGCCGGCGGGTTGGTGATGAGCTCGATGGTTGCAAGCTGCTCGGCGGGCAGCGTGCGCAAGTAATCGGCCAGCTCGGTGCCGGTCATGGGCTGGCGCTTACCGTCGATGACCACCAGCAGCCCTTGTTTGCCGCGCAACGCCAAGTTGTCGCTGCCATCCACGGTTACGCCGGGAGCCCGCGTGAGCACGTCCAGCGCCGTATTGCCAGCGGCCAACGGCGAATTTTCCACGTTGACGATGGTGCGGTCGGCCTGGTGTTCGAATAACGGTTTCTGGCCAATCACTTTCACCTCTTGTAGCACCGTAGCGGCACTGGTGCGCAGCGCTACCGAAGGCAGGACCAGGCCCGCGGCGGGCAATTCAAATGGGATGCTCCAGTAGCGCTCGTAGCCTACTTGCGCTACTGCTATCAGGTAGCGTCCCCCGGCCGGAGCCCGCAACGCAAAGGCCCCCTTCGCATCGCTAAACTCCGACTTCACCACGGTGGAATCCGCCGCCTGATGCAGGGTGATGGTCGCAAACTCAACGGGTACCCCGGCTGGGTCAAGTACCACGCCGGTAACGGGAGCCGTTCCCTGACCGAAGGCCGACGACGCGCCGCTTATCCACCAGCAAAGAAGAAGTACACGCGCTATTCGCTGCCAGCGTAGCGGGAAAACAAATGCAGATAAGCAAAGTGACAGGGCAGAAATAGCCGGCCCACCTAGGCGGTTTCGAGCACTCTTGGCCGCCGCCAGTTGGTTGAAGAAAACGTTATGACAAGCATCGAAAAAGCAGAAGGGGGAGTGATGGCGCACGGCAGGTAGCGGGTTAGTGAAACGATGCCACAAAACTCCTAACAGCCTGGTGTCCCTATGCCCCAGTGCATATGTTGGCCTGCCTCAATCTATGATTTGGGACGTGTCAACTCGCTTGGCGCGTGGCCCAGCATCTTCTTGAACACCCGGTTAAACGTTGAGCGTGAGTTAAATCCGCTTTCCAAGGCCACGCCGACCAGCGAGTAGTGGGCAAAGCGGGGGTCAGCGAGTAAGCGCTGCGCTTCCTGCACCCGGTACGCATTCACGAAGTCATTGAAGTTCTGACCGCAGCCGGAATTGATAACTTTGGAGAGTAGGCCAGGCGTAATACGCAGCCGCTTCGCCACCTCAGTCAGGGTCAACTCAGGTTCGAGCCAGGGCTGCTCCTCGGCCATTAGCGCCAGCAGTTTGTCTCGCCAGACCAGCAACTCCGGCGCCAGTTGCGCCGCCGGCAACTCAGTACCAGGCGACGCTTGAGCGCCAGGGGCATCTTCTACCGGGGCTTGGCCCTGTTGGGCAGCTAGCATAGGAGCTACATGCGGTTCGGGGAGGGCATCGAAACGAAGCGGGGTAGTAGCGGCGGCGTAGTTGGCCTGCAAGCCGACAGCTATCAACCAATAAATCAGGAAGCCGCGCAAGAAAAAGTAATACCAGGAAGCTTCGTCGCTCAAACCAAATTTCCAGTTCAGCAGCGTAAATAGCTGGCTCAGAACCAAGGCTACTACTTGCACCAACAATAATTGCCGCAGTCCGGCGAAGCGCAGGCGTTCGGTGTCCGAAAAGTTGTCGTTGAGGTAGCTGGTATAGTGCCGGTAGTCGACTAATACCCGCCAGCAATAAGCCGGCAGCAGCACGTATTGCAAAAAGCCGAGGTACTGGCTAAGGGTTTTCGCCACCATTAAAGCGGGGCCTTTGGTGCCGATTTGATACGGTAGGTGCTGGCCGCGAATGCCGGGTAGCCAGAGCAGGTCGTAGCCCAGCGCCCCGGCTATCAGCCCGAACTGTAGCAAGCCCGGTAGCAAGTGCCACCAAGCCCGGGGCAGCAGCCGGAATTCTTGGCTGGTCAGGCTCCGAAAATAGAGGTAATAGGCTGGCCCGAGCAATAGATTAAGCTGCCAGGGCACGTAAAACAGGGCCGTTGTGTACCCGTTGTGGCTGTCGTACCAGCCGGCCCAACCCAGCATCTCTTGCGCAATATTTAGCGTAGGCACTACCAACAGCAAGGCCAGTAGCGCATCGGTTAGGGTAGCGTGCTGTAGTGCTCGCAACAGTAGCCCGCCCGTGGCTATTAGACCGGTTACTACCGCCGGCAGTAGCAACGAGCTGTGAGCACCGAAATCAAATAACATAGATGAAGTAGTTAACGGGTAGGTATAGCCCTACGCCAGGTCCTGGGGCAGCCAGCCCCACACTGCCGCCGGTAAGTACGCCAAGATGCGCGAGGTAACGATAAAAGGTGGCGCGGCCCATACCAACCAAGTGGCCGATTTCGACCATCGTTTTATTCTATTGTAACATAGAAGGTTTTAGCGGCTTGTGCTTTAGAGAGGTACTCCCTGGAGCTAGAGAGGCCATGGGCGGTGACCGTTTCCAGGGGCTCCTGTAAGCTAATGAAATACATACCCTGCTGCTGAAAATAGCTGATTAACGTGACGAGGTCTTGCGGAGAGCGAGCCAGCCGGTCGAGTTTGTAGGCCACGAGCAATAAACCCAACGCTTGTGCTCGAATGCAGGCTTGCCGGTCTGGCAAACATCGGCACTTTCTGGAGAAATGTGCCACCTATTAAGGATGTCTTACGAAAGAGAAATCTCTGTTAACTCAATACGAACTAATAGCGCAGAAGCGTCTAAAATATTTGATATTGTAAGATAATTATAGCGAATATGTTTTTTCTACTGCCTTTTCGTAGATTTGGCCACTATGAGAACAATCTTGCTTTCGCTATGTGTATTAGGCGGTATAGCTGCTCAAGCACAATCCCAAGCCGGAAAGGCGCCAATGGCAGTAGACAGCACGGGCCATAAAGTTAAATACGAGGGAGAGGTGCGCGTGCCCGGTATCACAAGGGTGGAATTGCAGAACCGGGCAAAGAACTGGTTTGCTGCCCACTTTATTGACGCTTCTAATCCCTTGATGCTAACCGACACCAAAAACGGCTCACTTGTAGGCAAAGGGTCTACCCGGGTAACGTTAGGAGACAGTGAGCAGAGCCGAACCCATCGGGTCTGGTTTATTTTTACGCTCGAAGCAAACGATGGGCGGTATAGGTATCAGCTGAAGGATCTGCAAAACCAGACAGATACAACTACTACTACCGCCGCAACTTTAATTGCAACGGTGACGGATAGTCCACAAGTTGCAACTCGTAGCATTGAGGCGCCAGCCCATGTTAAGGTAGTAGCCGCAAGTAAGCCCGTCCGCGGCATCAAGACTAGTGCTAGCCGTAAAAAGCAACCAGCCCCAGCTGCTCCGGTTGACCCAATACAACAATACAAAGGAGTTGTGCAGGAGCAAATGGCCGAAATAGTAAAGTCGTTGAACACGGCCCTGGCCACATCAACTGCGCAGGACTGGTAATATTCAGCTATGCCACCGAGCGTCAGTACTGTGAGGAGCAAGCTACTGTGTGCACTGCACGGCCCATGTGATGGGGTAACAGGCGTTTCCTGGTGACTGGTTCACAAGGGAGTTAGGATGGGTCTGAAGGTGGTTCAGGGAGTGACATCCAATGCGTCACCCCTTTCACGTAGCGGTTAACGCCGTTCTGGTCGGGGGTAACAAACATGTGCTTGGCTCCGGCTGTGGTAGGGGTTTTGAAAGCTGCCACCGTTATTTGCTGCCAAGCAGTTGGCACATAAACTAGGACCAGTTGCCCGGGCTGAGGAAGCTCTTTGGCTCGTAAGACCCAGGAGGAAGCAGGTGTGCTCATATTTGAAAATGGAATACTTAACTGACCAAGTATTCCTGGTATCTATCCGTTGAAACAAGCAAGTTGAAGCCTCACGCTGCCGCCAAGCAGCTGTGCGGCTAAAGGGTAGTTAGAGCGCCTGACGAGGACTGTACGCAGGTTTAGGCAGTACGTTCAGCAGTTGCTGGTTTCATCCTGTTAGCTATTTAACTAGAAGTGATTGATAAATACTCTATGCTCGAGCAAATACTACTGTCCAGTTTGCCTAAACTACTTGAGGGAATCTTATGAGCAGTGGCATAGCAAACCACCTGAAAGTTTTGCCATGCTTTACGTCTCTGGTTGGCCTCTACGTCTGGTGAATGAGAATAGATAAATGATTGTGTTGGAAGCCTTTTGTTGATTGATATTGTCATAGAGACAAAACCATTCGAGGCTTTGAACATGGTATACTGGTTGGTAGGTGCTTTCTGGTTGATTTTACTTACAATCATCCTCGTGCTTGCCATTGGTCAGCGCAGGCAGCGTTGGTAAGCACGTTTGCGAGATGGTTAATTTGTGTTAAATTAAGAGAAGAGCACAAAAGGTATAACAGCCATTCGGCGGGTGTTTACGTGCTGGAACTTACCACGCCAGATGGCCCTGTACGGCAAAAGCTAATTGTGCGGTAAGTGAAAAACTGAACACTATCAGGTAGTTAAAAAGCCTCCTTTCTGTCTCGGCAAGGAGGCTTTTTTAATGAGTGGTTTTTCATGGATTTTTTACCGTATATATATAGCATAATTGTGGCAAACGCTGGCAAAAACGCAGAAAAATCGGTACTTTTGTAGGATAGCACAACCGCTAAACTTACGCCCGAAACATGAGCGAAACGAAAGAGAAAAGAGCCGACGATCAGTACTCTGCCGATAGCATTCAGGTACTGGAAGGGTTGGAGGCCGTGCGCAAGCGCCCCTCTATGTACATCGGCGACACCGGTATCAAAGGCCTGCACCACTTGGTATGGGAAGTAGTCGATAACTCCATCGACGAAGCCCTTGCCGGCCACTGTGACCAGATCGAAGTAACCATCAACGAAAACAATTCCGTCACAGTCCGTGACAACGGCCGGGGTATCCCCGTCGACTTTCACGCCAAAGAAGGCCGGTCTGCTTTGGAAGTAGTGCTTACCGTGCTGCACGCCGGTGGCAAGTTCGATAAAGACTCCTACAAAGTATCCGGCGGCTTGCACGGCGTGGGCGTGAGCTGCGTAAACGCACTCAGCCAGGATCTGAAAGTAACCGTGCGCCGCAACGGCCACATTTACGAGCAGGAGTACAAGATTGGGGTGCCACAATATGCCGTAAAGCAGATTGGCGACACCGAGGAGCATGGTACGGAGGTAGAGTTTCTGCCCGACAACAGCATCTTCACGGAAACCGTCTACAAGTACGAAACGGTAGCCAACCGCCTGCGCGAGCTGTCCTACCTCAACAAAGGCATCCGCATCACGCTCACCGACCGGCGCGATAAAAACGACGATGGTAGCTTCCTCGGCGAGGAGTTCTACTCGCAAGGTGGCCTCAGCGAGTTCGTGCAATACCTCGACGCGGGCCGCATGGTGCTCATGCCCAACCCGATTCACGTTATCAGTGAGAAAGGCGGCACACCCGTGGAAGTGGCTTTGCAGTACAACGACTCGTACCAGGAACACATCTTCAGCTACGTCAACAACATCAACACCATCGAGGGCGGCACGCACGTAGCGGGCTTCCGTTCGGCCCTCACCCGTACCCTGAAGGCTTACGCCGATAAGTCAGGGATGCTGGAGAAGGCCAAGGTGGAGATTCAGGGCGACGACTTCCGCGAAGGCCTTACCGCCGTTATTTCGGTGAAGGTGCAGGAGCCGCAGTTTGAGGGTCAGACCAAAACCAAGCTCGGTAACTCCGACGTGAGTGGTGCCGTGAATACGGTGGTGGGCGAGATTCTCAACCAGTATCTCGAAGAGAACCCCAAGGAAGCCCGCATCATCATTGAGAAGGTGATTCTGGCGGCTCGGGCGCGTATTGCGGCCCGCAAAGCCCGCGAGATGGTGCAGCGCAAAACCGTGCTTGGCTCCAACTCCCTGCCGGGTAAGCTCGCCGACTGCTCGGAATCCGACCCCGAAATCTGCGAATTGTATCTGGTGGAAGGTGACTCGGCTGGTGGTACGGCTAAGCAAGGCCGCAACCGCGCGTTCCAGGCTATTCTGCCGCTGCGTGGTAAGATCCTGAACGTGGAGAAGGCGCAGGAGCACCGCATCTACGAAAACGAGGAAATCCGGAACATGATTACGGCCCTCGGCGTGAGCTTCGAGAAGAAAACCGACGAGGACGACGGCAGCACCACCCGCTCGCTGAACCTCGACAAGCTCCGCTACCACAAGGTCATCATCATGACTGACGCCGACATCGACGGCTCGCACATCCGGACCTTGATCTTGACGTTCTTCTTCCGCTACATGCGCGAGCTAGTCGACAAAGGCTACATCTTCATTGCCCTGCCACCACTTTACCTGGTGAAGCGCGGCAAGGAAGAACGGTATTGCTGGACTGAAGACGAGCGCATGGCTGCCCAAGACGAAATGGGCCGCGGCAAACCCGAAACGGTGAACGTGCAGCGCTACAAAGGTCTTGGCGAGATGAACGCCGAGCAGCTCTGGACCACCACCATGCAGCCGGCTACCCGCTCCCTGAAGCGTGTGGACGTGGAATCGGCCGCCGAAGCCGACCACCTGTTCGCCATGCTGATGGGCGATGAGGTACCGCCCCGCCGCGACTTCATCGAGAAAAACGCCAAATACGCCAAGCTAGACGTATAAGCAATTGGACAAGGCCCGCTGCAAAGCGGGCCTTTTTTGTTATCACGCACGTTGAGAAAGTTTAGCTTCTTAGTCCGGCAACCGCTAGCGCACAAGTGCAGGTAAACTTGGTAAAGCTCATCATCAGAAGTAGATCATAGATTTTATGCGTCAGAATATCAGTTCCGGGGCGCCGTGGGAGCCAATAGTGGGTTACTCGCGGGCCGTGCGGGTGGGCAACGTGGTAGAGGTGGCTGGCACCACGACACAAGACGGCGACGTGGTAACGGGCGCCGATGTCTACACGCAAACCAAGCGGATTCTGGAAAAGATAGCGGCAGCCTTACAGGAAGCTGGCGCGGCACTGACCGATGTCGTGCGGACTCGGATTTACGTAACGGATATTTCGCAGTGGGAAAGTGTTGGGCGCGCGCACGGAGAGGTATTCGGGGCTACCCGGCCGGCGTCGAGCATGGTGGAAGTCCGGGCCTTGATTGATGCGCGGCTGCTGGTGGAAATAGAAGCTACCGCCATTATTTCTTAACCTGTGAAATGCCCTTTCCGGGCTGGAAACCCGTATCTTACCCCGTTTTTCTGTCCTGCCTTAGTATTATGAAGCTATTCAAATCTGCCGACCTCATCCGTAAAAGCAAATACATCAGCCGCGACCTAAGCTGGCTGCGCTTCAACTACCGGGTGCTTGACCAAGCCAAAGACCCGGGTCGGACGCTGTTTGACCGGCTGCGGTTTCTGAGCATCACGTCGTCTAACCTCGACGAATTTTTCATGATTCGGGTGGGGTCGTTGTATAATTACCTCGACTACGGCAAAGAGCGGGTAGACTACTCGGGGCTGCGCGAGCTGCCGTTTCGGCGCAAGCTGCTCGACTTCGCGCACCGCTTCGTAAACGACCAGTCGCTCACGTATAGCAACGAGTTGAAGCCGCAGTTCGAGAAGAATGGCTTCAATGTGCTCAAGATGGAGGAGCTAACCGAGGTGGAGTTGAAGAAGGTTGATGGGTATTTCAAAAACACCATCTTCCCGCTGCTCACGCCCATGGTGTACGACTCGTACCACGGTTTCCCGCTGATGATGAACCAGATGCTGATTCTCGGGGTGGTAACGCGCACCGGCACCGGCGACCTGGAAACCGAGAAAGGGCAGGAACGCCTCACGTTCGTGCAGATTCCGCAGAACCTGTCGCGCTTCTTCGAGCTGAGCCGCAAAGACAAAGTCATCTTTGTGCCCATCGAGGAGATAGTGCGGGCTAATTTGCCGAAGCTGTTCCGCAACGTGAGCATTGAATCGGCCGACTTGTTCCGCATCACCCGCAACGGCGACTTCACGCTGGAAGAATCAGAAGATATTGATACCGATTTCATTAAAGAGCTTCAGCAGGGGCTGAAAACCCGCAAGCGGGGGCGGGTAGTGCGGCTGGAAGTGGAGCCGAATGCCTCGGCTTTGCTGATGGCAGTGCTGAAAGAGCGCTGGAGAATTGATAACGGCAACGTGTTCGTTATCAATTCGCTGGTTGATTTGAAAGGGCTTCTGCAAATTCTAAAGCACCCCAACTTCCGCAGCCGGGGCTCACGGCTGCCCGCACCGGTAGCGCCATTGAGTTTACCCGAGGGAGCCGACGAGAATTTGTTTGAGTACCTCAAGCACCACGATGTGCTGCTGCACCACCCTTATAACAGCATCGAGCCGATGGTGCGGCTTTTGGAGCAGGCGGCTGAGGACCCGCAAGTGCTTGGTATAAAGCAAACTATATATCGGCTGGCCGAAGATTCCAGGGTGTCGGCGGCGCTGCTGAAGGCGGCCGAGAACGGCAAGCACGTGTCGGTGCTGTTTGAAATTAAGGCTCGGTTTGACGAGGAGCGCAACATTCGGGAGGGGGCGCGCCTGGAAAAGGCCGGTTGCTTCGTCATCTATGGCGTGTCGAAGTACAAGACGCACACCAAGATGCTGATGATTATCCGCAAGGAAGGCGAAAAGGTGACGCGCTACATGCACATCGGGTCGGGCAACTACAACGAGCAAACCAGCAAGCTGTACACCGACGTGAGCTTGCTCACCACCAACGACGTGTACGGCCACGACGTGTCGGAATTCTTCAACGTCATCACCGGCCATTCCCAACCCGACGATTACGAATACCTCATTACGGCGCCCAAAGACATGCGCCAGCAGCTCATCCACTTGGTTCGGGAGGAAGTGAAGCACGCCAAAAAGGGGTTGCCGAGCGGTATCGTGATGAAGATGAACTCCTTGGAAGACAAAGAGCTGATCGACGAGTTCTACAAGGCCTCGAAGGCGGGCGTCCCCATTCGCTTTATCGTGCGCGGTATCTGCTGCCTGCGGCCCGGTCGTCCGGGCCTGAGCGAGAATATCGAGGTGCGCAGCATCGTCGGCGACTTGCTGGAGCACTCGCGCCTGTTCTACTTCCATCAGGCCGGCAATCCGAAAGTGTACGCCGGCTCGGCCGACGTGATGGTGCGGTCTTTCGACCGGCGCATCGAGGCACTATTCCTGATTGCGAATCCGCAACTCAAGCGCGAAGCCATCAGCATTCTGATGCTCAACCTGCTTGACAACCAGAATTCCTACACCATGCGGGAAGACGGCGCCTATATCCGCCGTCAGCCCGCGCCCGGCGAGCCCAACGTCAACGTGCACCGCGACTTCTACCGCCGCGACGAGGAACGCTTAGCCGCCGCGACCCCTGAAGGCCTGCTAGTCTTGCTTAACCAGCAAACCGTGCGGACCAAGGAAGAGGAAGAAAGCGCCGTTGTGGTGGGCAGTGAGCCTACGGCAGTGGAAATTGAGTGCGAAGTAGAAGGAATTGAAGCCGACTTCGCAGGCGAAGAAGCAACCGAGCAAGAGCCGGTTGCTTATCCCGTCGCCGTTGGTGATGGGGAAGACAGCGGCCTCAACGTACCGAATGTGTAAGCCAGTGGTGAAGTTGTGAGATGGTGAGTTTGACGTTCTAGCGGCGCAATTTGCGCAAGTGGCGTGAACAGAACGTCAAACTCACCATCTCACAACTTCACAAACTCATCCCTTACTCCACCTCTGTAGGGCGGGTTTCGGGAGTTGGGAAGGGGATGGTCCGGGAGTGGTCCTGGCGGGAGCGAATTTCGTCGAAGTGCTCTTCGAAGAGCGTTTGGAGCATGCCGTCTTTCAAGCCGATGTCGGGCACGATCATCTGATGCACGTTGGCCCACTCCATGGCGGAGAGGTAGATGTGGCCGGCGGGTACAATGACGTCGGCGCGGTCGGGGTTGAGCATGGCCACGTTCACCCGTTCGTCCATGGTCATGCTGGTGAGGTTGTGCAGCACGGTGGCAATGCGGCGGCGCGTAACGGGCTTGTCGAGCTGCGTTTGGGCGATACTGTAGAGCTTGTTGATGTTGCCGCCCGTGCCAATGGCCCGCGTGACGTGGTAGCGGCGGGCGTTTTCCTTCACCCACTCTTCCATACGCTGCCAAAGGTCGTTTTGGGCGCCGGTTGAGGCCAGGCCACTTTCCTCTTGTTGCATCCGCCGGATAGAGCCGATTTCAAACGACTGCGAGGCTACTTTGCGCCGGTCGTGGTAGATGTTGAATTCGGTGCTGCCCCCGCCCACGTCGATGTGCAGGTAGTGCTTTTTGTCTTCGAGCAGGTGTTCGATGACGCGGTTGATGTAGGCGGCTTCGGCTTGGCCATCAATTACTTGCACCGTCATGCCGAGTTCCTGCTGGATGCGGGCGGCTACTTCGGCGCCGTTGGTGGCGGTGCGCATAGCCGAGGTGGCGCACACGAGGTAGTGGTTGGGGGCCACGTCGTGGACCTCCATTAGCAACTTAAGAGCGTGCAGAAACTTGATGAACTTGTCTTGTTTCTTATCAGAGATGGTGCCAGTGGCAAACACATCTTCGCCGAGCCGCAGCGGGTAGCGCACATACTCCACGCGCTTGAGGCGGTACCGGTCGCCGTAGTGGAGGACTGCTGAAATCTGGCAACGGACGGCGTTAGAGCCTATATCAATTGCGGCCAGTTTCAGTAGCGGATACTCCATTAGTGGTGCGGGTGAGGTGAAAAATCGGGTCAAAGATAGCCGTTTGCGGAAGGCAGACCATCTTTTCTTGAAATTTTCCCATCTGCGGCGCTTCCTCAAGACGCGTTGCGTACTGCTTTGCCCACGGGAGCCTCGCCTTCCAGCCATGCTTTAAACGCACCAGCTTTGTCGCGGCTGATTAAGGTTTCTTGCTGTGGCTCAGGATGTAAGTCCAACTTTAGCTTGCCGTTGAAGTACGGGTGCAGGCGACGTACGGCGCTCAGGTGCGTGAGTAGTTGCCGGCTGGCCCGGAAGAACTGCTGCGGGTCGAGGAGGCGCTCTAGCTGCTCTAAGGTGTAGTCTACCACGAAGCGACGGCCGTCGCGGCCAACGAGGTACACCAGCTCGTTGCGCATCTGGAAATAGGCACGACTTCCAGGGGTAAGGGCTGTTCGCCGCTGGCCACCAAGAAACGGGTTTTGTAGGGTCGGCCGGTCAGGGGTAGGCTGTCGAGCAGGCGTTCGAGGCGCTGGCTGTTTTCTACGGCAGAGAAGGCCGCGCGCAGGTCGTGGTACTTGGCTAGTGCAGCTTGCAAATCAACGAGCTTGATGGGCTTGAGTAGGTAATCGACGCTGCGCACCCGAAAGGCTTTGATAGCGTACTCGTCGTAGCTGGTAGTGAAGATGATGGGGCTGGTGAGGCCAACTTGGTCGAAAATCTCGAAGCTCAGGCCATCGGCCAGTTGAATATCGCTCAAAATAAGGTCGGGGGCGGGGTTTTGCCGAAACCACTGGCGGCCCGTAGCCACACTGCGCACTACATCGAGCACCACGGCCCTGGGGTCGGCCTGCCGTAGCAACCGTTGCAGCCGCTCTACCGCAGGGTACTCGTCTTCGATAAGCAGAATTTTCATGTATCAAGAAGCTAGGAGAAAGAAGCTAGCAGCTAGTAGGACTGATAAATACGAGGATTTAACTCCTAGTTCCTCACTTCTAGCTCCTGAAGAAGCGGTACTCGGACGGTGAACAGGCCGTTTTCGCGGAGCACTTCTACGGGGCGCTCGGAGAGGAGGCGGTAGCGGCTGATGATGTTGCGTAGGCCAACTTTGGTGGATTGCTCGAGGCTGGTTTTGGGCTGCACGTTGTTCATCACGCTGAAATAGCCTTCGGTGCTGCCGCCGGCGCGCAGCATCACGCGGAGCGGGTTTTCCGGAGAAATAACGTTGTGCTTGATGGCGTTTTCGACTAGCATTTGCAGGCTCAGAGGGGCCACGTTGGCGGCGTAAGCGGCCGGGGCTATGTCGCGCTCCACTTGCAGGTCGTCGCGGAAGCGGGTCAGAGGTTTTGAGAGGACAGCAGTTAAGGAAAGGGCGTGGAGCTTGTGGAGAGCGAGGACCTGCTAAGGCGTGTAATGCAGCATTGGGCTTGCGTGGCACGGTCCTGCTTGCTCTGACGTCCGCAGGTGGCGCCTCAAGCCAGGGACCGGCGGCGCAGGCGAAGCCTTTGGCGGGCTGACGTTGCCCACGCCGTTGCAGCAACTGGCCTTCGAGCAGCCCAATGTGGCGGTGATGCAGTTTCCGTTCGTGTGGCTGCCGATTTTTGTGGTGCCGGTGGTGGCCTTTACGCACGTGGTGGCTCTGCGCCGGTTGCTGACCTCGGTGCCGGCCCTGAAGGTGCCGGCGTAGGAGTTGCGTTACCGTTCACGTGGTTAACCTCACCCCCTAGCCCCCTCTTCTCCTTGGGGAGAGGGGAAATAGTTTTCTAGCTCTAGCTGCCCCATCCCCCCGGCCCCCTTCTTCTCTTGGAGAAGGGGGAGCCAGACGGCTTACTGCCTAGATTAGAGCTACTCCTAGTACTAGTTCCCCTCTTCCCCTGGAGAGGGGCTAGGGGTGAGGTCCCGTTGCTACTGGTCGATGCGGAAACCGAGGCCGAACTGGACCAAGCCGCTTTCCTCGGGCGACACCTAGTAGGACACCGACAATGTCAGCTGTCCGGTGACGGGGCCAGATGGCTGCACACGCAGGTGATTATAGCGGATACCATGTGGATGGAAACTGAGTTTGCTATTCTGCGTCCATACTGCTTGGAAGCACGCGGGCCGTCCAGCCATAACGAGCCTCAATGGTATCGTGGTCGAACAAAAAGACCGAGAACCGAAAAGGTTGCTTCAAGCGGACTTTTAACTTCTGCAACAGGTCTCCGCGCCACTTTAGCTCGGCGTCCAGACGCTTTTGCTCATTAGGTGGCAGCTGTTTGTAAAGATTACGTTTCTGAGTAGGAAGTGGATCGGCGGCAATTAGCAGCGTAGCATATATCTCTACGTCGGGATTACGGAAAGCATCAGCTAACCCCTCCAACTCTTGTTGTCGCCCATGTAAGCCCACATACAGTCCCGCCAGAGTATCTAGGAAATTGCTCATGACCTCTACGCCCAACTCACCCGAAGTTACCCGCTTACGGTTCTCGACCTCGTGGCCGCGAAATTCTTTAACCTCGATCAGCCACAGCCGCCGCTGGTCTGGCGTAGCAGCTACGAAGTCTACCGCCGTCAGGTCGGCGCCGATGGGTTTGATAAATTTTTGATAGAAACTGCCCGGCTTATCATACTTAATAACGGCCCAGCCGTCTGGAAAAGATAATTGCAGGTTTCCCTCCTCAAAAAGCTGCGCCATCTTATTCCGACTGATTCAGCACGTCTAGGAACTCTCCGGACTGAATAATTTCCTCCTCCAGCGCCACGATATCCGGTAGTTTCTCGAAGTCGTCCACGGCTACTACTTCCGTGGGTCCATCTGGCTTGGTGTTCAGGCCGAAGTAGCGAATAGGGAGTGCTGACTGGTCTTTGGCGCGGCTAAGAATATGAAATTGCTTAAGCAAAAATAGGCTGTGTGTGGCCAGAATAATCCGGAAGCCGGCCCTAGCCAAATTTGCTAGCAATTCAGCTAATTGGCGCAGCAAAGCAGGGTTAAGATTGGATTCAGGTTCGTCCCAGAACAGCGTGGTACGCGGGGTAAGGCTACCGTTGCTGAGCAGCTTTTGCAGCGTGCCAAACTTGCGCAACCCCTCGGCCACCATATTCATTTCTAGGCGGGCCGACTGGTTGGCGGAGTTCAGATAGTAGCGTCCGCTCTCTTCTTCCACTTCGCCGCCGAGTATATTTGTTAGAGTCTCAAGGGCAGCGGCGGCGGCAGGTTCCGGCTGCCGCAGTGGCAGACCGCGCAACTGTCGCAGAAGGTCGATATATGTTTCATCGATAGGAAGCTTCAGTTGGTCAGAAGCAGGCAGCATCCAGCTCAACGTTACAACTTCTTTGGCAGGAATAAAGACAGATGGAAATAACAGGCCCTTTTGTGCCGCATTTATAGCAGAAAAAGGAGGTGATGATTCCATGCTACTCCCATGCGAGTAGATTAGAAAGGTCCCATGTGAATCTTCGTCTTCGTTTATTTCAAAAAGTATTTCCGTCTCGAGAATATTACTTCCCCCACGCATAAGTCCGGTGATTTTCTCAGGTGCTGGACGAAATACATTAATAAGCTTGCGTCGCAAACCGTTGTCGTCCGCTTCAGCAATTTCGTTGTCTACAGATTGAGGGCCATTGATAGGCGGAGCAATACTTCTTAACCGTCTTTCAAGTTGTCGTAACACAGCATACCCTACTTTCAATACATGACTTTTGCCCGCGCCGTTAGTCCCGATAATCACATTGAGTCCGGGACTAAAGCGAAAATCAGCCTCGGCAAATACAGTGAAGTCTTTGAGTTGTAGACGCGAAAGCATGACAGTAGTGCAAGAGTGGTGAGGAGGGCGTAGCGTTCCTAATATGATACTACCCGTAGCTATTTATCCACAAGATATCTGAACGGGCGTAGCGGACTATAAACGTAAGCAGCCTTACAAGTGTAGCACGCAAAACCTTTGAAGTTGTGCAATGAAACAGAGTAAAGGCTCTAGAAGCCCTGCTACTGATCAATCCGGAAGCCGAGGCCGAATTGGATCAGGCCGCTTTCTTCGGGTGATACCTGGTAGGACACTGATAACGCCAGCTGGTCGGTGACAGGGGCCAGGTAGAAGCCGGCGCCGTAGCCGTCGTGCCAGCCGCCGGGCGAGTTGCCTTTGTAGTACACCCGGCCTTTGTCGTAAAACCCGAATATCCCGTAGGAAAAGGGCAGGAAGTTGTTTTTCACCTGGCCAAGCGCTAAGCGCAGCTCGGAGTTAAAAAACACGCTGGCGTCGCCGGTGAAACGGTTGCGGACGTAGCCGCGCAGGTTTTCGCGCTGCCCTAAGTAGGCGAGCTTGTAGAACGGAATTTCCTCGGTGTCGCCATAGGTTTTGGCGCCGCCGCCTTTGAGCACCAGCGTCACCGGAATCAGCAGGCGGGCGGTGCCGTAGTATTCGGCGAAGCCTTGGGTGAGGCCGTAGGTGCTTTTGTCGTTGTTGAGCTGGAAGTAGGTGTCGTGCTGGGCCCGCAGCCGAACGCCCCGGCGGGCAAATTGCTGCCGGTCGCGCAAGTCCAGGTCCACCAGCGCATTCAGCCCCGCCAGCCGTTGCACGGAGGTGTTCGGCACGGGCACATCGGGTTGCGTTGGATTATCGATTAGCTGACCCAAGTAGGTGTTGCGGGCGAAGTTGGTTTCGTACTGCTCGTAGCCGGCGCCCAAGCGTAGCAGGCTACGCTGAAAGAACACCCGCTCGGTGAACACATTGCCCCGGTAGCCGCTGTAGCGGGCTTTGTAGTAGTTGTTGTCGTAGAGGTTGTCGTCTTTGGTGGTGTTGTTGCCGAGGCCAAAGAAGTTGTAGAACTGAAAGAAGTTGCCGTATTCAGCGCGGGCCCCAATGTCGAACAGCCCAATAGCGTGGCGGTGGCGCATATTCAGGGCCACCTCGAAGTTGCCGTTGGTGGAACCCTGCACATCGAAGCCATACAGGTTTTTGAAGCCCGGCTTGCGGAAGCCCTGGCGTACAATATCGAAGCCGATACCAGCGCCAAACCCGTCGCTTTGGTTGTAAATGAGCGTGGCGCGGGGCTTGTAGCCGTCGTAGTTGAACGCTTCCTGGTCGTAGTCGTTTACGGTGGGCTTGGCGGAAGTCCGGTTGTCGCTTTCCGAGCCTAGCTTGAGGTCGGTGTCGGGCACGTCGTACACTTTAGTGAGCGTCCGCAGCCCACTTACCTGCGAGTTGTCGGTAATCTGGTCTTTGCCCTCGCCGCCGATGATGCGTACCAGCACGCTGTTTTTGGCGGCGCCGGTTACCGTGAAAATGTCTTTGCCATCGAGCCCGTACAAGCTTACTTCGGCGGTTTCCTTGGGTTTGAAGGTGCGCTCGAACAGCGGTGCGCCGTCGGGCTGGTCGCCTTCTTTGGCTTTGTCGAACATGCGCACCCGCACATTGCCATCGGCTTGGCGGTCCACCTGGAATACTTCGGCTTTGTTGGAGCCCACCACATCCACACGCTTGGCCAGCAGTAGATAGTAGTCGTCCAGCGCTTTAGGTAGCTCCTGAATGCGGGCTTTCAGCTTGCGGTTCAGGTCGTTGCCCGACAGCGGCATCATTTCTTTAGGCAGCTGCGCCGTGGCCTGGTCGATGGCCGCGGGCGTAATCTTCGTCTGCATGTACTTCCCGATTTCCTGCCATTGCTCCCGCGTCAGGCTTTGGAGCAGAAACCGGTCGAGGTTGCGGGCGGGCCAGTTCAAACTTTCCAGGTCATTGAATTCGCTCTGGAAATCTTCGATGCTCGGCACGGCCCATTCGCGGTTGGCGAGGTAGGTCAGCAGGCCGTTCCAGAGGGTAAAAGCCTGGTCCCGGTCGCGCGGAATAGGCTTGTACACGGTGTTCTTGCCTTGCTTGTAGCCGGCCCATTTCCAGTTGTCTTCGTGCTTGCCGAAGTCGGCCACCAGCATATCGAAGGCGCGGGCCTTGCCGAAGGCTACGGCATCAATACGGTTGTCGTGGTCTTTGTAGAGCTGACGGAAAAAGCTGAACGAGCGGCGCACCTCGTCGGCCCCACCGAAGCCGGGCAGGTTGGGCTTGGGGTCAACGGGCCGGTCTTCGAGCGTGCCAAACAAGCCGGCGTATTCCTGCCGGTATGGCCCAAGCTGCTGGTTATCGGGCAGCACGAACAAGCGCGGCCGGGCGTGCAGAATATCAGTCTGATCGAGCAGAGAACCTGCCACCAACGCTGAATAGGGGTGGGCCGTGGGCGTGATGCCGCGCAGCACGTTGGCCGCCACCGAATTGCGCAGCTCGGGCGGCAGAATCTTGGTTACATCCTTATCAACCGACCGAAACACGTACTCCGACGAGTCGGCGGCAATCAGCTTAAGCGAGGTGGTCTGGCGTCCGCCGCCGCGCCCGAAAGGCCGTAAACCACCTTTTTCGGTGTTTAAATCCAGCGTAGACACCGAAACCGGCTGCGTCCAGGACGAGCGGTAGAGCGGACCCAGGAAAAACCGTGCTCCACCCGTGCCGGCATACTGCTTGCCCGCCGCCAGCGTTTGCACGGGCGGGGTGGCCGCGTCGGGCTTCACTTCGACCACGCCTTTGGGTGCCGTGGGGCACTCCGGAATAAAGCTGTTCACGGGCACGTTGGGCAGCCGGGGCTGCTGGCAGGCCGACTGAAACAGGGTGGCCGCATACGCTTCTCTGGCAGCCGTGTCCGCACCATCGAAGGCGTAGAAAAAGGCCTTTACCGTGCCATCGGCGTAGTATTCCAGCTTCGAAAAGCCTTCTTCCGATTTATTGAACTGCGAGCTGGCGTTGGCTCCTACGTGCTGCTTCTCGCTGAAAGAACCGGATACCAAGTGGTAGTTTTCTTCGACGCGGGTGAGCTGCAAGCTGTAATCGTGCGCTGCCGCGTACACCGCGCCGGGGTTGTCGCGCAGGGTGTTCAGCATCTCTTTGCGAAACCCCTGATACGCCGGATTGGCCATGTCGCGCGGGGTGCCCACATTCTGCCGGTATGCCGCGTAGATGCTGCCCACCACCGGCGGCAACAAGTGGCGGCTCAGCGGCTGGCTGCCGCCGTACACGCCGTTGCTGACCACCGGCTGGTGGCCGACCAGCAGCACGTTCTTGCCTTTGGTATCGTCGAGTACATCCTGTAGCTGCTCCCGAAACTCTTCCTGCGTGAGGGTTTTACAATCGGTATCGGGGGCTTCGGGCCGGTCGAAAGGGTGCGTAAACCAAGGCGTGTTCAAGGCTACCAGCCGCACGTTGGGAGCCACATCGATTACTTCCGGGCCGGGGCAGCCGCCGGTGGGGGCGAAGGCATTCTGGTCGGGCAGATGCTTTTCAATATACTCTTCGAGGCGACGCACTCGCTTCAACCCATCGGGGCCGGAGTTGGCCCAATCCCGGTCGCCGGGCACAAAGTAAATCTTGCCGTTTGGTAGGCCTTGTACCAAGGCCAAAAGGGCATCAATACGAGCCGTTTCAGTTACTCGGCTGGAATCCTGCTTGCTGCCTAGTCCTTTCGGCCCCACTATATCACCAAGATGAACTACCGTGAATGTACCTGTTTGCTGCTCCAGCGTTTTGCGGAGGACTTGGAGGTGGGCGGTGGGCAAGTCGGCGGTGGCAGTGTTGCCAAGCAGGTAAACCGTATGGGTTGCCGGGGCGGAAGTCTGGCCCAGAACGGGGGAGGTTGCGGCCAGGCTAAAAGCTGCCAGCAACAGACAGCGCAGATGTGAATGCATAAGAAGTAGGCTAGAGGCCTGCAAAAGCAGGAGTCAGCAAGAATTTAACCCAGATTTAATTTGAGTTTTTTTCATTTAACCTGCTCTATCCTCTAAAGGTTGGCTTTTGCGCTTGACCACCTTGGTGAGCAGCAGGAATAGCAGGCAGGGCAGCCCCACCCAAACCACCTCGCTGGCAAGTACCCGCAGGGCACATTGCCCCGCAAAATTTCGGATGCCAATAGGAGACACTTGAATGGGCCGAAACGGAAAAAAATACCGCTGTGGGTCGAAGGGGCTGAAAAAAGCCACTCCCAAACCGCCCGTCGTCATGGCATCAAGCACGCCGTGCGAAGCCGTAGCCAGGAACAGCAGCAGCCATAGCCGCGCCAGTCCTGGTGCTTGAGTCACACGGCGCCAGCTATGTAAGCCAACTAATACCGAGGCAACTATGGCCGCCGCCAGTAGGGAATGCGTCAGGCCCCGGTGGCCCCACAGCCCGGCATAAGGCACCTGAAACTTGAAGCCCACCACGTCGGCATCGGGTAAAAACGCGCAGGCGGCCGCCAACACCCACCACCGCCAGTGCCGTCGCTCTGGCAGCAGCAGTACACCTAGGGTCGCACCTAGCGCAGTATGTCCGAAAACTGAAGCCATGAAACTACAATAAGGATACAGTGGCTGTAGCGTGAAGCCTGTGCTTTGCGCATCGACGAACTGCTGAAGTAGCAATGATGCCGTGCAACGACGCGCGAAGCGCAGGCTTTGCGCTATAGCCTACAAGCTACCCTGCAATTCTGCCGCCACCCGCGGGACGCCGGTACTGGCAGGTTCCGTGATGAAATGCAGGTTGGGCCGGCCCACCAGTGGCGGCTGATGCGGATCGATAACGTAGATAGGGCAGGAGCTGGGCGCGTAGTGCACCAAGTTGGCTGCCGGGTACACTTGCAACGAGGTGCCCACCACCAGAAAAATATCGGCGGTAGCTGCTTCGTCCATGGCCAGTTCCATCAGCGGTACCTGCTCACCAAACCACACAATATTCGGCCGGAGCTGGTGCCCTTTTTCGCACAGTTCCCCCAACTCAATCCGATCCGACTCCATCGGGTACACCAGTTCTTCATGCAAGGAGCTGCGCGACTCGAACAGCTTGCCGTGCAAGTGAATCACGCGCGACGAACCAGCCCGCTCGTGCAAGTCGTCCACATTCTGCGTTAGGATCACCACTTCAAATTGCTGCTCCAGTTCTACCAGGGCCCGGTGGCCCGCATTAGGCTGTGCGGCCCGCGCCGCCGCCCGCCGCTGGTTATAAAAGTCAAGCACCAGTTCCGTATTCCGGGCCCATCCTTCCGGCGAGGCCACATCTTCCACCCGATGCCCTTCCCAAAGTCCATCCGAACCTCGAAAAGTAGCCAGTCCGCTTTCCGCACTTATGCCCGCGCCCGTAAGGGCCACCAGTTTTTTTCTCATAGTATAATGTAGCAAGATCTTCAGCTTGTGCCGAGAGTTGAATCATACAAAACTGCCTTTATGAAGGCATATTTGCAATGGCGTGGAACTGTCGATAGAGTAGAGGGTTAGATAGTTCTGAATTTTCAGAACCGCCGCAATTCTTCGCGCCTAAATACCCATTCTGGCGTAGTAAATCGGGCATTTTCAGGATCTACGGCAAACCATGCACCCCTCGATATATCGGTGTTGCGGAGCACGTGTATCTGCTGCGCGGGCATGTAGCTTTGGGCTAGCAGCACGTAGCGTCGACCGGTACTGAGGTGCTCGGCTACATCCAGCACGAGCACGGCGTGGCCCGGCGAGCCACCCCGGATAAATACGTCGCCGGGCTGCACATCGGTGAGGGGCATAGGCGTTAGCTCCCGCGCCAAGGACAACGTGCCAGCGTAGGTGAAAATTTGGTCGAGGTAGCGGCGAAATACTGCATGCGTAGGTTGCTCTACGGCTTTGGAAGCAGCCACTACTTCGCCACTGTTCACGCGGAATCCCTGGCCGCCGTACCAATCTGCAAACCGGATGTCGTCGCCGCTGGTGAGGTGGAAATGCACTTGATCGGGCTTTCTGGAAAACTCGTATTCACCTCGTAGGCGGATAACAGCATCCGCGCATTGCTGCAAATCACGGGTGCCTACATCGATATTCAGCACTGCCGCATGTACAGTCTGTGGGTCTTTCAGTTTGCCATCATAGAGATGCACCGCCGTGCCGGCTGGCAGTAGCGGCAAATAGCGTAGCCAATGGCCGAAGGAGCCCGTCCTCACCGTCATGCGTTGGCAGCCCGGCGGTACTGCGAACCGAGCGGCTAAGCTTCGCTTCACGTTATAGGTGCCTATTGGTAGCCACGGGTACCGGTTTGGAGCGGCATCAGGCAGCGCGAGGGCGGCTATTGGGCTGTTTTCTGGTTCGGTTGTGGGCATTGCTTGGCCACAGGCTAGCGCAACAGCCGCTAAAGCAGTTAAAAATATTAAACGCGCTATCATAAAGCTATACGCTAAAATTACTTTGGGTCGGCTCCAGCAACCTGAACCTGAAGCAACAACGGCCGGACCCGCGCTTTTAGCACTTCGCAACCAGTAGTTAAGTAAAGCTGACAGAACGCGGCGAATTATCCGCGCCTGAATCTCAGGTATGCATTAGTATTAAAACAAACCAGCCTGCCAAATGGGTGGCAGGCTGGTTGTTATCCAACAAGTAACAGCTCTACTTGGCCTTGGCCGTAGCTTTTTTGGCGGTAGTACTAGGTGCTTTCTTGGCTGCTGGCTTTTTAGCCGCAGGCTTCTTGGCGGCAGCCGTTGGCTTTTTCTTGGCTGGCTTATCAGCGGCATCGGCTGCATCAGCTTCGGGGGCGGCTTTCTTGGCGAAGCGGCCCCCTTTGGCGGGCTTGTCAGGAGTGGCGGCGGCCAGTTCCAAACAACGCTCCAGCGTGAGGCCAGCGGGTTCTTCGCCTTTCGGAATTTTTACGTTCTTTTTGCCCGCCACGATGTAAGGGCCGAAACGACCATTCAAAACCTGCACATCCGGATTTTCGGGGAAGGCCTTGATGAGGCGTTCCGCATCGGTTTTGCGCTTGTTTTCAATCAACTCGATGGCCTCGGTAGCCGTGATGGTGTGCGGGTCCTGCTCCTTGGTGAGCGAGTAGAACTTGCTGTCGTGGCGGATGTAGGGGCCGAATCGACCCAAGGCTGCGGTCATATCCTTGTCCTCGAACTGCCCGACGATGCGCGGCAGCTTAAACAGGTCCAGCGCCTCTTCCAGGGTGATGTTCTCGATGAACTGGCCTTTGCGTAAGCTGGCATACACAGCCTTTTCGTCTTCCGGAGCGCCTTCCTTCGGCTCGATCTGCACGTACGGGCCATAGCGACCCAAGCGAGCCGTAAGCTTCTGGCCGGTTTCGGGGTGAATGCCAATAACGCGGGTGCTGCCTAAGGTGCTGCGCTCGATGTCCTGGCCGCGCTCCACGGTGGCGTGGAAAGTGCCGTAGAAGCCAGCCAGCATATCGGTCCACAACTCGTGGCCGTTGGCTATCTGGTCGAATTCATCTTCTACTTTCGCCGTAAACTGGAAGTCGACAATGACGGGAAAGTGCTCCACGAGGAAGTCGTTGACCACCATGGCCGTATCAGTGGGGAAAAGCTTGGCTTTATCTGCCCCGAAGGTTTCGGTTTTCACTTCCGTCTTCACCGTGTCGCCGTCCAGGGAAAGCACGTTGAACTTGCGCTCCTTGCCTTCGCGGGAATCCTTCTCTACGTAGCCGCGCTTTTGAATGGTGCTGATGGTGGGCGCATACGTGGAAGGCCGGCCAATGCCCATTTCCTCTAGTTTCTTCACCAGCGAAGCCTCGGTGTAGCGAGCCGGCGGCGACGTAAAGCGCTCCAATGCCCGCAGCAGTTGCAAAGGCAACTGCTGGCCCACGCTCAGCGGCGGCAAGCCACGCGAAAACGACGAGTCGGTACTAGTAGTTTCGTCTAGTTCTTCCTCGTCCTTGCTCTCTGCGTAGGCTTTCAGGAAGCCCTCGAAGGTGATAACCTCGCCCGTCGCAGTCAGTAAAACGCCTGGCTGCGTGCTAATAGCAATGGTAGCTACCGTCCGCTCAATCACGGCATCGGCCATCTGCGAGCCCATAGCTCGCTTGCGAATCAGGTCGTAGAGGCGCTGCTCCTGCGAGTCGGCGCCGGCTTTTACCAGCGAGAAGTCGGTGGGGCGAATAGCTTCGTGGGCTTCCTGCGCTGAGGCCGATTTGGTTTTGTACACCCGAGTTTGGGCGTACTCTGGACCGTAAGCACTGCTGATTTCCACGCGGGCGGCGTCTAGGGCGTCCTGTGAGAGGTTCACCGAGTCGGTCCGCATGTAGCTGATCTTGCCGGCTTCATAGAGCTTCTGCGCCACGCTCATGGTCTGCGCTACCGAGAAGCCCAACTTGCGCGAGGCTTCTTGTTGCAAGGTGGACGTAGTGAATGGCGGGGCCGGGCTGCGCTTGCCGGGCTTCTTCTCTAGATTTTCAATCCGATAATCGGCTCCTACGCAGCGCGCTAAGAAGGTTTCTGCTTCTTCGCGAGTTTTGAAGCGTGTGGGCAGTTCGGCTTCCAGCACTGCTCCGCGGCCTGCGTCGAAGCGAGCCGTAATGCGGTAGGCTGATGATATTTTGAACTGGTTGATTTCCCGCTCGCGCTCTACCACAATGCGGACGGCCACGCTCTGCACGCGGCCCGCCGAGAGGCCAGCTTTCACCTTTTTCCAGAGCACCGGGCTTAGCTCAAAGCCCACCAACCGGTCGAGGACGCGGCGGGCTTGCTGCGCATTTACTAGGTTCAGGTCGATTTCCCGCGGGCTAGCAATGGCGTTGAGGATGGCGTTCTTGGTGATTTCGCGGAACACGATGCGGCGCGTTTTGTCGGTGCCGCTTAGGTTCAGCGTTTCGGCCAGGTGCCAGGAAATGGCTTCTCCCTCTCGGTCGTCGTCACTCGCTAGCCATACCGTTTCCGCTTCCTTCGCCAGCTTCTTGAGCTGCGCGATTATCTCGCGCTTGTCGGCCGACACCACGTAGGTGGGCTTAAAGCCGTTGGCAATGTCAATGGCGTTATTATCCTTGGGCAAATCGCGGACGTGGCCGAAGGAACTCTTAACGATATAGTCCTTACCCAAGTACCCTTCTATGGTCTTGGCTTTGGCAGGTGACTCGACGATGACTAGGTTTTTGACCATTGGGTGGGTAAAAATGCTGCGGTAGAGAACCAGCTAAATAGTAAGAATTAGATAGAAAACGCGGCGACGAGCAAGAATGTTGAATTTTGCCGCAAAGATGATGGAATAATCTGGTGTGCCAGTGCTTGTCGCACAATAACTCTGCCACACCCCTTTCAGTTACGGCATGAAGCCAACAGCAGATTTAACCTAACTGGTTCACGAAATCTTTTCAAACTATAGTTGCTATACGTAAATGCTGTGCGGCGGAATGGGTGTATTCGTTACCTTTGCCAAGTAGAACAAAAGCCATTTTAGGCGTGTTCTTGTTTGCTTCGCCCACTTTTCACGGGCCTCGCTACTCCTACTTTATGGCATCAGGTAAGACTACTACCCCCTCCACCCGCCGCACCACTCCCGCGGCTACCCCCGACTCCGCTATTGAGCCCGGCCAACTCGCCGAGGTTGCATCGAACGGGGAAAGCACGCGCAAACGCGGCACCAGCCGCACCAGCCGTAGCAACGAGGCCGTCCAAAACCCCAACTACGTCAACGACCAGCTCACCCGGGTGCTTTTTGCCCTCGATGCCTTTAAGAAAGGTGACGTATCGGTGCGGCTGACCAAACAAACCGACGATATCTTCGCGGAAATAGCCGAAGCCTACAACTCCATGGTAGAGATGATAGGCGGGGTAGGTGGAGAAGTTTCGCGCATCTCGAAAGTGGCCGGCGTAGAAGGCAACCTGAAGGCCCGCGCCTCCGCCGACAATGCCGCCGGCTTCTGGCGCGACATGATCAACAACATCAACGGCCTCGTCGATAGTATTGCCGTGCCGGTGCTGGAAGTGGGCAAGGTGCTCAAGAATATCAGCAAAGGCAACCTCGACGAAACCTTTCAGATTCCGGTATCCGGCGACTTCAAGGTGATGGCCGAAACCATCAACAAGACCATCGACAACCTCAACCTGTTTGCTGGCGAAGTAACCCGCGTGGCGCAGGAAGTAGGTACGGAAGGGAAGCTCGGCGGCCAAGCCTCGGTGCCGAACGTAGGCGGCGTGTGGAAAGACCTCACCGACAACGTGAACACCATGGCCTCGAACCTGACCTCTCAGGTTCGCGACATCGCCAATGTGGCCAGCGCCGTAGCCAAAGGCGACCTGACGCAGAAGATGACGGTGGATGTAAAAGGCGAAATTCTGGAGCTGAAGAACATCCTCAACCAGATGGTGGACTCGCTCAACATCTTCGGCGACGAAGTAACCCGCGTGGCCTTGGAAGTAGGCACCGAAGGCAAGCTCGGCGGCCAGGCCTCCGTACCAAACGTAGCCGGCGTGTGGAAAGACCTCACCGACAACGTAAACTATATGGCTTCCAACCTGACGAGTCAGGTGCGGGATATTGCCAACGTAGCCAGCGCGGTAGCCAAAGGTGACCTAAGCCAGAAGATGACGGTAGATGTGAAAGGCGAGTTGCTCGATTTGAAGCAGAACCTCAACCAGATGGTGGATTCGTTGAATCTGTTTGCCGGCGAAGTAACCCGCGTAGCCCTGGAAGTAGGCACCGAAGGTAAGCTTGGGGGCCAAGCCTCGGTGCCGAACGTGGCGGGCGTGTGGAAGGAGCTGACTGATAATGTAAACTTCATGGCCTCCAACCTGACTCTGCAGGTACGAGACATTGCCAACGTCGCTACGGCGGTTGCCAAAGGCGACCTGACGCAGAAAATCACCGTGGAGTTGAAAGGTGAACTGCTCGATTTGAAGCAGAACCTGAACCAAATGGTGGACTCGCTGAATCTGTTTGCCGGCGAAGTAACCCGCGTGGCGCTGGAGGTGGGCACTGAGGGTAAGCTTGGGGGCCAGGCGTCGGTGCCCAACGTGGCGGGCGTGTGGAAAGAGCTAACCGACAACGTAAACTTCATGGCTTCGAACCTGACGAGTCAGGTGCGTGACATTGCCAACGTAGCTACTGCCGTAGCGCGTGGTGACTTGAGCCAGAAGATGACGGTGGACGTGAAGGGCGAAATTCTGGAGCTGAAGAACATCCTCAACCAGATGGTGGATTCGCTCAACATCTTCGGCGACGAAGTAACCCGCGTGGCCCGCGAAGTAGGTACGGAAGGGAAGCTCGGCGGCCAAGCCGCCGTGCCTCGTGTAAGTGGCACCTGGAAAGACCTGACCGACAACGTAAACTTCATGGCCTCGAACCTGACCTCTCAGGTTCGCGACATCGCCAACGTCGCCAGCGCCGTAGCCAAAGGCGACCTGACGCAGAAGATGACGGTGGATGTGAAAGGCGAAATTTTCGACCTGAAGAACATCCTTAATCAGATGGTAGATTCGCTCAACATCTTCGCTGGTGAGGTAACCCGCGTGGCCCGCGAAGTGGGTACCGAAGGTATCCTCGGTGGCCAGGCGTCGGTGCCCAACGTTATGGGAACCTGGAAAGACCTGACCGATAACGTAAACACCATGGCTTCGAACCTGACCTCTCAGGTACGAGATATTGCCAACGTAGCTACCGCCGTTGCCAAAGGCGACTTGAGTCAGAAAGTAACTGTAAATGTGAAAGGTGAGTTGCTGCAGTTAAAGGAAAACCTTAACCAGATGGTGGACTCGCTGAACACGTTCGGCGACGAAGTAACCCGGGTAGCCCGCGAAGTAGGCACCGAGGGTAAGCTCGGCGGCCAGGCCGATGTACCAAACGTGCGCGGTACTTGGAAAGACCTCACCGACAACGTAAACTTCATGGCCGCCTCGCTCACCAGCCAGGTGCGCGACATTGCCAACGTAACCACCGCCGTAGCCCGCGGCGACCTAAGCCAGAAGGTGTCGGTAGATGTAAAAGGCGAGCTGCTCGACCTCAAAGACAACATCAACCGGATGGTGGACTCGCTCAACATCTTCGCCGGCGAAGTAACCCGCGTGGCGCAGGAAGTAGGCACCGAAGGTCGCCTTGGCGGCCAGGCGCAGGTGCCCAACGTGAGCGGCGTGTGGAAAGACCTGACCGACAACGTAAATACCATGGCTGCCAACCTCACCACGCAGGTGCGGGGCATCGGCAAGGTAGTAACCGGCGTATCGCAGGGCGATTTGACGCAGAAACTGACCTTGGAAGCCAAAGGCGAAGTAGCCGAGCTGGCCGACACCATCAACCGCATGGTGGACGACCTGAACCGCTTGGCGCAGGAAGTAAGCCGCGTGGCCAAAGTGGCCGGGGTGGAAGGCAAACTAACCGAACGCGCTACGGTAGGTGGCGTGAGCGGCTCGTGGAAGGAAATCGTGGATACGCTCAACGACCTGCTTGAATCCATTGCCTCGCCGGTACTGGAAGTGAGCCGCGTAGTACGGGCTATATCAGAAGGTGACCTTACGCAACAGGTTGAAATCCAGACGGCCGGCGACATCCAAGCCATGGCCGACGCCCTCAACCTGGCTGTCGACAACCTCAACGACCTGCTGGCAGAAATCAACGAGTCGTCGCAGGTAGTGGGGACGTCGTCGGAGGAAATGGCGGCGAAAGGCGAGGAGATGAGCCGGGTAACCGTTGACGTGGCCCTGGCCATGCAGCAAATGGCCGAAGGTGCTCAAAACCAAGCCCTCAAGACCGACCAGGCTTTCAAGCTGATTGAAGAAATCATGCAGGCTACCAAGGAAACGGCCGGCAAGGCCGACGTGGGTATCAAAGCCGCTATTCTTGGGGAGCAAACCTCGCAGCTCGGTTTGAAAACGGTAGCCGAGGTGGTAAAGAATATGGAAGAAATTTCGGCGGCAGCAGCTCAAACGGCCCGTACCATCGAAGTGCTTTCCAACCGCTCACAGGACATCAGCAAGACGCTGGCCGTCATCACCGACATTGCCTCGCAAACCAACCTGCTGGCCCTCAACGCCGCCATCGAAGCGGCCCGCGCTGGTGAAGCCGGCCGCGGTTTTGCGGTGGTAGCCGAGGAAATCCGGAAACTGGCCGAAGGCTCACGCCGCTCGGCTTCGGAAATCGGGACGCTGGTCGACGACGTGAAAAAGGATACTACCAGCGCAGCTACGGCTATTTCCACCATGGAAGGCCGGGTATTGAAAGGGAAAAACGCTACGTTCGAGGCCAGCTCGGCCTTCAAGAACATTGCCACCAGCTCCGGCGAAACCCTCCGTACCTCCCGCGACATTCTCACGGCCACCGAGATTCAAAAAACCTCGATTGGCGACGTGGTGAAGTACGTGGAAGAAGTGGTAGCCATTGCCGAGCAAACCGCCACCGGTACCCAACAAGTGGCCGGCACGGCCAAAGGGTTGTCCAGTTCGATGTACGAGCTAACGGTATCGAGCCAGCGCCTGACCGACATTGCCGACGACTTGCAGTTAGGTCTCTCCAACTTCCAGCTGCTGGAGGAAATAGAGCCGGAGCCCGAACCGGAGCCTATTCGTGTGCGCCGCACTACGCGCCGCCCAGCGCCACCGCAGGCGGTTTCTGCCACTCCCGAGCGCGACCGGGCTCACACGCGCCGCGCCAATGCGGCCACGGATGCCGCCCACGCGCAAGCTGTGGCCGCCCGGCCATTGGTTGCCACTCGCCGCGGCGACGTGCGTGCCACCGCCGAAGCTCCGGCTCCGGTGCGGAAGTCAACCAACGCGGAGCAGGCGGAAGCTCAGCGGAGCCGCAAAGCCCGCCGCCGGACTGCAACCGAAGAAAAAGCTCCTGCGGCCGGCGTTAACGGTACGGCTAAGAAGCCAACAACAGCCCCCGCCCCCACAGATAAGCCCACTGCCAAAACTCGGTCGAAAGAGAAGGAAAAGGAGCAATAGCACGATGCCACGCGGCAAATAAATACAAAGCGTGGCATTGCTGCTAGTCTGACTTCTTGATTCTCACTTTTAGGTTTCCAGCTAAATGCCTGACGCAGCACAAACCAACGATAAGAAAACGGCCAAGCCTGACCCCATTATTCAACTAATCGTGTTCCGGCTTGGCGACGAGGAATACGGCCTGCGTATCGAGCAGGTGAAAGAGGTAACGATAACCCCCGAAGTGGCCCGTATGCCCAAAACACCGCCGTTCATCAAAGGCATAGCCAACCTGCGCGGCGACATTATTGCCATTGTTGACCTGGAAGAGCGTTTTGGGCTGCGGCCGGGGGGGCAGGAACTGCCTGCTACGTCGTACACGCTAGCTATCGAAGCCAAGGATTACACCATTGGCATTGTGGTGCGGGAAGTGCCGCAGCCATTGTCGATTCCGGTTTCCATCATTGAAAAAGCGCCGGAATTCATCCAAGACATCAACATCAACGACAAGTACATCGAAGGCATCGCCAAGGTAGACGGCCGCATCATCATCGTGCTCGACATGCTGAAGCTGCTCACGCCCTCCGAAATCATGCAGTTGCAGTCTTCTTAAACATCTTTGCCTGCTGGTCGCCGTACAACGTCCAGTTTCCATACCTTCTGCTCTCCCCTGGATTTTTGAAATACGTCTTATGAAAAACCGCATCCTCATCGTCGACGACTCTTTTTACATGCGCACGATGCTCAAGAATGTGCTTACTGATGCTGGCTATGAGGTAGTAGGCGAGGCCGCCAACGGCCAACAAGCCATCGAGATGGCCGCCGCCACCAAGCCCGACCTCATTACCCTCGACGTAATTCTGCCCGATAACACCGGCCTCGACGTGCTCAAAGGCATACGCGAAAACGACCCCGACGTGAAGGTGGTGATGTGCAGCGCCGTGGGTCAGGAGGTGATTGTGAATGAAGCCCTGGAAAGTGGGGCTTCCGCATATATCGTGAAGCCTTTTTCCGAGGAGAAGGTGTTGGAGATAGTGGGAGGAGCCCTAAGCGCTGAGTAGCACTTTGCTACAGAGTTGCTTACTACACAGCCGGCCGGTTTTCTGGTCGGTTGCGAGCCTGCTTGTATTGTTTCTTTCTCGTGCCTGATATTCTCGCTCCACAAACTGTTTTGCTTGGCAATCTGCCCACTGCCGGGCGGCTTGCACTAACGCGGCTGCTGCTGCAGCTAGGGCTACGCGTAACCAGTATCAGCGAAAAGCCGGCTGAGTTGATCACCCAAATCCGTCGTCTCCGGCCCGCTTTCCTGATTGCCGGCGAGTTGCAACTGCGTGGCATCGAAGTGGTTAGCCGCCATGTGGTGTTGCCCGTATTGCTTTACTGCGAAAGCCAGCCGCTGCCCGGTATGTTGCGGGAAGCTGGCCGGTGGGGCGTTTTCGACTTCATCTTAGCTGATGCTCCCGTAGCAGATTGGACCCGCGCCATTCTGCGCAAAGTCCAGGTAACAGTGCCGCGGCTTGCTGTCCCGCTCCGGCAAGTACGTAGCGCCGCTGCCGTGCCGGGGGTGCCAGGAGGCGTGGTGGTAATTGGGGGCTCGACGGGTAGTCCGGCCGCTGTCGAGCAATTAGTACGGGCGCTGCCAGCTACGTTAGCTTGTACGGTGCTGGTGGCAGTGCATCTGCCGGCTTCTTTTCACGGGTCATTCGTAAAGCGCTTGGCGCGAGCTACTTCACTGCCGGTTATGGCCGCTGGCGCGGGTACTCCGCTGGTGCCCGGCCACATTCTGGTGGCGCCAGGCGGGCGTAACCTTGTGGTAAGTAAGGCCTTGCATACCCCCTGGCAGTGCTGGCAAACTGATTTCTCTATGGAAGCCAGCCTTTCCGGTGATGAGCCCTCTATTGATATTCTCATGCGTTCGGTTGCCCATACGGTGGGTAGCAACGTGCTTGGGGTAGTGCTTACCGGCATGGGCCGCGACGGAGCCCTAGGAGCGCAGGCCATCCGGCAGCACGGCGGCACGGTGCTGGTACAGGACGAAGCCTCCTCGGTGGTTTTCTCGATGCCGAAATCAGTTATCGAGGCGGGGGCGGCCAATGCGGTGCTGCCGTTGGTGGAATTGCCCGCCGCCATTGTGTTGTACGCGGGAAAATTCCGGCGGGTGGTGGCCGGGGCGCGTCCTGCAAGTTTGTCTGTTCCTTCGTCGCGTTGGTTGATTGAGCTATGAAATCACGCGAGCAGGAATACCGGGAAATATTCATGGCCGAGGCGCTCGAGTACTACGACGCCATGAGCCAGCATATAAGTGAGTTAGAGCGCAACCCGCAAGACCAGCCCGCCCTCAACGAGCTGTTCCGGCTCATGCACAACCTGAAGTCCAATTCCCGGGCCATGGGCTTCACCGAAATCGGGGAGGTGGCGCACCACATGGAAACCATTTTCGGCTTGATTCGGGACAAGCAGCGCAACTTTGCCGGCAGCTTGAGCAAGGTGCTTTTCTCGGGGGTCGATACGCTTGGTAGCATGATTCGGGCCGTGGGCGAGGAAGCTGCCTTGCCCGACGTGACCCTGCTGCTCGACAACCTCAACCGTTTGGTGGAAGGCGAAGAGCCCGAACTGCCGGAAGAAGACCTCAGCGACGAAGAAGCTAACCGCAAGCTGGAGCTTTCCGACTTGGTGTACATCCAGATCAAGAAGCTCGACCACCTGCTCAATTTGGTAGGCGAGCTGATTATCGACCGGGACCGTATTCTCACGCTGAGCCAGGAAATTGGCAATCCGGCCCTCCAGAATACGGCCGCCCATCTGTTTCGCATCACCGATGAGCTGCAGTATTCGGTGATGGATGCGCGCCTGGTAAATGTCGGCTCCCTGCTCAACAAGTTTCCGCGGGTGGTGCGCGACGTAGCCACCGCCGAGCGCAAACAAGTGGAGCTAACCCTGAGCGGCCAGGACATTCAGATCGACCGCAACATCCTCCAGATCATTACCGACGCGCTGTTGCACTTGGTTCGCAACGCGGTGGGCCACGGCATCGAAACGCCCGAAGAGCGCATCAAAGCTGGCAAGTTGGCGGAAGGGCACTTGCAGCTTTCCGCCCAAACCGAGCGCGACGACGTGCTGATTCAGGTAATCGACGACGGCAAAGGCATCAATATCGAGCAGGTGCGCCGCAAAGCCGTGGAGCGGGGTTTGGTACCCAAACAGATTGCCAAAACCCTCGACGACGATGCAGTGCGGGCCTTCCTCTTTGAGCCCGGCTTCTCAATGGCCAAGGAAGTAACCGAGATTTCCGGTCGGGGCGTGGGGCTCGACGTGGTTAAGCTGGCTATCGACTCGTTAGGGGGGCAGCTGCGCGTCGATTCCAAGCTGGGGGAGGGTACCACATTCACGCTGGTATTGCCGACCTCTATCGCAGTGAAGGGCGCTTTGCTTTTCGAAATGGAGAAACGCAGCTACGCCATTCCCCTCATGCACACCGACTCGGTGGTGTCGTTGCTGCCGGAGCAGCTGCACATAGTGGGCGGCTTGCTGATGGCCCGCGTGCAGGGCGAAAACGTGCCCGTAGTTAGCCTGCAGCGGCTGCTGAACGGGGACGGACCCATGGCCGCTGTTTCCCGTGCCGATGTGCAGGGCCGGCAGGATATTATCATCATCGCTTACAACAATCGCAAACTCGGGCTTGTCGTTGATCGTTTTTTGCGTCAGCAAGATATTGTCATCAAACCGATGAGTAAACCGTTGGATACCATCGAATTGTTTGGGGGCGTTACGCTGCTCGGCAGCGGGCAGGTGTGCCTGGTGCTCGACGTACCCGCCTTAACTCGACTATTTCTTGCCCGGCGACCTTAAATTTACGTAATGCTGATTCCGCTGTAGTCACGCTACCGCAGCGACAGGCCAATTGAATGAATAATATGGACTTGCACATGACGGAACTGGAGCGCGACGTGGTCCGCGAAATTCTGAACATAGGACTGGCCCGCGCCGCCGATTCGTTTGCGGTGATTGCCCAAGAAAAGGTGCTTCTGGAAGTGCCTAGCCTCGATTTGGTGCCTGGTACCGGTATTTTGGACCTGGTACGTACCATCCAGGAAAACCATGTGCCAGTGCAGTCCGACATTCGTGGTGATTTCAACGGCACGACGCTGATGTTTTTCTCCGGGCTGCATATTCAGCGCCTGTCCAAGGTGTGTTTGCGCATGAATACGCCGGCCACTACCCGCATCGATGAGATGCAGGAGTCGCTGTTGTTGGAAATTAGCAACATAATCACCGGGGCCCTGGTAACGCAGCTAGCCAATATTCTGAAAGCCAGAATCTACGGAGCCCCGCCCGTTGCGCCCCGCGGCGACATTTCCGCCTCCCTGCACAACCTGCTACTAGCTCAGCCCTTGGTGCAGCCTCTGATATTCTCGGTTATTACGCAGTTTTCCGACAAAGACAACTCGGTGGAGCTGCCGCTGATGCTGTTCTTCGACCGGCCCACTTTCGAGAAGATTCTCGATATCATCCGCACCTACGACTTCCTAAACGGCCAACCCTCTTAGTGGTGAAATGGTGAATTTGTGAAATGGTGAGTTTGACGTTCTAACCGTGCCAGTGGGGCCGGAGAAACGTCAAACTCACCATTTCACAAATTCACCATTTCACACTCTCACCACTTCACTGTATTGCCTTATGGCTTCATCTAAGTCCTCTGCACTCGACCATAAACTAGCCAGCTTTGATCCTAATGCCTTAGGCGACTCGCAGGGCGGCGTGTACGGCTTGCCATTCACCGTGGAGGAAGCGCAGGTAGTTATAGTGCCCGTGCCGTGGGAAGTAACCGTTTCGTACCGGGCCGGCACCGCCGAAGGCCCCGATGCCATCCGGGAGGCCTCCCTGCAAGTGGATCTGTACGACCCGGATATGCCGGACGCCTGGCGCATGGGTCTGGCCATGGAAGATGCCGACGAAAAAGTGGCGCAGCAAAGTCAGCAACTGCGCAAGCAGGCGGCCGCCTACATCAAGTGGCTGGAAGCAGGCGAGCCCGCCGCTGAAGCTGCCACACACGCCGACGTGCCGGCTGCCATTACCAAGCAGGGGTTAAGCCTGTTGAACTACCTCAAGCAAAAAACCGGCGCCTACCTCGACGCCGGCAAGGGCGTAGTGCTGCTCGGCGGCGACCATAGCACCCCTCTCGGCTATCTGCACGCGCTGGCCGAGCGCCACGAGGAGTTTGGCATCCTGCAAATCGACGCGCACTGCGACTTGCGGCCCGCCTACGAAGGCTTCGAATACTCACACGCTTCCATCATGTACAATGCGCTGAAGCTGCCGCAGGTGAAGAAGCTGGTGCAAGTCGGCATTCGGGACCTGAGCCAGCAGGAAGCCGAAACCGTCGAGCAAAGCCAGGGCCGCATCGTGATGTTTCATAACCGCTTCCTGAGCGACGAGCGGTTTGCCAAGAAATCGTGGAAGAAGGTGTGCGGCAAAATCATTGCGCAGCTGCCAGCGAAGGTGTACCTGAGCTTTGATATCGACGGCCTCGACCCCAAGCTCTGCCCCGGTACCGGCACACCCGTGCCCGGCGGCTTGGAGTTCGAAGAAGCCCTCTACTTGATTCGAGAAGTAGTACGCTCGGGCCGTACCATCATCGGCTGCGACCTAAACGAAGTAGCCCCCGGCGACACCGAGTGGAATGCTATTGTGGGGGCGCGCCTGCTCTACAGCATGGCCAACTGGATGGGCGTCTCGCAAGGCCGCCTCACCGACAGAACCGCTGAAAAGTAGAATAACTTAGTGCCTAGTGCTTAGGTCGTTCATTTATCAGTAGTTGAACGGCCTAAGCACCAGGCACCAAGCAAACTATCCTTTTTACCTCATCCGCGTACATTCCCCAACTTTCTCCCTCACTTATTTCTCTCTACGCGCATGGGATTCATTCTCAAGTTTCTGCTCACCGCAGTTATCACCTATCTGCTGGCTGCTTTCCTACCTGGCTCCCACATCGGCGGCTTTGGTGACGCTATTCTGCTGGTTATCGTGTTAGCCGTCCTGAACGCCGTGCTAAAGCCAATTTTGAAGCTGCTTGGGCTGCCTATTACAGTGCTGACGCTCGGCCTGTTTCTGCTGGTCATCAACGCGGCCATCATCATGATTGCCGACGCGTTGCTGTCCGGCTTTTCGGTTGATGGCTTCCTGTCGGCTTTGCTGTTTAGCGTCGTGCTGTCAGTCGTAACGTCCGTTGTGGATGCGGTAGTAGATTAGAACAATCGTTTCTACACCAAAACGCCCCGGCTGCCTTGGCAGTCGGGGCGTTTTGGTGTTATGCGTAGAAGTTATTAAACTGAAGCAGCAGCCCGCTGTCGGCGGCGCTGCCGCCATGCGCGCAGACCCCACACGCCGAGCGCACCACCGAGCAGGAGTGGCCACGCCGTAACCAGTGCCAGCACCAGGCCCGTGAGCAATTCCCACCCGTCATAAAAAGACTGCACCAGCCGACTGCTAAACGAGATGACCGGCGCGTCGGGGGCGTTCAGAGTGATTTCCTGGAAGTAGTTTAGCGTGATGGTCGAGTAAGCCACTTGGTCGTTGAGGGTTTTGAGGCGGCCTTCCGTGGATTCTATATCGCCCCGCACTTGTGCTAGTTTCTCTTCTATCTCCAGAATATCAGACACTTTCTTGGCCTGCCCCAACAAGGCTATATACCGCTGCTCTAAGGCCCGTTTGGTGCCTAGCCGCGCCGATACGTCGGCGTGTTCGGCCGTCACGTCGTCGGTGCTGAGCGTTTTAGTTACCAAGGTGCCCAAGCCATTGAGGCTGCCTAGCATAGCCTGAAAGCGGCTCGGCACCACCCTGATTTTCATTTGGTGCTGTCGCTCGCCATCCTGCCGCGTTTCCGAAGCATCCGATACGTAGGCGCCGTACGTGCGGGTGAGGCTGTCCATACGGGCATTAGCTTGGTCCAGGTCGTCCACTTTCACCCGCACTTCGGCGTGGTAAATGAGCTTGCGCGTGGCAGCCGGCGCGGCCGTGGCAGTGATTGTTTGGGCGGGGCTGTCCTGACTGACTTCTTCCGAGACTATAGCTTGAGGCGCCCCTGCCGATTCCGCTTCCTGCAATGGCGGGGCATTCATCAACACATTCTGCTTTAGTATCTTATCCTCGGATGTGGCCTCCCGCTTCTGACTACAGGCTGCCAGCAAACACAACCACAACAAGAGCAACCACGGGGCTTTGCGCATGATACAGGACCTTAAAGTGTAGTTCGTTTCGCTCAAACCCCCTTCACCTGCACTCAACGGTTGGTTGAGGATATCTAGTATCTATCGCGGCTCTCCACCCGAATCGTCCCGAATTGCCCGAAAACAACCTTGCAAGCCGCTATCCGGGGTAAAATTTACTTGAAGGCTATGATCAATACCGATGGCTGGCGGGGCTATTATCAACGGCTTAATGGACGTGTGGGGTATAACTGTTGTTTCCGGGGCCATCATGGTCAGACAAGTTCATCCAAGGCGCATCCCAGAGCAACGGCATTGAGTCGTTGCCGAGCTTCAGCTTTGCCAAAGCCCAGTTGCACCAGTTTGTGGCGTGCCGAAAAACAACCTTCCTGTTGCGTTTAAACGTGTGTGCATTTCACTCTGATCAATATCAGGAAGACCTGTGCAAAGACCTCCTTAAATTGTTCCAACATAACCTGCTTCAGCACAGTTTGCTTCCTAAACCCCGATTTTTTACTCTGCTCTAACTATTCGCTACTGGGCTCGTTTGAGTTGGAGCACATTGCCCGCTCAAGTTTAATATGAATTCACCTGCTCATCCTTCTCTGCTGCTCCACGTGCCCGCCGACGAAGCGCCTACTGCCACCATCAACCGGGTACTAGAGCAAGTCGGAAAGTATCTGGATGCCGACCGTTGCTTTCTCTACGTCCGCGACCCGGCCATTGGGAAAGGCCGCATTGCTTTCTGCTGGCGCAAAAACGACGCGGTGCCTAATCCCATCCACGACTGGCAGGAGGATACAACTGACTTGCCGAAAGAAGACCCACTGTTTCGGGCCGCGTTAGCCACTCAACCTTCGGTGTTTGTGGAAGATGTGGAAGTGGCGACGCACGATGTGCTCAACCGCGAATTCGAGCATAAAACTTTCGGCCATCGTGCTCTGATCCACGCGCACATCACCGATAACAACCAACTATGGGGCATATTGCAGCCCTGCTTGTTCGGGCAGCCACGGCATTGGACTTCAAAGGAACGTGCCGCCATGGAAGCTATTCTGCCAGCTTTGGTGCCAGTTGTTAAGGCGTATATCGGCAGCGTAAAAATCCCCGCTAAAGCAAAAAAATAGGTGCTGCTTTTGCGGCAGCACCTATTTGAAATCTGAGGGAAAACTCGCTTACAAACGACGGATCTGCGCCCCCAAGACGTTCAAGCGTTTATCGATGTTTTGATAACCCCGGTCAATCTGCTCGACGTTTTCAATCACGCTACGGCCATCAGCCGACATAGCAGCAATCAATAGGGCAACCCCAGCCCGGATATCCGGCGAGGTCATGGTGATGCCGTGCAGCTGGGTGCGCTTGTTGAGGCCGATTACCGTGGCGCGGTGCGGGTCGCAGAGAATGATTTGCGCGCCCATGTCGATGAGCTTGTCCACGAAGAACAGGCGGCTCTCAAACATCTTTTGATGAATGAGCACCGTTCCCTTGGCCTGCGTGGCTACCACCAGCACAATGCTGAGCAAATCGGGGGTGAGGCCCGGCCAAGTATGGTCGGAAATGGTCAGAATACTGCCATCGAGGTAGGTGGTAATCTCGTAGCGGTCCTGTGCCGGAATGTAGATATCGTCGCCGCGGAATTCCAACTGGATACCCAACTTGCGGAAAGTGTCCGGGATAACTCCCAACTCCGAGATCTGACAATCTTTGATGGTGATTTCCGAACCCGTCATGGCTGCGAGGCCGATGAAAGAGCCAATTTCAATCATGTCGGGGAGCATGCGGTGGTCGGTGCCACCGAGACTTTCCACGCCCTCAATAGTGAGCAGGTTGGAGCCGATGCCGTTGATACGAGCGCCCATGCGTACCAGCATCTTGCAGAGCTGCTGCACGTAGGGCTCACAGGCCGCATTGTAAATGGTGGTAGTGCCTTCGGCCAGCACAGCCGCCATCAGAATGTTGGCCGTACCCGTTACCGAGGCCTCTTCCAGCAGCATGTGGGCACCGCGGAGCTTGCCTTCAGAATTGATGCGGTAGAAATCCAGGCCTTCGAGCGTGAGCTTGCCACCGAGCTTCTCCAATCCCACAAAGTGCGTATCCAGGGGCCGCCGGCCGATTTTGTCGCCGCCGGGCTTGGGCAGCTGGCACTTGCCGAAACGAGCCAACATAGGCCCAAGTATCATCACCGAACCACGCAATGCTCGGCCCTGCGCCACAAACTCGGGCGTATCCAGGTAGTCGAGGTGCACATCGTCGGCTTGAAAACGGTAGGTATCCGTAGCGAGCTTGCCCACTTTCACACCCATGTCGCGCAGCAGCTCAATCAGCTTGTTGACGTCGCGGATATCGGGAATATTGGAGATGGTGACGGGCTCTGAGGTGAGCAGCACCGCGCAGAGAATCTGTAGCGCTTCGTTTTTGGCGCCCTGCGGCACAATTTCTCCTTTAAGCGGATTCCCGCCAATTACTTCAAATGAGGCCATATAGATAGAAGTTAGGAGCTAGGAGGTAGGAGTCAGGAATTGAAGGCAGGGTGAGAATACTGTTTATGAGATTCTAACCTCTGCTTTTTGCTCCTGGCTCCTACCTCCTAGCTCCTTCAAAAAATTACTGCGGGGGTTGTTGGGGCTCCTGGCGGCCTTTCTTGCCGCCACGGCGCTGCTTGTCGCGCCGGTTGCCACTGCTGCTGTTGTTGCCACGGCGCTCCTGGCGCTCCTGGCGGGGCTGCGGCACAATGAAGGCTGCCCGGCCCGTACTGCTCGTAGCAGCAGCGGGAGCGGAGCCAACCGCAAACTCAAATAAGCCTTGGGCTTCCACCTGCGCCGGATCTAGGGTCAGCTGCCCGCCCGATAGATCTTTGAGATGCTTGAGGATAGTGACATCCTTGGCGTTTTCCTTGTTGTGCGAGCGGTACAAGAACTTCATCGTCCGCCCGATGGTGATGGTAGCCTGCTCGCGCTCCGAGGGGTCTTCCAGCGCTAGCGCCTTTTCCACCATCAACTCCACGCTGCGGCCGTAAGCTTTCAGCTTCGGACTTAGCTTGGGGTAGGGAATGGGCTTGGGGTGCTGGTTGAGCTGGCTCAGGCCTTGCAACTCGAACGGCGCGTCAATGTCGAGGTCTTCGTCGGCCATCTCGTAGAGGTGGTTCCAGACGCGCTGCTGCGCATCGGGCTGGTCGCGCAGGGCGGGTTGCAGCCGGAAGACAAGCTGCACAATTTGGGTGGCGCGGCGCGTACGCTCGGCCTTGTCTTCCACTTCGCGCAGGCCCTGAATGAGCTGGTAGGTTTGCTGACCGTATTCGCGTTGGAGCAGCTCGTGTTTATGTAAGGAAGGTAAGGGCATTGGAAATTAATGTAAGTCGGTAAATGTACGAAACCTCACCCCCCGGCCTCCTCTCCTTGGGGAGAGGGGGAGCCTAATGACCTTGCAAGGTTGAATTTGATGGTTTCGAGAGTCTGGTTGATATTAGTAAGGATTTGGTCGTTAGTGAAACGCAAAATGCGGAACCCCAACTCTTCAAGTACGTGGGTGCGGCCGGCATCGTACTCTGCTTGTCCGGTTTCAGTATGGATTTCCCCATCTGCTTCCACAATAAGCCACGCCCGCAAGCAAACGAAATCGACAATATAGCGGTCAAGAGCGTGTTGCCGCCGAAATTTATAACCAAGTTTGATTCCTCGTAAGGCTTGCCACAGCGCGTTTTCAGCCTCAGTCGGCTGCTTGCGGTTAGCGCGACTAAAGGCTTTCAACTGTTTCGCCCAGCGTTCGGCATCCGTGGTAAAAGCATGACGCTGTCCAATAGTCGACGATTCCTCACTCATGCTCGAAAATCTAGTATAGTACCACGTTAGGCTCCCCTCTCCCCAAGGAGAGGGGGTCGGGGGGTGAGGTTCACAGCACCCGCAATTTCGCAAAACTCAGCAATAACGTCTTCTCGCCAACTTCTTCGAACTCGATAATGGCTTTGGTGGAGCCCGAAACGGTTTCCAGCTTCGTTACGTGGCCGTAGCCAAACTTGGGGTGCTCCACGCGCTGCCCGGTTTGCAGGTTGCTGGTATCGGAAGGCTGGAAGTCGGCCGGGGGCGTATAGCCTTTGGCTACGGTCTTACGCGGCGGGGTGGGTATGAGGTTACTGCGTCGCTCAAATACGTGCCCAAACGGTGACTCGCCCGGCCCGGCAGGCGGGGTAGCCGCGAACTTGAAGTCCACAAATTGTGGGTCGATTTCGTCTAGGAACCGGCTTTTCTCGCAGCTGCGCAAGTTGCCCCACTGGTAGCGGGAGGTGGCGTAGCTTAGCGTCAGCTTCTTCTCGGCCCGCGTGATGGCCACGTAAAACAGCCGGCGCTCTTCCTCGAGGTCAGCCCGCGAGGTAATCATCATTTGGCTCGGAAACAGGTTTTCCTCCATGCCTACGATGTAGACGTTGCGGAACTCTAGGCCCTTGGCCGAGTGAATCGTCATCATCGTCACGGCTTCGCCTTCCTGCTGCGCGTCTTTGGTGTCGGCATCCGTCACGAGGGCAATGTCTTGCAGAAACGCGCCGAGTGTTTTATCTTCGCGCTCCGGATCCTCGGTGTAGGCCTTTACCCCGTTCAGCAATTCCTGGATGTTCTCGTAGCGAGACAGACCTTCGATACTCTTATCGGCGTACAGTTCCTCGATCATGCCCGAGTTCTTGGCAATGAACTTGGCGGCCTCAAATGCGTCTTCTTTGGCCGCTACGGCCGTGTACGCCTTGATCTTCTCGGCAAAGTCGACAATAGGATTGGCGGCGCGGGTGGGCAGAAACTGGTCGGCGTTGGCTACTACTTCCCAAATGGTGTGGTTGCTTTCCTCGGCAGCGTTGATGAGCTTGGCAATGGTGGTGTCGCCGATGCCGCGCTTGGGATAGTTGATAACGCGGCGCAGCGCCTGCTCGTCGTTGGGGTTCACCGTGAGGCGCAGATAGGCCACCAAGTCCTTGATTTCCTTGCGCTGGTAGAAACTCAGGCCACCCACAATTTTGTAGCGAATGTTGAGCTTGCGCAACGATTCTTCCATGGCCCGGCTTTGGGCGTTGGTGCGGTACAGAATGGCAAAATCGTCGTACGACAGATGATGACTCATCTTGTCCTCGAAGATGGAATTGGCCACTAGCTTGCCTTCCTCGTTGTCGGAGGAAGCCTTCAGTACCTCGATGAGTGGCCCTTCCTCGTTGTCGGAGAAAACGTCTTTGCGGAGCTGTGCCTGGTTGTTTTTGATAACCGAGTTGGCCGCCTTCACAATGGTTTTGGTGGAGCGGTAATTCTGCTCCAACTTGAACACCTGCAACTCCGGGTAGTCTTTCTCGAAATTCAGAATGTTTTGAATATCAGCGCCCCGGAAGGCGTAAATACTTTGTGCATCATCACCTACCACGCAGATGTTGCGCTCCTTGGCGGCCAGCTTACGCGCAATCAGGTACTGCGAGTAGTTGGTGTCCTGGTACTCGTCCACCATCACGTACTTATACAAGTTCTGGTACTTGTTCAGCACATCGGGGTGGTCTTTGAACAGGACGTTGGTTTGATAGAGCAGGTCATCGAAGTCCATGGCGCCAGCCTTGAAGCAGCGGTTGGCGTACTGCTGGTAAATCACGCCAATCTTGGGCCGCAGCGCCGCCTCATCGTCCTGCCGGATAACCGGGTCGTTGAGATATTGCTGCACGGAAATCAGCTTGTTCTTGGCCGCCGAAATTCGGCCGAGCACCATGCCGGGCTTGTAGAGCTTGTCATCCAGCTCCAACTCCTTCAGAATCTGGCCGATTAGCGTTTTGCTGTCCTGCGTGTCGTAGATGGTGAAGGAGCGGGGGAAACCTATCTTATCGGCCTCCGAGCGCAGAATGCGGGCAAAGATGCTGTGGAAGGTGCCCATCCAGAGGTTCTTGGCCGCCGCGCCGCCTACCACCTTCTCGATACGGGCGCGCATCTCTTTGGCGGCCTTGTTGGTAAAAGTCAGGGCAAGGATATTGAACGGGTCGACGCCCTGTTCGAGCAGGTTGGCAATGCGGTAGGTCAGCACCCGGGTTTTGCCCGAGCCCGCGCCGGCTATAATCATGCAAGGGCCGTCGATTTGCATCACGGCAGCCGCCTGCGAGGGATTTAGTAGAGAAAGATAATCCAGTGCCATTCAGAAAAGCTAAGCGTTTTGGCTTGTTAGCAAAGGTACGGCTTTCAGGGAGTGTAGCATAAGCGCTGGCCCGCGTTTGTTGGGTACTTTCAACCCGCAGAGGGTGCAGTGTTCTGGCGGCGCAAAGTATTGGGACTGTATCTTCGCCGCGTGAATTCCGCTGAATCTGCTGCCTCCGTCGCTACTTCTGCCGCAAAGTTTCCGTTGTCACTCTTATGCTTGTCGGCAAGTTGGGGTGGACTTGAACTGAACACCGTCCGCTTCGCCGACTGGATGCAGCGCCGGGGTTGGCCGGTGCAGGTTATTACGCTGGCCGATTCGCCTATTGCCGCGCGGGCGGCGGCCTTGCAGTTGCCCGTTGCCTTTCTTAGCAACCGTTGGAAGGCCCTGGACGTTCCCGCGGCGAGCCGTCTGGCCGGCATCCTGCGGGCATTCAACACCCGCGCCCTCCTTGTCAGCCGCAACGGCGACTTAGGTGTGGCGGTACTGTGCAAAACGGTTTATTTGCCCGCGCTGAAGCTGGTGTATCAGCAGCACATGCAGCTCGGCCCCCCAAAGCGTAGCCTCGTGCATACCTTGCGCTTTCGGGCCTTGGATGCGTGGCTCTCGCCGCTGCCGGGACTGGCGCGGCAGGTGCTGAAAAAAACGCATTTATCACCCCAAAAGCTGCACGTTGTGCCGTTGGGTATCGAGCTAGAGAAGTTTGCCGACCCCGCTTTAACGCGTGCCGTGGCCCGACAAAAGCTGAACCTGCACGTGCCGGCCGATGCCGTGCTGCTAGGCCTCATTGGTCGGTTTGATGATGGCAAGGGTCAGGATTTCCTGGTCGAAGAGCTGGCCATACTTCGTCGGCAGCACCCCAACCTGCACCTGCTGCTAGTGGGCGAATCGACCCGTAACGAGGGCAACGCCTACCGCGACGCGGTGCTGCGCCGGGTGCGGGAACTGGGTATAGAGGCAGTAGTTCACATCCGGGAGTTCACGCCGCAGCCCGAAATAGCCTACCGTGCCCTCGATATTTCCATCACCGGCTCCACCAGCGAAACCTATGGTATGGTCACCATCGAGGCTATGGCGGCCGGCCTGCCCGTAATCGCCACGGCCACCGGTGGCACCTTGGAAATCGTGGACGACGGGCGTACGGGCTTGCTGTTTCCGCTCCGCAACGCGGCAGCTTTCGAAGCGGCTATCGGGCGCTTGTTGCACGAACCCGAACTGATGCAACAGTTGGGGCAGCAGGCACAGGCGGAGGCGTTGGCCACGTATTCGCACCATCGGCAGTGTGAGTTGACGGAACGTGTGCTGTTACAGTTAGGTTAAGCGGTATCTTTGTGCGCATTATTTCTCGCAGTGTCACGCAGTGTAAAACCGCAGTGTTTCGCAGTGTGCTGACGTCTGAACACTGCGCCCACACTGCGAAACACTCTACATGATTATCATTCAAAATACCGTCATCTCCGATGACATTCGGGACAACTTTTTTGTCTGCAACCTGGAGGCCTGCAAGGGTGCCTGCTGCGTAGAAGGTGACTTGGGCGCGCCCTTGGAAGAAGATGAGCTGAAAATCCTCGAAGCCGAATACCAGCACATCAAGCCCTTCCTCACCGAAGCCGGCCAGCAAGCCATCGAGCAGCAAGGCCTCTACATCAAGGATTGGGAAGGCGACTACAGCACCACCACCATCAACGACCGGGAGTGCGCCTACGCTCTCTACGACGAGCGGGGTATTCTGAAATGCGGCATCGAGCAGGCTTATCTGGCCGGCGTCACCAGCTTCAAAAAGCCCGTCAGCTGCCATCTGTACCCTATTCGCATCACCAAGTACGAAGGCTTCGAGGCCCTCAACTACGACCGGTGGGGCATCTGCAACCCGGCCTGCTCATTCGGGGCCAACCTCGGCGTACTGGTCTACCAGTTTCTGAAAGACCCGCTGATCCGCAAGTATGGCGAAGACTGGTACGGTGAGCTGGTGACGGAAATAGAGAAACCGCAGAGCTAAAGAGCAGAAGGCACCGTTTCCGCCAGATGCATGAGCGATAATCCTACTTCTTCGTAGACCTCTGCCAGTGTCATATCGAGCTGGAGCGAAGCAAAGCGGAGTACATCCTGTGGCTGCCGTAGCGTAGTTAACTCCCAAGAACCTCGTTCGTTGAGCACGTAGCTTTCCACCAGCATACGCCGCTGCGAAATCAGAACGTATTGTTGGAGTGAGGGTAGCAGTTGGTACTGTTGCAGCTTCCAGCTTCGGTCGGGCAACTCGGTAGAGTCGGAAAGTACTTCGATAAGTAGAGTAGGATGCTGAACAACCCGTATTTCCTGCTGGTCTTCCGGGGCACAGGTCACCATCACGTCAGGGTAGGTGAAATGGTCGTCGGCGTTGATGCGAAGACGCACATTCTCATCAAATACTCGGCAGCTCCGGCCGCGCAAACCCAACCGTAGTGCAATCAGGCAATTCTGCTTGATGGTATTGTGCGCGAAAGTTGCCCCCTCCATTGCCTGCGGCCCATCCAGCGGAAATATTTCGCCATGATAGTACTCGTGTCGAAAGTCAGACATTTCTTCCAGCGCAAAGTACTCTTCTACGGTATAGCGGCGGGTGTAGTCGGGCTGAGTGGGCATAACAACTGATTTTAAAATCAAACGATCAGCGGATTTAGCACCACTAAATTTACAATACGCGTGAAGCTTGAATCCACCGTAAGTAGTTGCAGGCTGTGTGTAAGGGCAGTGGCGGCAATAATGGCGTCTGGAGTTTTCAACCGATACTGCTGGCGAAGCGCAATGGCTTCACTAAGTATTGTGTCTGTGATGGGTAATTTGCGGTAAGGTTGTAAAAGCAGCTTGAAAATAAAGCGCGTCGGCAGAAGTCAGGCTGTGGAAGCCCATTACTTCCAGGCGCGACAAAGCGGAAACTGCCACGCCTGAATGCTTGATCCAACTCCGCAGACCCGCATAAGCTGGTTCCGGACGAGCCGAATAAATAACGATGTTACTGTCGAGCAGATACATTAAGAGTGAAAAGGCAGCGGCCGGTCCTCTCGTTGCCAAGCTATTGGGTCCGGAATACTTAGTCCGTCACCGCTGAGGTGGTCTGATTAGGCTGGACAGTTTAGGGCAGTATTAGTAAGAAGTTGTTGGTGAGTATGATACGGGGTCTGGTAGTCGATACTGGAGTGCAGCCGGTCGTGATTGTAATAGTTGAAATAGTCGGCGACGCTGGCCTGGGCATCGGCCAGGTCAGCAAACACGGGCCACTCGCGCAGTTCGAGTACCTGCGTTTTGAGCCGGAACCAGAGGCTTTCGGCTTGGGCGTTGTCGTAGCACTCGCCGCGGCGGCTCTGCGAGCGTAGGGCCCCGTGCTGGTGGAGCAGTTCCCGGTAGGCGTTGCCACAGTACTGCCCGCCCCGGTCGGAGTGTACCAGCAGGCCGGGCGTGGCCGGTTGGGCTAGAAAAGCCCGTTGCAGGGCCGTTGTGCCGAGTTCCTCCGGCATCGAAGCCGCCACGTGCCAGCCCACCACGTGCTTGCTGGTCACATCCTGAAAGGCGCACAAGTAAGCCCACTGTCCCGAGGCCAGCGGCAAGTACGTGATGTCCGACACCCACACCCGATTGGCCTGCGCAGGGGTGGGCTGGTCGAGCAGGCGGTTGGGGGCACAGCGCAGGCTGTGGGTCGAGTCGGTCGTGCGCGGGGTGAAGGCTTTGGGTTGCAGCGCGTGCAGGCCGTGGCGGCGCATGGCCGCACGCAGGCGCAGGCGGCCTATCCGGGGCCCTTTTTGGCGCAGGGCCACCCGCAGTCGGCGGGTGCCATAGCGGCGTTTGTGGCGGCCAACGACCTTCACCAAAGCCGTTTCCCAGGTGGGCGTTTCGTCGCTCCCCACGGCCCGCACCTGGCTTTGCTGCCAGGCGTAAAAGCCGCTGGCCGGCACGCCCAGCACCTGGCATAGCCGTCGCACGGGGTAGTGACCACGCTCGGCGACGATGAAGCGGTAGCGGCTCATAGGGTCGGCGGAGTGGTCGAGAAGATGGCAATGGCTTTTTTAAAATGGCCAGTTCCTGCGCCTGCCGCCGAGTGGTGGCCCGCAACTGGCGCAGTTCCGCCGCCGTCGCTGCATCCAGACTGGTACCGGCCGCAACGGCGGCGGGCGTTTGCGCCGCTTTTTGCCAGTCATAAATTAGCTTTGCCCGGATGTTGAGGGCTCGGGCCGCGGCGGCAACCGAGCGGCTCTGTTCGGCCAGGCGTAGGGCCTCGGCACGGAAAGCGGCGTCATACTTGACGCGCTTATCGGTTTTGTCAGTGGGGTTCTTCGGCATGGCTTAGGGAAGATACCACCCTAGTCGGTCCCGCTCAACTAGACCACCTCATAGTTACAACAAACTCACCAGCTAATATATACAATAACATAAACGAGAGGTAAGAGAAAGATTCTCTTGATTTCTGGATCTTACCTATTATGCCAAGCAAAAATTAAAGCAATCAAAGAGGGAGCAAGTATAAAATACATGTGGTTCATAATATAGAAAAACGTCCTGTGATGGTCCTCTATACCCGCCTTAATAAAAACAAGACTAGTCAATCGACCAGTCTTGTTTTTCAATCGAACATTGAACTCTTATAACTCCGAGAAGTCAAACGACGTTTCCAGAAACTTGGTCGTGAAGTCACCGTCCTGGAAGTTCTTGTTGTCCATCAGAGCCAGGTGAAACGGGATAGTAGTTTTCACGCCTTCCACCACAAACTCACTTAAGGCCCGCTTCATTTTCACGATGCACTCCTGGCGGGTTTGGGCGACGGTGATGAGCTTGGCTATCATCGAATCGTAGTTCGAGGGGATGGTGTAGCCCGCATAAACGTGCGTATCCACCCGGACGCCGTGGCCGCCGGGAATGTGCAGCGTCGTGATTTTACCGGGGGAGGGGCGGAAGTCCTTAGTCGGGTCTTCAGCGTTGATGCGGCACTCCATGGCGTGCATCTTAGGATAGTAGTTGTCACCCGAAATCGGGATGCCCGCGGCTACTTTTATTTGTTCCTTGATGAGGTCGTAGTTCACGATTTCCTCGGTCACAGGATGCTCCACCTGAATACGAGTGTTCATCTCCATGAAGTAGAAATCCCGGTTTTTGTCTACCAGGAACTCGATGGTGCCCACGCCTTCGTAAGCAATGGCCGACGCTCCGGCCACGGCCGCCGCGCCCATTCGGTCGCGAAGGTCGTCGGTCATGAAGGGCGAAGGTGCTTCTTCGACCAGCTTCTGGTGGCGGCGCTGAATCGAGCAGTCACGCTCCGAGAGGTGACAAACGCGGCCGTATTGGTCGCCGCACACCTGAATTTCGATGTGGCGGGGCTCCTCTACGAATTTCTCCAGGTACACGCCATCATTGCCGAAGGCGGCTTTGGCTTCGGTGCGGGCGTCGTTCCAAGCCTTCTCGAAGTCTTCTTCGGTTGGAATGATACGCATGCCGCGCCCACCCCCGCCGGCAGTAGCTTTCAGGATAACCGGATACTTGATTTTGGCGGCTACCTTCTTGCCTTGCTCCACCGAATCGAGCAAGCCGACCGAACCGGGAATGCAGGGCACGCCGGCCTTGATCATAGTGGCTTTGGCCGAGGCCTTGTCGCCCATCTGGTTGATCATCTCGGGCGTAGCCCCAATGAACTTGATGCCGTTTTCCTGGCACACGCGCGAGAACTCCGCATTTTCGCTCAGGAAGCCGTAGCCCGGGTGGATGGCATCGGCATTGGTTATTTCCGCCGCCGCAATCAGGGTTGGGATGCTGAGGTACGACTGCGAAGATGGGGGTGGGCCTATGCACACAGCCTCGTCGGCAAAGCGCACGTGCAAACTTTCCTTGTCGGCGGTGGAATAAACGGCCACCGTTTTAATGCCCATTTCCTTGCAGGTCCGGATGATGCGCAGCGCAATTTCACCCCGGTTGGCAATCAGTATTTTCTTGAACACAGCTTAATTGAGTTATGAGTTATGAGTTATGAGTTATGAGTTATATGAATGTGCATAACTGCTTAACCAGTCACCTCATAACTCACAACTCATAACTCATAACTCAAAAGATTACATCGGCTCGATCAGGAACAGCGGCTGGTCGTACTCCACCGGCGAGGCGTTTTCGACCATAGCTTTCACCACGCGGCCCGATGCTTCAGCCTCTATTTCATTGAATAATTTCATGGCTTCGATGATGCAAATCACTTGGCCTTTTTCCACCAAATCACCCACTTGCACGAAAGCCGGAGTGTCAGGGCTGCTGCTGCGGTAGAACGTGCCAATCATGGGAGCTTTTAGCGGCACGTAGTTGTCGGCAGCCGGAGCCGCGGCAACTGGTAGTGCTGGAGCCGCCGTCGGAGTAGCAGGAACTGGGGCCGGAGCAGCAGGCGCGGCGGCCGGTGCGGGCGCTGCCGGAGCCGACATACTCACTACAGGCTTATAGCTAGGCTCGCGCTGTACAGAGATTTTAAACTCCTCCGTTTCAATGTTGACTTTGTTGAGGCCCGACTTCGCAATGAAGTCGATAAGTTCCTGTAATTCTTTGGCTTTCATAGAGGCGCTTGACTTGCTGGACTGCTTACTTGACTCTTTCGACATAGGAATAGTCGCTGGTCTTGACGCGAATTTTGGTGTCAGTATCAATGAACAGCGGCACCTGAATCCGGGCCCCCGTTTCGACAATGGCGGGCTTAAGCGTGTTGGTAGCCGTGTCGCCCTTCAGGCCGGGCTCCGTGTAAGTCACCATTAATTCCACGGTAGTTGGCAGCTCAGCCGTGAGAGGCTGCTCGGTTTCGGCGTGGAACAGGATAGTAGCTTCCTGGCCTTCCTTCATGAGGTCGGCGAAGGGCACCATGGCTTCCGGTAGCACCACTTGCTCGAAGGTGGCATTGTCCATGAAGGTATAGCCATAATCGTCCTTGAATAGGTACTGATGCGGACGTTGCTCAACGCGGGCCGTTTCCACTTTCACCCCGGCGTTGAACGTGTTGTCGAGTACTTTGCCGGTTTTGATGTTGCGGAGCTTGGTCCGTACGAAAGCGGGACCTTTGCCGGGCTTCACGTGCTGAAACTCTGTGATGACGTGCAGGTCGCCATTGTAGTTGAGCACGAGGCCGTTGCGGAAATCTGCGGTGGTAGCCATGTTAGGTGAGAGGGGGAATTAGAAACTGGCTATTGGCTTGCTCGACCCGGAACAGTGAGGTTAAGCAACCAATCTTCAGTTCTTCAATTTGTAAGTTTTCAGTTTAAAAGAAGTGCCGTCCCGGTAAAGTGGCGGGGCGGCACGTCGGGAGTGCAAGTATAGAGGTTTTCCGCAACCGAGCCGCCGTATTTACACGCCGACGGGACCAGGTTTAGGATCGTAAGCCCATTTGAGGTAGATGGAGCCCCATGTGAAACCGCCCCCGAAAGCAGCTAGAATCAGGTTGTCTCCTTGGCGCAACTGCGACTCGTAGTCGGCGAGGCAGAGCGGAATGGTGGCGTTGGTTGTATTGCCGTAGCGTTGGATGTTGAGCATCACCTTCTCCGGACCCACCCCCATGCGATGCGCCGTGGCATCAATGATGCGCTTGTTGGCTTGGTGCGGCACCAGCCAAGCGACATCATCGTTGGTGAGGTGGTTGCGCTCCATCACTTGGGCGGCTACATTGGCCATGTTGGTTACGGCAAACTTGAACACAGTGGCACCTTCCTGGTACACGTAGTGCTCCCGGTTGGCCACCGTTTCGGCGGATGGGGGGCGGCGGCTACCGCCGGCTTTCTGATACAAGTATTGTTCTCCTTTACCATCAGAGCACAAAACTTGGTCGCGTAGGCCGTAACCTTCGGTGCTAGGCTCTAGCAGTACGGCCCCGGCCCCATCGCCAAAAATGATGCAATTAGCCCGGTCGGTGTAGTCGACAATAGCCGACATCTTATCGGCCCCTACCACCACTACTTTTTTGTACGTGCCAGTTTGAATGTATTGCGCGCCGGTAGCAAGGGCAAACAAAAAACCCGAGCAAGCCGCCTGCATATCGAAGCTGAATGCCTTCGTGGTGCCGACGGCGGCCGAAATGATATTGGCTGTAGCTGGAAATACGAGGTCAGGTGTCGTGGTCGAGCAAATCAATAAGTCAATTTCGTCGGGCTGCGTACCTGTTTTGGCAAGTAGCTGCTGCACCGCCTTGATGCCCATTACCGAAGTGCCTTGATCTTCACCTTTTAAAATGCGTCGCTCCTTGATACCCGTTCGTGACGTAATCCACTCGTCGGTGGTGTCCACCATTTTTTCGAGTTCCTGATTCGTAAGCACGTAATCGGGCACGTAGGAGCCCACTCCGGTAATAGCGGCGGTAATTCTCATTGAAGAAAAATCGGAAAACGCGGCAAGAAAAAATCCGGCCGGGGCCGGACTTAGTCGCTAAGACTTGAAGGTATTTTTGATCTGGTCGGAGATGCCGGATTGGGCCATTTGATAGCCTTGCAACAGCATGTTGCAGATAGCTAATGGCGAACTCACGCCGTGCCCGATGATGGCGTTGTCGTTGATGCCCAAAATGGGGGAGCCCCCGACAGCTTCGTAGTTGAACTTGTCGAAAAAAGGGTCACGCATCTGCTTCTCAGCCATGATTTCGTAGATGGACTCGGCCATCTTCAACATCACGTTGCCGGTGTAGCCGTCGCACACAATCACATCGGCTTTCTCATTGAACAGGTCACGCCCCTCCAGATTGCCAATGAAATTAACGTGCGGGTTCACTTTCAGCAGCTGATACACGGCCTGCGTAAGTGTGGTGCCCTTGCCTTCTTCTTCGCCTAAGTTCATCAGCCCTACTTTAGGGTTGGAGATACCTAGCACGTATTGGGCGTACAGAGAACCTAGCTCACCGAATTGCTCTAGCATTTCGGGCTTGCATTCGGCATTGGCTCCTACATCAAGCAGAATGCCCATGCCGCCGTGCAGCTTCGGAACGAAGTTGGCAATGGCGGGCCGCAACACGCCGGGCACCGGCTTTACGCTGAACATGGCGCCCACCAGCATAGCACCCGTGTTACCGGCCGAGCAAAACGCATCGACCTCACCGGTGTGTAGGAGTCGGTAGCCCACGGCAATGCTGGAGTCCTGCTTCTGCTGGTACGCTTTAGCCGGATGTTCGCCCATCTCGATGATTTGAGAAGCGGATATCAACTCAAGACTAGCAGCTGCGTTGCCGTGCTGGTCTAAGAGAGGGCGGACGGCTGCTTCTTGGCCAATTAGCACAATCTGCGCTTTGCCGGCTAGTTCTTGCGCGGCCAGTACCGCACCATCGACTGCGGCCTGGGGCGCAAAATCGCCCCCCATAGCGTCCAGGGCTATCTTCATGTACGAGGTATCAAGGAGGAGTCTGGGAGAGGAACCTTACGTTACCTCCCGGCCACCTCGAAAGAGGAAAAGGACCGGGAGGCAAAGAAAGGGAAAAACGCAGCTGCGCGACTATTCTTCGTCGGTATCGGCGGCAGCGGCAGGAGCGGCAACTTTCGCGTAGCCTTTGATGGCCACTTTACCGTGCAGATATAGGTCGCCATCGACCACGTAGGCCTTATGACGGAGGTGCAGCTCGCCGGTGTTCTGGCAAAGGGTAACTGCCTTTGGGGTTAGCTTGTCGTGGGTGCGACGTTTGTCGCGGCGGGTTTTAGAGACTCGGCGTTTAGGATGTGCCATGAGAATGAAAAAGGGTTATTTGTTGATGTTACTTGTTGAGTGTGAAGCGACTCAGGCGCTTAGTTGAGGTTGCGCAACGCGTTCCAGCGCGGGTCAGTGCCCTCGTCGTCATCATCATCGTCGCCGGGTTGGCGGGTGGTGAAGATGAGTTTGGTTTCCGATTCAGGGTTTTCGTCGGGCTCGTTTTGAAAGCGCGGATGCAGCTTCTTCATCGGCAGCGCCAACCCAATGTAATCGAACATATGCTGGGCCAGGGGCAGCGTTTGCGTGTCCGGGGTGATTTGCAGCACATTCTCGTCCAGCTCGATTTCCCGGTCGCCGTAGCGCACCAGTAGCTGCTCGTGCACGTCTACGTCCTGGTCGTAATCATCCAGGCTTCGGTCGCAGACTAGCTGCACGGTGCCCGTGATATCGAAGTTGAGCGTGAGTAGGCGGTCGGTCTTGATCAGCGTAACATCCGCGTGGAGTTTGCCATCGGGGATGAGCTGCTGCTCGAACTGCTCGAAAAACTCACGATCCAACTCGAACGCAAAATGATGCGTTTTGTCGGCTAGCTTGGCAATGGCCAGGTCGTATTTAACGTTCTTCTTCACGGTCAATTTATGGCAGGGGGCAAAAGTAGAAAGATTTTGCCGTTTGGTAAAAGCAGGGGCTAAAGCAGGATTTGGCTTTAAGCGTTTTTCAAAATGAATTCCGGTGGAATTCCTAGCCGCTCGTAGAGGCGTTTGGCCAGATCGAGCGTAACACGGCGCTTGCCGCTGAGGATCTGTGAGAGGCGCCCGGCTGGCACTTCCAGCAATTGTGCCAGGTCTTTCTGTTTAAGGCGCATCTGCTGCCGCTTCAGCTCTATCATATCCGCCAAAGAAGTGGGCAGATTCGGGATAGGCAGCAAGCCAAGCTTGTCCTCGTAGTTATCAAGGGCAACTATCAACTCCCGAAACTCTGTTTCTAAAGCCTCGTTGCCTTCAAAACCAGCGGCTACCAGCGCATCCATGCGGCGCAGGGCCGTGCGGTAGTCAGATGGAGTTTGGAGCATCATAGAGAAGCGAAAGAAACAAAATGAGTTTTCAGTATGACTTAGCGGCTGCAAAGTTACGTTAGAGTTTTAAAACCGCAAAGTAAATTTCGTTTTTGAAAAGATTGTTTCGATTCCGCGAAAGTGAAAGTAGTATCTGATACCCTCTATAGCGCTAGCTAATAACTGCTGTTACCTAAGCGGGTTGTTTGGCCGTTTGCCTCATCCTCTAGCTCCTCTGCTTTTCATTCCGCGCATCAAGCGGCGTAGGAATGAGGCAAATACCGAGGGCAGCGTAAGCTGCGTAACAACACCTAAATAACGGAGCAGTGCTAAGCGCACAATAAATAAAGCCACTGTTCAAGGTATGAACAATGGCTTTGCATAGTGCGGGTTATTTATCTGATAATGAGGGTATAATCGGTAAGCATGAAACGTTGTCTACGTCTCTGGCTTGCAACTTGACCAGCCTCTCTATCAATGTAATAAAGCTTGGCATTCAAGCCGCAACAGAACTACTCGTGCCGGCCACCGCGTAGAGGCGCACCAGGTACTAAGGGCTGGATAGCGGCTAGTGCGGCGCGCTGGCTTACTAGGTTGCAGGCTAGGTAGAGGGCTTCGCGGAACGATGTTTCGTCGGCTTTATACTGGCCGGCTATGCCGTAAGCAGTACCATGGTCGGGGGAAGTGCGAATAACGTTTAGGCCGGCGGTGAAGTTTACGCCCCGCTCGAAGGCAATGCTTTTGAATGGAATCAGGCCTTGGTCATGGTAGAGGGAAAGGGTGGCGTCGAACTGGCGGTACTGGCGGGTACCGAAATAGCCGTCGGCGGGGTAAGGACCGAACACCAGGTTTCCTTCTTGGAGCAATTGCTGAATAACGGGCGTTACAACCTCCTGCTCCTCGGTACCGAGCAGGCCGTTTTCGCCGGCGTGGGGATTAAGGCCGAGCACAGCTACGCGCGGCTTCTCAATGCCGAAATCCTGCTTCAAAGACCTCAGCAAAATGCGCAGCTTGGTAAGCAACAACTCTTTGGTGATGCGGCCCGGCACGTCTTTCAACGCTACGTGGCCAGTGGCAGTAGCTACGCGCAATTCTTCGCTGGTAAGCAGCATCAGACTTTCGGAGGCACCGAAGAAGCTAGTTAGAAACTCGGTGTGGCCGGGATAGCGGAAATCATCGGCTTGGGTGTTTTCCTTGCTGATGGGGGCGGTAACGAGGGCGTCGAGCAAGCCCGCTTTCAGGTCGCGGGAGGCGGCCAGCAAACTCAGGCGGGCGGCAGTGCCGCTGGCGGTGGTAGGCTGGCCGGGAGAAAGCACGAAATCTTCTTCCCAACAAGTCACCGCGTTCAGCTTGCCGGGCGCAATATCGGCGGCCTGGCGTACCTGCCGGAAAGTGAGCGATTCTGCGTCGTTGGCTACCGGGAAATCATCGAAGAGTACGGTGGCCGTGCCGTATACAACGGGCGTGCAGAACCTAAGCAGCCGCGCATCGAGAAAGGTTTTGTAGATGATTTCCGGCCCGATGCCGGCTAAGTCGCCGACGGATATGCCAATGCGTGGGAGCATGGAAGGTAATTAGGTGATGAGGTAAGTAAGTGAGGCGGGAAAGCCTTATACCTTGGTTTTCAAAAACTCATACGTGAGGCGGACGGCGGTGCCGGTGCCGCCTTTGCCGCGGTAGGAATCGGGGGCGGTGAGGTAGGCGGGGCCGGCAATGTCGAAGTGCACCCATGGGTAGCCTTCGGTGAAGCGCTCCAGGAACTTACCGGCGGAAATAGCACCGGCTTCGCCTTTGCCGATGTTGTTGATGTCGGCAATGTCGGACTTGATGTGGTCGGCGTACTCGTCCCACAGCGGAAACTCTACTAACCGCTCGTGGGTACGGTGGCCGGCTTGTTTCAACTCCTGCATCCACTCGTCGCCGGCGGTGCCCATACACACAATGCCTTCCTTGCCAATGGCACGGGCCGCCGCGCCCGTGAGGGTGGCAAAGTCCAGTACTAGCTCGGGGTTGTATTTCTTGGCGAAGGCCAGCGCATCAGCCAGGAGCAGGCGGCCTTCGGCGTCGGTGTTCAGTACTTCCACGGTCATGCCGCTGAACATGGTAATGACGTCGCCGGGGGCGAAGGCGAGGCCGCCGGGACGGTTGTCGGTGGCGGGCACCAGGCCGATGACGTGCAGTGGCACTTGGTTTTTGGCTAGCGCGTAGAGCACACCCGTGACGGTCGCCCCGCCGGCCATGTCGAGCTTCATCATGTCCATGCTGTTGGGCGTGGGCTTCAAACTCAAGCCGCCGGTATCGAACACCACGCCCTTGCCAACCAGCACGTAGGGCTTGGCGTTGGTGGCGTTGGCGGGCTTGTATTCCATGATGGTAAACGTGGGCGGTTCGGGGCTGCCCTGGTTTACGGCCAAGAGTCCCCCCATGCGCAGGGCCTCAATGCGGACCAGATCCAGAATTTCGGTGTGGTAGCCAACTTCTTCACCAGCGGCAGCCATGCTTTCAGCAAACTGCGTGGCGTTGAGCTTGTTGAGCGGCGCGTTTACCAGGTCGCGGGCCAGGAACACGCCTTGCAGCACGCCCACCAACTCTTGCACCTGTTCGGCGGTAATGCCGGCGCTGATGAGGGTCAGTTTCTGGAGGTCAGGCGCTTGCCGGGTTTTTTCGTCGGTTTTGTAGCCTTCAAATTGATAGGCGGTTAGCGCCAGGCCTTCGGTTAAAGGAAGGGCGCTAGTGTCGGTCAAGTCGTTGAGATACAGCTCGCGCACTTTGTCGGCTTTCAGGCGCGCGTGTAGTTGGTGGCCACTTTTGCGTAGCGCCTCGGCGGCGAGGTGCGGTGTGCTTTTGGCGGGGTCGGGGGCTACGACGTAGTAATGGTGGTGCGAGTACTGGTTGAGGTGAATCAGCTTGGAATCGGCGGCCAACTGCTCGGCTACGTAGCGGCGGGCGGCTTCGGGCAAGTCGGCGGCGGCGGAAATGGGTAGCTCGGTGGTGCCGGCTGGTAGAATAAAAACGGTATCCGCTATAGAGGGAAAATCGGCGGCGTAGGCAAGTTCAAGCGACATGAGAAGCAAAAAAAGCGGTGAAAGCCGAAGGAAACGTCTGCTACGCCGGTATTAGCAGCGTAGGCGTACCTTTGGGCGTGAAGGTAGGGACATTTAACAGGGAACATTTAACATTTAATAAGAGCAGAAATAACTGGAGCAACGAAGAGTTCGACCAGCTATTAACTAAAGCTTATTTCAGAATGTAATGGACCTAAGAGGTAAGAAAAGGAAACTGGAGCCCTGCTCTGTGCTAGTCCTGGCTAATAAGTTCTCATAGTTTGTGGCCAGCTGTTGCCTATTGAGTGTTCAATGTTAATTGTTAAATGTTACTTGTCCCATGGATTCCGTTAAAGCCAAAAAACACCTAGGTCAGCACTTCCTAGCCGACACCAATATTGCCCGCAAAATAGTGGAGGCCTTGCAGTTGCCCGACGGCGTAACGGAAGTGCTGGAAATAGGGCCAGGTATGGGCGTACTGACGGGAACGTTGCTGGAAAACCCGAGCTACCGCACATCGGTCGTGGAAATCGACCGGGATTCGGTGGCTTATCTACAAAAGCACTTCCCGGTTTTGGCCGACCGAATTCATAGCCAGGATTTCCTGAAGATGGACTTGGGCAAGCTCTACGATCAGCAGCCCATCAGCATCATCGGCAACTTTCCTTACAACATCAGCAGCCAAATCTACTTTCAAGTGTTGGCCCACCGCCAGCAGGTGCGCGAGGTGGTAGGCATGATCCAGAAGGAAGTAGCCGACCGGCTGGCCGAAGGACCGGGCTCGAAAACCTACGGCATTTTGAGCGTGCTGCTGCAAGCCTACTATACAATAGAGTACCTGTTCACGGTGCCGCCGCACGTGTTCAATCCGCCACCCAAAGTGCAGTCGGCCGTTATCCGCCTCACCCGCAACGCCACCGAGCGCCTGGATTGCAATGAGACGCTATTCTTTAAAGTAGTGAAGCAGGCCTTTGCCACGCGGCGCAAAACGCTGCGCAACGCCCTCAAGCCCTTCGGTATGCCAGCCGAAGCCACTACGGACGCCATCTTCGACAAACGCGCCGAGCAGTTGGGAGTGGCCGATTTTGTGGGCTTGACGAAATGGGTCGAGGCCCATAGTAGTTGAAGCCCTGGCATCAATTCCCGCAGAGGACGCAGTAGAAGAAGCCAAGCGGTCAATTCAGAATTCTCAATTCATAATTCTTAATTAAAAAATGTCCCTCTGTCTCGTCATCGACGAAATGCACCCTAGCCTGCCAGAGTACATGCAGGAAATCGGCGTGACGCTGCATTACCGCCCCGACCTAAAAGCTGCTGACGTACCCGCTGCCCTGGCGGCGCATCCCTACGATGGGCTGATGGTCCGTTCGAAGCTGCGCGTAACGGCGGAATTGCTGGCGCACGGTCCACAGTTGCGCTATGTAGCCAGGGCCGGGGCCGGGGTCGATAATATTGACGAGGAAGCCATGGCAGCGGCGGGCGTTACGCTACTGAACGCGCCCGAAGGCAACCGCGACGCAGTAGGGGAATATGCGGTAGGGCTGCTGCTGGCTTTGTTCCGCAACATTGTGCGCGCCGACCAAGAGGTACGGGCCGGGTTGTGGCGGCGGGAAGCCAACCGCGGCGAGGAAATAGGCGGCAAAACGATTGGCCTATTGGGCTACGGGCACATGGGCCGGGCCTTTGCGCGCCGGCTGTCGGCGTTTAACTGCACCGTGCTGGCCTACGACCACGACCCCGCCGTGCTTCCCGATGCATACGCCACGCTGGTTGGCCTGGCCGAACTGCAAGATCGGGCCGAGGTATTCAGCTTACACATTCCGTACTCGGCCGCAAATCATCATTTCGTAAACGAAACATTGCTGCAGGGTTTCCGCCAGCCAATCTGGCTGCTCAACACGGCCCGCGGCGAAGTCCTCGACCATAAGGCGCTGGTGCAGAGCCTGCAGAACGGCCAGGTGCGCGGCGCGGCGCTGGATGTATTGGATAACGAGAAGCTGGTTACTCTGACCCCGGAACAGCAGACACGCTTCAATTACCTGATGAGTACCCCAAACGTAGTATTGTCGCCGCATATAGGCGGTTGGACTTTCCAGTCGTACCGGCGGATAAACGAAGTGCTGGCGGCAAAGCTGCAAGAGTTTCTGAAAGTGGGCCGCTAATCTCTGGTTACGCGAAGTTCCACTTTGTCACCCGTTAAACGAATCAGGTGCTAAGCTCCGCAGTAAGATGCGAAGTGGAGCTTCGTGTTGCAGATAGTAGGTTTCTGGCAAGCGAGTTAGCGAGTGCTCGTGCTTATTGCCAGCTTATCGTAGCCAGAAACTAGCAACCAGAAACCAGAAACTATGTATATTTGCTGAAACCAGGTTTGGGAGAACGGTCGGCACCGCTGACCGTTCTCCTTGTTTTTTAGCTTACCATCAACTACCCATGGCCACCATAAATTACTATACCGCCGAGGGTCTGCAAAAACTCAAAGACGAGTTGCAGGACCTTAAAATTCGCGGCCGGGCCAAAGCCGCCGAAGATCTGCGCGAAGCCCGCGACAAAGGCGACTTAAGCGAAAACGCCGAATACGACGCGGCCAAGGACGCCCAAGGTCTGTTAGAGCTCAAAATTTCGAAGCTGGAAGAAGTGGTTGGCAATGCCCGCCTCCTTGATGAGACCAACCTTGACGTGACCAAAGTGCTCATTATGAGCAAAGTGAAACTTAAGAACTTGAAGAATAACATGGTGCTCGACTACACGCTGGTAGCCGAGGAAGAAGCCAACTTAGCCGCCGGTAAAATCTCCGTAAAGTCGCCCATCGGGAAAGGACTGCTCGGTAAGTCGGCCGGCGATACGGCCGAAATAACGGTGCCAGCCGGTAAGCTTCAGTTCGAGATTCTGGAAATCAGCCGGTAGAAGGAGCTAGGAGTTAGAAGCCAGGAGAAAGAATGCAACCCGGTGGCTGGATGCTACCGGGTTTTTGTTTGTAGTTTCTTTCAGCAATTTTGCTTTAGACTGCGTAAGCGCGGAGGAGCTTGTTTATGCATTGAAACTACGCTCCTAACTCCTGTCTCCTAACTTCTAGCTCCTTCAAAATGGCTTCCATTTTCTCCCGTATTGTGGCTGGCGAGCTGCCGGCGTATAAGGTTGCGGAGGACGACCAGCACCTGGCGTTTCTCGACATCACGCCCCTGGTGGAAGGCCACACCCTCGTGATTCCGAAGCGGGAAGTGGATTACATTTTCGATCTGCCGGCCAAGGAACTGGCGGCGCTGCACCTGTTTGCGCAACGGGTAGCCAAGGGAGTTGCCGCGGCCGTGCCGTGCAAGCGCATTGGCGTCGCCGTTATTGGGCTGGAAGTGCCGCACGCGCACATCCACCTGATTCCGATGAACAAGGTGTCGGACCTGAACTTTGCCAACCCTAAAATAAAAGTGGCGGAAGACCGTATGAAAGAGCTGGCCGCCGCCATTGCCGCGCAAATACCGGCGGCCAACGGCGCCGCCTCACAAAAGCCAGCCACAGAGGACTCGAAAGGCAGCCGCGAAACCAGCAAAGCCAACGAGCCTGCTGCCTCCAATGGTGTGACGCAGCAGTTGCAGCAGCTTACGCAGGGGCTCGTATTCATCAGTGAATCCGATGCGCCACTGGAGCCGGTAAGCTACCCTACTCCGGCCGGTGAACTGACCGATGCTGCCCTGCTAAAGCTGCTCGGCGAGCCAGCCGATACCAAAGTGGAAACTAAGGAGCTGACTTTGTTCCTGCGCAACCACACCGCCGACCAAGGTGTGCTCGGCGACCCCGCCCAAGCCAACCGATACAAGGCGCTGCAAATGTTCCTGAAGCAGGAGTTGCAGGACACGAAAGTGTACCGCGTCGGCACCGGTCCGCAGATTAAATCCTATGCATTAGGGAAGACCGAGGATGGCAAGCTAGCCGGCTTCAAAACGATATTGACGGAGACGTAAGAATGTTAAGTATAAGATAGGATGACGTTTGCGGAATATCAAATTTATGTTCCGGTAGGTATCTACTTGCTAGTTCCTGCTCTTGGAGTCGCCTTCTATATATACTTGAGGCAGTATGTTATCAGTGAAGTAACCGACCGTGTTACGTTGCTGAAGCTGAAAATTCTCTTTATGACCTACGGAGGATTGCTGTTGCTGGTACTTACCACATTGTTCTGGCAATGGTCGGGGATGGCCTCACTCGGAACCGCTTATTTGGTTTTAGGCGCCCCGGTGCTAATGTCCTACTTCGCGTTGAGCATGTCCCGAAAGCCTCAACTGAGTAGATGTGAGCGTTGGATATTCAACGCTAGCTTATCCTACCTGGCAGTTATGCTGATAACTGTGATTGGGCTTTATGCAGTAAGCTAAAAGATTTGACAGCCTTCTTTCTCCCTCCCATTCATTTGCATTGCTTTCACTGATTTAGAAGCCATAAGATGCGCAGCAGAGATGTTCTGTGGCTTCCTATGGCTTCCGCACTACCTCACCCGCCTTACACGGTCAAGTTACTTGGCTACAAGAGAGTTCTGCTGAAAATGAGATTCATAAAAACTGTTGCTCTACTGTTTGCTTTGCTAGAGGCACAGAATCTAGCTGCCCAATCTACCGCGCTGCTCAAGTCACTCCAGAAACCCCTGGACAAAGTCAGCGCGGCCGAGTACAAGGCGCACGTGCAGTACCTGGCCGACGATAAGCTGCAAGGCCGCCTGCCGGGCACGGCGGGCTACCAGATGGCCGTAGACTATGTGGTGGCGCAATACAAGAAGCTCGGGGTGCTGCCCGCCGGCGAAAACGGCACCTACCTGCAAACGGTGCGTCTGCGCCGGGCCTTCACCGAGCCGGGCGCCACCCTACGCTTGCAAGCCCCACAAGGCGCAGAGCAGGCGTTAGCCTACGGCTCCGACTTCACGTTCTATCCTAATCCGGCCGAGGCGAGCACGACGGTGGCCGCGCCCTTGGTGTTTGCCGGATTCGGCATCAGCGCCCCCGAACTTGGGTACGACGACTATGCCGGCCTCGACGCTACCGGCAAGATTGTGGTGGTGACGCGGGAGGAGCCCAAGCAGTTTCCGGATGCCGTGCGCCTCTATAATACCGACATGCTTACGGTGCTGCAAACGGCCATCCGACACGGTGCAGTAGGCGTGTTGCTAGCCGCCGTCAAACCCGCTGCCCACCTGCCCGACCCCCCAAAAGGAGTAGTTAGCGTGTTGAGCACGGATGGCAAAGCAATTGTGTCGCGGACTTATGGCGGCGCACAGCTGCGCGTGCTAGGCACCGTAAGTGCCGCCACGCTGCACCAGCTCTTCAGCGGCGCGGCCACCGATACCACCCGCGCCTTGGCTGCTTTGCGGGCCGGCAAACCCGCCTCGGTGGCGCTGCGGCCTCGCCTTACGGCCACGCAACGCAGCCGCTACCAGGACGTGGACAGTTACAACGTAGTAGGCAAGATTCAAGGCTCCGACCCCAAGTTGCGCAACGAATACGTGGTGCACACTGCCCACCTCGACCACCTCGGAGTAGGCGCGGCCGTAGAAGGCGACTCCATCTACAATGGTGCCCACGACAATGCTACCGGCGTGGCGAGTCTGCTGGAAATTGCCAGAGTATATAGCTGCCTGCAGGAAAAGCCCCGTCGCTCGGTGCTTATCACTATGGTAACGGGCGAAGAAATGGGTTTGCTCGGCTCCGCCTATTTCGCCCGCAACCCCACGGTGCCCAAAAGCCAGATTGTAGCCGACATCAATACCGACATGCCCACTATTATTGCGCCGCTGCTGTCGGTGGTGGCATTGGGGGCCGAAAACTCAACCCTAGCTGCCCCGGTAGCCGAAGCCACGAAAACGCTCAGCCTAACGGTAGAAGCCGACCCCGAGCCCGCGCAAAACCGCTTCACCCGCTCCGACCAGTACAGCTTCGTAACCCAAGGCATTCCGGCTTTGCACATCAAATACGGCAACAAAACCGCCGACGGCCAGAACAACCTCAACTTGCAAGTGCAGAAGTGGCGCGCCCGCTACTACCACAAGCCCCAAGACGGCATGGACGGCCAGTTCGATTTTGAAGCCGGCCGGAAGTACGCGCAGCTAAACTTCCTGATTGGCTACCTAGTCGCCAATAACCCCGCACGCCCAACCTGGAACACTGGTAATTTTTTTGGGGAGCGGTTTGCGAAGAAGTAGATTATGAAGCCGCGCCTCTACCTTGCTATTGATGGGGTGCTGCTCACTAAACGGCATACACGCAAGCCATCGGGTGAACTGACCTTGTCAACGCGTAGAACCACGCCCTTTAATTTTTAAAATTAAAATGTCAACTAAAACAACGAGCCGTCACTATTTGGATTGCCGC
>NZ_DASVSY010000074.1:0-79574 GCF_036387835.1 Hymenobacter sp. | reverse complement strand
TGTTACCATCCTGCGCCAGCAAGGCTTAGGCGGCGACATCGTTAACATTGCCAGCAAGAACGGGCTGGTGGCGGGCCCCAACAACGTGGCCTACGGCACGGCCAAAGCGGCGCAGCTGCACATGAGCCGCTTGCTGGCCGCTGAGCTCGGGCCCGACAAGATCCGCGTCAACACCGTCAACCCCGATGCCGTGCTGCGCGGCTCCAAGATTTGGGAGGGCGAGTGGGCCGCCGGCCGGGCCAAGGCCTACGGTATCTCGGTGGAAGAGCTGCCGGCCCACTACGCCAAGCGCACCTTGCTCGGCGAGGAGCTGCTGGCCGAAGACATTGCCAAGGCCGTGCGCGTGTTCGTGGATGGTTCGCTAAGCAAGAGCACCGGCAACGTGCTCAACGTGGATGGCGGCGTGGCCATGGCTTTTGTTCGCTAGTAACTATCCGGTATCTTATAGCCACTACCCATGCAGCAGGTGTCATCCCCTTCCGTTGAATCATACGTTCAGCATAAACGCTCGATGAGCGAGGCCAGCAATTTCAAGGTAGGCCTGTTCGCCATTGGCCTCGATGCCTATTGGGACCAGTTTCCGGCTCTACGAGAAAGGTTAGAGGGCTACATAACGGTAGTCGAGGAGCAGTTGACCGCCATCCATTCGCAAGTGGTGAACCTAGGGCTTGTCGATAACATTGAAGGTGCCTTTGCTGCCGGCCGGCAGTTTCGGCAGGAAGATGTTGATATCATTTTCCTGTACGTAACCACCTATGCGCTATCGGCCACTGTTTTACCGGTGGTGCAGCGCGCCAAGGTGCCCGTCATCATCCTGAACCTGGCCCCCGAAGCAGCCATCGACTACGCAGCCTTTAACGCTCTAACCGACCGCACCAAAATGACCGGCGAGTGGCTGGCCTACTGCTCGGCCTGCCCGGTACCGGAAATAGCCAACGTATTCCGGCGCACCGGTATCCAGTTCCATCAAGTGACGGGGATGCTGCACGACGACCCGGAGTCCTGGCAAGAAATACAGGAGTGGGTAGAAGCCGCCCGCGTAGCCAATACCATGTCCTACAATCGTTTGGGCGTCATGGGTCACTACTACGGCGGCATGCTCGATATCTACTCTGACTTCACCCAACAGATTGCGCACTTCGGCGGCCACATCGAAATACTGGAGGTAGATGAGCTTTCCGCTTTGCGACAAACCGTGCCTGAAGACGCCGCCGAGGAACGGGTACGCCTTTTCCACGAATTATTCGATGTCCAAGCTGACTGCTCACAGGAGGAGCTACTGAAAGCCGCTCGCACATCGGTAGCCCTTGACTTGCTTGCGCAGCGCTACCAACTAGGCTCGTTGGCCTACTACTACAAAGGCAGCGGCGTACCTGAAAACGAGGCCACTATGAGTTCCATCATTCTTGGTACTTCACTGCTCACGGCCAACGGCATTCCCGTAGCCGGTGAGTATGAAATCAAGAATGCGCAAGCCATGAAAATCATGGACTGTTTCGGCGTAGGAGGCTCCTTCACGGAATACTACGCCGTCGACTTCAAAGCAGATGTGGTGCTAATGGGCCACGACGGGCCGGGCCATATTGCCATTGCCCAAGGCAAAACCAAAGTGCGCCCGCTCGTGGTGTACCACGGCAAAGTAGGCAGCGGCTTATCAGTTGAAATGGCGGTGCAGCATGGCCCAGTCACCCTGCTTTCTGTGGTAGATGGTTTCGACGGCAAGCTTCGGCTGCTGGTGGCAGAAGGCGAATCGGTACCCGGTCCCATTCTTGAAATTGGCAATACCAACAGTCGTTACCAGTTCCCCATCGGCGCCCGCAAGTTCATCAACGACTGGAACAGTTACGGTCCCGCTCACCACTGCGCCGTAGGCGTAGGCCATATAAGCAGCAAAATCCACAAGCTTGGCGCGCTGCTGAAGCTGGAAGTTATTCAGGTGTGTTAAGGTTATCTAACCCCAAGTTGCGGAGTAGCCCCAGCGGGGCGACAGGTTGGTAGTCAATTCCGTAACCAAGTGGCTAAAGCTCCAGCGGAGCGACACCTGCATGGCTGAAGTGTCGCCCCGTTGGGGCTTGGTAAACAGACAGTAGAAGCGGTTACCAACTTGTCGCCCCGCTGGGGCTACTCCACAACTTGGTTAGCTCACGTCCTTGCGCCTCGCCAACCCATCCAGGTGCCCGCAACGGTAGAAGCTGTTTAATTTAGAGCGGCGCCGCGCCGCAAACTCTTGCGGTGCGGTCCTGGTTCTAAAGTCGCTATGAAACCTACCTCGCTCGAAGCCCTATATGCCAAGTTCAAGCCCGTGGCCGGGGAAACGCCGCCCGACATGCAGCGCGAGTTGGGCCAGTTCGACGTTTTCAGCCTGGGTGCCCTGCGGCCCGGCCAGAGCCACCGCCCGCCCACGCCCTTCAACCGGCAGGCATTCTACAAAATCAGCCTCACCCACGGGCGCGGGCGCTTCGAACTCGCCGACCAAACCCTGGAGGTCGGACCGCACACCTTGTTTCTGGCCACGCCCCGCACGGCCTACCGCTGGGAGTCGGTGGGGGCCGCGCCCACGGGCTATTTCTGCATCTTCACCGATGCGTTTTTGCTGCCTACTAAGGGCGGCACGCTCGTGGAGGCGCTGCCGATATTCCAGCCCGGCGCCCGCCCGGCCGTCCCGCTAACGGAGGCGGAGTGGACGGCCGTAGAAACCATTTTCCAGAAAATGGTGCAGGAAATGGCAGCCGACTACGCCTATAAATACGACCTGCTGCGCACCTACCTGGTAGAGCTGATTCATGTGGCGCAGAAGCTACAGCCTCCCCCAGTCCCGGCCCTCCCTCCCGCCGCGAGCCGGGTAGCAACCCAGTTCACCGAACTGTTGGAGCAGCAGTTTCCGCTGGCCGGCCCGGCGCCGCACCCGCGCCTGCGCACGGCCAAAGACTACGCCGACCACCTGGCCGTGCACATCGTCCACCTCAACCGGGTATTGAAGCAGGCTACCGGCCACACTACCACCACCCTGATCAGCAACCGGATGGCGCAGGAAGCCAAGTTGCTCCTGAAACAACCCACCCGGAACGTCTCTGAAATAGCCGATCAGCTCGGCTTTGCCGATGTGGCGCATTTCTGCACCTTTTTCAAGCGCCACACCGGCCTCACGCCGGGTGATTTTCGGCGGTAGGGGTTTGGCAGATAAGCTATTTGTTTAACTGACGCAGTAACTGGTTTAACTGGCGCAGCCGGGCAGCCATTTGCTTGCCGGACCTTTACGGGGTACAAACGAGGTGGCGCCAACGTCCGCTCTTCGGTTTGTCGTTCACCCTAACGCAAGGCAGTATGAAAGTTTTCGTAACTGGTGCCACCGGCTTCATTGGCTTGGCTCTTATTCCAGAATTGCTCGAAGCAGGCCACCAGGTGCAGGGCCTGGCTCGCTCAGACAAATCAGCCAAGGCCCTGACTAATGCCGGGGCCGAGGCTCACCGCGGCTCGCTCGACGACCTCGACAGCCTGCGGCGCGGCGCCACCGCCGCCGATGGCGTGATTCACCTGGGTTTCGTAATTGATTTCACCAATTTTGCCGCCGCCGCCGAAACCGACCGGCGGGCCATCGAGGCGCTGGGGGACGCCCTGGCCGGCACCAACCGCCCCCTCGTCACCACGTCGGGGGTACTGGGTCTGGCCCCGCCCGGCCGCTTGGTCACCGAGCTGGATGCGGCCTCCCCCCATTCGCCCCGCCACTCCGATGCGGCCACCCTGGCCCAGGTAGCGAAGGGCGTGCGGGCCTCGGTGGTACGCCTCGCGCCGCTGGTACACGACAGCAGCTACTGCGGCTTCGCGGCCATGCTCATCCAGGCGGCGCGCCAGCAGAGCCTGGCCGTGTACTCGGGCGACGGTCACAACCGCTGGCCCGCCGTGCACCGGCTCGATGCCGCCAAGCTTTTCCAACTTGCTCTGGAGCGGGGCGTAGCCGGAGCCATCTACCACGGCGTGGCCGAGGAAGGTATTCCCATGCGCGAGCTAATGACCGTCATTGGCCGCCAGCTCAACTTACCAGTAGCGTCCAAATCGTCGGCAGAAGCGGAAGCGTACCTAGGGCCCATAGCCTCCTTCACGGCCTTGGACGCTCCCTCCTCAAGTGTGCTCACTCAGCAGCAGCTAGGCTGGCATCCCAGCCAGCCCGGCATCCTGGCCGACTTGGAGGAGGGTCGTTATTTCGGTAGCTAAGCCACCGAGCCGCAGGGCACCCCTAGCCTGCACTTTGCGAAGCCCACGCCAAGTCAGCGCCGCTACCAACTGCCTGTTCATCCATGGGCTCCGGCTACTGCAACGGGACTTAGCGTACTTTTCGCCCTGTTGCAATGGGAATCCTACCAACAAAAAGAGCCTGACCGGGCTGGTCAGGCTCTTTTTGTTGGTAGTAATCGAAACTAGACTACTTAATTTTCTCCACAACGCCACGGAAAGCCTCGGGGTGGTTCAGAGCCAAATCAGCCAGTACTTTGCGGTTCAGGTCGATGCCAGCCTTTTTCAGGCCGCCCATCAACTGCGAGTACGACAAGCCGTGCTCACGAGCACCGGCGTTTATACGCTGAATCCAAAGGGCGCGGAACTCGCGCTTCTTGGTTTTCCGGTCGCGGTAGGCATACAGCAGACCTTTTTCAACGGCGTTTTTGGCAACGGTCCAAACGTTCTTACGACGGCCGAAATAGCCTTTCGCCAAACGCATTACTTTTTTCCGACGGTGGCGCGAAGCCACGTGGTTGACACTTCTTGGCATAACCTGTTTGTTTTTTGGCGGTCGGCGACAGAGCAGTTTGCCTTGTCTTTGTTTTTAGCCGGACGCCTGGTTTAAATGTTTGAATGGGTACTTGCTGTTTGCTGATTGTTGAAACTGTCCTTACAAGCCAGCAATCAACAACCACCTTTCAGCAACTACATAGTAAGCATGTCTTTCACGCGGTTCATGTCCGCCGAGCTTACCAAGGTAACGTGCGTAAGATTACGCTTTTGCTTGGTTGTCTTTTTGGTCAGAATGTGGCTTTTGAAAGCGTGCTTACGCTTGATTTTGCCCGTGCCGGTCAGCGTGAAACGCTTTTTGGCGCCGGACTTGGTCTTCATTTTTGGCATTGTGGAGGTGATAAAAAGTGAAAAAATGCGGCGGTCGGCTGCCTAGGGCCGGGGCGCCAGCGTAGAAAATGGCCGAGGCCATAGCAAAAGCTAATTATTCAGCAGCAGGCTGTGTAGCCGCCTTCGGAGCCGGTTGGCCGGCTTTCTCCTTGCCTGGCTCCTTGCTAGCGCCAGCAGGAGCTGGGGCTGCCGGCTTAGGCTTGGCGGGTGCAGCTGCTTTGGGTGCCAAATACAGGAACATACGCTTGCCTTCCAGCTTGGGTAACTGCTCTACTTTAGCTAACTCCTCGAGAGCTTGCGCAAATTTGAGCAGCAGGATTTCACCCCGCTCTTTGAAGACAATACTACGGCCCACGAAGTGAACGTAAGCCTTGATCTTAGCACCTTCCTTCAGAAATTCCTGCGCGTGCTTCAGCTTGAAAGCGAAGTCGTGGTCGTCGGTGTTAGGACCGAAACGGATTTCCTTCAGGATAACTTTGGTTTGCTTTGCTTTCAATTCGCGCGTTTTCTTCTTCTGCTCGTACTTGAATTTCGAGTAGTCGATGACGCGGCAAACGGGCGGAACGGCAGTGGGCGAAATCTCAACAAGGTCGAGATTCTGCTCCTGCGCAAAGCGCCGGGCTTGATCAATTGAATAAATGCCTTGTTCGATGTTGTCACCGACGAGGCGCACTTCCCGAGCCGTAATCCTTTGGTTGATTTTAAACGGCTCCTCGACCTGAGCGCGAGGAATATAGCGGCGATTTGGGGTAGCTATGGCTGGTTCTCTTGAAAGGTGAGCTTAATTCTTTTCTAAGATTGAAAGGACATGAGACGAGCTCAATGGGTTCAATCAGCAGGCAAATATCCGCCATTTTTTCCAAACGCTCAAAAAAGGCTATATAAAATTACCCTCGAGCCAGAGAAAAAGCAACGGTTTATGGCAGCTACCAGAACCTTACGGGTAGCGGCGGCCTTTGTTCAGGCACTCCACAGAGAGTTAACTAATCTAACTAAGCCGCCCTGCCACGACACAGCCGAAGCAGGGCGGCTTGGTTGGATTGGTTTTACGCCGTCTTGCCGTCCATCATTTCAGCGACCTGCGTTTGGAAGCTCTTGATGAAATCAGCTATTGGCATGGAGCCGATGTCGCCTTCGCCGTGCTTGCGCACCGACACGATGCCGTTTTCCTGCTCCTTCTCCCCGACGATAAGCATGTACGGCACTTTCGACACCTCCGCGTCGCGGATTTTGCGGCCGATTTTCTCGTCGCGGTGGTCTACCGTACCGCGCAACTCGGCTTGAACCAGCGTATCGTGAATCCGTTGGGCATAGTCGTGGTACTTCTCGGAAATCGGGAGTACGGCGAACTGCTCGGGCGACAACCAGAGAGGGAAGTTACCGCCACAGTGTTCGATGAGCACGGCCACAAAACGCTCCAACGAACCAAACGGCGCCCGGTGAATCATGACGGGGCGTTGCCGCGAGTTGTCAGAAGCCACGTATTCCAGCTCGAAACGCTCGGGTAGGTTGTAGTCGACTTGGATGGTGCCAAGCTGCCACTTGCGGCCGAGAGCGTCGCGCACCATGAAGTCGAGTTTGGGGCCGTAGAAAGCCGCCTCGCCTAGCTCGGTTACGGTGTTGAGACCTTTCTCGGCGGCAGCTTCTTGAATGGCTGATTCGGCGCGAGCCCAATTCTCGTCGGACCCTATGTATTTAGTTTTGTTTTCCGGGTCGCGAAGGGAAATTTGAGCCGTGAAATCAGGAAAATCCAGCGCCTTAAGTACGTAAAGGACAATATCGATAACCTTGATAAACTCTTCCTTTACTTGATCGGGCCGGCAGAAGATGTGCGCATCGTCCTGAGTGAAACCGCGCACCCGCGTCAGGCCGTGCAGCTCGCCGCTTTGCTCGTAGCGATACACCGTGCCGAACTCGGCCAACCGCACCGGCAGGTCGCGGTACGAGCGGGGCTTGGACTTGTAGATTTCGCAGTGGTGCGGGCAGTTCATAGGCTTGAGGAAGAACTCCTCGCCCGGGTTCGGCGTCTTGATGGGCTGAAACGAATCGGCACCGTACTTCTCGTAGTGGCCGCTGGTTACGTACAGCTCCTTGGCCCCGATATGGGGTGTAACGACGGGCTGGTAACCGGCTTTCACCTGAGCGCGGCGCAGAAACTGCTCGAGCCGCTCGCGCAGCAGCGTGCCTTTGGGCAGCCACAAGGGCAGCCCCGCTCCTACTTTCTCGCTAAACGTAAACAGCTCCAACTCTTTGCCGAGCTTGCGGTGGTCGCGGCGCTTGGCCTCTTCCAGCCGCTCCAGATACTCGGTCAGCTCTTTGGCTTTAGGGAAAGTGATGCCGTAGATGCGCGTGAGCTGCTTGTTCTTTTCGTCGCCGCGCCAGTAGGCACCGGCCACGTTCAACAGCTTCACAGCCTTGATGGGGCTGGTATCGGGAATGTGCGGCCCGCGGCACAGGTCGGTGAAGTCGCCTTGCGTGTAGAAGGTGATAGAGCCATCTTCGAGGCGCTCAAGCAAATCCAGCTTATATGGGTCGGCCTTCTCGGTGAAGTAGGCAATGGCGTCGGTCTTGCTTACCGCCTTGCGCTCGTACTGGCTTTTCTTTTTGGCCAGTTCCAGGATCTTCTTCTCGATTTCGGGGAAGTCTTCGCTGGAAATAGTGCGGCCTTCGCCAAGGTCGATGTCGTAATAGAAACCGTTTTCGATGCTCGGACCGATGCCAAGCTTCACGCCGGGATATAGCGCTTCGAGGGCTTCGGCCAGCAAGTGCGCCGAAGAGTGCCAGAAAGTGGATTTACCGTCCTGGTCGTTCCAAGTGAGGATTTCCAAGTTGGCATCTTGGCCGATGGGACGGTGCAAGTCGCGCACTTCCCCGTTGACGCGGACGCCTAAGGCATTGCGGGCCAGGCCCTCACTGATACTGGATGCTACATCAAAGCCCGTGGCGCCATCTACAAACTGGCGCACCGAGCCGTCGGGGAGCGTGATGTTGATCATGAATTAGAAAATTTAGCTATACAAACAGCGTGAGGCCGCAAGTTAGGTTGAATGGTTGATTGTTGAATTGTTAAATGGTTGGTCGTTCATAAGGTGCAGTGAACGACCAACCATTTAACAATTCAACAATCAACCATTCAAAGTTTTGGGCGCAGCGACGAAATAGGCTCCAAACGCTCTTCCGGCACTACGGCCCGCCGGGGCGCTTCGTCGACGATGATGCCGCGGGCCCGATTGCCAATTTTCCACACCTTGTACGTCCAGTGCCGGTTGCCGGGGTTTTCGCCCACGAGCACTCGGTATTGCGTGGCAGCTTCTTCGTAGCGGCCGAGGCTCTCGAAGCTCTCAGCCAGCATTTCTCGGGCGCCAAGTAGCCGGGGTGCCCGCCGCAGGGCGCGTTGCAAATGCGGAATAGCAGCGGCGTACTTCCGGTTTTTGTAAGCTGCCATGGCCAAGCGGTAATCGGCCCGATAAAATGTGGTGTCGAGCAACACAACTCGGGCGTAAACGCGGACGGCGCTGTCGGGCTGGTTTTGCAGCTCGAACTGGCGGCCGTAGTCGTACCATAGCGGGCCGTAGGTGGGCGCCAGTTGCAAACCCCGAGCAGCATAAATAGCCGCCATCGCAGGCTGCCGGTAGGCATTAGAGAGAAACGCCAACTGATGCAGCGTTTCGGGCTGACGCGGGTCGCGGGAATAGCTGGCTCGCAGGTAGTCAAGTGCCTGCATGGTATCTTGCAGCCCAATGTAGGCGACCCCCTTGTAGAATAAAGCCGCCGTATGATCGGGCTCTTGCTGCAGCGCGCGGTCGAGGTAGTCGATGGCGGTTTGGTAGTTGCGGGAGGCCAGGTGCGTTTCGCCTACCAGCAAGTTCAACTCCGGCGAGGCATAGCCGTGCTCGGAGGCCACATCGGCGGCGGCAAGTGCTGCCTGGTACTTGCCTTGGGCTCGCAGGGCGCGGGCTTTAGTGAAGTGAAACTCACCGGGCGTATCATCAAGGTCCAGGGCTTGGTTGATATCCTGCAAGGCCGGTTCTACCTGGCCGGCATCAAGCCGAAAAGCCGCACGGCGGGCGTAAAGCGACGCATTGCGCGGCTGGCGGCTGATGGCGCCGTCCAGTTCTTCGGCCTGAATTTTCGGGCCGCTTTGCACGGTGGCCAGACTAACCATCGTTTCGGGCTGCTCTTCGTCGGCCATAGTAGTGCAGGCTGCTGTAGTCAGAAGCACAACGAGCGGCAGCAGAAATAAAAGGGGACGCGAAAAAGCCACGAGCACGAGTTTCAACCTACAATGATTCTGCAAAGGTAAAGATAGAGACTACGTGAGGCTACCAGGTTAACGCTGCGCGTATTCGCGGCTCTCTTCCATAGCTTTGTGAAGTTTCACTTGGGCTAGTTAATCCAACCCGCGCAAATGCTCCTGGACCTGCTTAAGCAGCTTACGATTGAGTTGGACCAACAGCTTGCGGCAGCGCCGGCTGATTTCCAACTCCTCGGCCGTAACGGGCGTGATTTCAATGGCATCCTGCAAAGCGGCTATGGCGCGGGTCCGCTGCTTCTCAGCAATATGGATACGCGCCAGGTCATAGGCAAACTGGATCCGCTGCGGCTCCAACTGGTGCGCTTTCGTCATGGCTTCAACCGCGGCAGCACTGCTGGCTCCGTCGGGCGTGCCGCCCAAAAAAAGCCGGCTGAATATCCGTTCCAAGATGTTGTAATGGTCGACGCGGAAGTGCCAGCGGCCGAGGAGCTGCCAGGCATCAGCAAAGTCGGGACGAGCAGTTACGGCCTTGAAAATGTAGGGCCGCATTTCGCGGTAAGCCAGCAGCCGGGCCCGAGACGTGAGTAGAGTTGCTTGGTTGGCTAACGCTAGGGCTTCAGCATAATTGCTTTCGGCGGCTTCCGGACGCACTACCAGGGCCCGGCTGGCATAGAGCCGGGCTGCCGAGAAGTAAGCAATCTTCCGGGTTTCGTCGGTGTAGCGGGCCCCGATGCGCACACTCAGGACGGCCGCTCGCCAGAGTGCCTCATAGGTAGCAGGCGCCTTGGCCAACACCAATTCGTATCGGGCCAACGCCTCCGATTCTTTGTATTGGTCCTGCAACGACTTCGCTTCTGCCAAGAGTTTGGTTATTTCGGCGGAAAGCGGTGATTCCACCTGCGGTGTGGGTTTAGGCCTCGTTCGCCAAAATTGCGCTTCGGCTGGCGCGGCCCACAGCCCCGTTAGCAACACCAGCACACACAAGCGAACAAGCAACTTCATAACAACGAACAAGCCCACAAAACTGTGGCTTTTACACCAGATATAAAGGCCAAGACGAGGATTAGCGTAAGCTAAGCAGCAGGGTGAAAGGACAATGTTACAACGGCAGCTTGCTTATGAGTAATTCAGGTGGCTTTTCGTTCCAGAAAGGCCACTATTTGCGAGTAGAAGCTTTCCAGAGACGGATACTGCCTGCGGTTGGCCGTGAATTGCTCTAGCAGCGCATGAAGCTCAAGGGCCAATTTGTACCGCTCGGCTTGGCTGGTAATTTCCGCTTGGCCACGGGCCGGGCCATTTTGCGCCGCCAGTATTTTAGCCACGCACACCCGCACCAGGAGTTCTTCCAGCTCGTTTTCCCATTCTGCTTCGGGTATGTCGCGGCCCTTGGTGGTTTTCAGAAATAAGCCTCGAATGCGCCGCAAACGAGCGTAATAGGCGCTAATAAACGGCTTGGTATAGATATGGGCCGCCTCGTGGGCTACTACATTCACTAAGGTCTGAAACCGAACCGGGCTGGCATCGGTGAGATGTTGCGTGGTGTCGGCCAAGTAAGCCAAACGGATGTAGCACTTACCGTCGGTTGAGGGAATGGCGTTGTGGCCTAGGTTATTGAGCAGATCAACAAATACCACGGTTTCTTTGAGCTGCTTGCTGCCGAAGAACTGCTGCGTAGCTTCCAGAATGCGGCTTTCCAGAATATCGTGCTCGACGGTGGCGCTGACTTCCTGGTAGAGCCGGCGGTGAGTTGTCAGAAACTGTGGCGTGTTGGCATCGAGGGTAAATGCATTCAGCTTATCGAGAAATACGGCGGCCGACGCGCTCCGCACATACGGCTTGGCAAGCGTCCCGACCAAACGAAAGGGTGTAGCAAACGAGAGAAACATCCCCTGCGACGCCACATCCATTCCGTCCCACTTCGGCAGTTGCCGGTACCAATTCAGCGACGGGTGCTGCATCCAGGGCTGAAAATAGCGCTTCGCCTCGGCATAGTACACCGACGGTGTGGGGCGGTCGGCCGCTTCGAGCGTATCGGCGGTGGCCAGGAAGTAAAACAGGCTGATTGCCTCGAAACGCGGGTCCACCTTCACCGTCAGCTTGGTTTGGGCGTACGCCGGCACCAGCAGCCAAGCCAGAAAAAGAGTAAGTAGGCGTCTCTGCATTGGCGCAAGCAGTTCGGTAACCAACCCGGCCCCTCGGCCGGCTTCTTCCCGAAAGTACAACGCCCCACTAGATTCTGGCGGGGCGTTGTTGGCAAGCTAAGCTTAGAACAGCTTCAGCTGCGACTTCGGGGTTTTAAGAATGGCCTGTGCCTGTGCTACTTCGGCGGCCGAAATATTCACGGGGCCGGTTAGCTCAGGTAGTGGCGCGCTCGGCTCGTTGGGGCTGTCTTCGGCGCCGGGACGTGGGATAGTAGCCGGGCCGCGCCTCTTGGCGGCTTCGCGACGCTGCGGCTCGGGGCCTTCGTCGGTGAGCAGCGTGGCGGCGTGAATCTTGAAGTAGTTGAGCTTGTTGCCCATGGCCTTCCACCCTTTCACGTCGATGAACTGATGCAAGTGAAGTTTTTCGCTTTCCTTATCGGCTTTCTTGTCGCGCTGCAACTTCACTTCCAACTGCGGCTCGGGATGGCAAGTGGCGCACAGCAGCTTCGAGCCTTTAGTCTCCGAAATGAAGATAAACCTCTTGTCCGACTTAGTGGTCTCAATACGGAACCGCTTCACGTAGTGCGTTTTGGTTTCGCCTTCGATGTAGACCGTGCTAACAACCGTTTCGGGCTCGAACTTGCGTAGCAGCACAATATTGGGCACGTCGAAGTGGAGAGTCGGATCAGGCGTCCTCAATTCGTAGCTTCCATCTTTATGCACCACCAATATCATATCGTCGGTGTCGAAGGTGCCGAGGTAGCGGCCGTGGCCGGCGGTGTTGAGGCGGCCCACCACTGCATCGAAGAACACTTCGCGCCCGCCAAGCGTGGAGTCGCCGAGGCTGGTACGGATGATTTTCTTGATGGGCTGCTTGGTTACAATGTTGCCCATAGAACCTTTGCCCTTGATGGCCAGCTCGGCAAAATCGAAGTCGAACTGCTTCACCCGCGCCGGCGCCTTGTCGGCCAGCTGTATGCTCACGATTTCCGACTCCGAGTTGGGGTTGGCCGTGAGATAAAGCGTTTTGGTGCCCTTGGTGCCTTTGGTGAGGTCGTAGGTTTTGTCACGGGTGATGCCCGTTACCAGGAAGCGCTTGGCGAAGCTGATGCCGGAGGCCCCATCCTGGTACACCATATTGTACACCAGCCGGTCGTCGTTCTTGTTGTAAACGCCCACGTGCAGAATGTCCTTGCCCACAAAGGTTTTTTCGGCAATGCGGGTCACCATAAACGTACCGTCGCGCTTGATGGCGATGATGTCGTCGAGGTCGGAGCAGCTGGTTACTTCTATCGCCTTTTCGTCCTTTTTCAGACCGTAGCCCACAAAACCATCAGCATAGTTCACGTAGAGCTTCTGATTGGCCACGGCTACTTTCTGCGCCGTTACCACGTCGAAGGTGCGGAGCTGCGTTTTCCGCTCGCGGTTCTGACCATATTTTTTCAGCAGGCCCTCGAAGTAGTTGATGGCATAGCGCGTGAGGTTGGCCAGGTGGTCGGCTACTTCGTCCAACTCGGTTTCCAGCTTCTGAATGTACTCTTCGGCCTTGAAGCCGTCGAACTTGCTGATGCGCTTAATGCGGATTTCGGTGAGACGGGTTAGGTCGTCTTCCTCAATGGCCCGGCGCAGCACAATGCGCGTGTCGTTGGTTTTGGGCTTCTCCCCTTCTATGCGCACGAACTTCTTCAGGCCGGTATCAATCGTGGTTAGAATGTCTTCCCACGTTTCGCACTCCTCGATTTTGCGGTAGATGCGATTTTCAATGAAAATCTTCTCCAGCGAAGCCGAATGCCACTTTTCCTGTAGCTCTTCCTGCCTGATTTCCAGCTCCCGTTCCAGCAGACGCACCGTTTTTTGGGTGCTCAGCCGCAGCATATCCTCCACGCCCACAAAGCGCGGCTTGTCCTCGATGATAACGCAGGTGTTGGGCGAAATGCTAACCTCGCAGTCAGTGAAGGCATACAGCGCGTCCATGGTTAGGTCTGGCGACACGCCCGTGGGCAGATGCACCTGAATTTCCACCGCCGCCGCCGTGTTGTCGACCACCTTCCGAATCTTGATCTTGTTGGCTTCCGAGGCCTTCACGATGCTTTCCATCAGCGCCGTGGTGGTGGTACCATACGGAATGTCGCGGATGACGAGCAGAGTCTTGTCGAACTTCTCGATGGTGGCGCGCAGGCGGATTTTAGCCCCGCGCAGGCCACCGTTGTAGTTCGTTACGTCGCAGAGGCCGCCGGTCGGGAAGTCGGGGAAGAGTTGAATATCACGCCCGCGCAGCACGTCGATGCTGGCTTTGCACAACTCGCGGAAGTTGTGGGGCATGATTTTGGTGCTCAAACCTACGGCAATGCCTTCTACCCCCTGCGCAAGCAGCAGCGGAAACTTTACGGGCAGCGTGGTCGGCTCGCGCTTCCGACCGTCGTAGCTCATTTGCCACTCGGTGATATCGGGGTTGAAAACCACATCGAGGGCAAACTTACTGAGACGGGCTTCGATGTAGCGCGGAGCAGCGGCACCGTCGCCGGTACGGATGTCGCCCCAGTTGCCCTGGGTTTCAATCAGCAGATCCTTTTGCCCCAAGTTCACCATGGCGTCACCAATAGAGGCGTCGCCGTGGGGGTGGTACTGCATGGTTTGCCCAATGACGTTGGCTACTTTGTTGAAGCGGCCATCATCCATTTCCTTCATGGCGTGCAGAATGCGGCGCTGCACGGGCTTCAATCCGTCTTCAATGGCGGGTACAGCCCGCTCCAGAATTACGTAGCTGGCGTAGTCCAGAAACCAGTTCTGGTACATGCCATTCACAGTGGCTACGTCGTGGATGGTTTCACCGGGCGCAAACTTCGGCTCCTCCTCGGTTACCGGAATTTCCTGCGTGGCAAGTTCGGTCTCGACGGCGGCCATTTCAAGCTGCAGCTCATCGTCGTCTGACTCGGTGCTGCCAGTCGCAGCGTCGCTGGTGAAATCAATGGTGTCGCCGGGGCTGAACAGCTCGGCGGGTACATCGTGCTCGGGAGAATCGGGGTTGACCACAGACAGTAGGGATTGGTCAGCAGAAGAAAACATACGAAGTATCGTCAAAAGTACCGCTAGTTAGGCAGAATGCCACCATCCTTAAGTGATAGCGCCTTCCTCAAAGTTCCTAAATTTTTTAGTTATTACAAACTATCAATACCAGCATTCACTGCTATTTTCAGTTGAATCAGGCGTGTTTCAATGAATTTTATTGCCAATCAGCTTAGCACTGCTTTTAACTAATATATTCCGATGAACGCTCGAGCTTTAACCAGTGCCACCCAAACCCGTTACCGACTTAATTAACCGCAGCTTTTCGAGCAGCTTTGAACCTGTTTCTTGAAGGCAGGAGGTGTAGCGCGAAGCCTGCGTTTCGGGTGTCGTGACACGATGAAGCCGCAACGCTGCATCGAGTTTCGTTCACCTAGGCGCAGGGTTCGCGCAACAGCCTTGTTCACTGAGCCGCCCCGGCAAAACAACCTTACCAAGGGGTAAAATCGTTCGGCCGGGGCGGCTAGGATTAGCAACTGCGGTGGTTGCTGAATGCTTGTGGCTACGCCAGATCTTCCTCGGGCACTTCGGCCACCGGCAACACGTCGGAAGTCACCAAATCCTTTTCCAGACGCAGGTTTTCGATGATGAATTCCTGGCGGGCGGGGGTGTTCTTGCCCATGTAGTAGTTGAGCACCTGCTGAATGCTGCGGTCCGATTGCAGAATGACGGGTTCCAGCTTGATGTTGTCGCCAATGAACTTGCCGAATTCATCGGGCGAAATCTCACCTAAACCTTTAAAACGCGTTACCTCGGGGTTGCGGCCAAGCTGGCGCATGGCGTTCTGCTTTTCCTGCTCGTTGTAGCAGTAGATGGTGGTTTTCTTGTTGCGGACGCGGAAGAGCGGCGTTTCCAAGATGAACACGTGGCCGTTGCGCACCAAGTCGGGGAAGAACTGCAGGAAGAACGTGAGCAGCAGCAAGCGGATGTGCATGCCATCAACGTCGGCGTCGGTGGCTACAACCACGCGGTTGTAGCGCAGGCCTTCTATGCCTTCCTCGATGTTGAGGGCGTGTTGCAGCAGGTTCAGCTCTTCGTTCTCGTATACGATCTTCTTTTTCAGCCCGAAGCAGTTCAAGGGCTTACCGCGCAAGCTGAATACGGCCTCCGTTTCCACGTTGCGACTCTTGGTAATGGAGCCTGAGGCGGAATCTCCTTCGGTGATGAAGAGCGTGGTTAAGGCTTCCTGCTCCTGCTTGCCTTCGCCGAGGTGGAAGCGGCAGTCGCGGAGCTTGCGGTTGTGCAGGTTGGCTTTCTTGGCGCGCTGATTGGCCAGCTTCTTCACGCCAGCCATATCCTTCCGCTCCCGCTCGTTCTGCTCGATGCGCTTACGAAGGGCTTCGGCTGTATTCGGGTTCTTGTGCAGGTAGTTATCGAGGTGCTCCTTTACGAAGTCCAGGATAAAGCCGCGCACTGAGGGGCCGTCGTGGCCCATATTGATCGAACCGAGCTTGGTTTTGGTTTGGCTCTCGAATACCGGCTCCTGCACCCGCACCGAAATGGCGGCCACAATCGAGCCCCGGATATCGGCGGCATCGTATTCTTTCTTGTAGAACTCGCGCAGAGTTTTCACTACGGCCTCACGGAAGGCAGCCAGGTGCGTACCGCCCTGCGTGGTGTACTGGCCGTTCACGAACGAGTAGTACTCTTCGCCGTAGTCGTTGCCGTGGGTCAGCGCCAGCTCGATGTCCTCCCCTTTCAGGTGAATAATATCGTAGCGGCGGCTTTCCTCGTCGATTTTGCGAGAAAGCAAGTCGAACAGGCCTCGCTCGGAGTAGTACTTCTGGCCGTTGAAGTTGATAGTCAGCCCGGCGTTCAGGTAAACGTAGTTCCAGATCTGATTTTCGAGGTACTCCGGGATGAAACGGTAGTTGCGGAAAATCGTATCGTCGGGCTGAAATGTGATGAGCGTACCGTTGCGCTGGCTGGTTTTCACCGCCTTGGGATCTTGCACGAGGTTGCCCTGCGAAAACTCCGCCGACTTCATCAAGCCCTCGCGCACGCTCTGCACCAAAAAGTAATTGCTGAGCGCATTAACCGCCTTAGTGCCGACGCCGTTTAACCCAACAGATTTCTGAAAGACCTTGCTGTCGTATTTGCCGCCCGTATTAATCTTGCTTACTACATCGACCACCTTACCAAGCGGAATACCGCGCCCGTAATCGCGCACCTGCACGCGCTGGTCGGATATTTTGATGTCGATGGTGCGGCCGTGGCCCATCACGTGCTCGTCAATCGAGTTGTCGATAACTTCTTTCACCAACACATAGATGCCATCGTCGTAAGCAGAACCGTCGCCGAGCTTGCCAATGTACATGCCGGGCCGTAGCCGGATATGTTCGCGCCAGTCCAGGGAGCGGATGCTGTCTTCGGTGTAGCCATGGTCGGGCACGGCAACGGTAGCAGGGAGTACTTCTAGTTCAGCCATCGAGAAAACGGTAATCAAATTCGAGGTAAAATAACGCAGAAAATAGCCGTTTCCGCGCTTTTATTTCGCTAGCCAAGTTAGCAAAATAGTAGCTCTCAACCACGTTTCCTTCGCCTTTGTTCCCGGATTATTTTCACAAACTGCCTACAATAGCCTTTTTTTCGCCTCAGATTTTACCAATAATTTTAGCATATGCAGTCACCTGCCACTCAACATCATTTGCCGCCGCCTAGCCATAAGGCAAGCGAGCCGGTAAAGCAAGCTCCAATGATTCAGTTCGCCTTTTTCATGCTGGGGGCGGTTTTGCTGATCTATACGCTGCGCGTTCTTGACGACATCTTACTACCCCTGGTCTTTTCGGCCCTGCTCTCGCTGCTGCTTTTACCGCTCTGCCGCTGGTTTGAAGAACACGGCATCGGCAGGGTCTGGGCCATTATTCTGTGTTTGCTGATCTTGATTTCCATATTCGTCGGTATCATTCTCGGCTTTGGCTCGCAGCTCACGCAGTTCAAAGGCGAGCTGCCGAAGCTGCAAGTGAAGCTGATGGACTTTTTCAACACTACACAGGAATGGGCCCGGGTGAAGTTCAATTACACACCCATGAGCCTGGAAGACGTGAAAGACTCCACCCTCAACGTGCTCAAAAAGTCGGGCGGCTCTTACCTGGGTACCACGCTCAACATCACGACCTCGGCGCTTAGCAACTTAGCTCAGGTGTTTATCTACATCTTCTGCTTGCTGCTTTACCGGGACCACCTGCGGCAGTTCATGTTCCGGTTTGTAAAGCCCGAGAAGCGCACATCGGCCCTGCATACTATGGACAGCATCCAGACGGTGGTACAAGCCTATATTTCCGGTTTGCTGAAGGTTATTGCCATTGTGGCCATATTGAATGCCATTGGACTGTTGGCATTGGGGGTGAAGTTTGCGGTCTTCTTTGCCATTTTTGCTTCGGTGCTGGCCATCATTCCTTACATCGGTATCATGATTGGCGCCGCGCTGCCGGCCATTGTAACGTTGGTTGAAACCGGCTCTCCGGTGAAGGCCGCCGGCGTGGTTGGCGTGTTTCTGGTGGTGCAGTTTCTGGAAGGCAACTTCATCACGCCCATGATTACCGGCTCGCAAGTGAGCATCAACCCGCTGGCAGCTATTCTGGCCCTGATTCTGGGTAATGCGCTGTGGGGCACGCCCGGCATGATCCTGAGCATTCCGCTGATGGCCGTTATTAAAGTGGTGCTGGATTCCAACAAAGCAACCGAGCCCTGGGGCTTCTTGCTCGGGGATACGGCCGAGGGCGAAGATTCTACCAAGCCCGGTAGTCAGACGCCCAACTTCATCGGCCGCCTATGGGCCAGACTTCGGGGAGCACCTTCTTAGGGAAAGTAACTGAACAGCGGAGTAACTAAGTATTCTGGTGTTCATATGGGAGGATGCGACGATGCACTTCTTGCTCCACTCGCTTAAGCCAGCTTAAGAATGTAACAAGCCCTTGCGTCTCGCACGTCAAGGGCTTGTCTTTTTTAATGACAGTTTGTAGCGACTTACCACGCACCGCCTTACTCAGCTATTCAGCTACTCTTAAAGGAAGTAGGTAGGTATCCAGCACTTCCGTTGCGGCTCCGAAGCCTTCTTTTTGGTTTAGCAGTCCCGCATTCACCAAGCCCGTGTCTTGCTTGGTGGACGTGCCGAAGGATAGGCGCTTGAAGCCCGCCGATTTCTCGCGGATCAGGTGTGCCAATATTGCGTCGACGGCGCCTACTTGCTTGCCACGGGGGCTGCCAGCAATGTACTGCGTGTGGGCAAAGCCTTGCCGAACGTCCTGAAACACCAGCACGCCGGCTACCATCTCCTCTCCTACGTACGCCACCCATAGTTCCAAGTGGCCAGGATTTCGGTCGCGCAGGCCACTTATTTCGGCGAGCGTATGCACGGGCTGGCAGCCGTAGGTGGTTAGGAGGTTGGCGGTAAGGAGTTGCCAATAAGGCGCGTAGTCGTGCCCTGTTGCTTGCTGCACCACCACACCGTGGCGGCGGGCTTTGCGCAGGTTGCCACGCCGCCAGGTTCCAATGCGGATGGGCTGCGTTAAATCCAGCACCGCAATAAGCTCGCGCGCTTGGAGCACGGCCCCTTGCTGGTGCAGCCAGAACAACAAGCTTTCGGAAGGCTGCCGGCTGAACACCCGCGGCACGGGCTTAATCAGCAGCTGCTGGAAGCCTGCCGCCTGCCACGCGGCCCGTAGCAAGTCCAGCATGACCACCAACTCGGCGTATTTCACGCCGGGCACCGTCACGAGGCCGCCGTAGGTGAGGCCGGGATGCGCCACCAGCGTGGCAGGAGCCAGAGTGTCGCGGGCAACTGCGGCGGCGAAGATGGCCCGTAGCTTAGTACCCTGCCAAAGCAGCCAGGAATGGTCGGTGAACCGGTCTTGGTGGTAGTCCATGAAGGAGCGGGCGAACAGGAAGGGCCCGTTGGCAGAGGTTGCCACCAGCGCGTCCCACGTGGCCGCGTGGCTCGGCGTGTATGTCTCAACCCGCATGGTGTGCGGTGGCAGCAGGAGGCTTTTCATAAGGCAAGCGGCAAAGCTGCCAGCAAATCCCGTGAAGCGGCGTGGGCCAAGCGAGCCGCTCCAGTTTGCTTGAACTTCAGCAAACGTGGGACGGACGGCGAGACTTGAAAAACCTTCATAAACGACGATAAATAGCAAACCTACCAGCACGTACCGCAAAGCACCGGCCAGGGCAAAGATCAAGGCCAAAAGTAGAGGTTAACGGGCGAACCGGCAACCAGGCGCCTTCCGGCAACTGAACCATAGGCTGTTAAAAAACCGAATCGTAAAGCTAAATTTTATACTCGTCTGCTGACAACCTGCAGCACGTTCGATAGGTATACAGGCTAGTGCGAGTAGCTCAGGCTATTTGCTTCACTTCTTTTCCACAGGCTAAACTTTTCAATCATGGCTGCTATCACTGGCGATATCGCCCGCGCTTACAATGACCTTGTAGAAATCAACAAAACCGCTGCTAAAGGCTATCAGGAAGCGTCTGAAGGTGCTTCCAGTGGAGAGTTGAAGAGTCAGTTCAGCAAACTAAGCCAGCAGCGTGCGCAATTCGCTTCCGAGCTAACCCAACACGCGCAGCAATTCGGTATAAATCCTGAAGAAGGCAACACCATCGAAGGCTTGGCTACTGATGCTGCGGCCGCTGTACACCGTGGCTGGATCAACATTAAATCGGCTATTACCGGCCAGAGCGACGCTGCCATTCTAGGTGAGTGCGAAACCGGCGATGCAACAGCTTTGCAGGCTTACGAAACAGCACTGAAATCGGCGGAGCTACCTACGGAAGCCCGTACGGTTATCGAGCAGCAGCACGGCGAGATTCTGTCGGCTAAAAACTGGATTACGCAGCAGAAAGCAGTTAGCCACTAGGCTAGCAAAAGTATTTGCAAACAAAAAAGGTCCGCTTCGTGCGGGCCTTTTTTGTTTGTGGAGGGTTGTATTATTCAACCTGCTGGAATTTCTGCTGGCAACTTTGCCACCCAAAGCTAGCCGCTTGGTTAGGCTGTTGCCGGATGGTATTGTTGGGCTGCCGATGCAACCATCTCAGGGCCTATCTTTGTTGTACCTACTGCTGATCTAGCTTATTCCGTTACCCGATACCGAGCCGCATTTGTACGCCATCATCGACCTTGAAACCACTGGGGGCCAGCCTACGCAGGACCGCATCACCGAAATAGCCATTTTCATTCATGATGGTGAAAAGGTGGTGGATCAGTACGAAACGCTGCTCAACCCCGGCCGGTCCATCCCGTTTTTTATTACGCAGCTTACCGGTATCACCGACGATATGGTGCGTGAGGCACCCAAGTTTCATGAGGTAGCGCGCAAGGTGGTGGAAATGACGGAAGGCTGCGTGTTTGTGGCGCACAACGTTCGTTTCGACTACAGTTTTCTGAAGAAGGAATTTGCAGATCTAGGCTACAACTACTCGCGCAAAACGCTGTGCACGGTCCGCCTGAGCCGCTCCTTGATGCCGGGCCAGCCGAGCTACAGCTTAGGCAAGCTTTGCCAGAACATCGGCATTCCGCTCAACGGCCGCCACCGCGCCGCCGGCGACGCCGCCGCAACTGCCATCCTCTTCGACCGGCTCCTAAAAATCAGTCAGCAGGATGAGGGCCTGCGTGACCCATCGGTTTCCCCGGCCGATACCTTGGCCGCCGTAGATGCCACCGCACCGAGCGGTCGGCGCCCCGTGGCTGGTGATGGGGATACCGCAGTGGCGACCAAGCAGCCTTCGGCGCGGAAGATGAAAGCCGTGCAGGATGCTATTCGGACGGCCTTGCTGCCGCCTAACATCACGCCCGCTAAAGTGGCTACGCTGCCCCATGAGGCGGGCGTTTACTACTTCCACAACGAGGCGGGCGAGGTGATTTATGTGGGCAAGAGCATCAACATCTACAAGCGCATTCAGCAGCACTTCGCCATCGATTACAAGTCGCGCAAAAGCATCGAGTTCAAGAACTCCATTGCCGATATCACCTGGGAGCTGACGGGTTCGGAGCTGGTAGCGCTGCTTTATGAGTCGCACGAAATCAAGCGACTGAAACCGCTTTACAACCGGGCACAGCGCCGTTCGGTGTTTCCGGCGGGTATTTTCCTGCGTACCGACGAGCAAGGCTACAAGCACCTCTACTACGGCCGCGCCGACGACCACGCCGAATCGCACCCGCTGATTGCACTCGGCAACCAGTATAAGGCCAAGGGTTTCCTGTTTCATAAGGTGGCCAAATTCAACCTTTGCCAGAAGCTCTGCGACCTATACAAAACCACTGGTTCGTGCTTCGACTACCAGGTGCACCGCTGCAAGGGCGCCTGTATAGGCCTGGAGCCGCCCGCCGAATACAACGTTCGGGTAGAACAGGCCATCGAGTCGTTTACGTACGAGCACGGCTCGTTTGTGGTGGTGGGCAAAGGCCGGAGCGCGCAGGAGAAGACGGTGGTACTGGTAGAAAATGGCCGCTACTTAGGCTTTGCCTATGTCGATGACACTTTCAGCGCCCGCAACCTAGCCGATTTCAAGGCAATCATCACGCGCTACAACGACAACAAAGACGTTCAGCAGATTATCAGGCAATACCTGCGCACCAAACACAAGGACAAGGTGAAGCTTTTCAAGGCCACCGCTTCTTGACCTTACTTTGGTTTGTTTCTGTTTGTCCCATCCTTAGCTGGCCGGGGCTTTTTCGTGAGTTGGTTAACTAAAAAACAACCCCGGGGCATCACATGTACATGTGATGCCCCGGGGTTGTCAGCAGATTAGCTTTACAGCATTAGTGCCTTCCTTCCTTTCCCTCTTATCGCTATGAACCAGCTACTGCCTTCTCCAACTGCTTCCCATGTAGATTATGCACAACGCCGCTACCGTTGGGTAGGCCCTCGGGGCCGTGAATGGTATCGAATGGCGTTGCTAACCATAGTTGGCCGTCGAGGCTCACGGCCTGAGCTGTTTGCGCCCTATGCAGAGCACTTGCTCTAGACCAAGAGCCTTACCACTGCACTTGTGCTGTGCCTTGCACCTGGCAGCTTGGCTGCAGGGTGTGCTGCTGGCATTGGCGCAACCAGTCGACGGCCTGCGCTTCGTCGTTGAAGCGCCGCATCTGATAGGTTTGCGGCGTGCTCTCCAGTTGCTGAAACACGGGCATACTGTCGGTGGCCTGCTGATAGGTTGGGGAGAGCAGCTGGCTAATGCACACTCGCTGGCCCATTTGCCCGCTCAACTGCGGAAAAAAATCGAAAAGGCCCCACTTGGTGGTTTCGGCGTCGGCCGGGAGCCGCCGGCGCCCGTCGAGCAGCCAAAACGGACACTTGAAATTTAGGCCGGCCCTTAAGATGAAATGGTATCCTTCCCGCGTTTCGGCCGGTGTAGCAGGCCGTAACCAGCGGGCCACCAACATCTGAAGGTCGTCGCGGTAGGTAATAGTAATGTATTCAGGGGTAGAAAATTTCTGCATAGGTCAAAAGAGGAATGCAAAGATAAGAGAATCAGTCAATTTGTATTGCTACTTAGCTATCGGTACGTTCTTAGTAGAGCCGGTGTCGGAGCAACCAACCCGCCGCGTCGAACTCGGTGGCAGCAGGCAAGTATCGTTCCACCTTCACGGCCCCAGGAACTAACAGGTTGTTTCCGTCGCCACTATCAAATACGGTGATGCGCGTGCGGGTGGGTGCTTGCTTAACGGGGGCCAGCACGGCATCCTGACCGGCGCCATCGTAGATGCCAAGCGTGACACCGGTAGATGGCAGTGCTTTCAACTCGAAAACATCAGAACCGCCCAAACCATACAGTTTGAGCGTACTGGTTTCGCCCACCCGAAATATTCGACGGCCTATCAGGCTATCGGGGCGGGCCGAGCCAATCTGGTATACGCTTACCTGCACCTGTTGCGGACCCGGCACCTCTACCACAAACCGCTCGGGGGCGTCGGTACCGGGTATTTCTACATTGCGGGCCAGCAATTCGTAGAACTTATCGGCCACCAAAGGCAACTGGTTGCGACGGCTCCGCAGCTTCTCGTCGAACTCCTGGCCGGCTAGTGCGTACACCTCTTTGGGCCACACAGCCAAGGCCTCCTTGATAACCGGATCGGAGAGCTGCTGCCGCATAGAATCGGCGATTTGCTGGAAGTCCTGCCGGGTCAAGTACACCAGCAACGACTTGTCCATGGGCTCGGCGGCCCGGTTGAGGCCGGCCACGTTGCTCAGGCCAATATCATTCTCGAAGGTTTGGTAGTTGGACTTCACCCACCCGATGATATGGGTTAGGAGGCCGTCGTTGAATTTGAAAAAAGCGTGGTCCCGGTCGCGCGGAATAGGCCGGTATTGCACCCCGCCCCCGGCAGTCGGGAAGCTGGCCCACCGCCATTGGTCTTCGCGCCGGCTCCAGTCGCCGAGCCACATATCGAAGAGCCGGGCCCGTAGGTAATGCCGCGCTTCTACCCGGTACTGCGGGTTGGCAAGCAGGTTGTTGAACACATGGCGCGAGCTTACCACCCGGCTGGAGTTGCCGAAGCTGGCCACCGGACGTTGGTCGCCTTCAGGGCGCTCCTCGAAGAGGTAAAGCGCATTGGCAAACTCTTTTTGGAAGGCCCCTAGCCCCGGGTCGTTGGCCACGTACACCAGGCGCGGATTAGTATGGTACACGCCCACTGCTTCCGCCAGCCGGGGTACAATGTAGGCGCCGTAGGGGTTGATTACGCTGGTCTGATCTTTCATCAGCCGAGCAACAAGACCGTTTTGCAGGCTTTCGGGCAAGGCCTTGGTGGCATCTTTATCAACGGAGCGCAGCACATACTGGCGACCGTCGCGCGCAATCAGGCGCAGGTTTTTGGTTTGAAACGAGCCGCCCTCCTGCACTGGTACCAGCCCGCCCGGCACTGCCGTCCGCAAATTGAATACCGGCGCTTCCACAGGCAGCGCCCACAGCTCCCGGTAGTGTTTGCCCCAAAAAAACTGGTGTAGCTTGGAACGCAGGTATTGCGTGCCAGCCGCCACGCGCACCGTTGAATCGGGGCGGATGTGGGCGGGAATGGGCGGCCCCGAAGGCGCCGCGGGTGCCGAGCAAGCTTGGCACAAAGCGACGGCGCACAAACCAGCAGTTAATTGGACCCGGCGCGAAATAACTAGACGTAACACGGAGTGGGATAGTAGATGCCTATGAGGCCGGCTGCTCCCTTATACTGTAAACCCGACACCAGAGGTTGAACCGCAAGTCATTTAGATTGAAAACAGGCTTGTCGGGTAGTTCAGTTAAATAAAAAGTGGTTGAAACACAACCATAGCTAACAACTCATCTTTATTGCCGTTCAAGGAATCCAGCCGCGCTTTTCGCCCCGCATGATACCTCGCTACCCGTTTGTTTTCTTGTTGCTGCTTTCCGCCGGCTGCGCCCGCCAGAAGTTTTTCCAACCCGATGCCCGGCCCGACACCGCTCCGCTTGCCGCTACCGCCGATAGCGCCCGCGTAACGGCCGGCCGCCATTACCAGCGCGGACCCATCGGGCGGGTGCTGCTAGGTCCGCATCACCGCCAGGTCTGGACGCAACCCGTGACGCTACCCGTTCTGAAAGTAGCTTCCACTGTACCGGGCGGCTTGCGGCCCGGCAAAATAGGCGGCGGCTTTCAAACTACTAGCATGACCGTGCTGACCTCTACTGGCCAGGGCTATGCGCTACGAACTATCGATAAAAACCCGTACCGAACTTTGCCCAAAGTGCTGCGGCACAGCTTTGTCTTGAATCTGGTGCGCGATGCTACGTCGGCGGGGCATCCGTACGGGGCCTTTGTGGTACCCCCGCTGGCCGAGGCTGCGGGCATACCGCATACCAACCCACGGGCTTTCTATGTGCGGGCCGATGAAACCAACTTGGGGCCCGCGTCGGCGCTGTATCAGGGGCGGGTGGTGCTGCTGGAAGAAAAGCTGGAAGGCGAAACGAACATTGCCGGGCGCCTGCCGGGGGCTACTGCCTTGGAAGAAACCGACTACATGCTGGCCAAACGCTACCAAACCGGGCAGCACACCATCGACGAAGCCACTTTCCTGCGGGCCCGCCTGCTCGACTTGTGGCTTGGCGATTGGGACCGACACGAAGGCCAGTGGACCTGGGCTGCGTATGTCCAAGCCCAAGGCGGTACCCGCTGGACCCCTGTCCCGCAGGACCGCGACCAAGTATTTTTTCGCTTCGACGATGGGTTTATTCCCTGGCTGGCCAGTAAAGTCGTGCGCAAGTTCCGCACGTTTGGCCCGCACTACGAAAGCATAGAAGGTTACACGCGCAACGCCCGCTACCTCGACGAGCAAGTGCTGACCCGGCAAACCCGCCCCGCTTACCTCGCCGCGGCCCGCGACCTGCAAAAGCGCCTCACCGACGCCGTTATCGAATCAGCCGTTCGGCAAGGCTTGCCCCGCGAGGTTTACCAGCGCGAAGGAGCCAGCATGGTGGCGGCCCTGCGCGCCCGCCGCGATGCGCTACCCGAAGTAGCCAACGAATTCTATCAGCAACGGGCGCGCCACGTGCTGGTAGCTGGCACCGACGAAGACGAACGGTTTGTAGTGGACCGCCTCAACGACACAGCCACGGTGGTTTCGGTGTATCGGCACTTCAAGGCGAGCAACAAGCCTCCGCGCCCCGATTCGCTGCTTTACCGGCGCCACTTCAATCCTACCGAAACGCACAGCATCAACCTTCATGGCCTGCAAGGCAAAGACGTGTTCGAGCTACGCGGTAAGGTGCGGCGCAGCCCGTTCGTGAACATCTACGGCGGCCCGCAGGAAGACCTGGTTATCGACAAATCGCGCGTAGCTGGTATGCGTCGCAAAACTCGCTTCTACGACACGGCCCGCAATAATACTTTCGAACCCGCCCCCGAGCTAAAAGACAAGACCACCCACGGCGTCACCTCCCACGCCTTCGACCGGGACGGTTCGGGAAGGTGAAATTGTGAAGGGTGAAGTTGTGAGTTTGATGTTCTATTCGCACTATATGCGCGGCCAGAACATCAAACTCACAACTTCACCCTTCACAATTTCACCACTTCCAGCTCCGCCAGCATGTCGAGCACCATGTGTTCGGTAGGGGTTAGGAGGTCGTTTTCGTTGGGGTCGGCGTCGTGGCGGCGGAGGTAGTCGATGAGCTTGTCGGTGTTGAAGAGTTCGACTACTTGGGGGTGGATGTAGTATTTCGAGCAGACAGTGGGCGTGTTGCCAAGCTCATGGGCTACATCTTGCAGGGCACGTTTCAAGCTTTTGGGCTTCGGAAATTCGGGCTCTTCGTTGAGGACGGTTTCCAGACATTCCACCATTTTGACGGTGCCGCCCCAGGTGCGGAAGTCTTTGGCCGATAGCGCCAGGCCGGTTACCTGCTGCAGGTACTCGTTTACGTCGCCAGATTCCAGCTCGGCGCGGTGGCCGTCGGGGGTGTAGTACTGGAACAGGTGCTGGCCGGGTATTTCCTTGCACTTCTGCACCAGTCGGGCCAGCTTCCGGTCGTGGATGGTGAGGTCGTGGGCCACGCCTTTTTTCCCTACGAAGGCAAAGCGAGTATCGGCGCCGCTTACTTGCACGTGTTTGTCGCGGAGGGTGGTGAGGCCGTAGGTTTTGTTTTCCTTGGCGTATTCCTTGTTGCCAATGCGGATGTAGGAGCGGTCCATGAGCGTGAGCACCAAGGCTACCACTTTGGTTTTGTCGAGCTCGGGGCGAGCCAGATCTTTTTGCATCTGCCGGCGCAGGTCAGCTAGCTTTTCGCCGAAAGCGCGCAAGCGGCTGAACTTGGTGAGGCTGCGGGCTTGGTCCCAAGCGGGATGGTAGCGGTACTGCTTACGACCCTTGGCGTCGCGGCCGGTTACTTGCAGGTGGCTGTCGGGGGAATCGGAAATCCACACGTTGGTCCAGGCCGGCGGAATCACGAAGCTTTTAATACGCTCCAGGATTTTGCCGTCGGTGATTAGCTCGCCGTTGGCCTTGTGGTAGGTGAACGTACCGTCGGGGCCGGCCTGCCGGGTGAGGGCGGGCTTGGTGTCGGTGCGGTAGCGTAAGCCGGCCAGTTCGGCTTGCCGGGCGGGGTCCTTGTAAAGCTCGTGCGAATCTTCGAGAGGCGCCAGGCGCTTCTTCTTGGTTTTGGGCCGCGGTAGGGTGACAGTAGACATAAAGCAAAGTAAAACGGAGGCGGAGCGCCAAGGTGGCGGGTGGACATTCGTGTACGGCATATCATCCAGAAAGGTATTTCCACTGGTCAGCCAATTTCTGTTTGCCATCGTATGCCGCCAGCGCTGCCCCTTGCGGTGGGTGCAAGTGAGGGCTCAGGATTCAGCTACCAACTATTTTTTCTCTCTGATTCTCCGGCCGCTAGCTGCCACAAACCCACCGCAACAACCCGAAAATGCTACTGCCCGTACGGATTACAATTTCTGGCATCGTTTTTTCTTTCCAGCCGAAAATCAGCACTTTTTTCTCCTACCAATTCGCTTTTTAATGCGCCTCTTTTCTCTTAAACCACTGCTCCTACTCTCTTTAGCTGCTACTCTTGGTGGCACTGCCGCCTGCACCGACGAAAACGGGAATCCCATCTTGTTTTCTATTGAAGACGATAAAGCTCTTGGCGAGCAAGTAGCCGCCCAAACCGATTCCACGTACCGCGCCAAAGGCCAACTGCTGGAACGCTCAAACTCGGCCAACAAACGTGCCTACGAACTGCTCGATGGGGTGGTAAACAAGGTTTTGAACTCGGGGGAGCTACAATACCGCAACGATTTTCCTTGGGATGTAAAGATCATCAAGGACGACGCTACTCAAAACGCCTTTGCCACCCCCGGCGGCCACATTTACGTGTATTCGGGGTTGATCAAGTTTCTGGAAGACGAAAGCCAGCTGGCCGGGGTGCTTGGGCACGAAATTGCCCACGCCGACCGGCGGCACACGTCGCGGCAGCTCCAGCAACAGTACGGCATAGAAACACTACTTGGCCTCGTACTCGGTGAAAACCCTGGCCAACTAGTGCAAATTGCAGCCGGCTTAGGCCAATTGAGCTTCAGCCGCGACTTTGAACGGGAGGCAGATCAATACTCGGTTATCTACCTCAACAAGACCACTTACGCTTGCGATGGCGCTGCTGGTTTCTTTATTAAGTCGGAGGCGCAGGGGGGCGCCAACACACCAGAGTTTCTAAGCACACACCCCAACCCCGGCTCGCGCGTTCAGGACATTCAGGCCAAAGCCGCCGAGCTGAAGTGCCAGGGCCGCAGCGTTTCAAACAGCAACTTCGAGGAACTGAAGCGCATCATTTAAGCGCAAGTTAAGCGCAAGGCTGCTCTGGTGCTGAAGCGCAAGCCAAAGCGTACTTTCCAGCTAGCAGGTTCTATTTTCTTACACAGAAGGCCAGCCGCAGAAGTAGCTGGCCTTCAGTTTTTGTTGTTGGGGCAAATTAAACTCAAGCATCAAATTCAGCTTTACCCGCGTACTTGCGGGTATGTCTCTACTCAACAAGATTGGCAGCCTGGCCGACCGCGCCGACGACCTCATCACCCGTACCCGCGCCCGGTTGGGGCTGCTGCACCCGCTCCAGATAGTACCTTACCGCAGCTATGGCACGCCCACCCGCCTCTACGTAAAGGGCCGCCTGCTCACCGACAAAGGCATTGGCGAGCCCGGCGAGGGCGATTCGCGCTGGCATAATCTGCTCAATATGTACCGCCGTTTCGAGAGCAACGAAATCAGTGGCGCGCAGCTGCTGGTGCACTCCTCCGACGGCACCGAGCACCCGGTAGTAACCGATGAGGAGGGCTACTTCACGCTGAACCTAACGCCCCAAAGTCTGCCCGAGCCCATCGACTTTATGTGGTATCCGGTGGAGGTGCTGCTGCAGCAGGCGCCTGCTCCCTTCCCCACGCCAGAGGGCCTGCGAGCATCGGCGCCCGTACTCATCCCGCCCGCCGACGCCGAGTATGGCATCATCTCCGACCTCGATGATACCGTTATCCAAACGGCTTCCACTGATTTGCTGCGCATGGCCCGTACGGTGCTCGTGCGCAATGCCCACTCCCGCCTGCCCTTCAAAGGCGTGGCTGAGTTTTATAGGGCCTTACAGCTAGGCCGCAACGGCAAGCGCAACAACCCGTTCTTTTACGTCAGCAGCTCGCCCTGGAACCTCTACGATTTGCTGGAGGACTTTCTGGCCTTAAACGAAATACCACCCGGCCCACTTCTGTTGCGCGATTTTGCCATTGGCGGCAAGAAAGATGGCGACGCCACGGCGCACCACGGCCACAAGCTCAAGGAAATCGACAACCTGCTCCTCACCTACCCCAAGCTACAGTTCGTGCTCATTGGCGACTCGGGGCAGGAAGACGCCAACATCTACCGTGAAGTAGTGCGCCGTCACCCCGGCCGCATCCTCGCCATCTACATCCGCGACATTCTCAAGCGCCCCGACCGCGCCGCCATGGTGGAGCGTGTCAGCGAAGAGCTGCGCAACGACAAAGTGGAAATGTTACTGGTGCAAGACACCGTGCAAGCCGCCGAACACGCCGCCAAAGTTGGTCTCATCTTCCAGGAAGCTATTCCAGCCGTGCAACAAGAAAAGACCAAAGACGAAACGCCCGGCACTTCTGACGAGCTGGACGGTGAGGGTACCGGCAAGCCCGTGATGCAATAGGTGAATTTGCGAAATTGTGAAGTAGTGAGTTTGACGTTCTGGCTGCGCCGCTTGCACCTACTAGGCAGAAACACGCCACTAGAACGTCAGATTCACCACTTCACAAATTTACAAATTCACCTCTAGCTGGAATGGTCGGCGACGATGACCCACTGGCCGTTGAGGTGGCGCAGGACGAGTAGGTAGTGCCCTTGCAGGTCGCCGAGGCCGGGGCGGGTTAGGTGCCAGCGGCCTACTACGTGGGCGGCATCGGGGCCGTCGGGGGTGACGCGGAGATTGTCGAAGCCAAGCTGGCCCATGGCGGCGGCATTGGGGTAGTTGCGGCGGTAGTTGTCGAGGGTAGGCTGCCAGCCGTAGGTCAGGCCTTTTTTACCAATAAACACCAGCGAATCTGAGCGCCAGTAGCCTTGCATGAAGCCGGCCACGTCGCCGCGGTTCCAGGCGGCGGTTTGGGTGGCGAGCAGCTGGGTGATGGCGCGGCGCGTTTCGGCAGGGGTCTCGGTGATTTTGGCGGCCGGAGAAGAAGTACAGGCGGCCAGTGCAGCCAGGCTGAGTGTGGTGAGGAAGGGCTTCATACGCCCAAGATAACAGAATAGCAAGCCTACGCTTTCGGCGAACAGCTATTCTTCAACCAACTCCTGCACGTAAGCCGTCCCGCCAAGGCGGCGCATATTGCGCAATACCCGCTGCTGCTTGGCGCGGGCCTGCGGGCCGGGGTTGCTGGCCCGGAAACGCAGGGGATTGGGCAGTACGCCCGCCAGCAGCGCGGCTTCGCTGGCCGTGATTTTGTCGGCTGACTTACGAAAGTAGCGTTGCGAGGCGGCTTCCACGCCAAAGGTGCAGTCGCCCATTTCGGCCACACTCAAGTACATTTCCATGATGCGCCGCTTGTCCCACAGCAGCTCGATGAGGACGGTGAAATAGGCTTCGGCCGCTTTGCGGATATAGCTGCGGCCCTGCCACAGAAACACGTTTTTGGCGACTTGCTGCGAGATGGTGCTGCCGCCGCGCAGACGCTTGCCGCCGCTGAAGTTGTACTTGGCTGCATTCCAAAGAGCATTGCCATCGAAGCCGTGGTGCAGCAAAAAGCGCTGGTCTTCGGCCGCAATGAGGGCCAATGGCACCTGCGGCGACACTTCATCAAGGCTCTTGAAGTAGTACCGAATGCGCCGGTCGTCTTCCTGAATGCCATAGTAGCCTTTGCCAACGGGTGCATACGCCCGACGGTCGAGCATAAGCCAAGTGGCGGGCGGCGAAACCCACCGGTACATTAGCACCCACGCCACCGACGTCAGAAACAAGGCCACCACCACTTGCAGCAGCACTTGCCGGGTCTGCCGCCACACTTTCTTGTAATCCGTTGCCAAACCCTGGTACGCTTAATAGCCGCCCGCAGCCACAGCGGCCACAGCAGCGGCAAAAGTAGCGGAATCCATCCTCTGCACGGCAAATTTCCGCCGGCAATCGACATCAAAAGTAAACCGCTACCGTCGTGGCATCACGACGGTAGCGGTTTACGCTATAAACTCAATTAGCGCCCGCCTACTCGGCCCCGTAGAGCTGCCACTCCAGCAGAGAAGGTTCGTTGGTTTTGTTGGCCACCACCAATCGAAACTCTTGGGCCGTAACCGCACTGAATTTAGCAATGTGGCCGGCACCACCAGTTTTTACGTCGGCGGCGGTTTTCCACTCGCTGCCTTGCTTGTATTGCAACTGAATCTGCTGCTGCTTTCGCTCCCAGGGCTGCCAGGGCTCGTCTACGATCAGGCAGGAAATGCTGGTAGGTTTGCCTAAATTTACGCCTACAGTGGCATTGTGCTCTCCCTTGGCGGCAGTCCAGCGGGTTTGCCGGTCGCCATCAAGCAAGCTGCTGGCACCCTCCTTCGCCGACAGCTGCGACGAAGCGGTGGCCTGCTTGCCGGTTATCGGCGGGGGCGCTATGGCGGGCTCGCCCTCAAACTCGACCACCACTACCGTATTAATTGGGTCGGGGGCCTGAGTTGGCAGCTTCACGACGGAAAGCTGCTTTTGGGGTTGGACAAGCAAGTTCTTAGCGGGCGACGCCAGCAAGTAAGCCCGGCTGATTTTGTTGCTCATCGGCACGCGCAACTCGCCGTTAGCCGGGTAGTCGAAAACGTGCAGAAACAGCTGCTGCCCCTTGCGCGTGCACCGCCCCCACGACAGATAGGAAAACGGACTTGGGGTGGTGCCGTAGATAGAAGCCTGGTTGACTTTCACCCACTTGCCAATAGCTGCCAGCCGCTCCACGCTGGCCGCTGGAATCTCGCCTTGCGCCGTGGGTCCCACGTTCAGCAGGAAGTTGCCGCCCTTACTTACCGCATCGGCCAGGCTGCGGATTAGTGTCTCCGAGCTTTTCCAGTCGGTGTCGTACGACTTGTAGCCCCAGGTGTCGTTCATGGTCATGCAGGTTTCCCAGTTGCGGCCGGGGAAGCCAGTAGGGGGCACAAATTGCTCGGGCGTGTCGGTGTCGCCGGGCTGGTTGCCGCCGAGGCGGTTGTTGGTTATCAGCTTGGGGTGCGCGTCTAGCAGAGGCTTGAACTTAGCGGCCCGGGCCGGTGTCATTTCCTGCGGCGTATCCCACCACAGAATGTCTACGTCGCCGTAATTGGAGAGAATTTCGCGCACTTGTGGCACGGCAATCTGGTCGAGGTAGGTGTCGAAGTCGCCGTCTTGGGCTTTGTCCCAGTGCCCTTTCGAGGCCTGGCCGCCGGGGTGGTTCCAGTCTTGTGCCTGCGAGTAATAGAACCCGAGTTTTATTCCTTGTTTGTGGCAGGCCTCGGCTAGTGGTTTGATGAGGTCCTTGCCGTAGGGCGTAGCATCTACCACGTCCCAGGTGGTTACTTTCGAGTCGAAGAGAGCAAAGCCGTCGTGGTGCTTGGACGTGATGACAATGTACTTCATGCCCGCCTCCTTGGCCATGCGCACCCAGGCCTCGGGGTCGTATTTCACGGGGTTAAATTCCTTGGCGTAAGCGCGGTACCGGGCCACCGGAATCTTGCCGTTGTTCATAATCCACTCCCCAATGTCGGGAATGCGCTTGCCGTCGTAGGTGCCAGCGGGCACGGCGTACAGCCCCCAGTGAATGAACATTCCAAACTTAGCATCCTTCCACCACGCCATCTTCGCAGCATCCACCGGCGGTTTAGCAGGTGAGGTTTGCGCACTGGTTGGTGAACCAGCCAGCAGTCCGGATAAGCTTAACAACGCGAAAGGCAGGATTTTTTTCATGGCTGGAGCGGAAGGAAAATGTTTGGTGAATAAATGCTAAAGTTGGTTTCCAAGGTTGTTACAGAGACAGAGGCTGTAGCGCGAAACCTGCGCCTCGCGCTACAGCCTCTGTCTCTGCACACTACTTAAACATCAGGTATCGAAATGCTTTACTTCGGCGTCAGCCACGAAACAGGCGAAATGCTTCCTCTCGTCAGCATGACAGCTAGTACCACAACCTCAGCACGCAATATGCTTCAATCCCTGGCTTGATGCGCCACATACCTCGACACAACATTCTCGTGCAACTACTACAGTTCCACCATGGCTTTAATGACGCCCGTAGCAGGGTCGAGCCAGCTGGCGAATTCTGCCTGCACTTGGTTGAAGGGTACTCGGTGGGTGATGTAGGTGGTCGGCTGCACCAAGCCCGCTTTCATAGAGGCAATAACGTGCTCGAAATCTTCGCGAGTGGCATTGCGGCTGCTCATGAGCGTGGCTTCACGCTTGTGAAACTCGGGGTGCGAGAAGCTAATGTCACCCTTCTGCAAACCCACCAGCACGTACCGGCCGCCGTGGGCCAAGTAGCTGAAGGCGTTGTTGATGGCCTTCAGACTGCCGGTAGCATCAATTACCACCGTGGGCATGTCGCCGTGGGTGATGGCGCGGAGCTGCTCGGCAACGTCGGGCGCCAGGGCATTGATGGTGTGAGTTACCTGCAACTTGTCTTTACAGAAGGCGAGTCGCTGCTCGTTGATGTCGAGGGCAATGACGTGGGCGCCGGCAATCCGGGCAAACTCCATGATGCCGAGGCCAATGGGCCCTGCTCCTACCACCAACACAAACTCGCCGGGCCGTACGCCGGCGCGGCGCACCCCGTGGGCGCCAATGGCTAGCGGTTCTATCAGGGCCAGCTCATCGTAGCTTAAGCCCTGGCCGTGCACCAATGAGTACGCCGGCACCGATAGGTATTCGCCCATACCGCCATCAGAATGCACGCCGCACACATTGATGTGGGTGCAGCAGTTAGGCAAGCCCAAGCGGCAGGCAATACAGATGCCGCAGTTGAAATACGGAATAAATGTGACGGCCTCGCCTGCTTCAAACCCCGGCACATCCGTTACCAGCTCACCCGCCAACTCGTGTCCAAGCACCCGCGGATACGCAAAAAAAGGCTGCGTGCCTTCATAGGCGTGCAAATCGGTGCCGCAGATACCGACGCGCCGGATGCGCAGCAGCGCCTGCCCTTCCGGCACGGCGGGCAAGGGCCGGTCTTCGTAGCCGAACTGGCCGGGTTCTATACAAACTAAGGTGTTCATAGTGCTTGGTGCTTAGTTGGTCGTGCTTAGGGCGTTTTAGGTAGGACGTCATGCAGAGCCGGAGGCGAAGTATCTCGCGTGCTGACGTTGTGGTAGTAACTGGCGTGCTTGATCTGGCGTCCGCTTGCCGAAGCGTCTCTACGCCGTTCAACAGCTACAACCTCAGCACGCAAGATGCTTCGTGGCCTCAGCATGAGAGCTACTTCAACAACGGCGGCACAGTGGCTGCTTCGAGCCGATAGAATTTAAGGGCATTTTCACCCCAGAACAATGCCTTTTCCCGCGCGGAAAAGGCCGCCAGATAATTCTGCACCAAGCTCACCACGGCATCATAGCCCCCGGCTACTTCGCACACCGGCCAGTCAGAGCCAAACAGCACCCGCTCCGGCCCGAAGGCTTCGAAAACAATATCCAGGTACGGCCGGAAATCGTGGGGCTGCCACTGCTTCCAGCGCGCCTCCGTCACCATACCCGATACCTTGCAGCATACGTTTTCGTGCGCTGCCAAGGCCCGCAGTTCTTGCTCCCAGTCGTCTAGCTGCTGCGCCTTGATATTGGGTTTGGCAATGTGGTCGAGCACGAAGGGCTGGTTGGGAAAGGCAGCCACCAATTCCCGTGAGTAAGCTAGCTGATCAGGGAAAATAAGCAGGTCGTACGTGAAGTTGTGCAACTCAAGTGCGGCTATGCCCCGGCGAAAGTTGGGCGTCAGCATCAGGGCGCGGTTCGGCTCACCCTGCAATACATGCCGAAACCCTTTCAGCTTGTCGAATTGGCTGTAGTAAGCCAGCCGCTCCCCGATATTGTCGGCTTGCAAATCAACCCAGCCCACTACGCCCTTGATGAAGCTGTGCTGTGCGGCATTGGCCAGTTGAAACTCGTTTTCCGCCTCCGATTGGTCGGACTGCACCACCACGCACCCATCGATGCCATTTCTGCTGAGCAGGGGCTTTAAATCAGTCGGGTTAAAACTGCGCTGGATAACGGCCATCTGGTTGTTGATCCAAGCGTCGCGGACGGGGTCGTACTGCCAGAAATGCTGGTGGGCGTCAATTTTCATAGGCTTTACTGCATTGGGAGAAGTTGCAATGTGGGACCTCACCCCCTAGCCCCCTCTCCTCGGGGAGAGGGGGAACTAGAGCTAGTTTCTAAAAAACTAGCTACTGGACATTTCTAGATCTAGAGCCTAGGGAAGACTAGCAGCTAGTTCCCCCTCTCCCCGAGGAGAGGGGACTAGGGGGTGAGGTTCTATTTAGTGTGCGGTCGTAAGCTGAAGCTTCTTGACGCGGATGTTTTTCAGGGCAAAGTAAAAGACCACCAGGAAGCACAGCGCGGGCACGATGTAAGCCACTTGGATCGAGCTGGCGTCGGAAACGCGGCCCATGATAACGGGGAAAATGGCGCCGCCCACGATGGACATAATCACCAGCGAAGAACCTACTTTGGTTTTGGCGCCTAGGCCCCGAATGCTAAGCGAGAAGATAGTTGGGAACATAATCGACATAAAGAACTCCACTCCAATCAGGGCATAGATCGAGAAGGAGCCTTTCAGCAGCACGGCCAGCAGCACCAGAAAGAAATTGACAATACTGTAGATAGCCAGCAGCCGCGACGCGGGAATGAAGCGCATCAGGAAGGTGCCTATGAAGCGGCCTATCATGAAGCCGAGCAAGGCCCCGGCCAGGTATTGTGAAGCTGACTTCTCGCCGATGCCCGCTACTTGGCTTGCAAACCGGATGAAAAAGCTGCTGACGCAAACCTGAGCCCCCACGTAGAAAAACTGCGCCAGCACGCCCAGCAACAAGTTTTTTTCCTGCAAAATAGACCGCGACTCACCTTCCACACTTTCTTCTTCCACTATGTCGGGCAGGCGGGTGAAGTACAGCAGCACGGCCACCAGCAACACGAGCCCGCCAATGAGCAGAAACGGCACCTGCACCGAAGCGGCCTCGTTGTTGAGATACGCATCAAGCTGCGCGCCCGACATACCCGCTTCCTCCGTTGCCGTCAGCGTCTTGCCCGACAAAATGAACATACCGCCCAGAAACGGCGCCAACGTAGCCGCCAACCCATTGAAAGACTGCGCGAAGTTGAGCCGCTGCGTGGCCCCGTCCGGGTCGCCGAGCACGGTGATGTACGGGTTGGCCGCCGTTTCCAGGAAGGTCAGGCCACAGGCAATGATAAAAAGCGCCGTCAGGAAAAAGGCGTAGGAACGAGCTGCCGCAGCCGGGTAAAACAGAAAGGCGCCCACCGCAAACAGCAGCAGCCCCAGCAGAATACCACCCTTATAACCAAACCGCTTCATGAACTGTCCCGCCGGCAGGGCCAGCAGAAAATACGCTATGTACGACGCCGAATCGATGAAAGCCGACTGCGCATCCGTCAGTTGGCACGCCTTTTTAAGGTGCGGAATCAGGATGGGGTTCAGGTTGAGCGCGAAGCCCCACAAAAAAAACAGCGACGTAATCAGGAAAACGGCAAACGTACTTTTTCGAGCAGTCATGGGGCGGGGTTTAGTGCTTGGTGCCTAGTACTTATTGCCTGGTGGAGAGTAGCGCGGAAATCCGTTCCGCGACGAGCACAGCGAGTTCCTGCGCGTTGGCGTAGTACCTGATACTCGCTCCGCTCGTCGCGGAACGGATTTCCGCGCTACTCTTCACATATGCCACGCATTATTTAAAGGTAATTTTATAACCTACCGCATTTTGCACGGCGTAGCTTTTGGCAGGCTGAATTACTAGGCCGGTTACTTGCTGCGCCCACTGCACTTTTTCCTTACTGCCCAGCAGCGTTACGCTGGCCACCGTGCCGTTGCCTGCTTTGGTTGCCAAGGCTTTGATGGTGGTGGCGCTCTTCGGAATGTCGAGGCCGAAGGCGTACACGGTTTTGCCTTTCTGCGTGAAGCGAATGTCTTGGGAGGTATAACCTTTGTGGGCGTATTCGTTGAAGCGCACGTTCTCGTCGAGGCCTTCAGTGGGGCCCTCGGCGGCTACCGTCCAGGGGCGGGTGCCGTAGATACCTTCCCCGTTCACGGCCAGCCACTTACCCATGCCCAGCAGCACGGCCGTTTGCTCGGGCGTAATGGTGCCGTCGGCCTTGGGTCCGATGTTGAGCAGCAGGTTGCCGTTCTTGCTCACAATATCCACCAGCTCGTCGATCAGCTCGTTAGGCGTTTTGTTTTCCTCGCCCTCAATGTAGCCCCAACTCTTTTTACCTACCGACGTATCGGTTTGCCAAGGAAATTTCTTGGTGGCCTTGCTGCTGCTCCGCTCGATGTCGTAGACGGCCGTGCCTTCCGGGAAGGCGTTGTTCTTGTAGTTTATCACCACGCCTTTGTTCCACTCCTGCCCTTTGTTGTAGTAGTAGGAAGCAAACTTTTGCTTGTAGGGCTCCATCTCCGGCTGCTCTATCCACCAGTCGAACCACACCAGTTGGGGCTTGTAGTTGTCGACCAGCTCGGTAGTACGTGCCTGCCAATCCTGCATGAATTCGGTGGTCATGGTGGGCGCTTTATCGCCCTTCTTGAACGGGTCGTAGAAGTGGGCGGGGCCGTACAAATCGGCGTACTTCGGGTCTTTCACATCCGAATCCACTTCCTGCGCAAAGCCATAGAACCACCAATGTTCAATGCGGTGCGAGGAGAGGCCGAAGATCAGCCCCTGCTTGCGCGTGGCGGCGGCCAGCTCCCCAATCACGTCGCGCTTGGGGCCCATGTCCACCGAATTCCACTTGGTGAGTTTGGTTTTGTACATGGCAAAGCCGTCGTGGTGCTCGGCCACTGGCACAATGTACTTGGCACCCGACTTCTTGAACACGTCCAGCCACTGGTCGGCGTTGAACTTGTCGGCCGTGAACATGGGAATGAAATCCTTGTAGCCGAATTTGGTTTGCGGCCCGTACTTAGCCATGTGGTATTTGTAGGTCGGGCTGTCTTTGTGGTACATCTCGCGCGGGTACCACTCGCTGAAGTTAGCCGGCACCGCGTACAGTCCCCAGTGAATGAAAATACCGAATTTGGCGTCACGAAACCACTCCGGCGTCTGGTAGTTTTTCAAGGACTCCCAAGTAGCCTCAAATTTCTTAGGCGCAGTGGTCGACTGTGCCTGAGCTGATGAGACCAGCCCCGTAAGCAGCGCGGCGGCTAGTAAGCAGGTGAAATTTCTGTTCATTGGGGTGTGGGATTTGTAGGTGGAAAGGAAAGCAAACTCACTCTCCTAGCTTGTAAATTCTTTCCATGAGCTGCCACTTTTCATCGGCCGTGGCCTCAGCAGAAGTTTGCTGGAACCGGGCTACATAGGCTTCCCACTCCGCCTGCCGGGGTTTGGTAGCCAAGACTTGCATAGCCTGATCGTGGTCGAAGTCGGGTACGGTATCCATAATCATGAAAAGCTGCTCGCCAAGCAGGTATATCTCCATGTCGAGAATACCCACCTCGCGCATGCCCTGCGTGATTTCCGGCCAAGCTGCTCCGGCCGCGTGCACTTTCTTGTACTCGCTGATCAAGTGCGCATCATTCTGGAGGCGCAGGGTCTTGCAATAGCGCTTGAAATCAGTGGTCTGCGGCTCTTCCATAAGTGATTGTCGGTTTTTACTTGTTGATAGCCAGTGAAGCTGTTGAAATTCACTTTAAAACGTCACACTCAACCTAAAGCATTTCAGCAATCAGCAGCCAACAAGCACCAATCCTCTAAACTCAGGAATTTTCCCAGGTTTCGCTTTGCACAGGTTCCAGAATCTGCCGCACCTGCTGCAGCATGTCCTGGTCGAGGGGTTCTTCCGCCCAACTGATGTTTTGCAGAATAGTGTTGGGGCGGGCAGTACTTACCAGCGTAGTAGCAATCTGCGGATTGCTTACTGAAAACTGGATGGCCAGCTTTTCAATGGGGTATCCTTTCTTCTTGCAGAAAGCAGCCGCCACTTCGGCATGGTATTTCAGTTGCTCGGAAGCCGGATGCCAGTCCGGGGCGCCTCGCTCGGAAAGCATGCCCATGGCCAAGGGCGAGGCATTGATTACGCCTACTCCGTGCTGCTCGAAGTAAGGCACGTAGTCGAGTAAGGTCTGGTCGTTGAGGCAGTAGTGGCAGAAAGACAAGACAGTTTCTACCGTGCCGGCTGGTACCCGCTCAATCACTTGCCGGAGTTTTTCGAGCGGGAGTCCCGTGATACCCACGTGGCCCACCACGCCCAAGGCTTTCAGGGAGTGCAGCGCCGGCAGCGTTTCCCCGATAACCTGATCTAAGTCGCTGAACTCGATGTCGTGCACATTAATCAGGTCGATGTAGTCGACGTGCAGGCGGGCCAAACTTTCCTCTACGCTCCTGATGGCGCGGATGGCGCTGTAGTCCCAGCTTTTAACCCCGTCTTGCCCATAGCGGCCGACTTTCGTGGATAAGTAGTATTTGTCGCGGGGCAGTTGCTGCAAAGCTTTCCCTAGCACGTTCTCGGCCTTGAGAAACCCATAGTAAGGCGACACATCAATGAAATTCATGCCTTTCTCAACCGCCGTGCAGACAGTGTTTATGCCCTGCGTTTCGTTGATGTCGTGGAAAACGCCTCCTAACGAAGACGCACCCAAGCTCAAGCAGGAAACTTCCATTCCGGTGTTGCCTAATTTTCGGTAATGCATGGCGGCCTCGGGGAATTAATTGAGAAGTGGAAATCCGAATTTTTCAGCCGCTAAAGCTGCAGCCTATTCAGGCAAAATTAGGAGCCTGAGGCACCTGCACAATCGATTGTTTATAAATACTTCCGCAAGGCTTTGCGCAAACCTTTGCGGAGCTTACATTACTGTCCTTACCTTGATTTTTTCAAATTTATCTTGTTATAAATTCTGTTTTCAGGGCTTATTCCTTGGATTAGGAAATGCGTTGCCAGGTAGAAAAACAGAGTCGGAAACCTACTACTTGTGCATCTTTTGAAGGCACAAAAAGGTCTTTTCCAAAGCAGTATCAGTAACTGACTGTCCGCTAGCGGGTGCCTACTTCGCTCCCGCAACTAGTAAGGCAAATAGCGGGCTACTACGATGAATGCCAAATCTCGCTAAGTTTGATTCCCTAAAATAACTCCTGCATGAGCAAACGACACGTTTCATTGAAAACCATAGCCCAGGCTCTGAACGTGTCGATATCCACGGTTTCCCGGGCCTTGCGCAACCACCCCGATATTGGGGCCGAAGTCACGCGAAAAGTGCAGGAGCTGGCCCGTGAGCTGCAATACACGCCTAATCCGCTGGCCATTGGCTTACTGAAAGACAAGACCAACACCATCGGCGTAATTGTGCCCGACTTGGTTACCTACTTCTTCTCTTCCATCATCAGCGGCATCGAAAGTCTGGCCAACGAGCACGGCTACTACATCGTGATTCGGTGCAGCTACGAGAGCTACGAGAAAGAGAAAGAGTGTCTGGAAAACCTCCTCAAGCTGCGGGTCGACGGTATCATCATGTGTTTGGCCCAGGAAACCCAGGACTACACGCACTTCAACCATTTGCTGGAAGCCGAAATACCGCTGGTGTTCTTCGACCGGGTTTGCCGCGCCGACGAAGTTGCCACCGTGGTGGTCGACAACAAAGAAGCGGCTCGCCGTATAACGCGCCACTTTTTCGAGAGCGGCTACCGCCGGATAGCCCATATTGCCGGCCCGGCCCAGCTCAACATCACCCGCGAACGAATAGCAGGCTACAAGCAAGGCCTCGCCGATTGCAACTTGTCCTTCGACAATTCCCTGCTGGCCCACTGCGACTTGAGCATCCCCAGCGCCACGGCCGCTACCCAGCGCCTGCTGGCTCTCCTCTCCCGCCCCGACGCTATTTTCGGAGTGAACGATACTACCGCCTTCGCCGCCATGAAGGAAATCAAGCGTCAGCACCTCCGCATTCCTGACGATGTGGGCCTAGTTGGTTTTACCGACGAGTTTCACGCCACCGTAGTAAATCCGAATTTAACCTCCGTTATGCATCCGACCTTTGAAATGGGTCGGGAAGCGGCCTTGCTCTTTCTGGCACAAGTGAATACCAAGATTGCCCTACCGCCCCGCCAAACGGTACTTACCACGCAGCTAGTGGTCCGCGAGTCTTCCACCAAAGCGCTGGTTGAATAGGCGCAATAGCATGAAACGAGTTTCCATACCCCGCAATATCTGTTTGGTATAACCTCCTCTGTTACCAACACCGGCAAACAAACGAGCCTTAGAAGCATTAGTTCATATAGTGCCTCTTTGAGAACCGCCTCGTTGTGGTCTTTTTGTTTGTAGCTTGTCTCGCTAGTGAGTGGTGCTTCTTGTGCTGTTGTGCAAGTGCCCGTTCCCGTAGTGTGCCCGCCTGGTGTACTCTCCAAGGGCAGCCTTCCAAAATGCGTTAATTGCTTGTATGCGCCAGATTGCCTTATTTCCTTTAAACCTCGTCGTTTTTCCCGGCGAGAAGTTGAATCTGCACATCTTCGAACCCCGCTACCGCCAACTGGTGCGCGACTGTTTGAGTGAGGGCATCACCTTTGGTATTCCGCCGTTCCTCAACGAAGCTGTAAGCCCATTAGGCACAGAAATGCAGCTCGTCGACGTAGAGAAGAACTACGCTAGCGGCGAAATGGATATTCGCACCAAGGCAGTAGGCTTGTTTCGGGTCGAAGAATTTTACCGGCAGGCACCTGGCAAGCTCTATGCGGGCGGGTTGGTGGAAGACTTGATTGATGACGACCATATAGATGTTGTTCTGCAAACGCGCATTTCTGCTCAGCTACAACAACTCTACGATGTACTGGGGCTACGCAAGCTGATGCAGGAGCTTCCCGCTAATTATCGGATCTATGACGTGGCACATCATTTGGGTTTGAGCACCGAGCAGGAATACCAACTGCTGGAGGCGCAAACCGAGGCCGAGCGGCAAGAAATTGTGCTAGAGCATCTGGAGCACATTTTGCCGGTACTGCTGGAAACCGAGCGCCTGAAAGAGCGAGTTCGCCTGAACGGCCACTTCAAAAACCTCACCCCGCCCAATTTCTGAGTTTCAGGCAGCAGCTTCATTTAGGGCTTAACAGAAAGCGGAATGACCAGGAAAAAAAGGTTATTCCGACCTTCTCCTTTATCCATAGGCTTCAGGCATCTGAGAAGTCCTCTAATCAACGGAAACATAAACTCCGCTGTACAAACCAAACGTAAGTCCCTGGGTTTCACGTATAGAAGTACGTACCGTTTCCCCCAATGCGTTGGCTGTCTTTCCTTCCCTCCTTCTCTATGCAACGTTAGCAGCCGTTCTTCTGTCGGCTTTGTGGCTGCTGCTGCGCTACTGGCAGGAGCGGCAATACCGGCGCCGGCCCTACGTAGCCCCCATCCGCAACGACTGGCCCTTGCATCTACCTGATGCCCATAAGGCCCCACAACACCGCGTAGCTCTACTCGGCGACCCTGGCGCCGTCGCCACCGACGGTACCGACCCCATTCTACAGCTGCTAGCCAATTGGCAAGATGAGACAGGCCCGGCGGGCACCGTCGTCATTCTCGGCGACAACGTGTACCCTACCGGCCTACCCGCCGCCGATAGCCCTGCTCGGCCCGCCGCCGAAAGACGCCTTAACACCCTGCTCGACGTGCTCCGTACCTTTCCGGGCCGCGTGGTGTTCTTGAGCGGCAACCACGACTGGAACAAAGGCCGTCCCGACGGCTACGACTATCTGCTGCGTCAGGAAGCTTACATTGCCGAGCATCTGCCGGAAGCACTCTACTTGCCTTCGGGCGGCACTCCAGGTCCAACTACGGTGCAACTCGCTGAAAACGTACTGCTAGTCGTGCTTAACACGCAGTGGTGGGTGCAAAATGGCAAGCGCCCGGCTTCCGACCCCAAAGAGCCGTTTCGGCAATTGCAGCAACTCCTCGATGCCAACCGGCACCAGCGCGTAGTGGTGGCCGGGCACCATCCGCTGTACTCGAATGCGCTGCACGGCGGGAAGTTCACGGCCAAGCAGCACGTTTTCCCTTTGACCACGGTGCACAAGCGGGCCTATGTGCCGCTGCCGCTTATTGGCTCGCTGCTGCCGCTCTACCGCAAGGTAGTAGGGGCCGCCGAAGACATGGCGCACCCACGCTACCGCAAAATGCGCCGCCGCCTGCTGCGGGTGCTGCATCAGTTCCCCAACATCATCTACGCCGCTGGCCACGACCACAACCTGCAATACTTTCACCGGTATGGGGGGCATTACCTGGTGAGTGGCGCCGGCAGCAAAACGGCTTTCGTGCAGAAAGGCGGCAACGCCACCTTCGTGCACGAGCACAAAGGTTTTTTTAGCCTCGACTTCTACGACAATGGTGAAGCCTGGCTGCGCACTTTGGAGCCAAGCACCGACCTAAATACACTGGAGGTATTCCGCCAACGCCTGCTGCCCGGCCCGGTGGTGGCCCCGCCCGTAGTAGCCACGGGTCTTATCAACGAGTCGGTGGCCGGAGCTTAGCGCAGACAGGAAAGGCCGAAGCTGATGCTTCGCCCTCGGCCTTCTGCAACCCAAGGCATTACCTTGGCAAAGCAAGTACGGTTTATTCGCTTGGTACTGGTACCAGCACTTGCAAGCTGTGGTGGTTGATTTCTACCTCCACCGGATTAGGCAATGTTTTTGGCTCTCCATCAATCTGCACCAGTACTTCCTGCACTTCCGGCACCTCAATACTGGCACGCCGGCAGCACAGGCGGCGCGTATAAATCGAGGTATCGAAGCCGCTCGTATACAAGTCGTAGAGGATGCCGGGGGCGGCAGCGTTGGGAAATGGTTCTATCACACAGATTTCGAACTGCCCGTCGTCTAAGTCACTATCGGGGTTTATAACCACGTTGCTGCCGAAGGTATTGGCATTGGCAATGGTTACCATGAATGCCGCTCCATCCCAGGTTTCCTGGTCGGTTTCGATGTGGTAAGTGGCGGGTTCGTACCCTAGAAACTCCTGCGTGGCAATACGCACGTAGGCGCCCGGCCCACGCGTTTCGCCTTGGTCGAAGCGTTCCACTACGAGCGCATTGAAACCAAGGTCAGCCAAATGCGCCGAAAAATGGCCACCGATCAACAAAGTGTCAATAACGCGTAGCTGATGGCGCCAAATAAGGTGTAAGGCCTCGCCGGTGTCCTGCGGAATCTGAAGATCTTTCGACAAGCCATTGCCCGAGCCGAGTGGCAAAATTCCTAGCGGAATGCCGCGCTCCAATAAGGCTTCGGCTACCAAACTCACCGTACCATCGCCACCGGCCGCAAACACAGCATCGAAGGAATGCAGGTCAAGATAGCGGCGTAGTTTGGTGAGGTCGTCGGTTCCGGTTGTATGATAGAAGGTGGCCTGCCGGCCCCGCTCGGTGCAGTAGTTGGTTATGGTTTGCTCTAGTTCAGCTTTGTCTAAGTCACCCGAAATTGGGTTTAGCACAAACAACAAGTAACGGAGCAAGGCAGGAGCGGCGGCAGTCATCGAAATAATAAGTCCGTGAGTTGCCCGAAATATACCTTTATACTATGTCTTTTGTGGCTTTCTATGGCTTCAGATTGCCAGGCATGCCTTGTGGGAACTCAGCGGCAATTTCTTCTTCTAAATGGCCAATCCGGTTACCCGGATTAGGGTGCGTGCTCAGAAACTCGGGCTGCCGACCGCTGCCGCCATTTTGCTCTAGAATCTGCATTACCTGAATCATAGCTCGCGGGTTGTAGCCAGCTTGCGGGGTGTAATCAACGGCCAGTTTATCAGCTTCCAATTCGTCGTTGCGGCCGAAACGCAGCGTTAACAGCTTGCCGACCATGGCAGCGGCGGCCGATGCCGCCATCGTGCCGGGCCGGTCGGGGTCGTACATGCCAATAGCAGCGGCTCCGGTCAGGCCCTGAGTCAGCTTCGACTTTGCAATCTGTTCGGCCGAATGGCGCCCTACTACGTGGCCAATTTCGTGGGCCAGCACACCGGCCACCTGACCTTCAGTCTTTAAATTCTTCAGCAAGCCCGCCGTAATAAAAACCTGCCCACCTGGTAAGGCAAAGGCGTTGATGGTGTTCTCGTCGGCCAGCAGATGAAACTGAAACTTGTAAGGGCTTTGGCCCGCTTTGGTAGTGCGCACAATCTGTTGGCCAATCTGCTCGATGCGGGCCGACGCTTCCTTGTTGGGATGCAGTCCACCGTATTGCTGGGCCATCTGGGGGGCCGCTTGCAAGCCTAAAGCAATTTCCTGGTCGGCGGTCATGTCTACGTGCTGTACTTCGCCCGTTACTTCGTTTACGGAGCGTTTGCAGTAGTACGTGACCAGGGTAAACCCTGCCATTAGCAGGGCAATGATATAGCGGAGGTTTCCTCTCATGGCAGTAGGTGGAAAAGGCGGGAAGATCAACTTTTTGGCAGGGAGAGCCAGTTGGGCTTGTAACGCGTCTTTCCTGGAAGAGTTACCGGGAGCCTAACAAGAGAAGGACAACAAACTGTCGTTTAGAGCTCAACTAATCAACTGACCGGCAAACTGTTGGGCTTTGGCACAGATTCCTATCTAAAATTATACATTCCTACTTATATACCCAAATGCAAGTAGATACCGTATCAGGCTCATTCTCCCTTTTCCTGTTTACCATCTATTTAACATTTCGTTTTATGAATCAGAAACGCACTTTCGGTTCCTTGCTCACTATCCTGGGCATTATTGGCATTGTTTACGGCGCGCTAGGCTTCTTGCATGTGGCAGGCGTGAACCTGAGCAAAATCAACTCCCTCGTTCCATTTGGCGTTGGCCTGATTTTCTTTTTTGCCGGCATCAACCTGGTAAAGGCTACCGGCGACCGAGCTTAAACCAAACACCCCGGCCCGGCGTCTAACCCATCATGTAGGGTAGGCACCGGGCCGGGGTGTTTGGTTTACTTCCAAGGATGCTTAGCTGCGATACAACCCTTGCTGATGCGCAAAAGCCATCAGCGCCGGATCGAGTTGCAGCCAGGTAGATGCGTACCGCACTTGGCTGGGCCCATGTGCATAGATAACCGTGCCCCCCTGAATAGCCCGAATGATGGCCGAGCTTTGCTGAACGGGCAGCGCTGGGCAGCCTTGGCTGCGACCTAGCCGCCCGTGTTGCCGTACAAATTGCTCGCTCACATAGTCGGCGCCGTGCACCACTACTGCGCGGCTGGCGGCATTGGTATTGTAGCCAGGGTCATGGCCGTGCAACTTCAACGACAAGCCGTGCTTACCCTGGTACGTGCTGCCCGTGGTGTAGAAACCTAGGCTGCTCATTTCGGAACCCTCCCGGTTGGAGAATGTACGGGCCATGTCCTCGCCGGTGTTTCGGCCGTGGGCTACCAGTGAGTGAAACAACACAGTTTGCTTCTTCAAGTCGATTACCCAAAGGCGCTTCTGGCTGCTGGAACGTTCGAAATCAATGATGGTTAGCACTTGGCGGCTTGGCGCAATCTGGCCGCGCTGACTGAGACTATAGTAGCCCATTAGCGCCTCGCGGTAGACATTGGCGGGTACTCCGTAGTTAATCAGTTTTGCCTTCATGTAGCTGCTAAGCACATACTGCTCGAAAGCGACCATATACTGTGCCCGCCGCAGTTCAATCGGTAGCTTAGGCGTACCCGCAGGCCGTGGGCTTGAAGCGACGGAAGAGCGGAAGAAAGCAGATGAAAAAACAAAACACGCAGTTAGTAGTAGCGTGGTAAAGGCGGTTATTATCTTGGTCATCGGCTAAGCTGTCGGACAAGAGCAAACAAGATGGCAATTGCCACGAAATGACAACGCTCGTATTACAATAATAGTACTTTAGCGCAACTTCTTCTATTGGCAGCAACCGTTTTCTTTGGCCTGCCAGTTCCCATTCTTACCATTTATGTTGCTTTTTCGCCTCTCTCTGCTGAGTGTTAACCTGCTTTTATTTGCATCGTGCAGCCGTTCCCGCCCCGTCTTACCGGGTCTTGATTCTGCTGTTTGGCGACAGGATGCGTATGGCTGTCGTAACCTCCGTGCCCCACAAGCCAAATCTTTTCTAAAGGCTAAGGAGCAACTTTATGGCAAAACTACCGCTACGGTAGAGGAGCTTTTGGGCCGCCCCGACGAAGAAGAATTAGCCGAACAAACAGAGAAAACCTACTACTACTATCTCGTGCCGGGGCCACAGTGCGAGCCAGGTCATCAACGCTCCGCAGCCAACAAATTAAGCATTCATTTCGGCGCTCTTGGTACCGTTACGGAGGTGCTAACGGGTAGCCCGTTGTAAATAAAATAGCACTTATATAATAATACTGCATACCTCCAGCGAGTCTCCTGCTCTTAGCGCATACCGCACACTTATCTAACTCTTTAGGTTTAATAAAGGGCTAAACAAACAAGAGGCGCCTCCAGTACAGGAAGCGCCTCTTGCTTATCGTGAAAATCTAGATAACCAAAACTTACTCGGATGTATTTAATTAACTCTTAGCAGGTTAGCCTACGCCACCCTCATTCACATCAATCGTGCTCCGAATGTCGTCGTGTTGCTGCTCACTACGCAGAACGCTTATTTGACTAGGTGTGAGAATGCGGCTGCATTCGGCTTCGTATTGTGACTCCATTTCGCTGATACGGGCGCGTTGCTCTACAATATCATCTTTGTACTGCCAGCTTATTTCGTCCAGACGAGTCATTCTAATTAGGTTGACTGCCCGCAGACGTATGTACTGCGCCTCATTGAGGTGCAGTCGGTTACATGTTTGCCGCGTAACGTCCCGCAGTTGTGCCATCGAAAGGCCACTAGTTCCAGATAGCTCACCGTGGCGGTCTTGCTTTTGCGCGCTTGCCGCTCCAGTTAAACCAACAAGTAGCAGGAGGATAACGAATACTGATTTCATGACTGAAAGAAAAACGAGGGGGAGTTGGTGCTGGCGCTGATAACGGAAAAGCTTGAACCTAAGCATATCCATACGCGCTAGCATTAATACAAATATATGTTAACAAAGTTACAGCAACAACAAAAAAAACAATTTTTTTATTTTAATATTTATAGTGTGCCTTTAAGAGGGCCGACAATCCTTTCGAGCAAAGAAAAAGCCTGATCCTTAAGTAGTGAATCAGGCTTTCTAAGATTGCTGCAAATGATTATTCGATGCCTTCTATTGGCTTATGGTCGGGGCTTTTGAAGTACTGCATAGCCACAAGCGTTATGATAGCTCCTACCATGGCTCCCTGCAATAGAATGGCCAGGAAGGCAATTGTAATCGACAGGTCGAATCCAAACAGGTCGCGGGCGTGAATCTGGTCCATGATGTTGGGCCAAATCAGCGTGCACACAATGAAAGCGAAGCCGAAAGCAACCGAGGAAATTGCGGCCGTCATTACACCAGTAGCAAAGCCTTGCAAATAAGGCATTCGGTCACGCTTAGCGCGCTTGAAATTGGCAATGGCCAAGCATACGCCGATAGCCATAATCGCAAAATTCAAAAAACTGAATTCGATACGGTCTGCTAGGCCTGCCAGAATAGCCACTGAAAAGTAGACTACCATCGCAGCCGCGGTAAGCAAGCCATAACGGATTCCGTTGGTTTCAGGGGTAATCTGGGCATTATTCATAGCGGGTACAGATTGAGGTTGGAAGGGAGGATAAAAAGCAGCCCATCAAGTCGTGTCTGCGCTTGAACAGAATCTTGCGTTGAAAGGCTACTTTCCCTCTTAATACCGGATTTGCGGCGGTATAGTTGGGGTAAATGCTATTTTTTTCGCTGGTTTCTACTTCATTAAATAATTCTTCGCCTTTTATCCAGGCAGGACTACCTACTGTGGAGCTGGCATTTCACGAAAAGCTCACCTGGCTACCGGTACTTGCTGTTGCAGCGTAAGCTGAGAAGTTCCTTGTTCAGGTCACTAAGCGTCCTTTTCTACAGCAACACCTTTATGGTCAGGGCTTTTGAAATACATCATAGCCACGTAGCCAATAAAGGCTCCTATCACCACGCCTTGCACGATGATGGCTAGGAACACAATGGCCGTGACAGATAAATCGACGCCAAACAAATTGCGAGTTCGTATGGCCTCTATAAACGTCTTGTCTAAGGTTGAGTAAAGAACAACAAACAACCCAAATAGCACCGACGCTATTAGGGAGGTGATGAAGCCCACTCCGATGCCGCTCAAATAGGTAATACGGTTATTGTTGAGCTTTTTGAACTGCGCCAGAGCCAGGCAAATGCCTACCACCAGAATAGCACCTACTAGAAAAACGTATGCCACCTGATCGAGTAGGCCTAGCGCTTTCAGAAGCAGAAAGTATAAGCTGCAGCCAACAGCCGTGAAAATGCCCTGACGGATAGAAGTTCTTAGGATAGAATTGCGGGAAAGGTCCATGCGCCTAAGCGGAAAGGTGAAATAAAAATGGGAACATGTATTCGTCTTGGCGTGTTGCAATAAACCGGCCTGAATGTGCTGCGAAACCAGTTCTACTATACTTCAAACTAATTACTGGTGTTGTGGCGGCGGTAACTAGCTGCGTCTTGCTTAGGCGGGTTACACTAGCGGTTATCCTTCTTTCGCTTTGGAATGCACCGTCAACTCAACGTTTCTTGTAAAGCCCTTAGGGATAAAACCTTGCACGTACGCCGGCAAGCCTACATTTTGCGTATTTTTGCGCCCGGTTACTTTTTTTGTTGTTGAAGTCCTACTTGCTTTTCCCCTCGTTTCTCCGTCTTTCTCCTATATATGATTAGCACCTCCAACGTCAGCCTGCGCTACGGCAAGCGTATCTTGTTTGAAGACGTTACGATCAAGTTCATGCCCGGCAACGTGTACGGCCTTATTGGGGCCAACGGCGCGGGCAAATCAACCTTTCTGAAAATTCTGTCCGGCGAAATCGAGCCCAACACGGGTTCGGTAACGATGCCACCGAATGCGCGCCTTTCGGTGCTGCGCCAGGACCAGTTTGCTTACGATGCTTTACCCGTGTTGCAAACCGTTATTCAGGGGCACCAGCGGCTGTGGAAGGTGATGGAGGAGAAAGACGCCTTGTACGCCAAGCCCGATTTTTCGGACGCGGATGGCGAGCGGGCGGCCGAGCTGGAAGGTGAGTTTGCCGACCTCGAAGGCTGGAATGCTGAATATGAAGCTGCTGAACTGCTCTCGGGCCTCGGCATAGCCGAAGACAAGCACTACACCCTGATGGGCGACCTAGGCAGCTCTGATAAAGTGCGGGTGCTGCTGGCCCAGGCACTGTTCGGCAACCCCGACGTGCTGCTGCTCGACGAGCCCACCAACGGCCTCGACGCCGAAACCGTGCTCTGGCTAGAGAATTTCCTGGACTCGTTCCAGAACACCGTAATTGTAGTGAGCCACGACCGGCACTTCCTCGATGCCGTCTGCAACTACATGGCCGACCTCGACTTCTCGAAAATCACGATGTATCCCGGCAACTACTCGTTCTGGTACGAGTCGTCGCAGTTGGCTATGCGCCAGCGGCAGGATGTGAACAAGAAAACCGAAGACAAGCGCAAAGAGCTAGAAGAGTTTGTGCGCCGTTTCTCGGCCAACGCCTCCAAAAGCAAGCAGGCTACCTCGCGCCAGAAGCTGCTCCAGAAGCTTACGCTCGAAGAAATCAAACCTAGCTCGCGCAAGTACCCTTACATTGCCTTCAAGCCCGAGCGCGAAGCCGGCAACCAACTGCTGTCAATTGAAAACCTCAGCAAGAAGGTAGACGGCCAGAAGGTGTTCGGCAACGTGAGCTTCTCGCTCGATAAGAAAGACAAGGTGGCCATCATCGGGCGTGACGACCGGGCGGCTTCCCTTCTCTTCGACATCCTGTTCGAACAGATCCGGCCTGATACTGGCGACTTCAAGTGGGGCACCACCATCACGCCTTCCTATTTCCCCAAAGAAAACTCCGAGTTCTTCGACACCGACCTGAACCTGGTGGATTGGCTGCGGCAATATTCCACCGAAAAGGACGAGTCGTTTATCCGGGGCTTCCTGGGCCGGATGCTGTTTTCGGGCGAGGAGTCGCAGAAGAAGTCGAACGTGCTAAGCGGGGGCGAGAAAGTACGCTGCATGCTCAGCAAGATGATGATGGAGTCGGGCAATGTGCTGGTTCTTGATGACCCAACCAACCATTTGGACCTGGAAAGCATCACTGCTTTAAACAACAGCTTAGGTGAATTCGGCGGCACGCTGCTATTTGCCTCCCACGACTTACAGTTCATTGAAACAGTAGCCAACCGCATCATAGAACTCACGCCCGATGGCATTATTGATCGGCGCATGACTTATGAGGAATATCTGGCTGACGAAACCATCAAAGCGCTCCGCCAGCGCAAATACCAATTAGTCTCCTAACCGCGTTACCTTCCGGTATGAACGCTCTGCAACGTCCCCTGTTCGCAATTTTCCTGGTTGGTGCCGGGTTACTGGCTGCTCCGGCTGCCTTTGCCCAGCGCACCGACAGCACCTCCACGGTGAAGCCTCAGCTGAACACGGCGCCTCCTGGCACGGCGCCGCGTCCAGTTCCCGCCCCCAACACGCCGGCCCCGCGCCAAGAAGTTCCCGTACCCGTGCCGCCGCCCGTCAACGAGCCGGTTCCGGCCCGTCCATCCACTGACAGTCCCTCGGGGCTGGAGTTGCCCAGCCGGCCTGGTGTAGCCGCGCCGCCGCCACCGCTACGCAAGTATTTCCTGTACACCAACTTCGGCTTAGGCTATACCAGCTACTACGGCGACGGCCAATTTAATGCGAGCATTGCACCAGCTCTTGGTATTCGGGTTTCAGAGAAATTCTCTATTGGTCCGGGTATTAGCTACTCGTACACCAACATCAGCTACTCCGACTACAATCAGCAGGTGAATCGCTATCCGCCAAACGTGGTGTCCAACAACCTCGGTCTGAAAGCATTTGCTCAATACATGGTGTATAAGCAATTCTTTCTGCATGCTGAATACGAAGTAACCCGCACTAGTGCAAAATATACCTACCAAGGTCAGGCGTACGATATTAATCGCACGCTCAAAACGCCCTTGGGAGGAGCTGGCTACCGCAATTCGTTTAGCGACCGAGTCGCTGCTGATATTGTTGTTCTTTACAATTTCAATGATGGAGTGAACACCGATGGCTCCAGTACTTCTCCTTATGGTCAGCCAGAGATACGCCTTAACCTGTTAATCAACTTAGGTAAGTAGCGTAGGCTCTTTTCCAAACGCAAAAAAGCCTCCTGAGCTAGCAGGAGGCTTTTTTTGTTTCAAACAAAACGCTGAGAGGCCTTCGACCTCAGGGCGTAAACTATACTACCCGTCCGCCGCGGATAACACGCAGCAAAATGGCGATAATGGCAATAACCAGCAGAATGTGGATTAGGTTGTTGCCGGCCATGCCAGCACCTAACACGCCGAAGAAGCCCAATGCCCAAATGAGAATGAGAACGACGGCGATGATATACAACAGATTGCCCATGGTGGTGGAATTGATTAAGAGTGGTGGAAAGGAAGGCCTCGGCTTCGCAAGGAGAGTTTGCATGTGAAAGCTGAGCTGCGGATTTGTACGCGGGGGGGTCTAAAAGGATATATCGGCTTTAAAAAATCTTGGCATTTCTCCTCTCGTTTCCTAGAAATCATTGCCTATGAATGCGCCAAGGCACTTATGGGCAATAAAAAATTTTCCAGGGTTTCCACAAACAATCTGAATAGGCGTTCATCTGCTAGGCCTTTGACGTGGTGGCCAGGGTTTTCAGATTAGCTTTGCCGCGGCTGATTTACAAGCGGCCGTTTGTTGCCTCCCACCCACCTTTTCGTTTCACAGCATGATGCAAGTCGCCGTTATTGGCTCGGGTACTATGGGCAATGGCATTGCCCACGTTTTTGCTTTGCACGGATTTGCCGTTGCGCTTATCGACATCAACCAGCCGTCCCTCGACAGAGCCCTTGAAACTATCAGCAAAAACCTGGACCGGCAGGTAGCAAAGGGCAGCCTTTCAGAAACCGACAAGTCGGCTACGCTCGGGCGCATTCAAACGCATACCAGCCTTGCCGATGGCGTGCGCGACGTGCAGCTGGTAGTAGAAGCGGCCACCGAGAACGTGGACCTGAAGCTGCAAATCTTCCGCGACCTAGATCAGCATGCGCCCCAAGAGGCCATTCTGGCGTCTAATACGTCTTCCATTTCCATCACTAAAATAGCCGCCGCTACCAAGCGCCCAACGCAGGTCATTGGCATGCACTTCATGAACCCAGTGCCGGTAATGAAGCTGGTGGAAGTGATTCGGGGCTACGCCACGTCCGATGCGGTTACCGAGCAGGTGATGGACCTTTCGCGCCAACTCAACAAAACCCCCACCGAAGTCAACGATTATCCGGGCTTCGTGGCCAACCGCATTCTGATGCCCATGATCAACGAGGCCATCATCAGCTTGTTTGAGGGTGTGGCCGGCGTCGAGGAAATTGATACGGTGATGAAGCTCGGCATGGCCCACCCCATGGGGCCCCTGCAGCTCGCCGATTTTATTGGCTTGGACGTGTGCCTGGCCATTCTGCGCGTGCTGCACGATGGGCTTGGCAACCCAAAATACGCGCCCTGCCCGCTGCTGGTCAATATGGTGATGGCCGGCCGCCTAGGCGTGAAATCCGGCGAAGGCTTCTACAAGTACACTGCGGGCTCTAAAGACCTGATAGTGGCCGACCGATTCGGGAAGTAAGCGCTTAAGCCGCACTTTAAGTCGAGGCCAATGCACCAAGCTTCAGGAATATAACAAGCCCTTGACGATACCCGAGCGTCAAGGGCTTATCTGTTTGTGGGAGGTACGTATCGGAGGCGACGGATTGCGTTGACACTTGCTTAGTGCGCCACCTACTTGCCACAACAGTGCCTTACTAGTTTCCATTAAACTTTTCCGCTTACTATTCTCTTTTACTCGTATAGGCTACTCTTGCAAGCTGAACCTGACGCAAGCACGTTTCAATTTCTCTTCAAGAAGTGTTTGCCACTAAACAAGACCTTTCATCCTATGAATCTCGCAACTTTTGGAGCCGGCTGCTTTTGGTGCGTCGAGGCTGTTTTTCAAGATCTACAGGGCGTGCAGAAAGTAGTTTCGGGCTATTCCAACGGCCGCATTGCCAACCCAACTTACCGGGAAGTGTGCAGCGGCCTTACGGGTCACGCCGAAGTCATCCAAATCACCTATGACCCCAAGGTGATTAGCTACCCCGAGTTGCTGGAGGTGTTCTGGAAAACCCACGACCCCACTACTCTCAACCGCCAAGGCAACGATACCGGCACGCAATACCGCTCCGGGGTGTATTACCACAACGACGAGCAGCGCCGCCTAGCCGAAGAGTACAAACAAAAGCTCAACGAAGCCAAAGCCTTCGACCAGCCCATTGTTACGGAAATCGAGCCGCTAAAGAGCTTCTACCCAGCCGAGGATTATCACCAGAACTATTTCAAGCAGAATGGTCACGAGCCCTACTGCCAATTTGTGGTACGCCCCAAAGTACAGAAAGTGCAAGCCGTATTCGGCGACAAGCTGAAGAAAGCTACCGCGTAACGCCAACCTTCTGCCAATAAAGAAGACCCGCCCCAATTAGTTGGAGCGGGTCTTCTTTATTGGCAGAAGGTTAAAATGTTATCATTTTGGCTTATCGTAGGAGGAGCATTTGGAGAAATGCCGCTGTTGATATAACGGGGCACTTCTATACGAAGGCAACGCTCTGAAGTCGGGTCATGGGGCAAGAACTTAATGTCTTTTATGGTTAATCCTACTACTTCAGAATCGCCTGTCCACAATTGGATGCGTGAAGGATTTTTAAACCATCCATTTGATTGGTACAGGTACAAAATCAATGATTGATGAGGATCTAGAAATCCCTCTGACCATGTCTCTTCCTCGAATTGCAGGAATAAGTCGCCTTCGGGGTCGAGGGACAAACCGCCTTCTTCAGCATGACGGGGAGCACCTATGACATAGAGCATGAGTACTAGCAGACCAACCGCCCCTAAACACCACCACTTCATCACTATCCGCTTTGAGAGTGTAAGGAAAGCTCCTTCTAATTAAGCGTAATAGCAAAAGGACCGTTCTCCTTGCCTAAGAAGTAGAACATCGCCACCTTATCGACTACCCCGCGGGCCAGAGCCGAGCAGGAGGCATCTATTACTTGGCCATTCTTAACCATGATGAAGCTTACGGCTTCGCCCGGCAGCGCGCCATCGGCGCCTACAGGTGGCACCGGCGTCAGGAACTTGTGCGGCACGATGCGGATGTCTTCCTCCGCGGGGAGATGCAAGGTAGGGTCGTTTTTGCGGGGCTTGAAACCGAAGGTGGGCGAGTACGAAAAATTAGGGTTGTGCACCCAGTCGCCGTTGAAGATGTAGTACTCGTCGGTGCCAATACGGACGAATTCGCGCACCGAGCAACGAACAGCGATGCGCGGAGCGGCCGGGTTTTGCAGGGCTTCGAGCAACTGACGGGTGCGGGTGGGGTCAGATACATCGACGAGGGGCTGCTTGAGGCGGGCGTGCGCCACTATTTCGCAGCCGGCGTACAGGTTGAGCAACTGCTGGCGCCACTCGTGCAAAGTACCCAGGCGCTTGGCTTCAGCCACTGAAATATCGGGCAGCGTGTACGTATACGGACCCGCTAGCGCCACCCCATCGGGGCCATTGGCTACCGACCACTCCACTAAGTAGCAGGTTTGCTTGCGCCCATCTACCCACGGCAGCTCCGTGTTGTAAATCACCTTGGTTTGAATAGCGGACGGCGCGTATTCCAGCTCGTTCGCCAGGTACAACCGAATTTCCTCACGAGCTTCCGCGGCGGAAGCAGGATTGACTTTGAAGTTCATTGGAATAATGCTTGTACTTAGTACTAGTGCTTAGTGTCCAGATTGTTCTAAGTTAAGTAACTAATAGAACGACCTAAGTACAACGCACTAGGCACTAGATAAAGTTAAACGGCTACGTTGTGCTCGCGCAGCGCGTCGTTGAGACTGGTTTTCAGATCGGTACTAGGTTTGCGCTGCCCGATAATGAGGGCGCAGGGCACGTGGTACTCGCCGGCCGGAAACTGCTTAGGCAACGAGCCCGGAATAACTACCGAGCGAGCCGGCACGTGGCCGCGATACTCTTTGGGCTCGGCGCCCGTCACGTCGATGATGCGGGTGCTGCCCGTGATGGTTACGCCCGCGCCAATTACGGCTTCCTTGCCCACGAAGCAGCCTTCTACCAAGATGCTGCGCGAGCCCACAAAGGCTCCGTCCTCTACAATCACGGGGGCAGCCTGCACGGGCTCCAGCACTCCGCCAATGCCTACGCCACCGCTCAGGTGCACTCCCGCCCCAATTTGCGCGCACGAGCCCACTGTGGCCCAAGTGTCTACCATAGTCCCCTCGCCTACCCAAGCACCAATATTAACGTAGCTGGGCATCAGAATCACGCCCGACGCCAAATAGGCTCCGTAGCGCGCCGTAGCCGGTGGCACCACCCGTACACCCTGGCCGGCGTAGTCGGTTTTCAAACGCATTTTGTCGCGGTACTCAAAGGGCGGCAATTCCAGCGTTTCTATTTGCTGAATAGGAAAGTACAGAATGACGGCCTTTTTCACCCAGTCGTTTACCACCCAGCCACCTTCCCGGTCGGCGGCGGGCTGTGCCACGCGCAGACGACCCTTATCAAGCTCTTCAATAACGTGGTGAATGGCGTCGGTAGTGGCGGCTTGGGAAAGCAGGCTACGGTCGGCCCAGGCCGCCTCAATAATTTGTTGCAAATCGGTCATGTAGGTTGAATGGTTGGTTGTTGATTGCTGAGTGTTAGTTGTTGGAGTTGATTGCTGATCAATCAGCCCTAACAATCAACCACCAAATAATCGACGATCAGCAATTCCATCCCAAACTTACCATCTTCGCGGGCAAGATGCCGCCTCCAACTTCCAGTTCTGGTCCGCCAATTCGTATTATTCTGCTGGCCTCCGTCCTTAAACCCCTGGACGACACCCGGATGTACGGCAAATTTGCGCGCACTTTGCTTGCTCGGCCCGATACGACCGTGCACGTAGCCGGCCGCTACGCCCCCCCACCCCCGACGCCGGCCAACCTGCACCTACACAGCTTGCTGCAAGGGACGCGCCTAAGCTGGGCCCGCCTAGGTGCTCAGCATCGCTACTGGCAGCTACTACAACGCCTGCGCCCCGACCTAGTGGTGGTACACGCACCCGAACTACTGCCGCTTACCATATTGTGGCAACGGCTGGGCGGCAACCGTCGGTTTCTCTACGACATCCGCGAAAACTACGCCCTCAATGTGGCTACTCAGCGTGTGTACGGCGGCTTCACGCGTCGTTGGCTGGCCGCTGGGCTGCGGTGGGTGGAAACCCGTGCTGCCCGCTGCAGCACCGGTTTGCTCTTGGCCGAAGAAAGTTACGCCCAGGAGCTGCCTTTTCTGGACGCTGTACCAGCAGACCGCGTCGTGCTACTGGAAAACAAGTATCAGCCAGCACTTAACGAAGCTCCCGCTGCCCAGCCACGACCTTTGCCAGCGGCCCATGAACCGCTGCGCCTGCTGTACTCGGGCACCGTTTCCGAACTGAACGGCATTCAGCTAGCCTTACAACTTGCCGAAGAGCTGCACCGGCGGCGGCCAGGTGGTGTCTTGCTTACCGTCATTGGGTTTTGCCAGCAGCCCGTCTTGCTGCAGACGTTACGCCGGTTAGAGCAAACCAACCCTGCCTGGCTTCGATTAGTGGTGCACGGTGCCACGCCCGTCGCGCACAGCGCCATCGTAGCCGAGATCCAGCGGAGCCATGTGGGGCTTTTGCTTTACCAGCCCCACCCTAGCTCGGAGCGTTGCCGACCCACCAAGCTGTTTGAGTACCTGGCCCACGGCCTGCCCATGCTAATTCCTGCTAATCCGCTTTGGGAAACCTGTATTCGGCGTCACGAGGCCGGCATCGTCGTTGATCTGCACGCCATACCGGAGGCGGCTACGGCCCTATTAAAAGCAACAGAGTTGCCTGCGAGCAGTCAGCCAGTTTTTTACCTGAACGGCATTCCCGAGGAGGCTTTTTGGGCTTCGGAAAGCACAAAATTACGGCGCTTGGTTGATTCCATAGAGTAACTGCCGACCTTTGCCGGCCGTTACAGAACAGGACTGCGGGGTTTTAGTACCTTCGGCTCCCTTTTCCGTCTCTTCTCTCTCCCAAAATCTCCCTCTCTATGTCCACTCTTCGTTTTTCCGAAATTGCCGGTGTCGGCCACTATGTGCCTAGTCGCGTAGTCACCAACGCCGACCTCACCCAACTCATGGATACGACCGAAGAGTGGATCCAGGAACGCACGGGCATCCAGGAGCGGCGCTGGTTCGAGGAAGGCAAGGACACCACCGCCAACATGGGTGCCGCTGCGGCCCGCAAGGCCCTGGAAATGGCCGGCCTCACTCCTGATGATGTGCAGATGATCGTCTTTGCCACGCTTTCCCCCGATTATTTCTTTCCGGGCTCGGGCGTGCTTCTGCAACGCGAGTTAGGCATTCAGGCGCCGATTCCGGCATTCGACGTCCGCAACCAGTGCTCGGGCTTTGTATATTCCTTGAGTATGGCCGACCAGTTCATACGCACCGGCATGTACGATACGGTGCTGGTAGTCGGCTCGGAAATCCACTCGTCAGGCCTCGACAAAACCACTCGCGGCCGGGGGGTATCCGTGATTTTCGGCGACGGGGCGGGCGCCGTAATACTGCGGCCAAGTACGCGCGAAGGGCATGGCATTCTGAGTACCCATTTGCATTCCCAAGGCGAGTTTGCCGAGGAATTGATAGTACGCGAGCCCGGCTCTAACCGGGAAGACCGGGTGGAATACGTGGTGGCTCACGAGTTAGATATGTATCCCTACATGAACGGCCAAAACGTGTTCAAGCACGCCGTGGTGCGTTTTCCCCAGGTTATCAAGGAAGCCCTCGATCAGAACGGCTACCAACCCCAGGACATCGATTTGCTGATCCCGCACCAAGCCAACCTGCGCATCACCCAGTTTGTGCAGCAGAAAATGGGCCTCTCCGACGACAAGATTTACAGCAACATCCAGCGTTACGGCAATACCACGGCTGCCAGCGTACCAATTGCGCTCAGCGAAGCCCTGCAAGAAGGCCGCATCCAGCGCGGCGACCTGGTTTGCCTGGCCGCCTTTGGTTCCGGCTTCACCTGGGCCTCGGCCCTGATTAAATGGTAGTTTTCATTTAACAATTAACATTTATCATTTAACAGTTAATAGTTAACAGCTTGTCATTTGATTTTCATGCGCCCAATCAACTGCTTGAAGGGCATGAGAAATTGTTAAATGATAAATGTTAATTGTCGAATGTGCCCATGCCCAGCTTCACTGAGGAAAACTATCTGAAAGCCATTTACAAGCTAGCCGAGGCCTCTCCGGGCTCCGAGGTGAGCACTAATGGTATTGCGGAGGTGCTGCAAACGCGGGCCGCCTCGGTGACGGATATGTTGCGCCGGCTTGGAGAAAAGGGACTATTGCATTACCAGCGGTACCGGGGCGTATCGCTCACGCCCGAAGGCCGGCAATTGGCCCTGCTTACTATTCGCAAGCATCGGCTGTGGGAAGTGTTCTTGGTGCAGAAGCTAGGCTTCAATTGGGACGAGGTTCACGAAGTAGCCGAGCAGATGGAACACATTCACTCCCCGCTGCTCGTCCGCCGCCTCGACGAGTTCCTAGGCTTCCCACGCCTCGACCCCCACGGGGACCCTATCCCTACCGAAGACGGGGCCGTGCTACGCCCTCAAAATCGTCTCGTTGCCGACCTCGCTCCCGGTGATAACGGTTGTCTGATGGCCGTTAAAAATACGTCGCCGGCCTTCCTTCAATACCTTGACAAGGTTGGCTTAAAGCTAGGCTCGCATATTGAAGTACTGGATAAGATAGAGTTCGACAACTCGTTAGAAATCAAGATAAACAGGAAATCAGTGGTTATGCTTTCGCCTGAGGTCGGGCGTAATTTATTCGTAGCCGGTCAGGCATAGGTTCTTAGCCAACAGAGTGTGAAGCGCAACAGGCTAGCTGGCCTTAGAGCCTAGCCAAACAGGCAAAGAAGAACGTCATGCAGAGGCGCAGCGGAAGCATCTCGCGCTGAGGTTGCAATGGTAGTGTTCTGCTTCATCTAGCGTCCGCATAGGCGTAGTTGGAGTCGAAGCATCTCGCGTGCTGGCACTAAGTTAGTAATCTAACGAAGCGAGCGAGATGCTACGCCTATGCGGACGCTAGATGAAGCAGAACGTTCTCTCTTGCTAGGCTCCTAGTCTTACAAAACTCTAACGCTGCCGCACACGCGTCCCTTGCGTACCTTTGCGGCCCGCATTACCCATTCTGTCTGTGGCTGCTCTTCCTCCCGCACTTTCCGATACAATTGTTGCCCTTTCCACGCCTCCCGGCGCGGGAGCTATTGCGCTGGTCCGGCTTTCGGGCGCCGAGGCCATTAGCTTGGTGGCTGCTGCCTTCACAGGTAAGCCCTTGCTCGAACAACCCAGCCACACCCTGCACTTCGGTACCATTCGCGACGAAGGCCGGATCCTGGACGAAGTAGTGGTTTCCCTGTTCCGGGCGCCCAACTCCTACACCCGCGAGGACGTGGTGGAAATCAGCTGCCACGGCTCCGATTATATTGTGCAGCAGTTGCTGCTACTTTTCACGCGGCGCGGTGCCCGGCTAGCCGAAGCCGGCGAGTTCACCAAGCGCGCCTTCCTCAACGGCGCCTTCGACCTGGCCCAGGCCGAAGCCGTAGCCGACCTCATTGCCGCTGACTCGCAGTTGTCGCACCAAGTAGCCATGCAGCAAATGCGCGGCGGCTTCTCGCGCGAATTGAAAGATCTGCGGGCGCGGCTGGTTCAGTTTGCGGCCCTGCTAGAACTGGAGCTTGACTTCGGCGAGGAAGACGTGGAATTTGCCGACCGTAGCGGATTATTGAAGCTGCTTGAAGAAGTCCGGGGGCTGGTGCGCCGCTTGTTGCGCTCCTTTGAGTTGGGCAACGTCATCAAGAACGGCGTCACGACCGTTATTGCCGGCCGTCCTAATGCCGGCAAAAGCACCCTGCTCAACGCCCTGCTCAACGAGGAACGCGCCATTGTTTCCAGCGTGGCCGGCACCACCCGCGACATGATTGAAGACGAAGTGAGCATCGAGGGAATTCGCTTCCGCTTCGTAGATACGGCGGGCCTGCGCGACACCACCGACGTGGTAGAATCCATTGGCGTAGAGCGCACCTTGCAGCGAGTTAAGCAGGCTGCTTTAATTATTTATCTGTTTGATTTGACGGAGACTACGTCCACTCAACTTCAAGCAGAGATTGAAGCTCTTAACTTACCCTCAGCCACTCCGGTACTAGCTATTGGCAACAAGCTCGACGTAGCTTCCGAAGAAGAGTTAGCCGCCTTTCAAACCCGATCGAACACCGCCCTAATTGCCGCCAGCCGCGGCGACGGCCTCGATGAGTTACGCCAGCTTCTACTAACCCAGGTGCGCGCTGATGGCCTCGACCGCACCGGCAGCAGCACCATCGTTACTAACCTGCGCCATGCCCGCAGCCTCGACGCCGCTGCCCTCGCGCTTGATGCTGTATTAGCTGGATTAAATGCTAGCACCGGCACCGAGTTGCTGGCCGCTGACTTACGCCACGCCTTAGCCGCGCTAGGTGAAATCACCGGCGAAATATCTTCCGACGATTTGCTAACCAGCATCTTCACCCAGTTCTGCATCGGCAAGTAGAGCTTGAGACGAAAGGTGAGAAGGTGACAGGCAAACGTTGAAACCTTCTTTATCCCCATCGACAGCCTCTAGTTTGTCAATTCGTTGGTCCTGTCACTTGTTGCCTCCTCACCTATCCCCTGCTTACCGGTGCTGTTCGTAAGTAGTAGCAGGTAGTGCCAACTGAAGTGCTTGCACTTCAGCACTGGCTAATGGAGTTGCCGCAGCTATAGACAATGCATCCGCTAATTGCTGCCCGGTGCGAATTCCTAACACAGCCGACGTTAGCGCCGGATGATGCAATACAAAGCGTGCTGCAACTTCCGCCATGGAACGTTGACTGGATTCGCTCAACTTCTGGACTGCCGAAGCGGCTTGGGCCACTTCCTCCGCCGAGTAATTCAGGTAAGCTTTGGACGGTTTATTAACTAGCAGACCCTGCGCCAGACTTCCCCGCGCCAGCACGGCTATGTTATGCTCCTGCAGCAAGCTGAGGCTGCTTTCCTCTGGCCGCCGGTCGAGCAGGCTGTACTGCATCATTACGCTGGCTATATGGGAGCGTTGCACGTACTCGCGGATAACGTTGGGGCGGATAGACGAAATGCCGTATGCTCGGATTTTGCCCTGCTGCTTCAGCAACTCAAAGGCCTCTATAATAGCATCTATGGGGTCATCGAGGGTGCCGCCGTGTAACTGGTAGAGGTCAATATAGTCGGTATCGAGGCGGCGGAGGCTGTGCTCTACTGCTTCAAGCAGATACTCCTTGGAAGGCACCCAATCCCAACCGCTGCCATCGGGCCGCCAAGCGTTGCCTACTTTGGTGGCAATAACCACTTCCCCACGCCGGCTCTTGAGAGCCTTGCCGACCATAACTTCATTTTCACCTTTCTGATACAAATCAGCAGTATCAAACAAAGTAATGCCTTGGTCGAGGGCTTGGTGCAGCAGGGTGCGGTTGGCGGCATGGTCGGAGCCGAGCGACATGCAGCCGAAACCGACTTCACTGACTTGCAAGTTGGATCTTCCGAGCGTGTTGTACTTCATGCAATTCGGTGAAAGACGAGAGGTAGCTTCTTACTCCTTACAAAGCCCCTAAGTTTTCTTTCACTTAACGCCAGTAGGTAGCTACTCGCTCCCCCTTGCTAAAATCCTGCTGATGGTTTGTAAACCGACTGCGGTAGTTGCTGGTTGTTTTGCCTTATAAGGATTGCACTGTCCTGGTTTCCATGGCTTACACATCTTACCCGTTCAACTCACCCAACCAGATTACCTGCTGAGGCTTCAATGCTGTTGAATGAGCTGTACAATCAACAAAGTGTTAAGACCAGATTACTACATGGAATTGAAGCGCGAATTTTCGCCGTTTTATCACTGAAAATACGGTTCAGACACTGCGTATTTTACCGGACTGTGTTTCTTTGCAGGTACTTTCTTTTCTCTCACAACATACCAGGGCGCATAGCAGTATAGAACTCGACTGGTTTTCCGGCTTTCCGGCTTACTCGTTATTCTTTAGCTTCGCCCCTGAACCACCCTTCTACCCCTCTCCTATGGCAGAGTCTGCTGAGATTATCCTCGACGGGAAATCGTATACCTTACCCGTCATCGAAGGCACCGAGCACGAAAAAGCATTCGACATCGGTAAGCTGCGCGACCAGACGGGCTACGTAACCCTTGATTCGGGTTACAAAAATACCGGCGCCACCAAAAGCGCCATCACCTTCCTCGACGGCGAAGAAGGTATTCTACGCTACCGGGGTTACCCCATTGAGCAGCTCGCTGAAAAGTCGACTTTTTTGGAAGTAGCGTACTTGCTCATTTATGGCAAGCTGCCCAACAAGGCTGAGCTCGACGAGTTCAGCCTCCAAATCACTAAGCACACGCTGGTACACGAGGACGTTCGCAAGATATTCGATGGCTTCCCGTCGGCGGCGCATCCTATGGCTATCCTGAGCAGCCTCATTTGTGCCCTTACGGCGTTCTATCCCAAGAGCATCGACCCCGACCAGAGCGCCGAGGAAATGAACTTGAACATCCTGCGCTTGATGGCCAAAATATCGACCATCGCCGCCTGGACCTACAAAAACTCGCAGGGCCACCCGCTCAACTACCCCCGCAACGACCTCGACTACACATCGAACTTCCTGTACATGATGTTCAGCTTCCCTACCGAGAAGTATGACATCAACCCGGTGGTAGTAAGCGCCCTCAACAAGCTGCTCATTCTGCACGCCGACCACGAGCAAAACTGTTCGACTTCTACGGTCCGTCTGGTAGGCTCGGCCAACGCCAGCCTCTACGGCTCGGTTTCGGCCGGTATTAACGCGCTGTGGGGTCCGCTGCACGGCGGCGCCAACCAGGAAGTGGTGGAAATGCTGGAAGCCATTCAGGCCGACGGTGGCAACACTAGCAAGTTCATTGCGAAAGCCAAAGACAAGAACGATTCGTTCCGTCTGATGGGCTTTGGACACCGCGTGTACAAGAACTTCGACCCACGGGCCAAAATCATCAAGAAAGCAGCCGATGAGGTGCTAACGGCCCTCGGTATCAACGACCCGCTACTAAAGATTGCGCAGGAACTCGAGCAAGCGGCTCTCACCGATCCGTATTTCGTGGAGCGCAAGCTTTACCCGAACGTAGACTTCTACTCCGGCATCATCTACAAGGCTATTGGCATCCCAACCGAAATGTTCACGGTGCTCTTCGCTATGGGCCGCCTCCCCGGCTGGATTGCACAGTGGAAGGAGCTGCGCGAAAACAAAGAGCCTATTGGCCGCCCGCGTCAGATCTACACCGGTGAACTTGAGCGCGACTATGTAAGCATCGAAAACCGTTAGATCTTATTTCAAGATCAGGCAACAAAAAAAGCCTGCTCCTTTCGGGGCAGGCTTTTTTTGTTATTTAGTTAATTGCTTAGCGGCTGCTCATTGCCATGAAGCTGGCCTTGTTCTGGTTGTAAGCAAGCATTTGGCGCGGCCCGATGATGGCGGTCAGATCCCACTCGTAGTGAGCCTGCAGCTCAGCTATCTGTTGATCAAGGGCGGCGGGGTCGCTAGCAAGACGGGTTTTTGCATCCTGCATATTGTTGAGTAAGCGCAAATTCAGCTGACGCACTTTCACGTACTGGCCCTCGCTAAGCTGGGCTTTCTGAGCTAGTTGTCTTGCCATTTGAGTAGCGCGAGCATTTGGGTTGTTTTGGTCACCGGAACCGGCTTCCACTACATGGCTGGTACCAGCCACTGCCAACAGCACTAAGAAAGTAAACAGGTTTTTCATAACGGGGATTTTTTAAGTGAAAGGGAATGGACTACTGGCGAGCTTCTTCAAGCAGGGTAGTTGCCTGCTGAAGCGTTGTACTAAATATACAACATTATTAAATTAAGTCAATATAATTTGTTGAATTTTTTGATTGTATTTCTAGGCAACCTCGGAATACTTCTATAGCGTATAAAAGAGATTTTGCAGTGCTGATGCTATCTACTCGCTTTAGGCGTAAAGTGCAAAGTAAAGGTTGAGGTACGGAGTGCTGTTTCTTAACTCTACACATGCTGCTTCTACCCTACAAGTCCTGTTTTTTGGCATCCGGTAAGACGATGTAAAGCAAACTTACCGGATGCTGTTCTTCTTAATGGGGGGCGCTTAGGGCCGTCATGTTGTTGCGGGCCTGATTGAACATTGCCAATTGTGCGGGGCGCATAATAGAAGTTAACTCTAATTCATAGCGAGCTTGGGCTACGGCGAGCCGCTCATCAAGAATAGCTGGGTCCGACGCGAAACGATTTTTGATGTCCTCCATCTCCGTAAGCATGCGAATGTTGAGGGTCTTCACCTTCAGGTACTGCCCCTCATCTAGCTTCGCTTTCTCCACTTGGATGCGAGTAAGCGAAGTAGCGCGAGTTTTAATAGAAGATTCTTTGTCGCCGCTGGCGTAAACAGTAGCACCTAAGGCTAGAATGATACCCGTCAGAAGAAAAGCTTTTTTCATGTGATAATAAGTTGGGATGGAGAAATGAAGTCAATGGGCTTGCTGATGCTGTGCTTCGTGATACTTCGCTACTGTAAGGGAAGTACAATTTTAAGTGGCCCAAATATACGGTAATATTTAAACAAGCACAGAAAATTTATAATTATTCTAATCTAATACTTACGCTAAATTGCATTGTTGCCTTCAGTATCAATAGGTTAATATTCTTATCACAAAGGAATACTACAAACGGAAAAAGTCCGACAACGTTGGTTGTCGGACTCGGTAATTTGTATTTGCCTTACTGCTACTCTCTTTTCTAGAGAATTCGCAACTCAATCCGCCGGTTTTGCTGACGATGGCTGTCAGAATCATTTGCTACGAGCGGCTTACTTTCCCCGTATCCTTTGAAGCGCAACCGTTCGGCCTTTACTCCTTGGCTAATCAGATAGGTGTAAACTGACTTTGCTCGGTTTTGCGATAAGCCTAGGTTATCGTCATCCGACCCAACATCATCGGTATGACCGCTTACCTCTACTTGCACCTCCGGATACTGCTTCATAAACCCAACCAACCGGTTCAATTCGGTCCGGGACTTAGGCTTTAGCTCGTACTGCTTGGTGTCGAAAAACAAGTTGTTCAATACGATGCTCCGGCCAGACCGCACGGGCTCTAAATAGATATCGAGCGTGAGTGGGTCGAAGTTCTTTTTATCGGTGTAGTCGAAGCTTAAACTCTTCATCAAGTACTTGTCGGCAGCGGCGTACATAGCATATTGGCGGCCTTCATTGAGAACCACGGTATAGTCGCCGCTTTCGAGGTCGGAGCTCACGTATTGAGTTAGCTCATCGGTATTCAGGTCGTAGAGCTGCACATCGGCTTTGATGGGCTTCTTGGTGAAAGCATCAAAAACCCGACCTTGGGTGTAAGTGCTGGTTTCGCGCGGCCGGATCTGCTCAGGCACCTCGAAACTGAACAGCTCCACCGGCCGTTCCCGCTCCGTACGCACCCCCGATTCAGCAGCTCGGGAGCGGGAACAAAAGCCCCGGCGGTTGTCGGACGAGATAAAAAGCGACGCTTCATTCTCGTGTGTGTTAAGCGGATAACCCAAGTTCACTGGCTCGCTCCAGCGCCCGGCAGCTTGCAACTCACACCGAAACACATCGAGTCCGCCCATGCCCACTAGCCCATCCGTGACGTAGTAGAGCGTGGTACTACTGGCGTGAATAAACGGGGCCATGTCTTTTCCCGGCGTGTTGACGGGCTGCCCAACGTTGCGGGCAGGGCTCCAATTACCATCGGCGCCGAGGGTGGTCACGTAAATGTCTTCCTGGCCTTGTCCGCCACGCCTCGTCGAAGTGAAGTAGAGCGTACGGCCATCAGCAGAGAGTGTAGGCTGCGAGTCCCACTCGACCGAATTCACTGTGCGCCCTAAATTTTGGGGCTTGCTCCAGTTGTTGCCGGTGCGGCGCGAAATATACAAGTCGCAGTTGCCCACCGAATTGGGCCGGTCGCAGGAAGCAAAAACCAGGGTTTTACCGTCGCCGGAAATGGCGCCCGCGCCTTCGTTGTAGGGTGTATTGATGAAGGGAGAGATAGATGCGGGTGCACCAATGCTACCGTCCTTGTTCATCCGGGAGATAAACAGGTCCTCCCCACTATCAGCGGCCGGCCGGCCCGTGAAGAGCAGGAAGCGGTTGTCAGCAGTTAGGGCCGGGAAGTATTGAAAGCGAAAGGTGTTAAGAGGAGCCGCTAATCGTTCGGGTTGCACGCCTATGGGCGTGGCCATGGCTTTTGCGGCAAATTCGCAATTCAGCAATTGGCGCTGGGCGCGAGCGGCATTGCGCTGTCCCTTAGGGCCACTTTTGATTACTCTTTTATAGCTCTCAGCAGCAATGGGATATTCCCCAAAACTCATGGCTAATTCCCCAAGCGTGAAATAATCGGCTGCCCGATTGGGGTCCATGGGTAGCTTAGCCAGCCCGTCGCGGTAAGCCTCGAAGGCCGGGCGGTTTTCGCCCATGGTCTTCAGCAGCGAACCACGCAACAAGTGTGGCTCGCCTAAAGAAGGAAACTTCTGATTGAGCACCGTTAGCGTCTCGATAGCCTTGTCGAAGTCTCGGTCTTTCATTTGGGACTGAGCTTTGTCCCACAGGCTACGAGCCTTGGTGTTGGCAGTAGCTAACGTGGCCTGGGCAGCCGCCCCTAGCGGCAGCAGCAGTACGCAGGCTAGTAGCAACGGCACGGATAACAATCGGCGCATAAAGCAGAAGCCTAAGGAATATCGAGGAACTTATGAGTCTGTAGCGATACCTGCCAACGCGGATTTGCCTTCACGTAGTCTACTATGAGAGGCATCATTTGCGCTGATTTACTCCATTCCGGCTGCAGGTACAGCCGACACTCTGCTCCCACCAACGCCGCATGCTCCTCGGCCCAACGGAAATCCGACTTATTGAACACGATAATTTTCAACTCATGCGCCTGCGCCAACACGGACGGCAACGGAGCCTTGAACTTCTTAGGCGACACACAAATCCAATCCCACTCGCCACTCAACGGATAAGCGCCGCTGGTTTCAATCCAATTCTGACAACCCGCTGCGTGCAAAGCATGCGTCAGGGGCCCAAGGTTATGCATAAGGGGCTCGCCGCCCGTAATCACTACGTTACGGCCAGCGTGCGCCGTAGCCGCCGCCACAATATCCGGGATGGCTACGCGCGGGTGGGCATCAGCGTCCCACGACTCTTTCACGTCGCACCACACACACCCTACATCGCAGCCACCAAGGCGCACGAAATAGGCGGCGCGACCAGTGTTATAGCCCTCACCCTGAATGGTATAAAACTGCTCCATAAGGGGCAGTGCGGGTGCCAGGGCTTCGGGGGGAGTTGAGGCCACCAACACAAGAGGAAGTTCGTGCAGCAAAATCGGGGTATTCAATACAAGTAAAGCCAGGCTGTTGGCCGTTACTCCGAACGTGAAACTGCCCGATGTTCGTTCCCCCAACCCGACTCTAAAAGTAGTACAACGCCCTGAAATTCAAAAGCTCTGCTCCATAATTATTGGATTCTAGCGCGGATAGATCTCTCCTTTGCAGGCTTTTAGGGTATTAAGTAGTAACATGGCAATAGTCATGGGCCCAACTCCGCCCGGCACCGGTGTAATGTAGGAAGTAAGCGGCGCCACGGCGGCAAAGTTTACGTCTCCCTTCAAAGCCCACCCCGATTTGCGTGTTGCATCCTCCACCCGCGTAGTGCCCACGTCTATCACCACGGCACCAGGCTTCACCATATCGGCCGTTACGAACTCGGGCCGGCCCAAAGCGGCTACTATAATGTCGGCCGTTTGGGTGATACTAGCTAAATTTTTGGTGCGTGAATGGCATAAAGTAACGGTACAGTTACCGGGCTCTAAGTTCTTAGCAAGCAGAATACTAACTGGAGTACCTACTATATTACTACGCCCGATTACCACGCAGTGTTTGCCATCGGTCGGCAGCTCGTAGCGGCGCAGCAACTCCACAATACCCGAGGGTGTAGCAGGCAGCAGCGCCGGTAGCCCGGCCACCATCCGGCCGATGTTCATCGGGTGAAAGCCATCCACGTCTTTCTCGGGCCGAATGGATTCAATCACCTTCTCCGAAGAGATATGGCGGGGCAGCGGCAGCTGCACAATAAAGCCATCGATATCGTTGTCTTGATTCAGTTCCTCCACCTTAGCTAGCAGCTCGGCTTCGGTGATGTCGTCTTCGTAGCGCAGCAAGGTGCTTTCGAACCCGACCCGCTCGCAGGCCAGTACTTTGTTGCGCACGTAGGTTTCGGAACCCCCATCGTGGCCGACGAGGATGGCGGCCAAGTGGGGCACTTTGCGGCCAGCCGCTTTTAGAGTTGCTACTTCGGCAGCAATTTCAACTTTGATATCCTCGGCAGTTTGCTTGCCGTTGATGAGGCGGTAAGTGGTGGCGTCGGGGGCAGTGGTCATAAGTGGTATGTTTTATTCAAGGAAAATACCATCGATTTTTTTGGATCGATTGTGTTTTAGAATAGAGGCGGTGCCAGTCTCCATCAGTGCTTTTTCCAGGGCAGGCCAATCATCCCGCCACCGGAACTTTCGCTCCTGACCTTTGATAATCTTCTCTAGTTGAGCTTCGCTCGTACAGTTCTCGGTAAGGCTTGCAGGCATTGGAGTGAGGGTAAATCATAGCACACCATGTTAAGAAGTGTATGAGGTAAAAGAAAAAAGAAATCTATCGGGCACAAAAAACGCGGCTTTTTCCAAGCCGCGTTCCAAGTATCAATCAATTTTCAACACCGCCAAGAAGGCTTCCTGAGGTATTTCTACGGAGCCTACCTGGCGCATTCGCTTCTTACCTTCTTTCTGCTTTTCGAGCAGTTTGCGCTTCCGGCTGATGTCACCACCGTAGCACTTGGCAATTACGTTTTTGCGCAGGGCCTTCACAGTTTCGCGGGCGATGATCTTCTGCCCGATACTGGCCTGAATGGCAATTTCGAACATCTGGCGGGGCAGCAGTTCGCGAAGCTTTTCGCAGAGGCGGCGGCCCCAATCGTAGCTCTTGGAGCGGTGCACGATAGCGGACAGAGCGTCTACCTTCTCGCCATTGAGCATGATATCAAGCTTCACCATGTCGGACTCACGGAAACCGATCAGCTCGTAGTCAAGGGAAGCGTAACCGCGGCTGATGGTCTTGAGCTTGTCGAAAAAGTCGAACACGATTTCCGACAGTGGCAGCTCAAAGCTCATTTCCACCCGCTCAGAGGTCAGGTACGACTGGCCTTTGATGATGCCGCGCTTCTCCATGCACAGCGTGATGATCGGGCCCACGTAGTCGGCGGCCGTGATGATCTGGGCTTTGATGTAAGGCTCCTCAATCAGCTTGATCATGTTCGGCTCCGGCATTTCCGACGGGGCGTTGATGGTCAGTTGCTGGTCTTTGGTGCCAATAGCGTGAAACTGCACCGATGGTACGGTGGTAATGACCGTCATGTCGAACTCACGTTCCAGGCGCTCCTGCACGATTTCCATGTGCAGCATGCCGAGGAAGCCGCAACGGAAGCCAAAGCCGAGGGCCGCCGAGGTTTCGGGCTCCCACACCAACGAGGCATCGTTGAGTTGCAGCTTTTCCATGGCGGTGCGCAGTTCCTCATACTCGCTGGTTTCGACGGGGTAGATACCGGCGAATACCATGGGTTTCACATCCTCGAAGCCGTGAATTGCTTCCTGCGTTGGGTTGTGTGTGTGAGTAATGGTGTCACCAACCTTTACCTCACGCGCCTCTTTGATACCCGAAATCAGGTAGCCCACGTTGCCGGCCGCCATTTCGGGGCGGGGCTCCTGGTTGAGGCCGAGAATACCGATTTCGTCGGCGCCGTATTCTTTGCCGGTGGCCATGAAGCGCAGCTTGTCGCCTTTGCGCATGGTGCCGTTCTTGATGCGAAACAGTACCTCAATGCCGCGGTAGGAATTGAATACCGAGTCGAAGATCAGTGCTTGCAACGGAGCCTGCGGGTCACCCTTGGGGGCCGGAATCCGCTCCACAATGGCACTCAGAATATTTTCGATGCCGATACCGGTTTTACCGGAAGCATGAATGATATCTTCGATATCACAGCCGATGAGGTCCACAATTTCGTCGGACACTTCTTCGGGCATGGCGTGGGGCAAGTCAATCTTGTTGAGGACAGGAATGATTTCCAAATCGGCACCGATAGCCAGATACAGGTTGGAAATCGTCTGGGCCTCGATGCCTTGGGAAGCGTCTACAATGAGCAGGGCGCCTTCGCAGGCGGCAATGCTACGCGATACTTCGTAGCTAAAGTCAACGTGACCAGGCGTATCAATCAGGTTCAGCGTGTAGATTTCGCCTTTGTAGGGAAACTGCATCTGAATAGCGTGGCTTTTGATGGTAATGCCACGCTCCCGCTCCAGGTCCATGTTGTCGAGCAGTTGGGCCTGCATGTCGCGCTTGGCCACGGTAGAGGTAAACTCCAACAGACGGTCAGCCAAGGTACTCTTGCCGTGGTCGATATGGGCAATGATGCAGAAATTGCGGATGTTCTTCACTAGAGGCAGTTTTTTCCAACTGCGAAGGTAATCAAAACGGGCTGCAAATGCTAGCCAGACCATGCTATTAGCACTTGCTAAACTAGGTTCGGCCGCTATTTTCCAGTTGATGCACGGAGTTGTAGGCTGTAGCACGAAGGTTGTGCTTCGCGCATCGTGGCACGACTAGCACTACATCCTACCCATGATAAGTGGCAACTGCAAAGCTTAAGCTTGGCGCTAAGCCTATATGCGGGCCGGCATTCCGCCTGAAAATTGCTCTTGGCTTCACTATCGCGCCAAACACAGTTATATACTGCCTCCATTCTGGGAGTATATCTAAACAAGCTTGATGAAAATACCGTTGTTGACGAGGTAATTTCTCTCATCAACAACACAACCAGTATGGGCATCACCCTCAAACAGGCGCAAACGGCCGTGCAGGCCGCACACGAAAAAGCTATTGAAATGGGCGTCAAGATGAATATCGCCGTAGTCGACTCCGGCGCTAACTTGGTGGCTTTCATTCGCATGGATGATGCCTGGCTAGGCTCTCTCGACATAGCCATTAAGAAAGCCAAAACGGCCCGCTTCTTCGACATGCCCACGGGTGCCATTGGTGGCCTCTCGCAACCGGGCGGCCCGCTCTACAACATCGAGCACTCCAACGGTGGCCTCATCACCTTTCCTGGTGGCATTCCTTTAAAGAACAGCGAAAGCCAGATTTTCGGCGCTATTGGCGTGTCGGGTAGCACTGTAGAGGACGACCACGCCGTGGCCGAAGCCGGTGTGCAGGCCCTGCAAGGAGAGTAGCCTTTAGTAAAGCAGCACACTTACTGTAAACCTGATTACTGCCTTCGGCTTCAGCACCTAAGTGCTCTGGCTTGTTGGCATCTGGTTTGGTGAGTGATGTACTTCAGGTGACTTATTGTTTGATTTTGGGCTTTTAAGTGGCCTTCAAGAATCGTACAACAACAGCCGAGTTGCCCGTGAGGCAGCTCGGCTGTTTCATTTTAGTTTTACCTGACTAAGTAAAGCCCAACCTTATCAGTAAATAATTATATATTTATTCTCTTGTGAAGCGTATTATCAGTACATGACTTAACAGCATCAGAGGGGCGTAAAATCAACTAAGATGGTTTTATGGCAAGCTGATCTTGTAACTTATCCATATTTTTGACGCTTACCTGCTGCTATGGATTCTTCGTTTACTACTACTGCGTCTCTTTCGGAAAGCGATTCTAGGAAAGCCACTATTGCGGCTATCAATGCTACGGCATTGTATGTGCTGACGTATTTACTGGTTCAAGGCCTGTTTCAACTAGCTACTATCGGCATGGCCACCCGTATGGGCATCAGTAGCATTTGGCATCTAAGCCGGCTTGAGTTTCCTATTGCCGACTCGGCTTGGTGGCCTTCCGCCGTCATTGCAGTGTATGGCATTGGTCCAGCATTAAGCTTGAGCATAGGTTTGGCTGCTGCATTCTGGTTCTGGAAACGGGCCCGGCTGCAACGCGGCTTGTTTAAGCTTTTTCTGTTTTGGGTGATGCTGCACGGCTGCAACCTGGCCCTAGGAGCGCTAGCCGTTGATACCCTTACGCAGTCGGGAGTGTGGTACGTGCCGAGTTGGCTATTCATGGCCGGCAATGCGGTAAATGTGGTGCTGGCACTGCTTGCCGCGCTACTGCAAATCTGTTTGGGATACGTAGCGGCTATAGCGTTTCTGCACAGCCACGACTCCATCACGCTGATGAAGCACTCGAACCGCCGCCGCTTGCTGTTGGGTACGCTGGTAGGACCGTGGCTGGTAGGCAGTTTGGTGCTGGCGGCTTTGCAGTGGCCCGAGCAGACCCTGAACGAGCAATTGCGGGTGCTTTCCATGCTTTTGCTGATAGGTCCCGTTTACATAGCCGCCACCAATGAGGCGTTCGAAGCAACAGTACCCCTTCCAGGCAAAACGCGCGTTATTAAAAGTTTGCTGGTACTCCTGGTCTTGGCGTTACTCACGTGGCGCCTGGGGCTGCACAGTGGCTTGCATTTCAACTAAGCTTGCTTTTGTTCACCAAAGCAAGCTGAGCCTTAACTCCTCGGGGAGCAGCGCGTACATAACTCGACAAGCCAAATGGCCTGTTCGCAGTACGTACTTAACCTCCCGAGCCATGAGCATAGAACTGAATCCCGCCGCCGTAAAATTTGCCCAACGGCTTATTGAAGAAGGCAAACTGAAAAACGATCAAGGCCAGTGGGATGAGCACAACCCCGATACTAGCGCCGAAAACAAGTTTCTGGATCAGCACGAAATAGCCGAGTATGGCCAGTGGCACTTGGGCCTAGACATGAGCAAAGGCGAAGACACCAAAGGCCGCTACCACTTCCCCTACGGCGACTTCGCAACCGTACACCGCGACGGCTTGATTGCCGCCAAAGAGCGGGCTGCTCAGCAAGGCTATACCAACATTGAAAAGGCCGCCGACGAGCTGTTGCAGGAGCTTGAAAAACAGGCCGCAAAGTAATACGCACAAAAACGCCGGGCTTTGGTCCGGCGTTTTGCTTTATTTATAAACTGAATTTTCCCACCTTGTCTTATACTTCTTTTTTATATCTTTCCAAGCCACTATGCTGTAATCAGCTTACCAAGGCTTATATTACTATACTTATTTACTGTTGAACACTCTATTTCTTTCGCTTCGCCTTGTGTCAGCCTACCGGTTGCTTCTGGTCTTTCTGTTAAGCATCAGCGTTCATCTGGCACAGGCTCAAACCAAAATACTTGAAGGGCAAGTGCTGAATGCTCGCACAGCAGAACCGGTGCCCTTTGCTACGCTAGGCGTACCGGGCCGGGGCCTTGGCACCGTGGCCGACGAGCAGGGTAAGTACCTGCTGCGCCTCCCTCCTAGTCTGAGCGACACGCTTATTGTTACCTGCGTGGGCTTTACCCGCGAGGTAGTTCTGCCTACTGCGTTGGCTACCGGCCAGCGGATATTCCGACTAGTTCCGCAAGAGCAGGCCCTCCGTGAAATAAAGGTGGAGCACCGCCGCCTGCACCCAGCCCTGCTAGGCAACACCAAGCCGAAAGGCGACATTTTCTGGACTGGAGGTTCTAGCGGCAAAAGAACCGTTGATACGGAATGGGGCTGGGAATTTGGTGTCCTGCTAAAGCCTACCCGACGGACCTACTTGGAAGAGTTTCACATCTTTTTGTCGGCCAACAACTACGAACTGCTCCGTTTCCGGCTGAACCTATACGCCGTGGAGCAAGGTCGGCCGGGACGGGCGCTGCTGGCGCAGGATATTCAGTTGGTGTGCACCAAGCAGCAACGGGGCTGGATAACCGTGGATCTGCGACCGTATGAGGTGCTGCTGGAAGGACAGCCGGTAATGGCTACCGTGCAGTGGCTGCAAAGCGAAAAGATTGATCCGGAGGATAAGTACTTCTCAATTCCTGTAACCCGTCAGGCGCGGCAAGTCATGGTGGAACGTGAGAACAGCCAAGCCGCCTGGACCATCCACGACATGCAGCCGAGCCTGTACTTCACCGTTATGACGGAGTAAGAAACAACCTCTGAAATGACGCTAACCGAGAAGCTGTTAGGCCTGTAATTGCCGCCCGACCTGCTATTTATATAAGAGTACGCTCGGTTGTAGAAAATCAAACCTCTGAGACGCTGCTAAAGCCACGTTCAACCGGCGTTGACTGACGGCACTAGCTAACGAAACAGGCAAGGTTCTTTGGAGTAGTTAAACTGATAGAGAACTAAGGTGCCGCGTAGTCATCTGAGAGTTTGCAGCATCGCATCTACGCATTTAGAGGAGCAGCGCCGCGTAGCGGCAGCGAAGTAAAGCTGCTTGAATTCCGGCTGTCACTGTTTAAGCTGGTAACCTAACGACTTGGCCCTTAGGCATAGAGGCAGACCTTGGTGATACAAATTAATAGACACCTGCTCTACGATGATGGCACGCTCTACATCCTGGAAGGGGGCACCGGCAGGCTCTACAGTGTCGACGTATCTTCGTTTAGACCGGGCGACCCGCCACGGGCGGCGCAAAACCTGGTGAGTGAAGACATTGGCACTTTTGTCCGCGCGCAGCGGCTCACCAACCCTGTCAACACCAACCTCTACAACCTGACTTTTGGTCCGGATGGCAGCCTGTATATTGTGGATTCGGGAGCTAATGCCATTATCAAACGCAACAGCAACACGAAGGCCCTGAGCGTATTTGCTCGCCTGCCCAATGTTACACCCACGGCGGAGGCTGTCCCTACAAGCATCGTGTATAATGGGCAAAAATTCCTGGTGAGTACCCTGAGCGGGGCGCCGTTTATTGCGGGCACCGCCAAAATATATCAGGTTGATTTGGCTGGCAACGTCAGCGACTTTAGAAGCGGCTTTACCACCCTGACGGACATTACCTTATCGGACAATAACAATCCCATCGTCACGGAGTATGGGCGCTTTGCTCTCTCGCCTCCCCCACCTGGCTTCGTAGCCCGCACCGGCCGCATAGCCAACGGCGCCGGAACTGCCCTGTTAGACCTGCTGGACAGACCCACCGATATCGAGCGCGCCAGTCCCCGGACGTACTACGTGCTCAACAATGGCGACGGCACCATACAGAAACTAACGTACTAACTACCAGCGCCACTATAAAATGTAGCTTCTACGAGCAAGCAAATGCCCAACCGGCTCCGGTTGGGCATTTGCTTGCTCGTAACAGTTTGGATTACCGGGCACCAGAACTGTAACTTTAGATCTACCTGGCAGCTGACTGTATAAGAACACGTACTTCGACTGATGAAGCATTGCCACCAGAGCTTAGGCTGCGGCTGCTAGAATTGGCGCAAATCTTATGCAAATTTATGCTTCCGATAAAGTGCCCTAGTTCCTGAGCGGCCCGCGTCTAGTCACGATGTCCAACAAGCAATTCCTTGAATTTTGTTGGCAGCACGCTGACTTACCCACCATACGTACTGCCAACCACAGTTTGTGGTAAAACTGAAATCATCTTTTGACTCTACAAAACCCCACAAGCCAAAATGCCCAACTGGCTCCGCAACGGCGCCCGACTGGCCTGGCTGCTGGTGCCTGAGACAGAAACCTCTTATATCTACCGCCCCGACCAATTGGACCCGGAAGTTGTGCAAGGTTTTGACAACGAGCTTTCCGACGAAGAAGTACTACCAGAGTTTCAACTGCGGCTGGAGGAACTGCGGTAATCTTACCTACTACATTTAACTCATGCATATCACTCTCCTTCCCAACGAAGCACCGCTGGTATTAAGCGGACCAGGTTTGGCGCAAATGACAGACGACGAATTTTTCGATTTCTGTCAGCACCATCCTGATTTACGTATCGAGCGCACGAATCTTCACGAAATCCGAATTATGTCTCCTACGGGCAGCCTTTCCAGCCAGCGTAATGCTGAGATTACCTTTCAGCTAAGCCTGTGGAACCGGGAGTATCGTCTGGGGCGAGTATTTGATTCTAATGGAGGTTTTCGACTTCCCGATGGTTCTATGCGGGCTCCCGATGCCGCTTGGCTGGCAAATACTCGCTGGGACGCACTGACGCTGGAGCAGCAAAAGAAGTTTGCGCCGGTATGCCCGGAATTCGTGCTGGAGCTGGCATCCGAAACCGACAACACAACCGACCTGCAAGTGAAAATGCTCGACTGGCTTCGCAATGGTGCGCAACTGGCCTGGCTCATCGTGCCCGAAACGGAAACCGCCTACCTCTACCGCGCCGGGCAGCCAGAGCCGGAAGTAGTGCAAGGCTTCGACAACGAGCTTTCCGGCGAAGCGGTGTTGCCGGGATTCCGGCTGCGGCTGGCAGAGCTACGGTAGAAGCTCCTCACTGTTGTAGCTGCCTCTTTTCTATTTGCTGTATTTCCAACGCAGTTTATCTACCGCTTGCTTCATACATAAATCCATTATTTGGTTCCACCCAATAATATCCGGCTCCTTGATAACCAATAGACCAGCTTTCAGAATCCGAAAACGGCGCGTCGTTCCAAATTTGCAAAGCACGACCTGTGTCGAAACGGATGGCTAAATCTCCCCATTCTGAAAGTGTGGCTTTGGTGACCTGAGTGCCTTCCAATGCTTTTAGTGCGGGTTCCAGAATCAATTCAGAGTCGTTGTGCCATGTGCAAATGATGGCGTCTCCTTCAATAATCCGCCAAGCGCAGCATACCATTAGAGAAAATTCCCCCTGCGTTTCGTCGGTGGGTAATGCTGGCCCGAATTGCAGGGTAAAAATTGAGCCCGTACCACTTCCAGCTCGGCTTCGCCATACAAGCTGGCCCTGTATAAGTTGTATGATCTGCTCAACCTCGTTGAATTCTACATTGCGTTGCTTCATAGAGCGCTAAAGGAATTGATGATTCGGCAGTTGCTACGGTTAAACTTACGCAAATCCCCCTGCCGGGGCTTTTTTCGTACCTTTGCTGCCCCAAATTCCACCCAATTCCCACCTGCGATGCAAGTAGCTCCCGTAGCTCCGTATAAGCCTTTGAACCACGTTCGTATCGTGACGGCGGCAGCCCTGTTTGATGGGCACGACGCCGCCATTAATATCATGCGCCGCATTATCCAGAGCAGCGGCGCCGAAGTTATTCACCTGGGCCACAACCGCTCGGTGCAGGAAATCGTGGATTGCGCCATTCAGGAAGACGCGCAGGCCATTGCCATTACCTCCTACCAAGGCGGCCACAACGAGTATTTCAAGTACATGCACGACCTGCTTCAGGAGCGCGGCGCGGGCCACGTCAAGATCTTCGGCGGCGGCGGCGGCGTGATTCTGCCCACCGAAATCGAGGACCTGGAGGCGTACGGCATCACCCGCATCTACTCCCCCGACCACGGCAGGGCCATGGGCCTCCAGGGCATGATCAACGATTTGCTGGAAAAGTCTGACTTCCCGACCGGCCAGAACCTGAACGGCGAAGCCAGCCACGTCAAGGAGAAAGACGCCCGCAGCATCGGCCGCTTGATTTCGGCCGCCGAAAACTTCCCGCAGGAGTTCGAGCGGGTGAAGGGCCAGCTAATTGCAGATTTCCAGACTGCTGAAGGTGGCAACGATCAGCGCCTCGACCCCCCTTCTACGGAAAGCAAGAAAGCGCCCATCTTGGGTATC
>NZ_DASVSY010000073.1:0-110914 GCF_036387835.1 Hymenobacter sp. | reverse complement strand
CCCGCCACTTCGTGTTTCGGGCGGTTCTTTGTTAGCGGTCGATGGAGATTTTAGAGACTAGCCAAGTGCATCGATAGGCTTCTCAACCAGTCATCTTTCATAGACTTAGCAAGCGTCTAACTGCTCTGTTTTGTTGCGCCTAAAGGCTTCTTAGTTGGCTCTCTTTGCTTCTTACTGGAGCAGTACTTGTTACGCATGAAGGCCCTCTTCTGAACATGGTAGTCGGTAAAGTGTCCGACGAGGCAACAACAAATATGTTTCACGTGGAACATTTTTGTTACCGCGGACCATACACCTTCAAGAGTAACTCATTGTAAGCTTCAAGGAGCGAGATATACTTGGTTTGAAGGGTCATGAGCTGCTTAATACAATCTGGCTCAGGCTGCTGTAACGATACATTTTTCTGTGTTACACCCTGTAACGGTGTAACAGATACAGAGGATGATACAAAGGGTAAAGCCGTTTGCTGTAACGTTGTAAAGTCCTTTGAAAAATCGTGGCCGATAATGTCACCGACGCGAGTTACAAATGCGTAATCAAGTGTCTCTTCTTTGAATTTACGATATATCGTCGGACGGGTAATACCCAACTCGTCTACTATACGGGTAATGGAAATACCGCTGTTTTTGATGAATTCCTGCAGTATTTGACCCTGATGCGGCATAGTTTGAGCTGATGTAAAACGTAAGTGTAAATATGACACTTATGTCCAGAACAACAAAACAAGTTATGTAAATAGTGACATGATACGTAACGCGCAATATTGTATACTGGTTACACACGTTACGCATGTTACAGGGATACAGTTTGTAATGTGTAACAGCTTTACGTATCATTGACTGGAACGTTGCAGTGTAACAATCACCTTGAGAATGCCTTTTAAGGCAAACTGAGCATGTTTTTAAAGAATGTTACGCTTTCTGGTCATCAAGCACAGGTTGTTCCGCGTAGCCCGCACAACCCCATAAAGCCAGAATGCGTGGTTTCTGAAATAACAGCTTGCGCCGCACGCAGCAGAGGACTTGCTACACAGCAAGCAGAGGCGCTTTGTTACGCTTGGCTAGAGCTTGACAATAGCCCAAGAAGCCGATCGGGATAATCGGTGGTGAGGCCCGTAACCCCGAGCTGCAACAGGCGGTGCATGTGCGCTACTTCGTTGACTGTCCAGGGCACTAGCGCTACGTTTAGCTGGCGGGTTTGTACTACCAATTCTTCGGTTACTAGCCCGTGGTATGGACCATATACGGCGGGTACAAATCCTAGCTCGGCTATGTGCTGTTGGAACGGAACTATGTCTTCTACCAACAGGCATAAAGGCAGGCTCGGCAGGTGGCGGTAAGTCTGCTGCAGAATGCGCTTATCAAACGACAGCAAGGTAGCCCGCGACGTAAGGCCAAGCTGCGTTAACTGCGCCAACACAACCTCCATGAATACCTCCGGAACAGGGTGCCAGATACCATCGCCAGCAGGGGTGCTTTTGACCTCAATACTGAAGCGCAGTAAGCTCCGTCCTAACTGCTCCGATAACGCATCGACCTGCTCCGCTACTTCACGGAGCAGCGGCTTGTAGGCCGGCACAGACTGCTGCTCCGGGTAAGACGGATGGCGAAGCTGGCCACAGTCGTAGCGCCTGATATGGTCGTAGGAAAGCTGGTAGAGATTATGGTGGTGCTCGTCGGCGGGTGCTATGCGCTGGCCTTGCGGATCAAGACAAATCAAGGAATTCATCCAAGGCTCGTGCGACACTACCACTTGCCCATCAGCCGACAGTACTACATCGAGTTCTAGCACATCAACGCCTAATGCTACGGCGTGCAGAAAGGCCGGCAAGGTGTTTTCGGGCCGTAAGCCGCGGCAGCCCCGATGCCCATGCACTTCAGGGCGTGTAGCAAAAGGGGCTGATGAGGTACCGCGCATGCGTTGTCATACGTAGCAGAACCTTATATGGTAGATCAGGCGCTGGTGCAGAGCCATCAGGGATAAGGTCGCGAAGCAGGAAACCGGTATTTTAGAGGCTCGGAGTTCTACCTTATCACTGCTTTTAAATGAAACGAATCATTCTATTGCTCTTATTAGTGCTGGTGGTTGTAGGAGGCTACTTCTATTATCAGAGCCTTAAGGCCGGGCCCAAATACGCGCTGGTGCAGGTGGCCAACGCGGCCCGCACGCACGACATGGCCACCTTCGAGCGCTATGTTGATGTAAACAGCGTCACGGGCAGCCTCGTAGATCAGGTAGCTAATCAAAGCTCGTCGCTCGGACTGCTGAATCCCGGAGGCATAGCCTTTAAAAGTGCGCTGCGGTTGCTGAAGCCACAGCTGACGCAGGTGGTTCGCAAGGAAGTGCAGCAGTTCGTGGAGACGGGGTCGTTGCAGGGAGGTGCCGACGCTCTGGCTTCGAAGGGCATGATGAATATCTCACTAGCCGGCTTGGCCGGTAAAGTAGCCAGCCCCGACAGCAAGTTCAAGGATGTGAAATACGTGAAGGAGGAAGGCGAGCAAGCCCTAGTAGGTATTGAGTTCACCCAACCCAAATACGACACAACTATGGTAGTGGAGTTGAAGATGCTCAACCGTGGTGACCATTGGCAGGTAACGGAAATCACCAACACCGGCGACCTGCTGAAGCACGTGGCCCGTCTGGAAAAGCAGCGGCTGCTGAAGTAGCAAGCAAGTAGCAGACCAAGGTTGGAAGCTAGCAGTCATGAAGGCTTCAACAAGAAAACGCCCCTCACCGCTGATGCAGTGAGGGGCGTTAAACTTATTATCAGGAAGCTGGCTGAGCTACACAACTCCTGTATTGGAGTTGCCACGGCCGGCTATCAAATAATATAGAATCAGGCCTAATATTGGGAGGAACCAAATGATGGCAACCCAAAGGATTTTCTTGCCGGTGGTCCAAGGCTGTTTGAATACATCAATCAAGGCCAGTACGTCAAGAGCCAGGATGATGAAGCCGAAAATACTGAGGCCCCCGCTGCTGCTGTAGCGGCTGCAGGCGGTGGTAGTAAGCGTGAGCGCCAACATGGGCGCCATGACGGCAAGCCGATTCAGGTGAGGTGCTAGTTTGTTCATGGGAGTCGGGAGTATGTTAGTTTGCGGTTTTCTACGCACAACTTCCGGAATAGATATAAAGCGCCCACTATAAACTATTTAACTTGCTGTATTACAGTAAGTTACCTAAATAAAGACGCACTTGCTGTATGAATGCAAGCCCTGACTGCGGTATGAGTATCAGCCCAAGGATAACCCCGAACAAGGCCCCGTAAAAGTGAGCATCGTGGTTGATGTTGTCGCCGCGGCGACGGCCCTGGTAGTAGGAATATGCTAGGTATAGGAAGCCGAACACGAAAGGTTGAATAGGAATAGGCAGCGGGAAAATAATGATGCCCCCTCCGCCTGCCGCCACCGGATGGAACAGGATACTGGCAAACAGCACCGACGACACCCCACCCGACGCGCCGAGGCTACGGTAAGCAGGGTCGTGGCGGTGCCGAAAATAGGTGGGAATATCTGACAGGATGATACCGCCAATGTAAAGCAGCAGGAAGCAGGCAATGCCCGTATTCAAGCCATAGGCGCTAGCAAATTCCGCCAGTACGGCCGGGCTAAACGAGTAGAAGGCAAACAGGTTGAAGCCTAAATGCACGAAATCGGCGTGGAGGAAGCCGGAGGTTAGGAACCGGTACCACTCGCCGCGTTGCGACACGAGATAGGGACTGAAAATCCACTTTGCCATCAGTTCCCGATTAGACCAAGCGTACATGGAGATACCAGCCGTCAGGGCTATCAGGATAAGGGCAGGATTGATGAAGGGCATTAGGTAGAGAGAATAAGGTGTATTGGGTGTAGCGCAGAAGCCACAGGAAATCTGTTCCGCGACGAGCAAAGCGAGTTCCTACGCGTTAGGACCACGAGGTGCGGTTCAGCATACTCGCGGTGCTCGTCGCGGAACGGATTTCCTGTGGCTTCCGCGTTACTGCTCCCGGTCCATGAGTTGTAAGGCAAGTTGCAGGAGCGGCTCTTTGCGCGTTGCGGAGGCTTGTACGCGCTTTAAATGCTGCAAGGCATCCTGGAAGTAATCGTTGATGAGAACTTCGGTCTGAGGGCGAATTTCGAGCTCATCGTAGAGGGTCCTGACGGCGTGTACCTTTACTTCGGCACTAAGTACGGGCTGACCGATGTGCCGCGCCAGTACCGCCTGCTGCCGAGCATCGGCCTGCGCTTGGGCTGTGAGCAGCAAAAAGGTCTTCTTATCGGAGACAATATCGCCGCCGACCCGCTTGCCGAAGGTGGCAGCATCGCCATAGACGTCGAGCAGGTCGTCGCGGAGCTGGAAGGCCAGGCCGATACCGACGCCGAACTGGCGCAGGTGGTCGGCATCGACGACGCTGGCGCCGCCGAGGAGGGCGCCTAGCTCCAGCGCGAAGCCGAGAAGCACGGCCGTTTTCAACCGAATCATATCCAGGTATTGCGCGATGCTGACTTCGGTTTCGGTTTCGAAGTTCATGTCCCACTGCTGACCCTCGCAGACCTCGGCAGCCGTCTCACTGAAGCGGCGGAGGACGGTGGGGAGCAGGTGGGCGGGCACGTCGAAGAACAGCTCGTAGGCGCGCACCAACATCACGTCGCCGCTCAGGATGGCCACGTTGGCGTTCCACTTTTCGTGCACCGTGGGCTGGCCGCGGCGTAGCGGGGCCTGGTCCATGATGTCGTCGTGGAGCAGCGTGAAGTTGTGGAATACCTCTACGCCTAGCGCAGGCTTGAGCACCGGGTCGAGGTCGTCGGTGAAGACGTGGGCACCGAGCAGCGCAAGCAGCGGCCGGATGCGCTTACCGCCGAGGGCCATGATGTAGCGGATAGGCTCGTAGAGCGCCGTGGGCTGGTCGCCGTAGTGCAGACTATCGAGGCCAGTGGTGAGCTTGTTGCTGAAGAAAGAAAGGTCCACGGAAAAGCGGGTACGGTTCAGTTGGAAAGGTACGGAGGAATCAGCAGGCCGTTTGCTGTGCCCCCTCATGACGGTAGAGTAGCCTCGTGATACTTTAGCAACTAACGTAATCGTTGGGATGCAAGCTGCTTTCTAACTGCCTTTCTATGCTAACAGGAATACGTTGGTGGACGACCGGATGCTCTGTCCTCTATTGTCGGGAGTTGTCTCGGCTCAAACTTCCTACAACCGGTGGGATGCAAGGCCGCCCGCCCCAACAGCTAAACCGGCTCTGCGCACAACTTCTGCGCCAACTAAAAAGGATACCGCTACTAGTGTAGTGATAACCACATCGGAAGGCAAAACGATGACAGTAGCCTGTAGGCCAGTCTTTGCTGGCGGACAATCAGCATTTCTTGCTTACGTGAGCAAAAGGTTGAAAAAGCCGAAAGGCCCCCGGCAACGCGGCACCGTACAGGTCACCTTTACTGTGCTTACATCTGGCGCAGTTAGCGGAGTTCATGTGAAGCCCGGCAATGGCCTTAGTCCAGCCTACGATGCAGCCTTGGTTGAGGTCATCAGCAATATGCCTCCGCTGTTTCATCCCGGCGGCTGCAATGGCAACAGCAAGGCAATGGAAGTAACCGAGAGTTACGTGTTCGATTGAAATTGTAAGGCTCTAATTCTCGCCACCAAAAAGCCCTGGCCGTCTCTATAGACAACCAGGGCTTTTGATACTTACTCCAATCTTTTAGGCAGCACAGTGCTTACCGCCGGCGCTTTCCTTTGTCGCCACCGGGGCGGCCGCCGCTGCGCTCGGGGCGGTAGCCGCGGGGGCGGCTGCTGTTTTCGCGGCGCTCCTGTTGCTCGCGCTGCTTCACCGAATCGGGGCGGTTATCAACCAGCTCGAAGTCGATGGTGCGGTCGAGCAGATTGGCGGCTTTCACCACCACTTGCAGCTCGTCGCCGAACTGAATGATGCGCTTGCTGCCCCGGCCTACAATGCGGTAGTTGTCTTTGTCGAGCTCGAACGTGTCGCCGGGAATTTCGCTCAGGCGCACCATGCCTTCGCACTTGTTCTCCTCGATTTCCACGTACATGCCGCGCTCGGTGAGGCCCGATACCACGCCGGTGAAGGTCTCGCCGATAACCTTCGACATGAATTCCACTTGCTTGTACTTGATGCTGGCCCGCTCGGCGGAAGCGGCTAGTTTCTCGCGCTCCGACGAGTGCTTGCACTCTTCTTCCACGGGGGCTACCTCCACGTTCTTGCCCCCTTCGAGGTAGTGCTCGAGTAGGCGGTGCGCCATCATGTCGGGGTAACGACGGATGGGCGACGTGAAGTGCGAATAGTGCTCGAAAGCCAACCCGAAGTGACCGAGCGGCTCAGTGGTGTAAATGGCCTTGCTCATGGTGCGCACCGCCAGCGTCTGGATGACGTTTTGCTCGGGGCGGCCCATCACTTCCGTCGAAAGGTCGTTGAGCTCGGTGCTGAGCTTCTTGGGGTTGCTCAGGTCGAGGTCGTGGCCGAATTTCTTGGCGAAGAGAGCGAAGGTTTGCAGGCGGTCCGGGTCGGGGGCTTCGTGCACGCGGTACACCATGGTAAAGCGCGGCTTGCGGTTTTTGAGCTTGAACACAAACTCGGCCACCTTGCGGTTGGCCAGCAGCATGAACTCCTCGATCATCTTGTGGGCGTCTTTGCGCTCCTTCACGTACACGCCGAGCGGCTTACCGTTCTCATCGAGCTTGAACTTCACCTCCTGCGTTTCGAAGCTAATGGCGCCCTGCTTGAAGCGTTGCGCGCATAGCTTCTTGGCAATGCTGTTCATGAGCTGGATTTCGGTGGTGTAGTCTGCCTCAAGGCCTTCAATCCGCTCCTGCGCTTCTTCGTAGGCGAAGCGTCGGTCGGAGTGGATGATGGTCTTGCCGAACCACGAATCATAGAGCTTGCCATTCTCGTCGAGCTCGAACACGGCCGAGAAAGTGAGCTTGTCTTCGTTGGGCCGCAGCGAGCAGAGGCCGTTCGATAGGCGCTCGGGCAGCATCGGTATCACGCGGTCAACTAAGTATACCGACGTGGCGCGGTGCTTGGCTTCGCGCTCCAGCTCAGTGCCGGGCTTCACGTAGTGCGTTACGTCGGCAATGTGCACGCCAATTTCCCAATGGCCGTTTTCCAGCTTCTCGATGCTTAGGGCATCGTCGAAATCCTTGGCATCGGCGGGGTCGATGGTGAAGGTGGTGATGTTGCGGAAGTCACGACGACGGCTGATTTCGTCTTCACTGATTTGGTCGGATATGGCCTCCGATTCCACTTCCACTTCGTGCGGAAACTCGAACGGCAAACCAAACTCGGCCATAATGGCGTTGATTTCGGCTTCGTTGCCGCCGGCCTGTCCGAAGCTGCGCACTATCTCACCTACCGGCGAGCGGCCCGCGTCATTTTCCGGAAACTCGGTGATGCGCACCAGCACTTTTTCGCCGTGGTTGGCACCGTGCAAATTCTCGAACGGCACAAACACATCGAAGTACATCTTGCGGTTGTCGGGCTTCACGAAGCCAATACCGCCTTGCAGTTGCAGCCGGCCCACCACCTCGGGCCGTACCCGGTTAACTACCTCTACCACGTCGCCGACGGGGCGGCCGTCGCGGGAGCCGCGCAGGCGCAGGCGCACTGTGTCGCCGTGCATGGCAAACTTCAGCCGGTCGGTGAATACGCGCACGTCGCTTTCACTTTCCTCACTAATCACGAAAGCAAACTTGTCGGTAGCCAGGGCCACGGTACCCGTGATGGTATCACCACCACTGTCTTGCCGGCGGCGGGTTTCAGGACGCAGCTCATCGGAGGGGAAGTCGAAGCCGGCCTCGCGGCGCCGGTGCACTACCGGGTCGTTGCCGAACTCGGCCTGCACCGAGCGAGTGGGCTTGGCGGGCACCGGCGTGTTGTCGTCTTTGCGGCGTTTTTTGCTGCTGGCAGGCACCGTGGCACGCGAGGCGGCCTCCGGGTCGGTTAGGCGGTATTCGTCGTTGGAAACGAGCGTAAGCAGGCCTGCGCCTTTCAGCTCCCGTAAGTGGGCAAATACCACTTCACGCTGCTCTTTGGTGGTGACGCCGAGGCGGCGGGAAAGTTGGCGGTAAGCCACCACATCCGTAGGCCGGTCGAGGAAAATGCGGTAGACCTGGTCTTTGGTTACCGTGGTGGGGGCGACAGATTCGTCGCGGGGGGCCTTCGCGCGAGGGGCGCGGGGGGCGGCAGATTCTTCTTTTCTTTTCATCAGAAAATAAAGGCCGCCGGGGGTTGTCGTTTTCTCAGGCGGCGGGGTTGATAGAAAGGAAAACCGGCTTTGTGAGCGGTTTTCCAGGGTGAATGTAATAGGCCCGATACGAGCGGTGCCGGCCGTTTGGCCAGGCTTCAAGCAGATAATACGAAATATATCCGCGAATATCTATTTCTAGCAGCAAATGCTGGATTACGGATTTGCTACGGCCAACTGCTTTAACACCGTTTCGCTGAAATCAGTTACATCCCACTCTTTTAAATCGGAGAGGCAAGCTGACAATTGTAGCTGGCTGTCATGCAGAGCCGCAGCCGAAGCATCTCGCATGCTTCATTGGACGGTGTAGAGACGCGACACTTCGCGTCTCGTCGTTGCTGAGGTTGTTCACTCCGGCTTGTTCTTGAGCAGTCGTTCAACGACGAGACGCGAAGTGTCGCGTCTCTACACCGTTCAACGTTCACAACCTCAACACGCGAGATGCTTCCTTCGTCAGCATGGCAGTTGCCACTCCAACGTCAGCAATGCCTCACCAAGCGGGAGCTTGGTGTTACAGCCTACTAGCCACGGCGGCGCGGATGTCGGCGGGCTCGTCTTTGGGGATGGCGGCCAGGAGCTGTTGGGTGTATTCGTGCTGCGGGTTGGCGTAGAGTTCGGCGGCCGGGCCGCTTTCTACGATTTGCCCCTGGCGCATCACTAGCAAGCGGTCCGACATGAAGCGGGCCACGGACAGGTCGTGAGTGATGAAGAGGTAGGTGATGTTGAACTCGCGCTTGAGGTCGTTGAGCAGGTTGAGCACTTGGGCCTGCACCGATACGTCGAGGGCAGAAACCGATTCGTCGCAGATGATGCACTTAGGTTGCAGGGCCAGGGCGCGGGCTATGCAAATGCGCTGGCGCTGGCCGCCGCTGAACTCGTGCGGGTAGCGCTGGTACTGTGCTTCGGTGAGGCCTACGGTACGCAGCAGCTCCAGTACGCGGGCCTTTTGCTGGTCTTTGGTGCCGCCTACGTTGTGTACGCGCATAGGCTCCAGAATGGCTTCGCCCACGGTCATCATCGGGTTGAGGGCAGCGTACGGGTCCTGGAACACCATCTGAAACTCCCGGCGGCGGCGGCGCAACTCCCCGGCCGGCAGTTTGGCCAAATCCACTCCCTCAAACAAGATGCTGCCCGACGTCGGCTCCACCAACCGGAGCAGGGCCCGGCCGAGCGTGGTCTTGCCACAGCCCGACTCTCCTACCAGCCCCACCGTCTCGCCTGGATAGATGTCGAAGCTCACCCCGTCCACGGCCCGCACCACTTCCGGTTTGCGGTTAAAGAAGCCCTTACGAATAGGGAAATGCACGTTCAGCTTTTCCACTTGCAGCAGCGGCGCTGTGCTGCTCGCCACTGTGGCGCCACGACTCTTTTCAGTGGTGGTAACACTATCGTTGAACGAGGCCGGATGGAATGGCACACCAGCAGAATCATTTTCAACATCAGCAACGATAGTGATACCGCTTGCGCCGTCTGTAACTGGCAATGGCTGGCCCGACTCTAGGGTTGGCGCCGATTCAACTCCTAAAATACTATTGCTAAGGTGTGGAACATCGGAATGTTCCACGGGGAACGTTTTGGTGGTGTCAGTTCCGTTTTTAGAGGGCTCCGCTATCAATTCACTGGTTTCACTAACAGAGAGTTGCGTAGACGCTTCTCCAGTAGCAATAAAGCCTCCATCGGCTGTCTCACGCATGAAATCGGCTACTACTGGCAGTTTTTTTCGGCCTACTGATAATTTTGGCCGACAGGCAAGCAAGCCTTTCGTGTAGGGGTGTTGGGGATTGGTGAAAATGTCGAGGACGGGGCCCTGCTCCACCACCCGGCCTCGGTACATGACCAGGATGCGGTCGGCTATTTCAGCTACTACGCCGAGGTCGTGGGTGATGAAGAGGACGGCCGTGTTGTGTTGGCGGCGAAGCTGGTCGATGAGCTGGAGCATGCGGGCCTGCACCGTTACGTCGAGGGCAGTGGTGGGCTCGTCGGCAATGAGGATGGCGGGGTTGCAGGCCATGGCCATGGCTATCATCACGCGCTGCTTCTGGCCGCCGCTGATTTCGTGCGGGTAGGACTTGAAGATCTTCTCGGGCCGCGGCAGCTGCGCCATCGTGAACAGCTCCACAGTGCGGGCTTCGGCCTGCTTGGCGTCTAGTTTGGTGTGCAGGCGCAGGGCTTCCACCACCTGGCTGCCGCAGGTGTAGACCGGGTTCAAGGAGGTCATGGGCTCCTGAAAAATCATGCTGATGTCGTTGCCGCGCACCTGTTGCAGTTGCTCTTCATCGAGCTTCAGCAAGTCTACTTCGCCAAGTGCCTCGGAGTGGAAGCGGGCCTGCCCCGTCGTGATGCGGCCCGGCGGCAGCGGAATCAGCCCCATCAAGGCCAATGACGTCACCGACTTTCCCGAACCCGATTCGCCCACAATGGCCAGCGTTTCGCCGCGGTGCAGGTCGAATGATATGTCCGACACAGCCCGCGTGTTGCCGCGGTGGCTGGCGAAGTCGATGGTGAGGTTGCGGACGGAGAGAATGGGTTCGGACATATGTAATGCAAAGGCCCACTTAATAAATCAGTAAGCAGTACCGGTAAAGATAAGGCAAGCAACAGCACGATGTAGAGACGCGACACTTCGCGTCTCGGCGTTGCTGATGTTGTTTATTCGAACTGACCAAACGGTGCGGACGCCGAGACGCGAACCGAAGGTCGGCAAAGCCAAGTGTCGCGTCTCTACATCGTGCTACCCCAATAAAAATCGGCCGGTTGGAAGAGTTCCAACCGGCCGTTTAAGGAGTTAAGTGGTCATTATTACGAGGCAGCCGTAGCTTCCGCGTCGTGGCGGGCTTGGGCGGCTTCCGGGTCGTCGGCAGCTAGGGGTTTGGTTTCCTCGTACTGGTGGCCGTAGAAGCGGGTTTGGTTGAGCAGGATGAGGGCTACGCCAATGAAGATAGAAGAGTCGGCGATGTTGAAGATAGGAAAGTCAGGGATGATTTTGCCGCCTACCAAGGGCCAGGAAATCGGGAAAAAGCCATCCGGGAAATCAACAAACAGCATGTCTATCACCTGGCCGTGCAGCCAGGGTGTGGGCACGCCAAAAGGTGCGTTGTTGTAGATGATGCCGTAGAAAATCGAATCAATCAGGTTGCCGATGGCGCCGCCCAAAATCAGGGCAATACACACAAGCAGGCCGCTTGGAGCTCGGTGCTTCCACAGCCGGTAGATGTAGTAGCTGATGCCGGTTACGGCCACTATCCGGAAGATGGTGAGCACAATCTTGCCGTACGGCGGCGGCAACTCAAACCCGAAGGCCATGCCCGGATTGAGCGTGTAATGCAGCTTAAACCAGTCGCCGAAAATGGGGACTTCACCGGGCATGCCGGGCTGCATATAGGTGTGCACGGCCCACTTCGAGAGCTGATCAACAAAAATGATTAGCAGCGCCACCAAGTAGTATTTCCAGTATTTCATAAGGTACGGGTGAGAAGCAAGAGGTTAGAAGTGGGTTGAAAGACTGACAGAAAAGCAGTGTTCTAACCTCCCTCCCATCCTAGCACAAAGTGACACAGAATTTTGGACTTCGCTGCCCCAAGCCGGGTCCTATCTTCTGTGCCGTTGGTATATATTTCGAGGGGCTGTTTGTGCCGTTTTAAGCCTGTCTTTATGAATCTTGTGCTTTGTTTTGCTCACGAAGCGTTTCATTGGGTTTGACGCGTGGAATATCTCCCACGGCTGTTCTATCAGGACTAACAAGCGGAAAATCGCTCAACTGGCTGTTCTTAATCACAGTTAGTCGAACGAAGACTTTATAATCATCAAACTCCAGTTCCTGACCGTTCATCATATTATCCATGAAATCTAGGCTCAGCGCCTGAATTTCGCCCTGGATATAATCACCGAACGACTGCACGGCAGCTTCCAGGCCCGCCTGACCAGAGGCCAGCGTGACGCGGATTTTGTCTTGCACTTCCAGGCCGCTGTCTTTGCGTAGGTTCTGGAGACGGTTTACTAGCTCGCGGGCTACTCCTTCGTGGCGCAGCTCGTCGGTCAGGGTCACGTCGAGGGCTACGGTGAGCGGGCCATCGGTGGCTACCAACCAGCCGGGGATGTCCTCGGAGCGGATTTCCACGTCGTCGGGAGCCAGCGTGATGGGTTGGCCATCGACTTCCACGGCTAGCTGGCCGGTCTTTTCGAGGGTGCTGATTTCCTCGGCGGTCATCTGCTGGATGCGGGCACCCACGGCTTTCAACCGGGCGCCGTATTGCTGACCAAGGCGCTTGAAGTTGGGCTTCACCGACTTCACCAACACGCCGCTGGTATCGTCGAGGAACTCCACGTGCTTCACGTTCACCTCGGCGCAAATCAGGTCTTCCACCTTGGCTACCTGCTCGCGCGTCGAATCATTCAGTACCGGCACCAAGATGCGCTGCAATGGCTGGCGCACCTTCAGCACCGACTTCTTGCGGAGGGAGTGGGTGAGCGAAGAAATGCGCTGCGCCAATTCCATCCGCTCCTCCAGCGCCTTATCGATACGCGTCTCATCAGCCTGCACAAGCAGCGTGAGGTGCACCGATTCGGGTGCCAGCGGCGTGTTCTTGGCTACGGCTTCTTCGCGCATGCCGTCGGTCATGTTCTTGTAGAGCCACTCCGCGAAGAAGGGCGCAATCGGAGCCATGAGCTGCGAAACCACTACTAAACACTCCTGGAGCGTCTCGTAAGCAGCGCGCTTGTCGGTGGTCAGTTCGCCTTTCCAGAAGCGACGGCGCGAGAGGCGCACGTGCCAGTTGGAGAGCTGGTCGGTCACGAAATCCTGGATGGCGCGGGCGGCCTTGGTGGGGTCGTACCCATCATAATAGCCGCGCACTTCCAGGATAAGCGACTGAAGCTTGCTCAGAATCCAGCGGTCCAGCTCGCTTAGCTCGGCGTGCGGCACCCGGTCGAATTCGCGCGCCTGGAAGTTGTCGAGGTTGGCGTAGAGGGCGTAGAACGAGTAGGTGTTGAAGAGCGTGCCGAAGAAGCGGCGCTGCACCTCCGTAATGCCGGCGAGGTCGAACTTAAGGTTGTCCCAGGGCTGCGCGTTGGCAATCATGTACCAGCGCGTGGCATCCGGACCGAACTGCTGGATGGTAGCAAACGGGTCCACGGCGTTGCCGAGGCGCTTGCTCATCTTGTTGCCGTTCTTGTCGAGCACGAGGCCGTTGGCCATCACGTTCTTGAAGGCCACTGAGTCTTCCAGCATCACGCCTAGCGCGTGCAGCGTGAAGAACCAGCCCCGGGTCTGGTCCACCCCTTCGGCAATGAAATCAGCGGGGAAATTCTTCTCGAACTTCTCTTTGTTTTCGAGCGGATAGTGCCACTGTGCATAGGGCATAGCGCCGGAATCAAACCACACGTCGATGAGGTCAGGCTCCCGATACATGGGCTGGCCGCTGGGCGATACTAGGAAGATATCGTCCACGTAAGGGCGGTGCAGGTCGATTTTTGCCTCACCCCCTAGCCCCCTCTCCTTCAGAGAGGAGGAACTAGTTTTAGAACTAGAGCTAGAATCTAGCTCCTCCTTCTCTGAAGGAGAAGGGGGTTGGGGGGATGAGGCATACGGGTTGTGGGTCATCACCTCGGCGGCTACGGCCTTGTCGATTTCCTGGCGCAGCTCCGCAATGCTGCCAATGCAGATTTCCTCGGTGCCATCCTGCGTGCGCCAGATGGGCAGCGGCGTACCCCAATAACGGGAACGGCTCAGGTTCCAGTCTACCAGGTTTTCCAGCCAGTTGCCGAAGCGGCCGGTCCCGGTGCTAGCAGGCTGCCAGTTGATGGTTTTGTTGAGTTCGATGAGCCGGTCTTTCACCGCTGTAGTCTTGATAAACCACGAGTCGAGCGGGTAGTAAAGCACGGGCTTGTCGGTGCGCCAGCAGTGCGGGTAGGTGTGCTCGTACTTCTCCACTTTGAAGGCTGTGCCGTCGCCTTTCATGCGGATGGCAATGCTTTCGTCGAGGGTTTTGTAGTCGGAGCCGGTTTCGTCGTGCCCGTCGTAGTTCTTCACCCAACGGCCACCGAACTCACCCATTTGCGGCACGTAACGGCCCGTCCGGTCCACGATGGGCGTTGGCTTGCCCTCCGCATCCATCACAATCAGCGCGGGAATGTCGTTGAGCTGCGCGACCTTGAAGTCGTCGGCACCGAATGTGGGTGAGATATGCACGATACCCGTACCGTCCTCGGTGGTCACGAAGTCGCCGGCAATGACACGGAACGCCCGCTCATCGCCTTCGAAAGACGGGAAGCCAGCACCCGTACCGAACAGTCGCTCGTAGTGGATGCCGACCAGGTCGGAGCCTTTAAAGCTGCCTTCGGTGCGCCACGGCAGCACCTTGTCACCCGCTTTGAAGTCTTTTAGCGAAGCATCTTTGCCTTTCTCCGAGAAGTAGCGGCCCACCAACGCCTCCGCCAGCACCACGCGAATAGGCGCGAAGGTGTAGGGATTGAAGGTGCGCACCAGCACGTACGGAATGTTCTTGCCCACTGCCAAACCGGTGTTGCCAGGCAAGGTCCAAGGTGTGGTCGTCCAAGCCAGGATAAACGTTTCGGAGGCGTCGTCGGCACCTGCAAACAGCTTCTCCGACTTTTCGTCGCGCTTCACCTTGAACTGCGCCACGATGGTCGTGTCTTTCACGTCGCGGTAGGTGCCGGGCTGGTTCAGCTCGTGCGAGGACAGGCCCGTGCCGGCCGCCGGCGAGTACGGCTGAATGGTGTAGCCTTTGTAGAGCAAACCCTTGTTGTAGAGCTTTTTGAGCAGCGCCCAGCAACTCTCGATGTACTCGGGCTCGAAGGTGATGTACGGGTCGTCGAGGTCCACCCAATAACCCATCTTCTCGGTGAGGTCGTCCCACTGCGCCTTGAAGCGCATCACGGTTTCGCGGCAGCGCTGGTTATATTCCTCGATGCTGATTTTCTTGCCGATATCCTCTTTCGTGATACCTAGCTCCTTCTCGACTTGCAGCTCGATGGGCAGGCCGTGGGTGTCCCAGCCGCCTTTGCGGTTTACCTGTTTGCCGAGCAGGGTCTGGTAGCGGCAGAAGATGTCCTTCACCGTCCGGGCCATGACGTGGTGGATACCAGGGGCGCCGTTGGCCGACGGCGGGCCTTCGTAAAACACGAACGTCGGCTGCCCTTCGCGGGAACTCACGCTCTTCTCAAAAATGCCGTTCTGCTTCCACCAAGCCAGGATATCGGTACCAACTTGGCCGTAGTTGAGCGGCTGCTTGTATTCGGGGTAGTTCATTTCTTTGGTAGGTCTTGTCTTCTAGCCTTAGTCGCCTCACCCCCTAGTTCCCTTCGCCGCTTGATGCGCGGAATGAAAAGAGAGGGGGAACTAGAGCTAGAAGCTAATGGGCTAGTAATAGAGCTATGATTTTAAATTTTTAAGCTAGCCCCCTCTCTTTTCATTCCGCGCATCAAGCGGCGAAGGGGGTGAGGCGACTAGGCTACCGGGTTGCGGGGCTGCACCTGCATCCGGTTCAGGTTCAACTCGAAATCATCATCTTCCTCGTGGTATTCGTCGTCGTAGTGGCGAATAGAAGACTGGTCGATGGTTTCGTCTTTGCCGTGTTCGAAGGTAACAAGCAAGGCAGGCAACAGGATCAGGTTAGAGAAGTTGGTAATCAGCAGAGAAGCCGACATCAACAAGCCCAAGGCCTTGGTGCCGCCAAACTCCGAGAAGGCAAACACCGAAAAGCCCAGAAACAATACAATGCTGGTGTAAATCATGCTGGTACCCGCCTCGCTGAGCGTGGTGCTGATAGCGGCCTGCACCCGCTGCCCGTTAATGGCCATTTCCTGCCGGAACTTGGCTAACAGGTGGATGCTGTTGTCGCCATCGATACCTAGCGCTATACTGAAAATGAGGGCTGTACTTGGCTTGAGCGGGATACCGAAGTAGCCCATAATGCCTCCCGTGAGCAGCAGCGTGAAGAAGTTGGGCAACAACGTGAAAAACACTGCCCGTATGCTCCGAAACAGCAGCAGCACCACCAAGCCCACCAGCCCAAAGGCAATCAGCAGGCTTTCCTTGAGCATGCCAATCAGGTATTCGTTGCCTTTGGTGAACAGGATAGTAGTGCCCGTCAGCTTCACATCCATACCCGTACCGTTGAAAATCTGCTTGATTTCCGGCTGGATTTTCCTGGCCAACAGGGTGTCGAGGTTGCGGGAACCGATGTCGGCAATCTTGAGGGAAATACGGGCCCGCTGACCCGTGGAATCGGTGAACGAACGGAGCAGCTTCTGCATCATCTGGCCGCTGCCGCCGCCGTTGGCCGACTGTGAGCGGGCCAGGTAGCTGAGCACATAGTTCTTCTCGGAATTATCGGGCAAGCGGTAATACTCGGGGTTGCCGTTGTAGAACGCCTGCGTACTGGCCTTGAGGAACGTGACGATGCTGACGGGTGTGGTCAACTCGGGTTGGGTGCGCAGGAACTTCTCGAGCCGGTCAATCTTCTCCAGATTTTTCAGCTTCAGAATGCCCTTTTTCTTGCCCGTGTCCACCACCATTTCCAGCGGCATTACGCCGTTGAAGTGCTGCTCGAAGAACTTCAAATCGGAGTTTACCGATGAATCCTTGGGCAAATCATCGACCATATACGACACCGAACGCACCTTGCTTACCCCAAAGGAGGCCAGCACTAGCAACACGGCGGCGGCGATGTACACCGTCTGGCGGCGCTCCAGCACCAGATAGTTAAAGAACTCCAGCAACTTGGTCAGCGGCTTGGCTTCGAGGTGTTGGAGCTGCTTGGGCGTGGGCGGCGGCAGGTAGGTGAACACAATCGGCATCATGATAAACGACACCGCAAACGCCACGAAAATATTGATGGTGGCCACCATACCGAACTGGTAGAGAATGGCAATGTTGGTGAAGCAGAACACCACAAAACCGATGGCCGTGGTGGTGTTGTTCATCAGGGTGACGAGGCCAATTTTGCGCACCACCCGCGCCATGGCCAACACCTGGTTGCCGGATTTGCGGTAGTCGTAGTGGTAGCGGGAAAGCAGGTACGTGCAGTTCGGGATGCCGATAACAATGATAATGCTTGGAATCAGACCCGTAAGCAAGTTGATTTTGTAGCCGAGCAGCACCATACTGCCCACGCACCACACCACTACCACCAGCACAATCAGCAGCGGAAACACCACCGCCGACCACGTCCGGAAGAACATGAACAGCGTAATGGCCATCATCACCACCGTGAGGCCCACGAAGAGCTTCATTTCACTGGCTACTTTGGTGGTCATGGTGGTGCGCACGTAGGGCAGGCCCGCGTAGTGCATCTTGATGCTAGTCTTCTGCTGGAACCGCTCGGCGTGGCCAAGGATTTCCCGCATCACCCCTTCCCGTTTCGAGGAGTTCAGGAACTTCGGGTCGAGGGTAAGGGCCAGCAGCGTGGCGCCGGTGGTGGGGCTGATGAGCTGGCCTTTGTAGAATTCCTGCGCATTCACGACCCGCATCAACGAGTCGAGTTCCACCTGGCTTTGCGGGGCTCGGCGGAAGATAGGCAGCGCCCGGAAGGTGCCGGTGGCGGTGTCTTTTTCCAGGTAAGGCAGGCGCGTTACGCTCAGCACGCCGCTCACGCCTTCCACCTTGCCGAGCGTGTCGGTGAGGGCGCGCAGCTCGTTGAAGTTGCCAAGCTTGTACACGCTGCTATCCTGCATGCCGAGCACGAACACGTTGCCGTCTTCGCCGAAGGTGCGCTTGAATTGCTGGAAATACACCATGTCCGGGTCGTCGGGGCTGACTACCTGGGCAAAGTCGTAGGTCATTTCCACTTTGCGTGCTTGCCAGCCCATGAACACCGTCAGGGCGGCCAGCAGCAGGATCAGGATCCGCCGGTTCTTGATGACGAACAGGGCTAGTTTACTCCACATAGGCTGCTAAAATGCAGCAAAGGTACGTAACCATCGGCAGCTTACCGGACTCTATGCTCTGTAAGCGGACCGCCACATTACGCTTGAGGTCAGGGAGTTTCCTGCACCGGAGAGTTTTTTTTCAGGCAAAGACAACTTTCTATGAAACACAAAGTTTAATAGGCAGTTCGTCAGTGTCTTGCAAATTCAATTCATTGCATTATGCCGATACATAAGTTTTGTTGCTCTAGATGACCCTCTTCCATTCTCCTGAAGCGTCTCTCACTTATCACTCCGCTTCCGATACGCTTTACCTCAGTTACAGCGCTACGCGTCTGTCTCGTTCGTTTCGTGACGCCTACCAGCAGGCCTTGAAAAAAATGCTGGAAAACAACGTAACGAGACTGTTGCTGGACCTGAAGCGTAACGCGCCCCCAACCGACGAGACCGAGCACATTTTGCAGCCTCTAGCCGAGGTTCTTCTCGTTCACCCCGACCGTTCGTTGTTCATTGCGGCGGTAGTATCCGAGAAGCAGTACCAATACCAAATCGGCAATATCCTGGCGGCTAGTTCGGCCACCCTTCCTCCTGCTCAGGTTGAGTTCAACTACTTCACCTCGCGCCGCGAAGCTAGCGACTGGCTTAGCAGCAACTAAGTAAGAAGAGCAACCGAGATAAACAACCGGCATCCTAAATTGAAATTCTGCTTTTAAAGCAGGATTTTGGTACAAGTAACTGTTGTTACACCCGGCAGCGCGTGGTTGCTTGGCAACCGCCTTCCCAAAAGAAGCAAAGTTCCTTTCCCTCGGGTTAGCCAAGGCGGGGCGTAACAGCAGGTAGTAAAAGACCCCGGAATGTTCCATCCGTATCTTAATTTCAAAAGCCCTCCTAGCCATGTGGCCGGAAGGGCTTTTTTGGTGTTCTACCGTCTTACAACCGATAAAGCCGCTTTGGCCAGCGGCAGAAGCTCATCACACGATTTCCAAGAAGACGAAGGAATATCTAGGTAAGAACAAGCCAGTTTTTCGGGGCTTTTTGGTTGCTGCATACCCGTCGGGTTGATGCGTCGCCTTAGCTTATCAGGTCTTTACGCGGCTTCCAGCCATCAACTGATTTGTCGGTTTAGCACCGCGGTAGCATTTACGCAGTCAGTAGCCAGCATAAATAAACCACTTTGCCGTAACCCTCTTCCTCATATCAGCATAAATATCTGATAATGACTGCACTAACTACACTGTTAAGCTTAGCCCTAGCAAGGATCCTACAAGTAAAAAAGCAACACTGTATAGAACGTCATATTTTCAGGATACAAAAAAATCTTTGATATTTCGGATATACACACCTACAGTCCTTGCTAATTAAAGGTAAATCCGTGCTGGTGTTGATTGAAGCTTCATGTAAATTTTTCGTTCATTTCTACTGGACAACCTTTAACCAAAAGCCTGAACAATGGAGCAGCATAAACAAAACTTGACTTGGCCGGGTAAGCTCCGCGTTAAGTATGCACTGATTTACACCGCGTGGTTTGGAATAATGTTGTGGGCAATGCCAAAGGCTGCCCATTTTCTTGATATTCCGTTTTGGCGGAGATGGTCAACCTACATATTTGAACACGGGTTAAGCAACGTGTATCAAGTCGAGGATAATAACTACAATCCTCTTTTTCATTACTTTCTTTATGTCTTTGGGTTATTAGCCGGTAGTACCGTGGGTATTGCCAACAAGATTTACTGGATAAAGGCCTTTCCACTGGTTTTCGATTTCGTTGGTGCGCTGGCGGCAGTATCCTTTGTGAAAGGCACGCAAAGACGGTTTGCTTTGTCTTTCTGGCTGTTACTCAATATTGGCTACCTGTACAACTCCTGGGTTTGGGGACAGGTCGACAGCATCTATACATGCTTTGTTTTCTTTGCCGCGGCATTCGCCCTGCGCGGTAAGCCGATTGGTAGCCTAGTATTTTATGTGCTGGCGATAAACGCGAAAACGCAGGCCATTATCTTCCTGCCGCCTCTGCTTTTGCTGTGGATACCGTTGTGGCTTCAATCAGGTAAAAAGTTTCCATTGGCGGTGCTTTCTGCCGCCGCCGTGCAGTTTCTAATTTTAATACCGTTCATTTGGTTTGGAGACGAAAACTATGTGCGGCACATCATCGACATCAACTTTAATGCCGTGGGCTTTTATAAAGTTATATCCATGGGCGCCTATAATTTCTGGCACTTGGTAACCCAGCATTTCGGCATTACTATTCAGAGCGACGATTTAATCGTGGCAGGCCTTACCTACAGAAACTGGGGCTTGATTTTATTCTGTTTATCGTCGTTTATAGTGTTGCTGCCGCTGTTTGTAATCACCGTTCGAAACCTGTTGGCGCCCGACCAAGCCGTGCCCGTCGAGCGTAGCCTGGTATTCATAACCTTTGCTCTGATTCCTATTTGCTTCTGCTACTTCAACACCGAGATGCACAGCCGCTATTGGCATGCGGCCCTCTTATTTTTGGCAGCTTATAGCTTTGTCACCAACCGCTATTTCGTGTTTGTGCTTTGCTCGGTGGCGTACCTACTCAATCTGGAATCTGTGCTCAAATTCTTGCAGGAGAACTACCATCTCTATATCGAGCACAATCCGCTACTCAATCACCGGGCTATATCCATTTTATTCACGCTGGTGCTGCTAATGGGGTTGGTAGAGTTGTATAGATTGGTAGATGTAAGATTGCACGTACGTGAAGGAATCAATAACCTGTTTAGCTCGCGCAAGGCAACTAGCCCGAACGCATAACCTGGGTCTTTCTCTACCTCAGCAAGCTAAATATGGCGACTGGCGCACATTACGGAGCAAACCATACCTCTTAGCCTGAACGGACTGTCGGTTGAGATAATTACGCCAACGCCCCGCGCTGTTGTTACGGCGCGGGGCGTCATTGCCTGGTACGGACTGGTGCAGCGGTGCTACAGCTTCTCGAAGATGCGCGAGAAGCTAACGGCCTCCCCGATATAGGCACGCAGTTCCGAAATGGGCATGCGGGTCTGCTCGCGCGAGTCGCGGTGACGAACGGTGACGGTATTGTCTTCTAGCGTCTGGTGGTCGACGGCAATGCAGAAGGGCGTTCCGATGAGGTCCTGGCGGGTGTAGCGCTTACCAATGGCATCCTTCTCTTCCATCACCAGACGGAAATCGTGGCGCAGAGCGTTAAAGATTTCTGATGCTTTTTCGGGTAGCCCGTCTTTGCGCACCAGCGGGAAGATGGCTGCTTTGATAGGAGCCACTGCCGGGTGCAGCTTCAGCAGCTTACGGGTTTTGGTTTGCTGCGCCTCACCCTCGCCTTCCGTCACGGTTTCTTCCACGAAAGCCTGGCAAAGCGTGGCCAGAAACAGACGGTCGGCCCCGACTGAGGTTTCTACCACAAAGGGCACATAATTGCCGTAGGGCTTGCCGGTTTCGGGGTTAATGTCGTTGTCGAAATACTGCTGCTTCTTCCGGCTTAGCGCCTGGTGTTGTGTCAGATCATAATCAGTACGAGAGTGGATGCCCTCAATTTCCTTGAAGCCGAAAGGGAACTGATATTCAATATCAACGGCTGCATTAGCATAGAAAGCCAACTTGTCGTGGTCATGGAACCGTAGCTTTTCAGCGGGCAGACCCATGGCTTCGTGCCAGCGTCGGCGCGTTTCTTTCCAGTGCTGATACCAATCCATTTCGGTGCCAGGCCGGATAAAAAATTGCATCTCCATCTGCTCGAACTCCCGCATGCGGAAGATGAACTGCCGGGCCACAATCTCGTTGCGGAAGGCCTTACCAATTTGCGCGATACCAAATGGGATGTTCATCCGCGCCGACTTTTGCACGTTCAGGAAGTTGACGAAAATGCCTTGGGCTGTTTCGGGGCGCAGGTAGATCAAGCTCGAATCGCCGGCCACAGCACCCACTTGCGTGGAGAACATGAGGTTGAACTGGCGCACATCGGTCCAGTTACTGGTCTTGGAAACCGGACAGATTATTTTCTCGTCGATGATGATCTGCTTTACCCCTGCGAGGTCTTCGGCGGTTAGCAAACGGCCCATTTCGGCCAGCAGAGCGTCGGCGCGCGGCTTATCGCCGTTGTTTTCGTACTCGGCGGCTTTCTCTTCGAGCAGCACGTCGGCGCGGTAGCGCTTCTTGCTGTCGAGGTTGTCAATCATGGGGTCCGAGAAGCCGTCGATGTGGCCGGAGGCCTTCCAGGTGAGCGGGTGCATGAAGATGGCCGCGTCGATGCCCACCACGTTTTGGTTGAGTTGGGTCATGGCCCGCCACCACAGCTGCTTGAGGTTATTTTTCAGCTCCACACCGTTGGGGCCGTAATCGTACACCGCGGCTAAGCCGTCGTAGATTTCACTGGACGGAAATACGAAGCCATATTCTTTCGCGTGCGACACGATGTCGGCCAAGGTATTCTCAGCCGTTTCGGCGGCTTTCTGCGGGGCGTTGCTCATGGATCATGATTTAGTACGCGGTGAGGTAGTGAGTAGCCTTCAGCAAGGCTTAAGGGCGCAATTGGTAATTGAGGCAGCCAGTTACAAACGGCTACACACTCGACTCCTTACGTCACCACGTCACTAAATCACCTGATAAGTGAAAGCAAAAGTAATATAAGCTTGGTAGGCTACGAAGCTTACGTTGGACGAAAACCATCAAATAGCAGCTGCCTCTGCTTGGTAAGTAGCTGCCAGTCTCCTGCCGGCTCTGGTCAACCTCCGCTGTTGGCCTGCGTTTAGCGCCTCGTAGATGAAGCGGTTTTCCTGCTGCCGGTAACAATTTCATAATCTTGCTGCGCCTTAGGGCAATCCTACCTTTGATTGTTGAAATCTGAATTCCCACCAAAATTCCTTTTATGCTTGGCTTAGAGCCTCATGTGCTGGTTCTGCTGATTGTTTGCTTGCTATCAGCTTGCGCGTTTGAATTTGTTAATGGCTTCCACGATACGGCCAACGCCGTAGCCACTGTTATTTACACCAACGCGCTGCGGCCGTGGGTGGCCGTTGTGTGGTCGGCTTTCTGGAATTTCATCGGCGTACTTACGGGCGGTATTGGCGTGGCCATGGGTATTGTCTACCTGCTGCCCGTCGAAAGCCTGGTCGACCAGAATGTGTATCACGGTATTGCCATGGTAGGCGCGCTTATCCTGGCGGCTATTATCTGGAACGTGGGCACTTGGTACTACGGGTTGCCGTCGTCCTCGTCGCACGCCCTGATTGGTAGTATCCTGGGGGTGGGCATTGCCTTCACTTTGCTGCCCGGCACCCGCAGCGCGGCCGTCAACTGGAGCAAAGCCGGTGAAACCGGCCTGGCCCTGCTCGTTGGACCGCTATTTGGCTTTTCGCTTACTATCGTCCTGATGTTTTTGCTGAAGCGGTTTGTTAGCAACAAAGTCATCTTCAAGGAGCCACACAAGCGCAAACCCCCACCGCTCTGGATCCGGCTGATTCTGGTAACTACCTGCACCCTGGTAAGCTACTTCCACGGCTCGAACGACGGGCAAAAAGGTGTGGGCCTGGTTATGCTGATTCTGATTGGCATCGTGCCCACCTTTTTCGCCCTCGACCACACCAAGAACCCGCTCGACATGCGCGCCTCCTTAACGAAGGTGGAGCAGGTGATGCGGAAAGTAAACCCGGCCGACCTAAGCGCCGACGACCGCACGGCCGTCAGCAACATTCGCACCCACACAAATGCGTTAGATTCCATCTTTGCTGGTAAAACGGAAGTGGCTCAGCTGCCCGAAGCTTCCCGTTTTCAAATTCGCAAAGCCATCCTTCTCCTTGGCAACCAAGCCAAGAAACTGCAAGGAAGTGAGAAAGTGAGTTTAAGCACCGCCGACCGCTCCACGCTCGACAGCTCGTTGAAAAACATGCGCACCTTCACCGATTATGCTCCCACTTGGGTGCTCATTATCGTGTCGGTTTCGCTAGGCCTAGGCACCATGATTGGCTGGCAGCGCATCGTGAAAACCATCGGGGAGCGAATTGGTAAAGAACACCTGACGTATGCCCAAGGTGCTTCCTCGGAACTGATTGCCGCCAGCATGATCGGCCTTTCCACGGCTTACGATTTGCCTTCGTCTACTACGCACGTGCTGTCGTCGGCCATTGCCGGATCCATGGTGGCCAACCGCGGCATCAAGAACCTGAACCCTCAAATGGTGCGCAATATCGCCCTGGCTTGGGTGCTTACTTTGCCCGTTACCATGGCATTATCCGGCGGCTTGTTTTTGCTTTTCCGAGCAATATTAGGGTAAACAACTCGCTGTTAACTAGGGTAAGATGCTACAATAACCTCAGTGTTAGCTTCTGCAATAAATACAAAAAGCCGCTCTTCGTAAGAGCGGCTTTTTTATTTGCTGTTTTCTCGATTTGAGACACTAATTGTGAATAAGCGGGCTATTCACAGATATAGGTAGAGCTAAATACTTGATAACTTAGGCAGTTATCCACTTATCCACAGTCGAAAACTGTCTTTTTGTGGATAAGTGGATGCTATGCGGGCCATTGCACGTCTAAGTCCTCTGAGATGAAGACGCCGAAGTTGACGAACTGAAGCTCGTCTTCATCGAAGTAAAGGTCAATCATTTCCTTTTCGTAGGAGACGCGCATTTCGCCGGTTTCCATCTTTTCAACCTCGCTGGCTTCATAGCCGTGCTGACGCATTAGCTCCTGAATTTCATCGGGCGATTTGCCATGAATCGCTTCACCAAAGAGGCGCATTCCTGGGTGGTCGGTTTCGATGCAGCTCAGGCGATAGTCGTCTTCCCGGTCGAAATACAGGGAGTAGCCTTCTTCGAGATAATTCCAAGCTTGGTGCTCGAACTCATCTTCTTCTTCTGATTCTTCAATTTCTTCGGGCTCGCCCATTAAGGCGCGCACTTCATCCATGGTAGCCCCGAAGCGGAGTGGGCCCATTCCGGTACCAAGAATGATTTCGTTTTCTTCAGTGCTAGCCGATTGTTGATTCGGAGTCATGGCGGTTGTGGTGGAAAGAGAGTGGAAGGAGTGGTAAAGGTAGCCAAACGGGTTTCACTTCCCGTAGCGGGTTTTGAATTCGGCCATCTGGCGTTGGTAGTCGGGATGCAGCTTGGCTTGGTCCCATTTCAGCTTGAAAATAGCCGCGGCTTCCGCTTTTTCGGTGTCTTCAGGGGAGCGAGGTAGCTCGGCGCGGCCATGGGCGCCACTCTGGCCTTTCTTGTCGTCTGGCACCGGGCCGTCGTACTTCTTGCCGCCGCGGTGGTTGGCATAGCGTCGGGCCCGGGTGAAACCCATTTGCAGGAATTTACGGGCCATGTCGGCGCCCACGAAGTCTTCGGCTTTCAAATAGGCCTCAAACAGCTTGTAAATAGTGTCGGCCGACTCCTGTGCCACCGCGGGGGTTCGGAAGCGCCAGTGAGGCAGAATCTCCCCTTTATACGGCTGCACGAGCAGCACCCCCTGCTCACCTTTGCCCACGCGGTAAAGCTCGGGATGCGCCCGAAAGTCCACCGTGCGAAAATCAAGGTCGTAATCGAAGGGCATAGGGACCGAAGCAGCTGTCGGTAGTATACGCGCCGTTTGCCGAATTAGATAGAAGCCGTCAGCCACTCTTTGCTTGTGCTGAATTCACGGCGGCCGTGCCTTTCACACGCAGACCCTCTTTTTTTTAGGTCCGCCAGGTTGTCCACACAGTTAATAACTTTTTAAAAGTCTTTTATTAAATAAATCTTCTTTATCCCTGTCGTTAGGGCTGTGCATAAGTGGACAATAGGAACGAGTAATCCACACCGCGGATAACTTGTGCATAGACTCGGCTTTATGCACCGTCTATCAACAGGGTGTGTGCATATCATTTATTTGATTGATAATAAGTTAACTGAGTTTTTAACAATCCACATGGGTTATCCACTAATCCACAATTCACAATTATTCGGGATGTGGACAGTGCCTTTTTGGTAGTAGAGTTATCCACCCTTGTCCACACTGGTGAGGTGGGAAAACGCAGCTGTTAGCGGCACGAGAAGCGCAAAAAAACTTATCCTATTTTTCTGCACGCGTTATCCCCACATTTCCCCCGTGTTATCCACAGATTACGAGTGGTAAGCAACCGCAAGTGGATAACCCTGTGGATTTGCTGTGGAAAAGCACCCAAATAGGGGCTCAGTAACTGGAAACCGACTTCGCTTTTGTGGAAAGAGTTGAATCGGACACTAAAAAGGTTGATTTCCGACAGTTTCATCAACAGCCAGAAAGCGGGAACCATAGCCTGATAAACCGTTAAACGCTGTTTTAAGCCAGCAGAAGCGGTTTTAAGTTACTTTAGGTTACTCATGAGGTGTGCTAAAAGGCACTTCTGAGGGACAAAAGGTGAACTTGTGAAGCGTGAAGTTGTGGGCAAAGGAGGCAGGTCCCTTCCATCATCTCACAGCTTCACGCTTCACAAGTTCACCTTTGCCCCTTGGGGTCACACAAAACGCTAAGCTCCTCTTCAAGGCTCATTAAACGATTCCTAATAAGGTAGTCGTTTAAAAGAGGCTCGAAGAGGAGCTTGGCGTCGAGAGTTGTTCTGGTTAAAAAACCAGTTGAATGGCTTCTATTTCGAAGTTAGCCCGTACTTGCTCGGGCTTGGGCTGCAGGTAGACGGGTTCGGCGGGTATCAGTAGCTTCGGGTCGCCGCCTCGCCAGCGGCCGTCAGCGTCGGCATCAATGAGCACCCGGAAGGTGTAGATGGCCGGCGGCAGGCGGTCGAAGCGGAAAGTGCCTTTAGGTGAATCCAGCGAAGCTACCACTTTGCCTTGCGGGTCGAGGAGCTGCACTTCGTAGCGCTTGTACTTGGTTTGGATGGTGCCGGCGAGGCTACCGTAGGTAGCTTGATCGGTAACGCGCAGGCGCAAAGGCTTGGCTCCGAGAGGCTGGCCCGTGATGGTACTCAGGTTGAGCGTATCGAGGCGCAAGGTAATGGTGCTCTTGGCTTTGGTGTCGAGCAGCACCGTCAGTTTGGTGCGGTCGGGGCTGAGGGTGCCGTTGGCGGGTAGCGTGAGGCGGCGGCGGGCAGTTGTGGAGTCTTCCTGCAAGACTGCAAACGGCTTGCCGGCTGCTACTCGTATGGGCTCCGTAAACACGAACTGCACCTGCCCCTGCCGGTACACTTCCCGCGGCGAGCCTTCCACGGTGTACACCGGAGGCCGCCTGGTAGGTGCGGTTCCGGGAAACCTTACGTTCACCGTGTCGCGCGACACATTGCCGACGCTGTCGGTAGCGGCCAGCAGGTAGCGGCCCTCCCCTAGCGCCGGGGTTCGGTACAGGGTGACGTTGCGGCCTGATTCGGCTAGTTGAACGGCTTCGTTGAGCTGCGGCGTGGGCGCGGCGCCAACCGGGGCAAGAACCGCCGTGCGAAGTCCTTCCCCGTAGCTGATCTGAAACTGCGAAAACGTGCCCTGCCGACTGCCAATGACCGGTCGTCGGCCATCGGGCCGAACTAAAACCAGCTCCACCGAATCGGGCTTGGGGCCGATGGTCAGGAAGTCGGGCAGGTAGGCTATTTTCTCGCCTTCGTCGTAGCGGGTATTGGTATTTTTATCGGCAACGGCATAGATGCGGTAGCGGCCCGCTTTCAGGTTGCGCAAACTGAAACCCCCGTTCTTATCAGCGCGGGCCAGGTAGTACGGGCGGCTCCGACGCACACCAACCGTATCCGATTCCGGGTACAGCAGCACCGAAGCCGCATCGGCCGGTTTGTTGGTCAGCAAGTCCCGGACATTACCCTGCACGGCCCCCGAATCGAGCACGGCGCCGGTGCTGAAGCTCACCGACACGTTGGTGGCCGGGTTGCTTTCGGTGATGTCGCTAACGGCGTTGCCGAAGTTGAACGAGTAGGTGGTGTTCGGTTCGAGGGGCTTGTCGAAGAGCAGGGAAATGGAGTTCCGGTCTTCGCGCAGCTTGTACGGGTTGTCTTCGCGCAGAGCGGGCGAAATAATCAGGTTTTTGGTGAGTTCCTTGAGTTGTACCGACTCCGAGAATACTAGTCGCACCACCTGCCCCTTGTAGTTGCGGGTACCGTTGGGAGGCGTCGTGGTTTCCAGCGTGGGCGGAACAATATCTTTCTCACCTCCTGTGGGCGAGCTAATAGACGCACAACCAACCAGGCCGGCACCGGCCGCCAACAACAGAAAAAGATTAGCGCGAACGGACATTATACAGCAAGAGCGTGGAAATAGTCAGCAAGGCAATGGCCAGTACTGTCAACAAAGTGGTTTTGCGGGTTGGTTTATCTTCGTCGTCCGACACGGCTGCTGTATCAGGTACCAGCGCTGGCCGGCGCGTAGTATCAGCGGCAGCCGGGCGGCGCGTAGTATCGGGCGATACATGAGTAGCAACGTGCGAAACTACCTGAAGCGTATGCGGCACCCCATCCCCGTCTTTTTGAGAAAGGTGAATTTGCGAAGCGTGCACTTGTGAAGAGCGAAGTGAGAAGGTATAAGGTGAAGCAGGGTTCTTACTCACAACTTCACCTTTCACAAGTTCACCTCTTCCGAGGGGCAGGGTACCCAACACGCAAACAACTGGCACACCCATAGCAATCAGCGTTTGGCGGCTACGTAAATCAGGCTGGAGTACTGGCCTTCGTGTTGGGCCGCGTACTGGTTGGAAGCATAGCCGGCCTTCAGTACCGACAACAGGCCGCCGTTCCGTTCGGCCCGGTGCTTTTCGCTGAGCATGCTCACGTAGTAGGCATCCAGCACAAGCGGCAACGTTTTTATCACCGTCAGCTTGTGCTTTTTGAGCAGCTGCGTCATGGTTTTTAAGTTGAAGTGGTAGAGGTGCCGCGGCACGTCGTAGGCAGCCCAATCCTGGCGGTAGTGCTGCGCATCGAGGCTGTCCACGTTAGGCACCGCAATCAGTAGCACACCATCGGGCTTCAGCAAGCTGATAAGCTGCTGCAGGGTTTCGTTCAGCGCGTGTACGTGTTCGAGTACGTGCCAGAGCGTGATGGCATCGAAGCTGCCGCTTTGAAATGAAGTCAGGGTTTCGGTGCCGATAGGCTGGCCGGCCCGCTCCGAGGCTTCCTCGCGGGCGCGGGCGTTGGGCTCCCACCCGGCTATCTGCCAGCCATTGCTTTTGGCAGCGGCCAGAAAATGCCCGGTGCCGCAGCCATAATCAAGCAGTCGGCCCTTGCGTGGCGCCAGCTTGTTGAGCAAAGCCACCTTGCGGCGCATGGTGAAAAACCGCGCTACTTTATACGCTTGGTTGATAACGCCCGCCGCGCCGCTGTTGTGCGACACGTAGTCGTCAGATTCGTAGTAGCGGCCAATGTGGGCCGCGTCGGGCCGGGGATTGGTGAACTGAAAACTGCACGCTTCACACTGCTGAATGGCAAAGCTTTCCTTGCTAACCGACTTGTCTTCCACTACCAGCTTGTTGCGAAACTCCGTCTTGCCGCAAACCGGGCACTTCTCCAAACGCTCGTAAATCACAGGTTCTCGCTGATTATTTTGATTTCGCTGATTGCGACGACCGACCTGCGTAGGAAAGTTAGCCGCAAGACGAAAGTACGAAACCAAACCGGCCGCAGAATCTGAAACAATCGGCGGCCGGTTGGTGAAGCTACCAATTGACGGCATTCTTGAGCGAAGCGGGGAATAACGCTAGTTGCAAGTTAGTTGAGCGGTCAGTTCCTACCGTTCATATTCGTCGGGCGGCGGGTCGCCCACTGAGGGGGCATTCACCGTAAACAACACCACTGGAAAGAACGCTGCCGCGCATGAGCCAATGGCCAGCACACCCAACCCCAGCCAAGCTACCGTCCGTCCCACCCGCCGCTGAAACGCATTAAGCAGCCCCAATACTAGCGCCAACAGCCCTATGCTCGCCAACAGCAACCACAAGCCTGTAGGCAGCCAATACCAAGAGATGGTCCGAAAGTATTCCTGACCATTAAAAAAATCCATACCAGCCGACCCGCGAGGGCCACGTCTAACCCCAGCGTCAGGACATATAACCAGCCCAACGGCCAGCGTTGCTGGTACGATGCAAGCGTTGCCACTGCTCTACCGGCCCAAGTACACCATGAGCACGGAAATATCGGCGGGTGAAACGCCGCTGATGCGGGCGGCCTGGCCGATGGTCTCGGGCTGCACGCGCAACAGTTTCTCGCGGGCTTCGTGCGACAAGGCCGGCATGGCTTTGTAGTCGAGGCGGCCGTTGATGACGAAGTTTTCCAGCTCGGCCGCGCGGATGGCCTGCTGGTTTTCCTTCTCGATGTAGGTTTCGTACTTCACCAGAATTACCGCCTGCTCTAGGGCCTCGGGGCCGTAGGGCGCTAGCGCCAGCGTGAGGCCGGGCAGTACGTTCGTCAGGGTAGCCAGCTCGATGTTGGGGCGGCGCAGCAGGTTGATGGCGCGGGTTTTCTCGGTGATGGTAGCCGAACCTAGCTCCGCCAGCAGCCCGTTGATTTCGGCGGGCTCGATGGCGAAGCTCTTCAGCGTTTCTACCACTTCGGCGGTTTGGCGCTCTTTCTCGCGCACCAGCTCCATCCGCTCTTCCGAGGCCAGCCCGAGGGCGTAGCCTAACGGTGTCAGGCGTAGGTCGGCGTTGTCTTGGCGCAGCAGAATGCGGTGCTCGGCGCGGCTCGTGAACATGCGGTAAGGCTCGTCGGTACCTTTGTTTACCAGGTCGTCGATGAGCACGCCGATGTAGGCTTCGCTCCGCTTCAGGATGAAGGGCTCCTTGCCGTGCACCCGGTTGTGGGCGTTGATGCCCGCCATCAGGCCTTGGCAAGCCGCTTCCTCGTAGCCCGTGGTGCCGTTGATCTGGCCCGCGAAGTAGAGGTTGCGTATCTGCTTGGTTTCCAGCGTGAGGTTGAGCTGTGTTGGCGGAAAGAAGTCGTACTCGATGGCGTAGCCAGGACGGAACATCTTGGCGTTTTCGAAGCCCGCAATTTTGCGCAGGGCGCGGTATTGCACGTCCTCGGGCAAGCTGCTCGAAAAGCCATTTACGTATACTTCCACCGTGCTCCACCCTTCCGGCTCCACAAAAATCTGGTGCCGGTCCTTGTCGGCGAAGCGGTTGATTTTATCTTCTACCGACGGGCAATAGCGCGGCCCCAAGCCCTTGATGCGGCCCTGGAACATCGGCGACTTTTCGAAGCCCTCACGCAGGATTTCGTGCACCTCCGTGTTGGTGTAGGTGATGTAGCACGGGCGCTGCTTAGCCAGCGGCGGCGTGGGCAGGTAGCTGAATTTGCTTGGTACTTCGTCGCCGGGCTGCTCCTCCATTTTCGAGTAGTCGAGGCTGCGGCCGTCTACGCGGGGCGGGGTACCGGTTTTCATGCGGCCCGCCTCGAAGCCTAGCTCCTTAAGTTGCTCGGTGATGCCGGTGCTCCCTTTTTCGGCGGCCCGGCCACCGCCAAAGCTTTTCTCACCGATATGGATCAGGCCGTTGAGGAAGGTGCCATTGGTAAGCACCACGGCTTTGGCGTGAAAATCGATGCCAAGCTGCGTTTTTACGCCCACTACGGTATCATTTTCCACCAGCAAGCCCATTACAGCTTCCTGCCAGAAGTCCACGTTTAGCGTTTGCTCCAGCGTCAGGCGCCACTCTTCGGCAAAGCGCATCCTATCGGATTGGGCGCGGGGGCTCCACATGGCCGGGCCTTTCGAGCGGTTCAGCATCCGAAACTGAATCATCGTTTTGTCGGTGATAATGCCCGACTGGCCGCCGAGGGCGTCCACTTCGCGCACAATCTGCCCTTTGGCCACGCCGCCCATCGCCGGGTTGCACGACATCTGCGCGATGGTGTTCATGTTCATCGTCACGAGCAGGACTTTAGAGCCCAAATTGGCGGCCGCCGCCGCGGCTTCGCACCCCGCGTGGCCCGCTCCTACTACAATAACGTCGTATTCTTCTTGCTGAAACATGGTAGTGGCGCCAAGTTTTAGCTTGGCAAGGCATAAGTGTGTTGGGAATAACACCAGTTGCTGCGTAGGTCGTTCAACGTCCGCAACGACTTCCCAAGCCGGAGCTTGGGTTTACAATGCGAAACGCCCGCAGGTGGCGGGCGTTTTCCTCGAGATAATAGAAAAGTTCAGACGCAACCCGCTCAGAACGTGCGCAAAGATAGGCACTCCGCGGCGCTTTTTTACGGCGTGGGTTTTACTCGTTTATATCTTCGTCGAAGTACTCTTCCTGCCAATCAGCTAGTAAATTAACTGCATGGGCGGCCACGGCCTCCCACGAAAACGGTAGCCACTGGTTATTGCGGCAGTCGAATACCTCGGTAGCGGCCAGGCAGGGAAACAGCTTGTAGTCGAATTTCGGGTAGTTGTGGACGAGGTAGCCGGGATAGTAGTAGGTCTTTTGCTGGCGGAGGGCATGGTTGATTTTGAGCAGCATCAGGTACTTGCCTAGGCTATGCCGGCGGTAGCCAGGATCGTAGAAGTTCATGATACCGGCCAGGCTGCGCGTCCCGCTATCGAAGATGCCGGCCGCAATCAGCTGCTCCCCGTCCCGGACTTCAATCACCTCGGTGTTGAAGACATTGTGCTTCGCGCCAGCCAGCAGAAATTCCTCTACCGTGGAGGGCGCGTCGAAGGTGATGGAGCGGCGGTACACGGCGTAAAGAGCTTCCAACTCGTCGGTGAGCTGAAAGGGCCTGATTTGCACCGAAAACCGCTCGTTGAGGCGCAGCAGCCGACGCTGTTCCGGACCGTAGTGCACCGCGGCCAGCACCAGCCGCAACCAGTGCACTGTGTAGAGGCCACCGGCTATGGGCAAAAACTGGCAGGTGAACAGGTCCTGATGCATCCGGTAATACCCCTGGCTTAGATAGAAATCCAGCGCTTCGCCCCGGATGACGGGCATTTGAAAAGGTGTGGCGGACATAGGATAATTACTTTGGGCTTACAGGCTGTAGCGCGGAAACCACAGGAAGTCTGTTCCGCGACGAGCACCGCGAGTATCCGGTACCGCACCAACGCGTAGGAACTCGCGCTGCTCGTCGCGGAACGGATTTCCTGTGGTTTCCGCGCTACAGCTTAATTATACAAAAAACGCCCGCGTTTCGGCGGGCGTTTTTCCTTGTATCAGCTTTTGAAATTGAACTCAGCTTTTCAAAATGCACGCAAAGACAAGCAGTAATCTTCTTTGGCGCGCATGGCCGTTTGGCTGATCAAGTCTTTGTCGGCGTAGCCTAGCAGGTGCAGCACGCCGTGAATCATAACGCGGTGCAGTTCATCGATAAACGGAACGCCTAGCTGCTGCGCGTTTTCACGCACCCGGTCCACCGAAATAAAAATGTCGCCTTCAATGATGTCGGCATCATCGGCATTGTCGAACGTGATGACGTCGGTGTAGGTGTCGTGGTCGAGGTACTCCACGTTCACGCGGTGCAGGTATTCGTCGGAGCAGAAGATATAGGTGAGCTGCACCAGCTCGTATTCGTGCACATCTATCACCCGCTCGATCCACGCGCCTAAGGCCTCGGCATCGGCCAGCTCAAAGGGCACGTCTTCCACCAAAAACTCAATGCCGTGCGACTCGTGCGAATCTTGAGGTAGGCCGCTGTTCATTTCGTGTTCGGTGCCGGGCGGGTGCTGGATCATGCCTGATAGTTGCTGGAAGTCGTGTCCTCTTCCGCGTCGGCGGCTTCAGAGGGGGTGGAGAGCATAAACGTGAGCTGCACGTTGCGGCCTTCCTTAGTGAACTCCACTTCGTCGGCGAGGTGGCGAATCAGGAAGATGCCGCGCCCACCGGGGTTCTCAAGGTTCTCGGGGGCCGTGGGGTCGATCAGGTTGGTGTAGTCGAAGCCCTGGCCTTCATCTTCCACCTCGAACTTTATGCGGTCGGTATCCACGTACAGCGACAGGTACACGTTCTTGTCCTTGTCGAACTTGTTGCCGTGGCGGATGGCGTTGTTCACGGCTTCCGTCACCGCCACCATGATATTACCATAAATATCGTCTTCGATATGAAAGGTATCCTTCGAGTTATCGATGAAACTTTCTACGACACGAATGTTCTCGACCAGCGAGGGAATCTGAATTTTAACCTGCTTCATAGGGAATGGTAAGGAACGGCGGGGCGCAAACTTAGCAACGCTATTTCATTTTCTGGAAATACTCGCTGACTTCCCGTTGATAATAAGGCGTGAGAGTAGTAGGAACAGTACGAAGAAGCTCGGTTTGGCGGTCTTTCTGGCGTTTATACTGCTCGAAGGCAGGAGGAAATACGGGCGGAAGCGTCCGGGCGGTTTGCGCCTCCCGCTTATCATCCTGGTCCCGTTCCCGCGCCGATTTCTCGGCTTCGAGCAAGCGAGTCAGAATTTGACGCTGGCGCATGACCGTCTGCTCCGTTAGCCGTTTGTTTACGAGGTCGGTTTCCGTTTGTTCCATCATTTTTTTCAATTCGCCGGTCCCGCCGCCTCCTTGCTCGCCTTTGCCGTCTTTTCCGCCGGGTTTACCGCCTTTTTGTTGTTTTTCCAGCTCCTGCAGCGCCTGCCGAAGCATCTGCTGCTGCGCGGCTAGCTTGGCCAAGTCTTCGCTGAGGGCGCGCCCTTGCTTGCCGCTCTGCTGCAGCTGCTGGATTTGCTGGTTGAGCTGCTCCTGCATCTTGCCCATGCGGCCCGACTGCCCGTCGCCCGACTTCTGCCCCTTTTTCTTTTTGCCGGGTTTACCTTCGCCGGACTGCGGCTGGCCCATGCTCTCGCGCTGCTCTTGCTGCATCTGCTGCAATGCCGAGTTAAGCATCAGGGCCAGGTTGTTCATGCTGGTCATGGCTAGCTGCTGCTGGCTGGTAGCCATACCCACGTTGCGCTGCCGGATCTGGTTGAGCGCCCCGTCCATGTGGTCGTTCATCATGTTCACCTGGCCCGTCACGAAGCTGCGAATCTGGAAGGTTCTTTTGGCAAGCGAGTAAAGCGAGTCTTCCACTATCTGCGCGTCGTCGCGGAGCTTGCGCTGCTGTTGGCCGAGCTGCACGAAGCGCGGGTCGGACTGGTCGACTTTGCGGAAGTCCTTCATCAGGGTTTCCTCGTCGAAGCTGAGCTTGAGCAGGTTTTCGAGGATGTCGCGCAGGTCGTCGATGTTTTCCTGCTGCTGGTCCTGCTCTTCCTCGCTCATCTGATTCTGCATCTTCTGAGCCATTTGCTTCATGCTTTTGGCGGCTTGCTGCTGGCTCTGGCTGGCTTTCTTGTTCTGGTTTTTCGAGAGCTGCTGCTCGCTTTCCTCCATCTGCTCATCCACCTGCTGCTGCTCCTGCTTCATCTCGTCGGCTTCGTTTTCGTTGCCGAGCTGGTCGTCCATCTTCTTCAGGTCCTGCAGGTCTTTTTTCAGCTCGTCGAACTGCTGCTGGTTTTGCTGCTGCTCTTTTTGCAGCTCTTCCTGCTTCTGCTGTTGCTGCTGCTTGCTCTCTTTGTTGTCGGCGTTTTCCTTGTCGTTTTTCTGCGTTTCCTCGGCCAGCTTTTCCTGCTCTTTGGCCAGCTCCTGCAGCTTATCCAAGGTTTCTTCCTGCTTCTGTTCGAACTGTAGCTGCTTGAACATTTCGAGGGCCCGCTCCAGCTCTTTCTGCAAGGTGTTTTCCTTGTTTTCGAGCTGTTGCAGCAGCTTCTGCATGTCAGGCTGGGTCATGTCCTGCTGCTTTTCCAGCAGCTTTTGCAGCTCTTCATACAGCTTCTTGGTTTCGGGGTCGAGCAGGCTATCCATCAGCTTTTGCAGCTCCTTGGCTTTCTCGGCCAGCTCCTGGCTTTTAGGGTCTAGCTCGTCTTGCTTCTGAGTCAGCTCATCGAACATCTTTTTCATGTCCGCCATCTGCTGATCCATCTGCTGCTTTTGCTCGAGCATGTCCTGGAGCTGCTTCTTGTCCTGGAAGTTCAGTTCACGCTTGGTCTTAAGCTTGTCCTGGCTTTTGGCTAGTTCGCGCTCCAATTTCTTGCTTTGCTCTGCCGATTTGCTCAACTGGCTCTGCACCGACTCCGACTGCGAGTTCAACTGCTCGCGCAACTCCTGGCGGCTCGGCAAGCGGAACTCCGCCGCCCGCGTCTTCGCCGATTTAGGTCCGTGCACACCGTCGTTGTCCCACACCTGCACAAAGTATTCGAGCCGGTCGCCGGGCTGCATTTTAAGCGGGCGCAAATCCCACTGATAGGCATAGGTTTGGGCCGTGCCGCCCGTTAGCGGCAGCGCCCGCGCTTGGAATGGGGCATTAGGCCGGCCCTTGCTCGTGATGCGGTAGTGCAGCTGCAAGCGCGAAAGGCCGTAGTCGTCGCGCACCGAGCCGCCGAGCGCGAGGTAGCGCAGCGAAGTGGTATCAGAGAAGCTTTCGAAGCTGATTTCCGGAATCTGGTCGGGAATGGCGGTGAGCTGGTACTCGATAGGGTCGCGGTTGAGGCTGGCCGGATTTTGCAGGCGCACCGCGTAGTTTTGGGTGCGCATTACTTTGCGCGAGGCCGTAAAATCTTCGCCGGCTTCCTGGGCCGTTACGGTTTCGTCGGGGCTTTTAAAGAGCAGTTGCAACTGCTCAGTGGCCTGGGTGGCGAACTGCCAGCGGACGGTGCTGCCTTCGGGCACCGTGAGGTTGCCGGTGTTGCGGACGGTTTCGGCGGGTTTGCCGATGTAGGCGGGATACGTCACTTGCACCGAAAAGTCGCGCAGGTTGGGACGTTGGCGCAGGGTCAGGTCGTAGTCGTTGGACACTACGCTGGCGGCGCTGAGCTGGAACTGCACATCGCGCTGCAACTGCTGAAACTGGTAGCTGAAGTGGTTGCCACGCTCTTTGGTTAGACGCCGCTCCCGGCCGCCATACACAATGCTGATTTCGTTGGGCAGCACTGCTCCTTCCACGCGCACATCCAGCTTGTAGTCTTCGCCCTGGAAAGCGGTGAGGTCTTTGTTTTCTACCACAAACGCAAACGGCGCCGGGGGCGCGTATTTCTGACGGTAGTTGAGCAGTCGCTCGGTGCCCTGCACAAACAAGGCCGGATACACCAGCAGCACCAGCATAATTACGGCCGCCGGAATAGCCACATATTTCCAGAGGGGCCGGGTTTGCTTTTGAATATCAATGCCTTCTTCGAACCTGAAACCGGCCAGCTGCCCGGCGCGCTGCTCCAAGCTAGCAGCAATCAAGGCGTTACCCTGCGCTTTGTCTTGCAACTGCAGCGCGTTCAGGAGCTTGTCTTGGATATCTGGAAATAGTTCGCCCACGCGCAACGCGGCTTGCTCGTCGGAGAGCAGGCGGCGCAGGTTGGTGAGGGCGGCCAGCGGCTGCCAGATCCAGCGCATAAAGGCGTAGATAGCCAGTCCTAAAAAGCCGAACAACAAGCCCCCGCGCACCCAAGTAGGCAGGTAGAGGAAGTATTCGAGCGTGTTTAGAACCAGAAACAAACTAAGCAGCAAGGCCCCCGCCACTAGCGCACCACGCACCAGCAGAGACAGATAGAACTTGCGCTTGAAGGCTTCGAGGCGGGCCAGCACTTCCCGCAGAGCCGTGGAGGTAGAAGTTGATTCTTGCGACACAGGCATAAGATATCCAAAGGCCATTAACAGCCCGGGAAAGATACAGAATAAGCGTACGGGCTGCACGCCCCCGCCGGTAGAACCGGGTTTGCCCCCGGCCGGTTCCGACAAGTGCAGAACATGCTTCAGCTAGCGGAGTTCAAGAACTGAATCAAGCTAGCTACTAAGTACTTAAAAGCTGTTTGCATTAGCCAAAGAGTGATCAGAACGGTGCCGAGACGCCTCTTTGCGTCTCGGCACCCGCACCAACCCGCCGATTTTGTTCAACGACGAGACGCAAAGAGGCGTCTCTACACCGTTCGATGACTTCCAACACGTAAGCAAACAGCCTCTTAGTAACCCTCAATACGAGTAATATGAATTTTAGAAGGGTCCTCTTACTTTATCCAACGCTCCTTCACTGAAGCATCGGATTATTTATTCAGGTTACCAAAGCATCCTGCCATACTGAGGCATATCGAAGCATCCAGCGTTGCCAACACAATTAAAATGTCATGCTGAGCGCAGTGCAACGAAGCCGGAGCATCTCGCGTGCTGAGGTTGTGGTACTAACTCAACGGTTCGAGCGAGATGCTTCGACTACGCTCAGCATGACGTGACGGTTAGCTTGGTAATGTCAGCATTCGAGATGCTTCGGCAGGCTCAGCATGGCAGGTAACGTAGATGCTCTTATCAATTTGATATAGGATCAAGGCAAACAGAGAAGCCGTTGGTGAAGTGTATGGCTGGTACACAAAAGCAAAAAGCCCGGCTCGTTTCCGAACCGGGCTTTTTGTTAGATAAGCGGCTGTCAGCAATTACTTGCCTTTGCCGGCAGTACCATCTTCGTTGGTTTTCTGCTTGCGCTTCTCCTTTTTGCCTTTAGCGTCCTTGGTTACCATCTTCATCTTCTCGGCGGTGGCAGCGTCAGGAGCCGGCGTAGCAGACGTGGCGGGCGCGGCGGTGGCAGTAGCCGGGGCGGCTACGCGGTTGCCTTCCAGGTCCAGCTCTACCACTTCGTAGCCTAGCTCGCTCAGGCCGGGAAAAGCCTTGGCCCGGTCACCGACCACCACAATGTACATGTTGTCGGCGGGCAAGTACTTTTGGGCGCTGGCTTGCAGGTCTTCGCGCTTCAGGTTTTTCAGGATTTCGCTTTGCTGGCGCACGTAGTCGTTGGGCAGGTCGTACTCGAGCAGGCGACCGAGGAAGGCGGCTTTCTGCTGACCGGTTTCGTAGCGCAGCGCATCCTGCTGGCCTACTGAGGCTTGCAGGAACTGCAATTCCTCGTCGGTGGCGCCGTTGCGGTAGTTTTTGATTTCGTTCATAAACTCCTTCACCGAAGGCGCCGTGGCATCGGCCCGCACGCCGGCCTGCGCCGTAAACGGCCCCACGTAGCGGGAACTCTGGAAGCCGGAGCGGGCGCCGTAGGTGTAGCCTTTGTCTTCGCGCAGGTTCAGGTTGATGCGCGAGTTGAAGGCGCCACCCAAAATGTAGTTGGCCAGGTAAGCCCGGTAGTACTCGCCGGTAGCGTCGTAGGGCAAATTAGTAAGGTAGCCCACCCGGATTTCCGACTGCGCGGCGGCATCTTTGTTCACGAAGTAGATGCGCGTTTTGTCGGGCTGCGGGGCAGGGGTACCGGCGGGTAGCGTGACGTTCTTGCGGGGCCAGGTTTTCAGGAAGGTCAGGCGCGGCACCACCGTTTTCTGGTCTATGTCGCCTACCAGCGTGAGGTAGCTCACGTTGGGCGCGTAGTTTTCAGCATAGAATTTCTTAACGTCGTCGAGCGTGAGGCTCTGCACCGTAGTAGCGGTACCCGACACCGGAATGCTCATGATTTCGGTAGGGCCATAGAGCAGGCGGGCGTAGGTTTTGTTGGCAATGACCACGGGCTGCGTGTTCTGGTTGGCAATGCCTTCCAGGGTCTGCTTTTTCACCCGGTCGAAATCAGCCGGATCGAAGCGCGGGTGTTGCAGCACTTCTTCCAGCAAGGCCAGCGTGGCGGGCAGGTTTTTGGTGAGGCTGCTTACCACTACCTGCGTATTGTCGTCGCCGCCGTACACCCGGATAGTGCTGCCGAGGCGGTCGAGGGCGGCGGTGAATTGCTCACCGGTGTACTTCTGGGTGCCTTCATTCAGCATGGCAGCCGTGAGGGAGGCTATGCCGGCTTTGCCGGGCATGGCCTGCTCCAGCCGGTGGCCGCCGCGCAAGGTCAGCAGCATGGTTACGGTCGGAATTTCGGTGTTGCGGTTGCCCATCACCCGCAAGCCGTTCTCGAAGTCTTCGCGCCATACGGCGGGCACTTGCACCACGGGGTTGGCGCCGCTGCCGGGCTGCTTGCTCCGGTCGAAGCTGTCGGTAGCCTTGGCATATTTCAGGCCGCTGTACTCGTCTTTCGGGGCCTTGTAGCCTTCTTTGCTGGCCGTGTAGTTGTTGGCTTTGGCCACCAGCTTCCCGGCGCCTTTCGGTACCACGCTCAGTATCACGGCGTGCTTGCCTTTGATATACTGGTTGTACACGCGCTGCACGTCGGCCTTGGTGAGGGCCCGCACCCGTTGCAGCTCCACGGGCAGGCGGTTGGGGTTGTTGGTATAGGTCTGGAACGCCGCCAGCTGGCTTACTTTGCCGCTCACGCTGCTCAGGCCGTTGATCAGGTCGGTTTCGCGGCTGGCTTTGAAGCGGGCAACGTCATCGTCGGTAACGCCGGTTTTCTCGAACTCGGCCAGGGTGCGGCGCACCAGCACTTCCATGCTGTCGAGGCCTTTGCCCGGCAAGCTCAGGCTGGTGATGGTGAACTCGCCGGCCAGCTCCGAGCTGGGGTGGTAGGCCTGGGCCTGCACCGCTTTCTGGGGTTTCACCAGGTTTTTGTAGAGCAACGACGTTTTGCCGCCCCCAATTATTTCGGCCAGCGCGTCAATGGCTACTTCATCGGGGTGATACTGCGGCACGGTTGGAAACACCATTTGCAGCATCGGGAAGCGCACGTTGTCTTCGTAGCTAACGTACCGGTCGGCAGTCAGCACGGGCTCGGGCAGCTTCATGTTCTGCACGGCCGGACCCGCCTTAATCGGGCCGAAGTACTTCTCTACCATCTTCACTACTTCGGCCGGCTTCACATCGCCGCCCACCGTCAGGGTGGCATTGTTGGGGCCGTACCAGCGCAGGAAAAAGTTTTTCAGATCGTTTACGTCCGAGCGGTCCAGGTCTTCGAGGTAGCCAATGGTGAGCCAGCTGTACGGGTGGCCGTACGGATAAAGCGTTTTCGAGATGTTCTCGCTGGCCAGGCCGTAGGGACGGTTGTCGTAGTTCTGGCCCCGCTCGTTTTTCACGGTGGAGCGCTGTACCTCGAACTTCTGTTGCGTTACGGCATCCAGTAAGAAGCCCATGCGGTCGGCTTCCAGCCACAGCGCCGTTTCCAGCTGGTTGTTGGGCACCGTCTCGAAGTAGTTGGTCCGGTCGCGGTTGGTGGAGCCGTTGAGCGTGCCACCGGCCGCCGACACCAGCTTGAAGTGCTGCTCGTCGCCGACGTGGTCGGAGCCCTGGAACATCATGTGCTCGAAGAAGTGGGCAAACCCCGACTTGCCAATCTGTTCCCGCGCCGAGCCGACGTGGTAAGTCACGTCGACGTGGGTGAGCGGGTCGGAATGGTCTTCGTGGATCAGCAGCGTGAGGCCATTGGGCAGCACGTACTTTTCGTACGGAATTACCACTTCCGAGCCTTTGCGGGTTACTTTCTCAACAAGGCGAGTGCCGCCGGTGGTGGCTGAGGCCGGCTTGGCGGCTGGTTTTTGCTGAGCCGAGGCAGGCGGCAGCGCTAAGGCCAGTCCTAGCCCCAACAGCCAAATAGGTTTCAAGGTCATATGGTATTACTAAAGGAAAAAGGAAAACTATGCTGTGAAGATAAGCAGTCGACAGACGTAGGCAAGACGGCAAAAGACGCACGGGGCAGGTTCAATTAACAGCACCTGTTTTAATCGAAACAGCACTTTTCAATTAAATAGATGCCACGCTGAAGGTCGCCGTGATTTTTAGTAGAAGAGGAATATCAGAAAAGTAGTTTTTCATCATAATTACATAAAGGCAGCATAGCTTGACTAATACAATTGGCACTTATATTTACCGGCTTTTGCTGCTCTCATGCTCGTCACTAACCTCGAATACCTGCTCCTTTCTCACCGCCCCGATTTAGGCCAGGTGTTTATGCGTTGGACCCGTCCGGCCACTTCGGAGGAGCACCGGGCAGGGTATCTAGCGGCATTAGAACTAGCTCGGCGCGAGAAAGTTGGCCGCTGGTTGGTTGATCTGCGCAGCCGGGGTTTAGCTGACATCGTCGACCTGCGGTGGGTGGTTACGTCTTTCCGCGAGCAGCTAACCGACGCCCTGCCCGGCATCCGGCCCTGCCTCGCCTACCTTGTGCTGCCCTACCACGCCGAAACGCTAAGCCAGCGTCTGGCTCAGGAAATGGCCACCGATTCGGTGTACACCAGCATGGCCATGCGCGTGTTTACGGAAGAGCAAGCCGCGCAGGAGTGGCTGCAAAGCCGCTAGAAGCTAATCTAAGTAGTTAATCAGAGGCTGTAGCGCGAAGCCTGCGCTTCGCGCCTCGTGGAACGATAGTCGTTGTTGCGGTGCAGAGGTCAGCAACGACACGCGAAGCGCAGGCTTCGTCGTTCCGCCTGTTCAAGGACTGATTCCGAGTAAAGCTTTTTGCGACATTTTCGACACCTTAGGGTGCGGGCAAATTTTATATAGGCTTCTGAGCTGTCTTCAATAATGTAAAGCTTAGTTTATTTACTTTATTCTGTTAAAATTTATTGATAATTTAAAATATTTACTAATGCCATGAAAAAATATTACAATTTTATTATAATGATTTGTAAAGTTTTAATTTTATTCCTTTGTGTTGAGTGTAAGGTATATAGACAAGAGCAATATAAAGTCACAGGCTTTCAAACTTTTGGTTCTAATAATGAACTTCTAATCTCAGCTTATTTTAAACACTTTAGTTATTTATACAAAAATAATTTAAAATATCCATCAATAAATCTATTTCTTAAAAATGATAGTTTAGAAAATCTTATAACCTATGATATAAGTAAAAATGGAGAAAATATATTCTTTGTGCAGAATGAAACACAATCAAATAGAATGTTTTGTGTTATAAAATCACGAGAATCTAATGAATTAAGGAGCACAACATTAGTTAGAGTAAATCAAATAATAATCTCTATTGCATTTTCTCAGAGAGAGAACAAGATTTATTTTATCGCTGCCAATGATTACGGAAAATCATCTCCTGTAACTTCTGCTAGACCTAGATTAATGGAGCTGTATTCTTTTGCTATAGATACTAAAATCACACGTAAAGAAGCCAATTTCACTGCCTACAACATATCGGGCGGAATTACTCTAGATAATGAAGAAAGAAAATTATATATGTGCATCCATTTCATTGATGAACAATTTATGAAAAGTGGTCCTTATGAATTTGATATTGAAAAAAGCAGATTAACCTCTCTTGTTCCTGTAAATTACAAAGCTGAAGTAAAACGGAATTTCGTTAGAAAAATAAAAAAAGGGCCTGCTACTGATCCATTCTTTCTAAAGCCAATTCCTTCGGTAAACAGTAATTACACTTATTTGGTTGGAGATACAGAAGTATACAAGCTTAGCCGTTCTTTGGATACAATGGCCTTGGTTTATAATTCTACTACTAAGGAAAAGCTCCAGTATCGAATTATAGGAGTTAGAAAATTAATCAAAGAAGAAGGCATAGTTCTATTCGAGACTAACTACAAGAATGATAGATTTATACTCTTGCGTGGAGATAATAATTGGACTGAATTTCCTATAAATTATGATGCATTAAAGTATAAGCTTCGTGATAAATAAAGTAAGTATTTTCTTTATATAAAGAGATGTTTGCTTTAATAACAAGGTGATTGTTGCGCCATCGCCGAAATAAGTAAATATTCATGAGCACGCAGAATTTTGATTGGGGTCTGAAGTTTCTGCTTGTGCCACCGATTGGTAGCAGAAGCTTTGCAAATACAAATGAAAGGCTTACCAGTGAACTTGCCTACGGAACAGATAGCGCACTGACAGCCGGTTTGATTTTACAAACTGCTGCTTCTAGCCATTCCAAAATTTTACCTGCATGGGGAGGATACTGGAACGTCGCCGTAAATACGATGAAATTCAGGTGTAGATAATATCTTGGGAGGACTTTCATAGCAGAGACAGAGAGATGAGTTGCACCTCAATTTCCCCGCTTTCATGAGAGTCTTTTCTGTTTATTCTTCTTGTTTAAATAGCTTCTTCACCTATTCTGTCGTATGCGCATTTCTGTTTCCTGTTTGCTGGTACTCGCGGCGTTGGCCGGTTGCCAGAGCAAGTCCACTTCGTCGTCGGAAGCTGGTGGTTCTGCTGCCGCTCCTACTGATACCGCCATTGTGTCGCCGCCCGATGGGATTACGGCAACCTACATCGGGGAGCAAATCAAGGTGTTGGCTTCCAATGAGTTTCAGGGCCGCAAGCCGTTCACGGTGGGCGAGGAGAAAACCGTGGCCTACCTCACCGACCAGTTTCGAAAGCTTGGTCTGAAACCCGGCCCCGATGGCACCTACTTTCAAAACGTGCCCTTGGTGGAGATTACCGGCCAACCCGCTCCTACCATGCAGATAAGCGGTGGCAAAGGTGGCCCTATCACGCTCAATTACAAGACCGATTACGTGGCCTTTACGCAGCAGGAAAAGCCTGCCGTAGCGCTGCAGAATTCTGAAATGGTGTTTGCCGGTTACGGTGTAGTAGCGCCCGAATACAAGTGGAACGACTACGCGGGCCTCAACGTGAAAGGCAAAACGGTGGTCGTGCTGGTCAATGACCCCGGCAATGCCGGCAACGACACCACGCTTTTCAAGGGCAAGGCCATGACCTACTACGGCCGCTGGACCTACAAATACGAGGAAGCCGCCCGCCAGGGCGCCGCCGGCTTGCTCATCGTGCACGACACCGAGCCGGCCGCCTACCCCTGGTCGGTGGTGCAAAGCAGCTACTCCGGCGCCAAGCTCCGCCCGCAGCGCGCCGACAAAGGCGCCAGCAAGTGCGTGATTGAAGGCTGGATGACGCTGGATGCCGCCAAGAAGATGTTTACGGCCGCCGGGCAGTCGTACGAGGAAGCCTATGCCGCGGCCAATAAACCGGGCTTCAGGGCCCGTCCGCTTGGCAGCCTGACTATGAGCACCAGCGTGAAAAACAAGCTGCGCCGCACGGCTTCCAAAAACGTGCTGGCCGTGCTGCCCGGCGCCAACCGCGCCGACGAGTACATCATCTATACCGCCCATTGGGACCACCTCGGCATCGGGGGCGCCATCAACGGCGACTCTATCCACAACGGCGCCGTGGACAATGCCAGTGGCTGCGCCGCGCTGCTTAGTATTGCCAAAGCCTACACGCAACTGCCCAAAGCGCCCGGTCGGAGCATCGTGTTTCTGGCTGTAACTGGTGAGGAACAGGGCCTGTTAGGTTCCGCCTACTATGCCGCCCACCCCGTATTCCCGCTCAAGAAAACCGTGGCCGACTTGAACATGGACGCCCTGGCCGCCTTCGGTCCCATGCGCGACCTGACGGTTATCGGCTACGGCCAGTCGGAATTGGACGACTACGCCCGCGACGCCGCCAAAGAGCAGAATCGCTACATCCTGCCCGACCAGCACCCCGAAAAAGGCAGCTTCTACCGCTCCGACCACTTCAGCTTTGCCTTCGTGGGGGTGCCTGCCCTCGATGCCAAAGGTGCCTTCGACAGCCGCGCCCGGGGCAAGGACTACGCCGCCCAACAGATGCAAACCTACACCGCCAAAAACTACCACCAGCCCTCCGACGAGTACGACCCCAAGTGGGACTTGCGCGGCATGGAGCAGGACGCGCGCCTGCTCTTCCGCATCGGCCAGCGCCTAGCCGACGAAAGCACCTTCCCCAAGTGGAAACCCGGCTCGGAGTTCAAGGCGACGCGGGAGAAAAGCTTGGCGGGGAGGTAGCCTCACCCCCCGGCCCCGCTCCACGGGAGAGGGGGCCGGGGGGTGAGGCTACCCTTCTGCCCACTGGTAGCGGCGCTGTTTCCATTGGATATAGCCGGGCCAGAGCGTATAGCCAATTACGGCCAGCGACATGAAGCAGAGGTAAGGCTCGTAGAGCAGCAGCAGCCCCAACGATTCGCGGCGGCCTACTTGCCGGAGCGTAATGGCCAGGAACAGCGTCTGACACATAACTTTAGTGGTATATAGCCCGAGAATCATCAGGGGCGACAGCACGCCCGGCCAAAACAGGAGGGGGTAGAAGGCACCATAGAAGGCGAATAGCATGGACAGTTGGCCCGGCAGGCGGACGGCACCTTTCATCCAGCGCTTACGCTGCCAGAGCAAGTGGCGCATGGTAGGCTGCGGCACCGTTACGCCGAGCACGCGCGGGTCGCAGAGGTTGCGGAAACCCCACCCTTGCGCTACAATGCGCGAGAAGAGTTGCAGATCCTCGGTGATGCTGAAGGCCAGCGCCTCATAGCCCCCAATAGATTCGTAGGCTTTCCGCGTTACGAGCATGTTGTTGCCAACGGAGGTAACGGGCACGCCAGCATCGGAAAGCAGCCGGATGAGGTTGAGACCGAACAGCCAGTCGAGGCCCTGAAGACGGCCGAATACGTTGCTGTTGGCGGTGGTAATGCCCGTCACGACGCCTACATTATCGGTTTCGGTGGCGGCCAGCATAGTTTGCACCCAATCGGGGGCGAGAGCCATGTCGGCGTCGGTGAGCAAGAAGTAGTTGGTGGTAGCGGCGCGGCAGAGGTGGGCTAGGGCGTTGCTTTTGCCACGGGCCGTGCCGAGGCGGTGCCGCACACTGAGCAGCCGAAACTGTGGCTTGTCTTCAATGAAGTGCGCGACGATGGCCGCCGTATTGTCGGTGGAAGCATCGTCGGCAATCAGGATTTCGAGTAACTCGGCGGGGTAGTTGAGGTGAGTCAGGGAAGTGAGGCACCGTTCGATGGTAGCTTCTTCGTTGCGGGCCGCAATCAGTATGCTTACGCGGGGGCGGGCTTGGGTGCTAACCGGGGCGGGACGGGCCAGCGCGAGCATAACCAAAAACAAAACAAACAGTCCGAAGAACAGACCAAAGAAGATCAGTAAAAGCAGCATAGGTAGCCAGGAATAAGAAAGGCTGCACCGTCCGTGTGAGAGGAGAAGGCGCAGCCCTAGTTTCCCTGACTTTTACGGCAACTAAGTGAATTGGCTCTGTGGGTTAAATGCTGATTTTATGTACCTGCTTATCCGTATAAACACGCAGTAATAAGCTCTGACCAACAAGCCACAGAGCAACAAAAAGCCCCGGCCGCAGAAGCGGCCAGGGCTGATAAAAGGAGGAGGCGCCCAAGCCTGTAACGCGAAGCTCCGGCTTCTGCGCACGAGCGAAGCGAGTAGGCGGCGCCGCGCCACTCGCACTAACGCGAGCTACTCGCTTCGCTCGTGCGCAGAAGCCGGAGCTTCGCGTTACAGGCTTGGGTTGGGGATGGCGCCGGGGTCGTAGCTCGGGTTGATGGGCTGGTCGTCGGTGAAGGGCAGTGCCACTTTCTCGTTGTCGTCGACGCGCAGGGTGAGCAGGCCGCCCATTACCATTAGCACTCCGCCCAACACCACCACGTTCAGCGGGTCGAGGCTCGGGAACTGCTTCATAACAGCTGGCAAACCCAACGAAGCGCATACCTGCGGCAGCACAATAAAGGCGTTGAATACGCCCATGAAGTGCCCCATTTTGTGCGCCGGAATCGAGCCCGCCAGCATAGCGTACGGCACCGACAAGATGGAAGTCCAGGCGATGCCCACGCCTATCATCGACACGAGCAGCATCCAGGGCTCAGTGATGAATGCTACCGACATGAGGCCCAAGCCACCCGCCGTTAGGCACAGCATATGGGTAATACGGCGGCTAAACTTGCGGGCAACCCAAGGCAACATCAAGCTAAATACGGCCGAAATGCCACTGTACACGGCAAAGGCCTCGCCCACAAAGTTGGCACCCTCATTGAAGGCCGCCGACTTGGAATCAGTGGTGCCGTAGAGGTGCTTGGTAACGGCCAGCGTGGTAAAGATCCACATGCAGAACAGTCCGAACCACGTGAAAAACTGCACCAAGGCCAGCTGCTTCATCACCTTCGGCATGTGCAAAGCACCCGAGAAGGTTTCCTTCACCCCCTGCATGAACGTAACCGAGCTTTTCTCCCGCTCGAAAGCTTCCATGTCTTCGGGTGGGTACTCCGTGGAGGTGAACACCGTATAGAGCACGCACAGGAAAAACGCGGCGGCTCCAATGTAGTAAGCATACTTCACTGAGTTGGGCACAATGCCGTCCGGGGCCTCGTTGGCTACTCCAAATTTGGTGAGCAGCGTAGGCAGCAACGACGCTACGACGGCCCCAATGCCAATAAAGAACGACTGCATAGCAAAGCCGCTGGTATACTGCTCGTTCGGTAGCTTGTCGCCGACAAATGCCCGGAATGGCTCCATGCTGACGTTGATGCTGGCATCCATAATCCAGAGCATGCCGCCCGCAATCCACAGCGTGGGTGAGTTGGGCATAATCAGCATGGCTATCGAGGCCAGAATGGCGCCTACCAAAAAGAACGGCCGCCGCCGCCCCCACCGCGGGCTCCACGTGCGGTCCGACATATAGCCGATGATGGGCTGAACCAGCAACCCCGTCAGCGGAGCCGCCACCCACAGAATAGGAATGTCGTCGGGGTTGGCGCCGAGGTTGGAAAAGATGCGGCTGGTATTGGCATTCTGGAGGGCAAACCCGAACTGGATACCCATGAAGCCGAAGCTCATGTTCCAGATTTGCCAGAAGCTCAAACGAGGTTTTGTGCGGGTGCTGCTAGGAGCCGCCGCTACGCCGGTTGCCATAGGAGGTGGGAATTTTTGGTGAGAATGCGGTGAAGGGAACGATAAGTTAACAAAAGAACGTCATGCCCTATCTGGCGTGCTGACGTTGTCAAACTAATCCCATCATGCTCCGACTGCGGCACCGCACTCTGGCTTGAGGCGCCACATGCTCAGCATGACGTTCTTTTGTAAGCTCTCTACTTGCCTTTCTCCTTGATTTCGAACACGTAGGCGCTCAGGGGCGGCAAGGTGAGCGTGAGGTATTCGGTGGGCGGCGTGTTGTTGAGCAGGTCGGTGTAGGTGCAGAACTGGTCGGGGTTGAGGCCCATGCGCTGGCGCACTTCCCGCGGGATTTGGATGGTCGGCTTCGTGGTTTTGTCGCGGCTGAAGTTGACTACGATGAGCAGGCGCTGGTTGTCGGTGTAGCGCAGGTAGCTGTACACATGCTTCTGGTCATAGTTCTGGCCGAGGTTGTTGGCGTCTTGCAGCTCGTAGAACCGACCTTTGCGGATGGCCTCGCTCGAACTGCTCAGGTTGAGCAAGCGCACGTAGAAGTCGCGGAGTTGCTTCTGGCTTTCCGAGAGCTTACCGCCGTCAAACTTGCCGCCGTTCATCCATTTCTGGTGTTCTGGCACGCCCCAATAATCGAAAATGGTGGTGCGGCCGTCCTCGCTGGAGAAGCCTTCCGACTTCAGCGCCGGCTCGGCCACCTCCTGCCCCGAGTACAGCATCACCGGACCCGAACCCAGCGTAGCCGTGACTACCATGGCCGGAATAGCGGTGCGCGGGTCGGTGGCAAAGTTCTTGGAGGCAATGCGTTGCTCGTCGTGGTTTTCCAGGAAGCGCAGCATCCGCGACGAGTAGCCGCGGCTTTCTTCGCGCCATACTTTCGTGATTTCCTCGGTGTTGCCGCCCTCCGTCATCAGGCGGCGCAGGGCGTCGTAAAGGCCTACTTTGTCGTAGAGGAAGTCGAATTTGCCTTTCTCGAAGTAGGTCTGGTATTCCTTGGGGTTGTAGGCTTCGGCAATGAACACAATGTCGGGCTTCACCTTTTTTACCTCCGGAATCACCCACGCCCAAAACTCGACGGGTACCATTTCGGCCATGTCGCAGCGGAAACCATCCACGTCTTTCTTGGCCCAAAACAGCAGGATGTCGCGCATCTTCTTCCAGGTGTCCGGGACGGGCTCGAAGTAGGTTTTGCGGTTGTTTTGGTAATCGACGCCGTAGTTAAGCTTCACCGTCTCGTACCAGTCGTTCACGCTCGGCGTGGCCGAAAACACGTCGTTGCCGGTGGCTTTGGCAGGCGTTTCCGCAAACTTGCCGTCCTCACGCGGACCGAGAGCGGCACCGAGTGGGTTGCCTTCTTTGGGTACTACCAGGCTCTGGCCGGGCAGGTAGTAGAAGTTGTTGTTGGGCGCGAAGGCCTTGGTTTTGTCGTCTTGGGCACCGAGGTCGATGACGCCGGCTGGCTTGGCATCCGACTTATAGCTGCGCGCTACGTGGTTCGGGATGAAGTCCATGAGCACCTTCAGGCCGTTGGCGTGGGTGCGTTTGATGAGGGCTTCGTACTCCGTCATGCGGGTTTTCACGTTCACGGCCAGGTCGGGGGCCACGTCGTAGTAGTCCTTGATGGCGTAGGGCGAGCCGGCACGGCCTTTCACGATGTCGGCATCGTCGGGGCTGGGGCCGCCTTGCTTGGTGTAGTCGGTCATGGTGGCGTGCTCAATCACGCCGGTATACCACACGTGCGAGACACCCATCTTCTTGATTTCCTGAAGCGCCTTGTCGGTGATGTCGTTGAACTTGCCGGTGCCGTTTTCCTGCACGGTACCGTATTGTTTGTTGACAGCGGTTTTGTTGCCGAACAGGCGAGTCATCAACTGATAAATGACCAGCTTATTGTCTTGGGGCACCTCATCGGTGGTGTTGGAATCCGCAAGGAAGGCAGTATCGGACACGGGCTGAGCTATACGCGAAAGTGGAAAAGTAAAAGCGGCCAACGCAAGCATTGCCGGCAAGACAAGTTTCTTCATACGGAGTGGGGGGCAGAAGTTTGCGTGGCTGAGGGCATTTGTGCTGGAGTTGCTGGCCCACAGACGGCGCAGAGGGTTATGCAGAAGGCCTACACGATTCCAGCAACTAGGCAGCTAGCAGTGAGCTTCGGCGCCTTCTGCCACTAAGAATCGTGAAACCACTATAAATAAAGCACTATTTCTTTAACTCCACCACCCAAGCCGTCCGCCCCGGAATCTTCACCGTTTTCAAATCCGCAATTGCCGCCCCTGTGGTCACTTCCACGCCGGAAGAAAACCCGTTCAGCCGTTCCGCAAACCGCGCCATGTCCACGGTTTTCTCGTCTTTGTTGGAATTCATCATCACCATCACCGTGCCCGCATCCGAGTAGCGGAAATAGGTGTATACGCCCTGGTCGGGGATGAACTGCATGAGCTTGCCGGCGTGCAAAAACTCGTGCGTGCGGCGGTAGTTGGCCAGCTTGCTTACATAGTCGAACGCCTCGGCCTCCTGGCCGGAGCGGGACGTGAACAGGTTCTTTTTGTCGCCGGGAAAGCCGCCGGGAAAATCCTCGCGCACTTTGCCATCGGGGTTCGAGAAGTTCTTCATCAGCACCTCGGTACCGTAGTAGAGCTGCGGGATGCCGCGGGTGGTGAGCAGCCACGCCAGCCCCATCTTGTACTTAGCGAAATCCTCGCCTATCACCGAATAGAAGCGGCTCATGTCGTGGTTGTCGAGGAAAACCACGTTGCGCATAGGGTTTTCGTAGAGCCAGTCGTCGTGCAGCGTGTAGTAGAGCTTGGCAATGCCTTCCGTCCAGCCGGCGTCCTTGGTTAGGGCCTCGTTGATAGCGTATTGCAGCTGAAAGTCCGTGACGCCGGGCAGGTTGCTCTTGAACCCGTCAGTAGATGGCAGGATGTTGCGGGCGAAGTAGGCCTGCTGCGCCGTGCCCTGCACCCACGTTTCCCCAAACATGCCGAGCTGCGGATACTCATCGAGCACTGCCTTGCCCCACTGCATCAGGAAGTTGCGGTCGGAGTAGGAATAGGTGTCGATGCGGTAGGCGTCGATGCCGGTGTTTTCCACCCACCACAGGTTGTTCTGGATGACGTAGGTAGCCACCAGCGGATTGCTCTGGTTGAGGTCGGGCATGGTGGTATCGAACCAGCCTTCGCCGAACAGCTTTCGGTCATATTGAGAGCCGTGTGGGTCGTTGAAGGCCGCGTCGCGGAAGGAGCTGCGCGTGAAGGTGGGCCACTGGTGAAACCAGTCTTTGGCGGGCTGGTCGCGGAACAAGTAGCTCTGGGAGCCCATGTGGTTGAGCACCACGTCTTGCACCACTTTCAGGCCGTTCTGGTGGGCGTTGCGCACAAAGGTTCGGTACTCCTCGTTGGTGCCGTAGCGGCGGTCCACGTTGTAGTAGTCGGTGAGGGCGTAGCCGTGGTAGCTGGCCTTGGGCTGGTCGTTTTCTACGATGGGCGTGAGCCAGAGGGCCGTTGCGCCGAGCGTTTTGAAGTAGTCGAAGTGGTTGGCTACGCCCTTCAGGTCGCCGCCGTGGCGACTGTACATCGAGTCGCGGGCCGCGGCGGGCGCCCGCATGCCTTTGATGTAGTCGTTCTTGGGGTCGCCGTTCGAGAACCGGTCCGGCATCAGGAAGTAGATGAAATCCTGCGTGGTCAGGCCCTGCACCTGGCTTTTGTCGCCGGGCGTGGATCTAGCTTTCAGCTCGTAATTGTAGCTGAAGTTCTTAGCGCCTTTGAATTCCAACTTCAGCTTGCCGGGTTTGGCGGTGGAACTGATGGTGAGGTTGACTATCAGATAGTTGAGGCTTTCCAGCTTCTGCGTGCCGTCCAGCGTCACGCCTTCGTAGCGCAAGCTGGCGGTGCTGTTGGCTATGCCAGGACCGTGGACCAGCAGCTGAAGCTTCGGGTTCTTCATGCCTACCCACCAAAAAGTCGGGTCGATGCGGGTGATGCCGGCCGGCTTTTCGGCAGGAGCAGTTGGTGGACTGGCTAGATGGGCGCTGGCTTGAACTTGCGCAACAGGAGTAGCCAGCAGACTAGCCACCAGCGCCGGCAACAGGAAGTGGTACGATTTCATGGGAATTTGGGACTTGAATGGGGGCGGTAAGGTAACAAGCCCCTCAGTAGAACCCTAGTATCCTTGCAGGCGTCGTTTACCGCAGGGTTTCGCAAAGCAAAAGCGCAGAGGAACGCAGAGCTCTGGCGTCAGCAACCACCCAAACAAAAGAAGCCCTGCAAGCGGCAGGACTTCCTCGGAATCAGAACACAAGAAACGAGCAACGCTCTATTGCAGCTTAGCCAGCCAGAGTGAGGCGTTGAGGTGCAGGCGCGGGTGGCTTACGTTTTCGCCCCAACCGTCGTACACGGTGTTGCCGGGCGAGCCGGTGCCGTCGTCGGCGGGCGAGGAGTCGCCGATGATTACCACGCGGCCCGAGCCGAAGGTGCTGCTGGCGGCCATAGCCAAGTTGTTGCCCTGCGTGGCCGAGCTGCGCCAGATCAGGCCCTGCACCGTGCTGTTGGCGGTGGGGTTGAGCGTCATGGTGGCGCCGTTGTGGAACGAGAGCTGCGACACGGCGCCCTGCGAGCCGTTCAGAATTGGGTTGGTGCCGGTGCGCACGTTGCTGCTGTTTTCCACGATGTTGTCGAGGTTCACCGAGAAGCCGAAGGGGTTGGCTTGCACCGAGTTGTTTTGCATCAGGTCGTTCCAGATGTCGGGGGAGTCGTAGCCGTCGTTGTTGCGGTCCGAGATGTCGTGGTCGGAAATCATGAACAAGCCGCCGCCGTTCTGCACAAACCGCAGGATGGCCGTTTTCTCGGCGGCCGTGAAGATGGTGTTTGGCTCATCGACCACGAATACACTGTAGTAGCTCAGGTCCTGCGGGTTAGCGGTGTTGCCGTAGCTGATGACCGTGCCGGCCGGTAGCTGCTCTACCGTGTGCCCTTGCTTGGCCAGCGCCACGCCCCACGCCGAAATAGCGCCGGTCCAGTAGGTTTCGGGGGTGGTGCTGGTGATGCCGCTTTGCGCCGGCGAAGGGTAGCGCGAAGCCACGCCGCTGTTTACGTCGAGCACCCAATCGGCATTGCCGGCCAGCTCGCCGTGCGAGCCGTCGAAGAGAAACTTCTTGCTGCCGGTAGCAGGCGGCGTGGTGCCGCCCCCGCTGCCGTACTGCTCCACCGTCACGTTGTCGATGTTGATGCGATTGGTGCCGCCAGAAATCTTGCGGATTTGCAGCCGCACGCTGCCGCTCAGGTTCACCGAAAACGAGGCTGTGCTCAGCGTGGCGCTGCTGCTGGTGATGGTGCTGCCCACTTTCACGTAGGAGTTACCGCTGTTCTGACTTGCCCATAGCTCCCACTGCGAGCTGGCATCGGTGCCGTACACGGCGTGGCCGACCGTCACGATACCCGCGCCGGTAGTGGTGTTGAAGTTCATGCCCACCGTGCCCACATTGCGCACTCGCACCGACTGACTGCCGGTTTTGGCATCGGCGGTGGTGTTGCCAACTAGCGCGTCGTTCAGCGTCCAGGAACCGGAGCTGAAAGTGACTGAGCCAGTGGTGTACGCGGTTTTGGTGCCGGTTTCAAAGCCTTCCGGGAAGCCGGCGGCGCTGACATCAGCCGCGGTTGTGGTTACGGCAGGTGCGGCGCTTGGCGTGGGCTCTAGTTTCGAGCAGGCAACTGACAGCGTTAGAAGTGCGGCAGTGAATAAAAAATTAAACTTCATTTTGTGGTTGGTTGGAGGTTGGCTTTGTGGATTGAAACACAAAACTATCCGGTCAATCAGCCAGTTAGACCACGTTTGATGTTACCGTTGTGTCAACTTACGATATGCAGCCAGCTACAAATGCGGAGCACAGGCACCGTCCTTTCGACGCAGGAGGAATCTGAGTCAAAGTCGTTGAGCAGGCTAACTCAGATTCCTCCTGCGTCGAAAGGACAGTGCCTTTACCCTGGCTCAACAATATCAGTCACCCGGTATACATTGTTTTTCACTTGGAATGTTGGCACCTTGGCCGGGGCTACCCCGAACGTATTGCTGTGCTGGCCGTATGCCGGGGCTGTGGGTAGCTTAGTTAAGCTGCCTTTTTCTCTGACCTCTCTTCTTCAATGGCTTTCGAATTTAAACCCTACGCACCCGCCGCTGAATTCACGACGCAGGCGGCGTACTTCTCCATGGAATTTGCCTTGGACCAGGCGCTTAAAACCTATTCCGGAGGCCTCGGCTTCTTGGCCGGCTCGCATATGCGCTCGGCCTACGAGCTCAAGCAAAACCTGGTAGGCATCGGCATTCTGTGGAGCTTCGGCTACTACGACCAGGGGCGCAACGAAGACCAAACCATGTGCGCCAGCTTCACGCAGAAGTCGTATTCCTTCCTGCAAGACACTGGCCTCACCTTCCCCATCACCATCCACGACGTGGATGTGTACGTGAAGGCCCTCTACCTGGCCCCCGACACGTTCGGTACGGCCCCGATGTTCTTCCTCACCACCGACATTCCCGAAAACGACTTCATCTCGCGCACCATCTCGCATCACCTCTACGACGCCGACACGGCCGCTCGGATCGCGCAAAGCATCCTGCTTGGCGTAGGTGGCGGTAAGCTGCTCGACTTACTAGGTGTGAACGTGGATGTGTACCATCTCAACGAGGGCCACGGCCTGCCGCTGGCGTTCTACCTCTACGAAAAGCACGGCCGTCAGCTAGAAGAAGTGCGTAAGCGCCTGGTATTCACTACGCACACGCCCGAGCTAGCCGGCAACGAAGAGCACCCGCTGCAACTGCTGGCGAAGATGTCGTTCTTCGGGTCGGTGCCCGCCGAGGAAATTACCCGCGTAGCTGGTGTGGAAAACGACCGGGTGAACTACACGCTCACCGCCCTGCGCTTTTCGCGCCTCTCCAACGGCGTAAGTAAGGTGCACGGCACCGTGGCCAACGAAATGTGGGGCAGCAACCAAGGTATCTGCCCCATCATTGCCATTACCAATGCCCAAAACGGCACCTATTGGCGCGACCAGCAGCTGCACGCCGCCCTCGAAGCCAACGATGATACGGCCCTGCTCGCCCGCAAGCGCAAGTTGAAAAAGCAGCTCTTCGACATCGTAGCCGACCAAACCGGCACCCTGCTCAATCCCGACGTGCTGACCGTAGTGTGGGCCCGCCGCTTCGCCGGCTACAAGCGCGCCGACCTGATCCTGCGCCACTTCGAGCGGTTCCTGAGCATCGTCAACAACACCGACCGGCCCGTGCAAGTGCTGTGGGCCGGCAAGCCCTACCCCAAGGACTACGGGGCCATCGGCCTCTTCAACGACATCATCCGCAAAGTCAAACCGCTCAACAACTGCGCTGTGCTGACGGGCTACGAGCTAACCTTGTCCGGCTACCTCAAGCGCGGCTCCGACGTATGGCTGAACACGCCCCGCTACCCCCGCGAAGCGTCGGGTACCAGCGGCATGACGGCCGCCATGAACGGCTCCATCAACCTGAGCATCGCCGATGGTTGGGTACCTGAATTCGCCCGCCACGGCGAAAACAGCTTTATCATCCCCCACGCCGACCCTTACCAGGCCGACAATGTGAAGGACGATATCGAGGCGACTAGCCTGCTCGACGTGCTGGAAAACGAAATCGTGCCGCTCTACTACGGCCAGCCCGACAAGTACCTGGACGTAATGAAAACCTCTATGCGCGAAGTAGAACCCGAGTTCGAATCGCACCGCATGGCTACCGAGTACTACCAGAAGCTGTACAACGCCAAGTAACCTGCTATACACAGGGCCTTGCGAGCTTTGGGTATGGCGGCAAGGCGTTTACTGCTAACGCAAGAAAGCCGGCCTTCAACTGAAGGCCGGCTTTCTTGCGTTAGCAGTGTCGCGGTTAATGACCTGAACCAACCGGTTGCCGGTGGGCAGCATCCATTACTAGCGTGACAAGCAAAGCGTGGGGCAGCGTTACAATGGAGGCGGCTACTAGCGCAAAGCTGAACCAAGCAGTGGCATCAGGCAATTGAGGAGCCAGCACACACCCAACTATCAGCAGCCCCACACAACTTAGGGTTAGCAAGGGGGCTGCCCGTCGCAGAAAAAATCTTAGTTGCGTACCCAACTCGACCCAGGCGGTGCGGCGTCGGACGGGGGCGGGATAGCCTAGCCATTGAGTCAGGCGCAAAACGTGTTGGAGACTATGCCAGAACACAAAATACACGCCCACCGACAGCATAGGCGGTAGCGCAACAAGCAGCCCCGTCAGTAGCAACACTTCCACTAACTCCATTCCAAGTACCGCCCACTTGCGCTGAATTAGGTAACGTATCCAGAGTATCACGTGACCAACTAATACTATGGACCCCAAAAGGGCCGCCGTTCGCTCGTACAGTGGCTGAGATACGGCGGGAGCCCCGGCAAACCCAAGTAGCCCATCTACAATGTCCGCCGTTTCGATGGGCCACCTCCACAAGGGCAGCAGGAATAGCAGCAGGCCACGTAATAGGCTGTGCATCAGCCACCAAATCGGAGTGCTGTGGAGCTCCGGAGGTGCGTCTGCCGAGCCCCAGTGCCAGACAGTAAGCAGAAAAAAAAGGCCAACCATAGCCGCTGGCCACCACCACCACAGCAGCCCTATTACGGCCGCTAGCCCCAGGTAGCCAACCAAAAACCGTAGCCAGTAGTGGAGCCGGCTGGTAGCAACGGAGCCGGCCCAGACGGCTGGCACCACAAGCTGGTCGCAGGCACCATGCGCCACTCCCAATAGCACCATTCCTACCGCTAGCGGCAACCCGAGCAGCACCCAAGCCTGCGTTGGAAAAGCAACTCCCATAGCGGTCAGGGTCAGAACGGCTACGTAGGAGTAGCGGCGTTGTGGCCAGATGCGCGGAACAGGAGTGGGAGTAGCCAGCATGGCGGAGGGAAGTACGGTCTGGGAAGCCCTGCGGGGTTACGCTACAGTTGCTACCCCAGCAGGCGAAACTTTCACCTCCGATTCGCTGCGTGCAATACCGTACACTACCAGCCCGAAGCCGATTTTATTGATGGCATCGGCAATATTGTAAAGCAGGTCGAGGTCGTGAGGGCGGAGTAGTTTGGCGCCGTCGGGACCGAGCCAGCCGCCGGGCATAGCCATGTAGCCGATCGGGTAGATGGCCCAGCCAACCAGCACAAACCAAGCCAGCGCCCGCACCCCTTTCTGCACGGCCACCGAGTCAGAAGCGGCGGCCAGTTGCGCTACTTCACCAAACCAGGCCGAGTACAGGATATAGAGGTAGCCCAGCGTAGAAAGGGAACCCCACAAAACGGAGTGCCCCATGGAACCATCCGTAAAGGCTTCACCGATATAGCCGAACACAAGCATGATAACGGCCGCCACAATCAGCTTATAAAGCAAAGCCAATTTGGCACCCGCCGCCCGTACCAAGAGGTAAAACTCCACCACCATCAGCGGCACAGTCAGCGTCCAGTCGATGTAGCGCAAGGCAATGGGCGTTTCGTGGGTAGTGACGTAATAATCACGCATGTAGTAGTAATGCACGGCGGCAATACCAGTTATCAAGCCCGAAATCAAAAGAGAAGTTTTCCACTTGTCAGCTACCGTGCTGCGTTCAAACAAAAAGAATACGGACGCCGCAAACATGGCCATGTATCCTGTGAAAAAAGTAAAAGCTACCGGGTCATCTACCGGGATACGCATGACTTCAAGGAACATGGTTTGCATGGGAAAAATAGTTGAGGTTGAAAGATGAAGTATTAATAATATAAGATGCTTTATTGTTTAGCTTTTGATGTAAAAAAGTTAAACAAATATTTCTACCCTATGAGTGCTAGCTGCTCAACAGTAAGAGAAGAGTGTATTGCTTACTGTTTAGGGTCTGGTACTACTTGGCTCGCCCAAAAGTGACGACTCCTGAAAGCGCCCAAAAAAGCCTTTACTATCAAGTCAAGGCTTTTTTGGGCGCTTTCAGGAGTCGCTCAGAAAGAGTTGATGCGTCATCATCTATAGTGGAGGCCGGTGCTTCCAAAGCAGATTTCAGCAATCTGCTGGTGGATTTCTCACAGGGAATCACCCTTTGCGCCTGTTACTTATTGTTACGCATCAATGCACAGGGCAAGCTAGGGTGATAGTGTAACCTCAGTATACAGAAGTGGCTTGGGAGGTTGTTCCAGAACAAGCTCAGCATGAACGTCTAACGAATTCTTACATAGCGCCAAAGTTAGAAGCGTTACAAAAGAGGCTGTAAAACCGTCCACACGTTATCAGCCAGAATCTTCTGGCCGGCAGCGTTGGGGTGCACGCCATCGGGGAGGTTGAGCTCGCGGCGACCGAGTACGCCTTGTAGCAGGAAGGGCACGAAGGGCAGGTTGTTTTGGTCGGCCAGCGCCCGGAACAAGGCCTTGAATTCCTGGGCATAGCGCGCCATCTGGTGGCCGCCCAACGGGCCCAAGTCAAACGGGAACTCCAGCCCTACCAGCACAATGCGGGCCTTAGGGTACTTAAGCTTTACCTGGTCGATGATGGTTTGCAGGTTTTGGGTGGTTTCGCGGACGGGGATGCCGCGCAGCCCGTCGTTGGCCCCCAACGCCAGCACGAATACGTCAACGGGCTGGCGGTTCAGCACGCTGGCCAGGCGCAGCCGGCCGCCCGCGCTGGTTTCGCCGCTCACGCCATAGTTGAAGGTTTTGTAAGCTAAGCCTAGCGAATTAGTTCGCTGCTGAAGTAGGGTAGGAAAAGCCGCGCTGGCGGGCAGCTGATAGCCGGCCGTGAGGCTGTCGCCGAAGAAAATTATGTTTTGCATACGAAGGAAAAGCGGTAGGAAACTTCGCGCATCGCTAAACCTGACATAAGCTGCCAGGCTGGCTCGGGTAAGACGAACCCCAAGCAGTCAGTTAAAAACGCGAAGTTGGCGAAAGGGAAAGCAGGGCCAGAGTGCCACTGGCAAAACCTGAGTTACATAAAAGCAAACGACCAGGAGGGGCCGTGGGTTCCTGTACTGAGTTGCTTCCAACAAGCCAAAAGCAACCCGGACTCACCTCCTTTACGAAGCTGAGTTTGGGTTGCTTTTGTAGTGCCTGCCGCTATGCCTTGACGACGGCTACATCCGGGCGAAGTGGGAGGTGGCAAGCCGACAGCCTTCTTCGGTGCACAGGCCGCGCACGTAGTAGAAGAAGATATTGCGGTAAGCGTCGGCCAGGTTAGTATGGTCGGGGGGGAAGACCTGTTCATTGAGAATCAGGCTGAACTGCGCCAGCATGATGCGAGCAATAAAGGGCGCATCGAGGTCAGCGCGGAACTGGCCTTCCACAATGCCTTCTTGCAGCAGCCGCGTGAGCAAAGGGTAAGAGTATTGCTGTAAATATTCCTAAATAGTGTTCCAGGCCTGCGGATACTGCTCGCGCATCACGTGGTAGTCGTAGTGCGGGGAGCGGCGCAGCTCGTGCAAGCTGTGATGGAGCAAGGCCAGCAAACATTCTACGGGGGTGCCCAGGTTGGCAAACAGCTCGTCGTGCTCGTGGCGCTGCCGCGTTAAGTTGCGCCGAATCACTTGTGATATCAGTTCCGACTTAGAGCCGAATAAGCCCCGAAATGCCGCCAGATTTATGTCGAGCTCAGCCGCTATCTGCTCTTCATGTACTAAGCCAACTCCGACAGATCGAAATAATGAATTTGCTTTGTCAAGTAACTGATGGAGTATTACTTGCTCCATAAGGCAAATAGGGTTGAGTGAAAACGACTGCTCAGCTTATAACGCGGATACCACAAGCAAATAGTATTCCTGATAAGTGTTATTTTTTAATATGAACTTCAACCTAACAAACCGAGCCCGAAAAAGAACAGCAGTTGCAGCATATACACGAACGGTGCCAGCGCATTGCGTTTCACAAAATCGGTGCGGTTAAAGAACACTTGCAGGATAAGGGATACCGCAAACCACCCCTTGAAGTTTTGGAAGGGAATCACATCGAACCGCCACTGCCAGAAGTTGTAGCGCACGGCAATGGGCTCCAAGCACGCATCGAGGCCCACCATCAACAGAGCCGCAACTACTGCCCGTGCGAAGGCAGGCAACGGCAGGTAACGGGCCAGAATGCCGGTAGTGTACGTGAGCATCAGCCAGTTAATAGCCACCAGCAGAGGCACACCTAGCCACTGTAGCCCAAGAGTAGGGCCGTACTGGTAGAAGCCAAACACCAAACCAGTCCGCGTGCCAATCACTTCCACAAAGAAGCCTACCGCAGCTGTTACCAGGCAAAACCACACGAATGCCGCACTGCGCTCGGGCTGGAACGCCAGCAGCAGTCCCACCGTGAGCAGCAGATTCAGAGGTACAAACTGCAGGTAAAAGTCGGGATTAGCTGAAAAGCCTAGGCCAATGAAGCCGGTGATGTGAAACAGAAGCAAGATGCCCTGCGCAATTCGTAGCCGCCGCTGTTGAGCGGGCAGCTGCGTTGTTGCCGGGGCCGGGTATTGTTGAGTCGGGTCGGGCATGAGGAGAAATTATGAATCATGAATTATGAACTGAGAATTATGGATTGCTTTTTCACGGAAGCTAGACCACTGCGGTAGGCAGACGTTTTAAAAGCAATGCAGAATTCAGGATTCTCAATTCATAATTAAATCAGATACGATTCGGGCGGAGAGCAGGCAGAGCGGTATGCCGCCGCCCGGGTGCACCGAGCCGCCGCAAAAGTACAGCCCTTCCAGCTTCCGCGAGAAATTAGGGTGACGCAGGAAAGCCGCCAGCTGGTTGTTGCTGGAACTGCCGTACAGCGCCCCCCCAAATGACGACGTACGCTCGGCAATGCCTGGCGGGTCCCATACGTGCTCGGCTCGGATAAGCGCGGCTACGTCGGTGCCCAGGGCTTTGCTGACGCGAGTTAGCACGGCTTGTCGGGTTTGGTGGATGAGGGCGGGCCAGTCCTGACCCTGGTCATGGGGTACGTTCACCATCACAAACCAGTTTTCGTGGCCGGGTGGCGCATCGGTAGGCGTGTACCCACTCGTGATGTTGACGTACACCGTAGGGTCGGGGCTGACGGTCTTTTGTTGAAAGATGGCCTCGAATTCTTGCTGATAATTTTCCGAGAAAAAGATGTTGTGCACCCCCAACTCCGGAAAGCGCCGCGCCACGCCCCAATAAAAAATCAGGGCCGAGGAAGAGCGGGGCTGGCCTAGCGTGCGCTCGGGCGCAGGCTGCGTGGGCAGCAGCTTGCGGTACGTCGGCACCACGTCCATGTTGCTGACCACCAACCCGAAATCGTACACGTCCTGCGCGGTCCGGACGCCGGTTACGCGGCCGTCGGCGGTCAGGATTTCCAATACTGGCTCCTGATAGCGAAACGCTATGCCTAACTCTTCGGCCAGCCGCACCAGGCTTTGCGCTATGGCATAGATGCCGCCTTCCGGGTAGAATGCGCCTAGCCCGTGTTCCAGATGCGGAATCATGCTGAGTGTGGCGGGGGCCTGGTAGGGGTCGGAGCCGTTATAGGTGGCAAACCGGTCGAAGAGCTGCACGAGGCGCGCATCCCGCGGGAAGGCCGTTTGGTGCCGTTGGTGCATGGTTTCCAGCAAGCCCAGCTGCGGTACGGCTGCCACAGCCTTCAGCACTTCGGGACTGAGGTAGGTTTTGGCCCGGTGCAGCGACTTTTGCAGAAACGTGCCCGCCGTAGCCGAGTAAGAACGACGGCTGCGCGCCAGAAAACTCAGCACGTCGGCGGCCGGCACCCGGAGCTTTACTTCTACTTCGGCAGCAAACTTTTCTTCATCGGCCCAGGCCGTGAGTTGGGTACCGTCGGCGAAGAAGTACTCGGTAATCGGGTCGAGGCGCTGGTAGCGAAAATAGTCGGCGGGGTTGCGGCCCGCCAGTTCAAACAGCTCATCGACGAGGTGCGGCAGCGTAAACAACGACGGCCCGCCATCAAACCGGTAGCCGCCGGGCAGCTCCAGCTGGTGCATCTTGCCCCCGAAGCTTTCCTGCGCCTCAAACACCGTAACGCGGTGCCCACGCACCGCCAGCCGCACCGCCGTAGCAATACCGGCAATGCCCGCCCCCACGATGGCAACAGGTTGGGAAGAAGGCGAAACGTAAGTTTTCTGGCGAGCCACAGGGTGAAGATAGAAGAGAGGTTGCACCTATAACCCGCATACAGGCTTTATGGCTTACATAAAATGCACCGCGAAGTTCCACTCAACAGGGCTTTGCACAAAAATGGACCGTGGCGCTTGGGCGAGCATCAGGAACGCACCGCGAAGTGAGGCTTTACGCTAGTGGGTTGTAGTCAGGTAATTAGCAGTTATTCGGGGGGCTCTTTACTACAGCCCTTCTACTTAGTTACCGCCATTTTTAGGTTGGTGTTAGATAGTAGCATGAAGCTCATGCCTTGCACAGCGCTGTTGAGGTTGAGTGGCTACTTTGCGCCATACTAATAGGCGAAGGCTAGGCTTTGCGCTACAGCCTACGCCTCTATTCACCTGAATACCGCTCAATGCGCTCTTACAGTGCTTATTATCTCCACGTAACGCGGTGTACAACAACTTTTCCGGGCTATCGAAGCACTTGCCTGTAATGCCAAGCATCTTTTCGCGATTCATTACCGCGTAGCTGCAAAAGAACTAGCTACAGATACATTCTACTGTTCAGATATAGTAGCTTTGACTGCTTGTTTATGCCTGTTCAACGCCCTTCCTACTTGCGCATAGCTTTCTGGCTGCTGTTCTACGGCGTGGTGCTGCCCTACGCTGTGCCCGTCTGCCTCGACTGGCTGAGCCGTTCCTCGAACTGGTGGCTAGCCTGCGGCATCGTGGGCTTTCTGGTTCTGGCGGCCGGCGTGGCCTTGTCGTTGTACCAAGCCGGCCGGGCCCTTACTGCTTACTTCCTACGAGGCTAGATTTTCGGGTGTTTTGGTTTTTTGGCGTTTGTAGACAGCCATTATTTCCAAAGCTAACACCAGTGACTACCAGCCAAAAACTAAAAACGAATAACAAAAAACTACCTAGAAATGGCTGAATATCAATTAAACCCTAGCCGCAGCTGGCTGAAACCTGTCATCTTCGTTGGCTTGCTGCTGCTGGCGCTGGTAGCGAGTTGCAGCTTGATTAAGGTGGAGCGCATCGATGCCGGCAACGTAGGTATCAAGGTGAACCTGGCTGGCTCCGGCCGCGGCGTCGACGACATCACTTACGCTACTGGTTGGGTGTTTTATAGCCCGCTGAGTACGGCCGTGTACGAGTTTCCGGTATACACGCAACACAAAGAGTACGAGGAATTTGAGGTGCAGAGCCGGGACGGCTCCAGCTTCGGCGTGGCGCCTAGCCTCAACTATTACATCCAGTCCGATAAAGTAGACGATATTTTCCGGCAGTACCGCCGCCCGCTGCCCGCCATCGAGGACGGCTTCCTGAAAACGGCCGTGTACGAAGCCTACCGCGTGGCCACCAACCGCTACACCGCCGACAGCCTCATCAGCAACCGCGGCAGCTACGAGGCCCGGGTGAAAGCCAACCTCGTGACGCAGCTCCAGAGCATGGGCTTCATTGTGCAGCAAATCACCACCAAGCTAGAGCCACCCGCCAGCCTGAAAGCCGCCATCGATGCCAAAAACACCGCTGTGCAAACCGGCCTGCAAACCGAAAACCGCATCCGGCAGGCCGAGGCGCAAGCCCGCATCAACATCGCCGAAGCCGAGGGCCGTGCCAAAGCCATCCGTATTGCCGCCGACGCTCAGGCCTATGCCAACGAAAAGCAGCAACAGTCGCTCACGCCGCTGCTGGTGCAGATGCGCTGGATTGAAGCCTGGGAAAAAGGCGGCAGCAACGTACCCACCTACACCAGTGGCGCCGGTGGCAGCCAGTTCCTGATGCAAATGCCGACGCCTAGTGCTGGCAAATAGAGGTTGTTCCGAGTGAAGCGAGGAATCTGAGGTGCCCGTGGAGGCTAACTCAGATTCCTGGCTTCACTCGGAACAACAATTTTTAGCCTTTACTCCACGGCCAGCACCAGCCCTTTCAGATACTCACCTTCCGGGTGGAACAAGCTCACGGGGTGGTCGGCGGGTTGGGTGAGGCGGTGCAGGATACGAGCGGGGCGGCCCGCTTCGATGGCCGCGGCTAGCACAGCGCCCTCAAAAAGCTCGGCCGATACCACCTGTGAGCAGCTGAACGTAAAGAGCAGTCCGCCTGGTGCAATCTGCTTGATACCGGCGGCATTCAGGCGCTTGTAGCCCATCAGGGCGTTATGACGGGCCGAGAGGTGCTTGGCAAAAGCGGGTGGGTCGAGCACGATGAGGTCGTATTGCTCCTGGCTGGCTTTGAGGAAGCTGAACACGTCTTCGGCGTAAGCGGCGTGCTTGCTTTCGAGGCCGGTGAGGGCGGCGTTGCGCTCGGTTAGCTCGATGGCCTTCTTGCTGGAATCCACGGAGTGCACCAACTCGGCACCGGCCTGCAAGGCGTAGGAACTGAAGCCGCCAGTGTAGCAGAATGTGTTGAGCACCCGGCGGCCGGGTGCGTAGCGGGCTAGTAGGCTGCGGTTGTCGCGCTGGTCGATGAAGAAGCCGGTTTTCTGGCCGGTTTCCCAATCCACGGCGAAGGGGTGGCCGTTTTCCTGCACCACGTGCTCGGTGCCGTTGCTCTCGCCCCACAGGTAGCCGTTGCGGGCATCGGGGGCGGCTTTGGCGGGTACGGTTTCGGCGCTTTTGTCGTAGATGGCGCGCAGACCGGGCACTATGGCTTGCAAGGCCGCCGCAATGAGGGGGCGTGCCTTGTACATGCCAGCACTGTGGGCCTGCACCACGGCTACATCGCCGTACACATCAATAATGAGGCCGGGCAGCCCGTCGCCCTCGGCGTGGGTGAGGCGGTACACGTTGGTGTTGCCGGTGCCGGTAAGGCCCAGGCCCTGCCGAAGCTGGTAGGCGTTGCGGAGGCGGGCTTCCCAGAAGCTCGCATCTGGCATTTGGGCGGCGGGCCCGAAGTCGAGCATGCGCACGGCAATGGAGCCGGGGGCGTAATGGCCCATACCGAGTACTTCGCCGTTGGCGGCCTGCACCATTACCACTTCCCCCTCCACCACCTCGCCCTGCATGCGGGCAATAGCCCCCGAAAACACCCACGGATGACGACGACGAAGAGATTGGTCTTTACCAGGCTTGAGCGTGATAGTGGCGGGCATAAGGCGGAAGTTCAAACGAAACAAGAAAGCCTAAAGGTACGCCAAAGCCACTTGGTGGGCTCGCACTGCTACCGCTCTAATGAGCAAGGCTTACATTTTACAGGTGCATTTTGCTCTGCACCGGAATCAGGAGGGTTTAGCGAAGCCACCCCGAGTTTTGCATGAATTCAACTAAGCGTGGGTCATTTGCCGAAAGAGCAGGCAGCCAAATGTCGACCCGCTCCCGATTCCACCAGAGCCCTTGGGGGTTGTCGGGCCGAGCAAACGTGTATCGATAGCGAATCGCCCGGATATAGCGCGGCGGCTTATCAGGGAAAGGGTTGCGCGCAAATAAGCTGACCGCTCCCCTATCGTTTTGCAGCAGTTTCCACACCAGGTGCAGCGTCCAAGGGTACTCAGCGGGCGACGACATGGCGGCAAACCACATTTGCCAGTCTAGCCGCAACTGATACGGCGCTATCTGCGGCGGGGGCTGGTTGAGAGCCACGGGTAAACCTTTGTAGAGGTAAGGTTGCCAATTGGCTTGGTCGCTGGAGTCCGGGTCCATGGTTCCTTCAAAGACGACATTCAACCGCTCCTGCCCCACGGTGCCGAAGGCCCCGTACGTGTTAACCAGATCCAGCGGGTCGAACGACGTGTTCATGACCTGTCCGGGTGAAACCATATTCAGAGCGGGCTGGATGCTCAGAACCGCGATAAGGGCCGTTACTACCCAGGCCGTAGCCAGCATGGGTTTCGATGGTTCGGCACGAGCGGCAGCGGCTTCCGCCTTCCGAACGAGCCGCCGGGGAAGCAGCCGGGCCCAGAAACCATCATCAAAGCAAGCCAGTGCCGGGATGATAGTCAGCCAGTTCAGAAACGAGAGGTTGCCACTAAGAATAATGTTGAGCTGGAAGAGCACCATCACCATGCCGGCTGCGTGCCGGCCGAATCTGGGGCCAAAGGCAAACAAGGGCGCTACCAGTTCGGCCAGCCAATTAAACCAGACGCCCACGCGCAACGCGCTGTGCGGCAGAAAATGAAACCACCGACTCAGAGGCCCCGGTATCGGCTGGGTTTCGAAATGATAGTAGAGCGCGGTGCTGTTGCGCCAGATTTCGTCGCCCCGCACTTTGATTAGGCCCGCCCCCAGCATGATGCGGAAAATCAGCCATCGGAACAGCACAATGATGGGCATGGGCGGTGCCTGCCGCGGAAACGGGCGCAGGTCGAGCAGCGGACAAAGAAAAATAGCCAGAAAGCCGGTTTCCGTCAGTTGAATTTCCCAGCCGTAGCCGTACCACTCTTGGCCGACGTGCACGATAGACATATACAGCACCCAGAGCGCCGCCATCGACAGCGCGTTAGCGAAGCCGGCTACCACCAGGCAGGCCAGCCCAAACCCAACCCAGGCAACCGTTAGCAAGGCTGCATCGGAATGCCAGAACCAAAACAGGGAGGGCAGCCGCCGAAAACCCGCGCCATCCGACCCGAGCGCGCTACTCACTTGCTCAAGGTAAGTGCCAACCGGAAGAAGCCCTTTCGAGCCAATCAGCGGCAGAATTTGGTTGATTGCTACCAGAAAGGCGACGGCGTAAAGCAAACCCAGCAGGCGCAGGATAACAAAGCGGGTGAGCCAATAGGTGGGCGAACTACCTGACGCTCGGAGAGTTGGGTGGAGTTCGTTCTCCATATTGCTTTTCACGACTAGAAGATCCTATTGCTAGTACTTTTCTGTCGGCAGCAGGTTATGAGGAGCTAGGTAGTAGGCACCGCTTCTGAACAAGGCTGCCTACCTTGCCACATGATGCACGCCGTCCGGATACTCGATTACGAGCCAGCCCATCAGCCGCAGTTCCGTGCCCTCAACGAAGAGTGGATAACCCGGTTTTTCGTGATGGAAGCGCCCGACTACCAAATGCTGGATGAGCCGGAGCAGTATATAGTAAAGCCTGGCGGAGCCATTCTGATGGCCGAGTACCAAGGACAACTGGTAGGCACCTGCGCTTTGTTGCACGAAGGCCACGGCGTGTTCGAGTTGGCCAAGATGGCGGTGTCGCCGGCCGCCCAGGGGCTCGGTATCGGCTGTGCGTTAGGGCAGGCGGCCATAGCCAAAGCTCGCCAGCTAGGAGCCCACCAACTGGAACTGCTATCTAACTCCCGCTTGGGGCCGGCACTGGCGCTGTACAATAAGCTTGGGTTTCGCCATGTGCCGATACCAAGTAGCCCCTATCAACGAACCGACGTGAAAATGGTGCCCGATTTGTAGCCAGCACTGAACCGTAATGTCGGCCTGTGTTCTAGCCGGGAACTCACGCGAATGGGTCGAGCCAGGCAATAAGGATGGCCAACGCTCCGGCCGCGGCAATGAGCCCCCATACCAGCCCGCCCCCTAGCGCCAACCCGATTAGCCCAATAGGCACCGCCAAAAATCCTAATATTCCAAATACCGTAGTGCCCAGCCCCACCTCCGCTGGTTTGCGAAGCGCCTTTGTGTGGTGCCGCACCGCCTGCGTAGCCGGCCGACTTAGCAACTGCGGTTTTGCCTGCGCCCGCCCCAGATCTTGGGTTACCGCCATGCGGATAGCCTGCCGGAGCTGTCGAGGCCGAATGCGTAACAGTTGGCGCGAGGCCGAGGGTTTTGGGGCCGGCGCTGCCACCGCCACGTCTTCTATTGTTGATTCGGGCTGGGTGGGCGCAGGGGCCGCCGAAACTGCCGCGGGCTGAAATAAGTAAGCCGGTCGGGTGCCGCTACAATTAGCCGTAAAAACGAGCACAAGCAGGGCGGCAGACCAACGCTGAAAAGGCCGAGTGCGGCGGACCGAAGTGGAACAGAACAACATAGACGAGGACGGATTCGCCGCAATATACGCGGCTTGACCTGCGCATATACGGCAACGGTATTCACAACGACGCTTGCCACCTAATTCGGTAACTCAGCGCCCCGCGCCCGACTTAAACCAGCGCCGATAAATAGGCCGGCGCCATACAAACTGCGCCCATATTACCGGAAACAGCAGCCGGTCGAGCAAACCAGAGGCAGTCCGGTATTCAATGTCTTCCACTATGTAGCAGCCACCGCCGGGCGCCGGCTGCATTAGGTGGCGGTGCTGCCAGTAGCGCAGCGGTGGGGGGAGGAGCTGGCCTTCATCCACGAAGTAGTGCGTGCCGTCGGGCGTGGTGCCGTGGTCGGTGATGAGCGAGGTCCAAAGCCGCCGCAACGGCCCCGCGCCTAATTCAATGTGCACCTCGTCGCCGCGCTGGCAGCCATCGAAGCGCAACAGATGAAACGGTGGAAACGGTGGAGCTAAAGCCAGAAACAGTTCCCGCGTGAAGCCAGCAGAAACTTGAGCGGGCGACGCGACGACGCGGGTGCGGAGGTAGAGGTGCATAGGTGGTAATACTATCTATGCCTGAGGTTGGTTTAAACTATGCGACTGAGCACCTAGCGGCCTTGCCCATGGCTCATAGTAAAGCAAATCAAACAGCGCTCAGTTGGCAGTGCAAATACTTCACTTTGTATATATTTTTTTGTAATATGCTATGTGCTCAAAGGCAACACTCTGCCGTTGAGCCTATCTGCAATTGTTAGCATTCACTCAAAAGCGAATTGCATCATGAGAAAAGGTGGTTACTTCATGTATACCGTCATACGCTTAGCCGCAATGGCAGGTATGACTTCTAGCTGTAATGATTTGCATAATGAAATTCCCTCTTTGGCCCCTCCCAAAAATCCAGGAGGTGTTGAAATAGTAGCTGATACAAAAGGAGGTGCATCATCAAAAAAGTATCAAGAAAAATTCGATAATGTAGAAATAAAATCTATTTATATTGATAAGGGAAAATTGCAAGCGTACATAAATTCAATGGGAGAGAATTGCAAAGGTTTTCGCTTGTATAGGTCGTTCAATCAAGATAATATCATAGAGCCTAAAGGAGTCATAGGTGTTATAATTGTAGGCGTTGATAAAAATAAAAACGATATAACAACTTCTAATAACCAAGGACTATTAACGGCAAAAGCTTTTGCCAGCTATGATAAATGTCCGGATAATTGTGATAAAGAGAGCTTATTTTATAGCACGGAAGCAGACAAAGATTAAATTAAGAAGCCAATAGGTTGGTATATATGTAAATGGAGAACTGGGCTGGAGCACTTCATCTTGCGAGCAGGGCGCTCGAAGCGGCACCACTGCTGCCGTTCGCTCTCTTGTGGGCGAGGCGCTACAACATACCTTTCAAGTTCAAGCTATTACCCTATTATATAGGAGCAGAGCTAGTACTTTATGTCCTCAAAATAGTAAGCAGATTCATATTTCGTAATGATGTTTACACCTTCCATTTGTCAACTGCTTTGGCCGTGCTGCTATTAGCTGAAACCTACCGGCGCCTATTTCATTCGCACAGAATATTAAATCTTATATCGGTATCGGTCTGGATATTTATAGGTGTTGCTTTCCTAGATGCGGCCGTATTAAATGGAATATTTAAGGACCTGAACAGTTATGCGCGAGCATTTGGCAGTATCATCTTGATAACCCTGTCGTTGTTACATATTGTCCAGATAAGTAGAACTAGTTTAAGCTTAGAAGAACAACCGGAATTTTTCCTTGATATAGCTGTTCTAACTTACTTTTCTTATTCTATTGTTACTTACGTAGCCACCAACATAATTTATAATTCTGGTTATGACCTGGCAACCAGAATTAAACTCGATAGAATAATTAGTAGCCCTGATATTTTTTTGTTTGCTATTCAAATGGGGTTGTTTGCTTGGTTGTTTAACTTCATTCCGCTGCACATTGCTCCGCTTCGGGCACTTCCTTACTGGCTGCACTATAGCCGGTGGCACCCGCGTCCGTATAGGCTGCTAGGGCAGAGTGTCGTTTTTCAGAACCACCTGACTACCACCGCCGGAAACTAGGCGCGCAGCTTATGCCTAACGCCTTATTGCCTTACCTGCTCATTGGTCCGGTTCTGCTGCTGCTGGTGGCAGGTATCGTAGGCATTGTAATCCGGGAGCAGCGACGCCGGCTGCGCCAAGAGCGCGAAAAGCACCAGATCCTGGCGCGGCAAAATGACCTGCTGGAGCAGCAAGTGCAGCAGCGCACCGCCGATTTGCAACAGTCGCTGATGCATCTGCAAACCACCCAGCGGCAACTAATTCAGAGTGAGAAGCTGGCCTCGCTAGGCGAACTGACGGCCGGTGTGGCGCATGAAATTCAAAACCCACTGAACTTCGTTTTGAACTTCTCGGAAGTCAGCGTCGAATTGGTACAGGAGGTGAAGGAGGAAATAATAGACAAGCTGGCCGAGCCGCAAAAAGCAGTAGCTGCCGAACTGCTTGATAGCTTGGAAGCTAACTTGGCACGGATTACACTTCACGGCCGCCGCGCCGATTCCATTGTGAAAGGGATGCTGCTCCATGCCCGCAACAGCCCAGGTGAGCGGCAGCCCACCGATTTAAATGTGTTGGCCGATCAGTATCTGCGGCTGGCTTACCAGGGAATTCGAGCGAAAAAGAAAGATTTCAACGTGGTCCTCACCACTCACTATGCGGCGCAGGCAGAACCCATCAACATGGCTGCCCAAGATATTGGCCGGGTTTTAATGAATCTGTTTAACAATGCCTTCTACGCGCTGCAAAAAAAACAGGAGCGCAACGAAGCGAACTACGAGGCGGAAATCAGAGTAAGCACCCAGCTGCTTAACCAGCAGTTCGAACTGCGGATATGGGACAATGGCACGGGTATTCCGGCGGCCGTGGAGCATAAGATTTACCAGCCTTTTTTCACCACCAAGCCCACCGGCGAAGGAACTGGATTAGGTTTGTCTTTGAGCTACGACATCATCACGAAAGGGCATGGGGGGACGCTTGTTTGCGAAACGCAAGAAGGTCACTATACCGAGTTCATTATGCGCCTGCCTTTGTAAGGCAATTTAATAAAATAGGAGTTACGCAGTTGCCCATTTAAGCAAATAGGTGTGGGCTGCGTCGGATACGCGCGAGTGGCTTCATACCAACTGCGTCCTATCTCCTGGCGCTGTACTTCCAAGCGGAGACAGGCGCGCAACGCACAGCCAATGTGCGTGCGCTGCGCACGAGCAACCTCCACCCGGGCTTTTTTACCCCGCAACACTGCTTCAGGCCCAGGTGGTACTCTTCGATGCCCCAGGCCAGGTCGGCTAGGGGCTCTCGTTCGGCTTCGCTCTAGCTCACTGCTGGCCCAGTACTTGGGGCCGTGCAGCCATGTGGGGCGTCGAACCGGAACACGCGAATCGGGCCGTAGCCTCTGAGCCAGAGCCAGATGTGCCGGCCAGCAGCTGGCACGCTACACTCGCTCAGCAGGCGTAGATACTGCGCATCGGGGTTGCCAGCCGGTTGCCATGCAGGCGCGTGAGCCAGCACCAGCCGCAGGTGCGCACCTGTTTGAGATTGGGCAGGCTGGCATACCAGCTGTCGAAGAGGCGGTAGTCGAGCAAAACGGCATCTGGTTCAAGTTGGTGCAAGAGGCGCGTAAAGGAATTGTGGATCACCAGCCCGGCTGCGGTAGCCGGCTGGACGCGGGTGGCTTCTGTGCCGCTCCTGTGCCGCTCGCCGATGTTGGGCTGCCTACTACAAACTGAATGTAGTCCTCGGCGTTGATCTTTGGCGTGTTCAACTCCTGAAATACGAAAGCCCCGACGGTATAACTCCTAAAGTTATCAGGTAGTAACACCTCAGCTATGATCATAAGATTTAGGCATTCCAGATTGACAGCAGCAATTTAAGTATCGTTATAAGGAGTTGATAATGTGATAATTATGCTTCGGTTAAGTCTTCTGTTGCGAAGTCGCAACGGTAATTGAGGGGTATCGCGTGAAGTCTCGTGACCGAAACTACTCTTTCATCCTCTTGATTAGGCTGAAAGCGTTAGATTTGTAGCCGTTTTTAACTTTTTTAAGTAAAAAAGCCTTTATTATATAATATGAGTGATAAAAAATACAACTTTTCTAACATGCATATAATCCGAGCGGTGGCTTGTGTAGGCGTGGTTCTTACGCATGCTAGATTTGTTTTATGGGCGGGCGGCCAAGAATACTTAAAGCAGTATCCCGTAGAACTATGGGCTTGGTACGAATTTCCGCTTTTCTTCTTGGACCTGATTACCTCTCTTGGCCGGCCACGGGTTTTCTTCTTTTTTATTCTCTCAGGCTTTTTTCTTCAGTATTCCGGACGCAAGAACTTTTCGGTTAGCTCGTTTCTGCGCGCTCGTTTTCTACGGCTTTATCCGGCGTACCTAGCAGCAACTCTCGCTGCTCTGGCCGTTTTCTACGTGGCCTTAACGTACATCAACCCCCTGCTAGCTACCGCATCTGGGCGGGAGTTCAACGTGTTGCTCTATAAGGCGGCTGCCGATTTATCCTGGACGTCGTTGGGGCACACCTTGTTTTTCGCAAGTCGCGACTCCGCGTTTGCAGCTACTCCCCACTTCTGGTCTATGCTTCACGAAGTGGTGTTTTGCTTGCTATTTCCAATCTATCACCGCTTATCGATACAAGGCCGGGTGGGGCTAGCCGGGGTAGTGCTGCTGGTTGGGTGGACGGTGAATAGTCTGCTTATTCAGTCGCAGCTGTTTTTCCTGCTTGGGATGTTATTCTACGATTGTTTGTCTAGAGGATACCGCCTGCCCTATCGTTTTCCGAAGTGGACTTATATGGCGGCCTTTCTGGGACTATACTTGGCAACCTATGCCATGGGAAAGATGGGAGCACATTGGCTGGCTTGCCTGCCGATGGTTGTGCTCGCCTACCTGCTCTTCGAGTTTGTTTTGACTCAAACCATTCGTGTGCCGCGTCTGTGCTTGCTTATCAGCAAAGCCAGCTATTCCATCTATCTAAACCATTTGTGGGCTTTGCTGCTGTATTACGCGGTTCTTTCACGCTTAACCGGCACGGTGGTCTTTTATAGCCGGTGGCCCTACTATTTGGGTGCTTTGGTTGCCCTAGCTCTTTCTATGCCCGCTTACCATCTGGTAGAAAAACGCGTAGGGACTTATCTGTTCCGGCTAAAGCAGTCTGCATCACCGCCTCAGTTGGTGGTGGAAAGGTTAGTTGCTCACACCGAACTTGCTTTAGTAGAAGCGGTTGCGTCACAGCCTGTTTATGAGCGGAGCGCACCTGTTGCTCAGCTCACTATGCTTAACCAGAGGGCAAGCGTTTTCAGGTGAGGTGTTGCGTCACCAGGCTCATCAGTAACGATTGCTTTTATTTTTGGTCAGGCAGAGTAGAAGCAAGGCTAACCTACAGGTATTTTACCCCAACAGCTCCTCAATATCCTCCTTCGTGAGACTCTTGATGATGGCTTCGTCAGTGGTTATCAGGTCCGTGACGAGCTGGATCTTCTTGTGCTGCAAGGCCAGGATTTTCTCCTCGACGGTGCCTTTGGTGATAAACTTGTAAGTGAACACCGTGCGCTCCTGCCCAATGCGGTGGGCGCGGTCTACGGCTTGGGCTTCCACGGCCGGGTTCCACCACGGGTCGAGGATGAACACATAGTCGGCGGCGGTGAGGTTGAGACCGACGCCGCCCGCTTTCAGCGAGATAAGGAATACGCGCAGGTCTTCGGTTTCTTGGAAGCGCGTCACCACTTTGTGCCGGTCACGAGTGTTGCCGTCGAGGTAGGCGTATTCTATTTGCCGTTCATCGAGCGAAGCCCGCACGATGTCGAGATGCTTTACAAACTGACTGAACACGAGTACTTTGTGGCCTTCGGATACGACGCTCTTGATCATGCGAATTACCTCGCGCAGCTTACCCGACTCGTGCGTATACTCCTCGTCGGCCATGCGCGGGTGGTTGGCAATCTGGCGCAGCTTGGTTAGGCCTTGTAGCAGCATAAACTGCGTGCTGGCCGTGCCGTGCTTCTCGATGTTTTGCAGGATCTTGTTGCGGTAGTAGCTCTTGGTTTCCTCGTAGCAGTGCTGCTGCTCCTCGGTCATGGGGCAGTAGCTGAGGTGCTCGATCTTCTCGGGCAGCTCGCGCGCCACCTGCGCCTTGTGGCGGCGCAAAATGAAGGGCTTTATGAGGGCGTGCAGCTTGCGCGTGCGGCCTTCATCCTTGCCTTTCTCAATCGGCTTCAGGAACTCCTTACGGAAAAACGCCTGCGTGCCCAGCAGCCCCGGATTGATAAACGACATCTGCGACCACAAATCCATGGTGCTGTTCTCAACGGGCGTGCCGGTTAGGATGAGGCGGTAGCGCGAGTGCAGCCCGCGCACGGCGTGCGAGGTGGTAGAGCTCGGGTTTTTGATGGCCTGCGACTCGTCCAGAATCACGTAGTCGAACTTGTAGGTTTTCAGCAGCTCGGCGTCCAAGCGCACAATGCCGTAGCTGGTCAGCACCACGTCGTAGTTGGCAAACTGCGCTACGTTTTTGTCGCGGTAGGTGCCGGTATAGGTCAGGATGCGCAGCGTGGGCGTGAACTTTTGCGCTTCGCTCAACCAGTTGTATACCAGAGAGGTAGGCATGGCTAGCAACGAAGCCGCGCCGCTGGCTTCGCCGCTTTCCTTGCGGTGCAGCAGCAAAGCCAGCGTCTGCACGGTTTTGCCTAAGCCCATGTCATCGGCGAGGCAGCCGCCAAAGTGATAGTCTTTCACGAAGTGCAGCCAGTTGTAGCCAGCCTTCTGATAAGGCCGCAGTTCGCCCCGGAAGCCTACGGGCATGGGCTGGTCTTCTACCGTTTCAAAACCGCGCAGCTTTTCCAGCTTACGGCTGATAACCACGGTGGCCAAGTTACCATTTTGCAGATCCGATACCAGGGCCAGGTGGTGCTTGCGCAGCGTGAGAGTATGCTCGTGCTCTTCGGCAAAGGCAAACAGTTCCAGGTACTGCGTAAACCACTCTTCCGGAATAATGGCAATCTGCCCGTTGGGGAGCCGGAACTCGTGGCGGCGCTGCAAAATGTAGGGCCGCAGCTTGATAAAGGGTATTTCAAAATCGCCGAACCGGACGGTGCCGCGCACATCGAACCAGTCGTTGGCCTCCGATATGCCCACTTCCACGCTCACAGCGCCAATGAAGTAGTCTTTGCCCGAGGTGCTGCCTTGCTGCACCGTGAAGCCTAAGCGGGCCAGCTCATCGGAGTGGTGGTGCAGCCAGCGGAAAGCGGTGGCTTTTTCGAGCACGGCCCGGCCGTTGCGCACCTCCAGGGCGCGGTCGGCCAGCTCCCGAATGATTTCCTGCTCCCGGTCGAGGTTGCGCACCAGCCGGTGAAAAATGTAATTGTCTTCTTTCTTCTCTAGCTGCACCCACACCCGCTTGTCGTGGCCGTTGTGCACGGTGTAATTGCCGTAGCGAAACGAGAGGTCGAAGTGAATGTGGTCGGAGGGGGCCACTGTCGCGGCCACGGCCGTATCGGACGCAGAGGAGCGGGGGCGGCCCGCAGTAGGGCGGCGGCGCTCTTCTTCGGCCACAATGGTAGCAGCCGGCACATCGGAAAACGTGAGTTGAGGCAGGGCTATATGGCGCTCCGAGCGAATATCGAAGCCCCGGGCGTGCACGTCGAACGATTCGACCAATGGGGCCACGAAGCGTTGAAAGTAGCTGTCCTCGACCTGCCGCGGAATCACGATAAACTTCTTGTTCAGGAACGGCCGCAGCTTCTTGCCGTCCACCTCGTGCCGGAAATAGTAAAGCACGTCGTTGAGCAGCAGCCAGGCTGGCTGCTCACACACGATTACCGCGTTTTTGTATTGAAAATCAAGCTTTTGACCCTGATACTGAATCGTGGGGAAGTAGTGGGTATTGTCGTCGTTGCGGCGGAAGTGGAACAGGATAGAGGCTGCTTCAGCCGCCAGCCCGATTTCGTGCCAGGTCGGCTCACCGTCCTTGCCCATAATGAACACCTGCTTCCCGGCCAACCGCGCCAGCACCTGACCCATGCGCTCCTGCACGTAGCGGCAAATTTCTTCTTGTAACGGTTTATCGCCCTTTTCGGGGTCGAATACTTTCAGGAAAAAGTCGGCGGGCGTGGTCTTCTTGGTTGAAAATTCTTTGATAACGGCGTCTTGCTGAATCTGGTCCGTTAGCGCAATCAACTCGAAGTCGACGGCGTCAAGCTCATCTGCAAACTCGGGCGCGTTCTTGATGGAAACTGTCTGGTGCTGGAGCGTAAGCTGGCCCTTGGCGTTACGCTGAACTACATAAGATTCAAACAGATAGCCTAAATACTCGTGTTCAAGCAGCGAGTACACGATTTGGAAGGGCTGAGAAGTAGAAACCTTCATAAAGATGAGTATCGACTAAATCGAACCTTTAAAAGTAATTACAGACGTTGAATATTGCGTTTTAAAGCAAAAAATAAAATTAAATATGAAAATAGTTACATTGATTAGCTGAAAAACAGGTATAATCTTAGCCTGAAATGTGTTCCAGGATCTAAGCTACTGCTTTTGCCTATGAAATGTTATAAATTCTCCCGAACGTCTAGTTTCGCCGCGTTCAAAGCTGGCCGAATAGAAACGGTGAGCGTGATAAAGACGATGGCTATTCCGGTTAGGGCAATATCCGAGAACTGCATCTTCACCGGATAAGAGTCAACTACACTGGTTGCCATACCCATACTCACGATGTGAAAGGTTTGCTGCATCCAGCAGATGCCCACGCCCAACGATATGCCCGTGACGGCACCAACCAAGGCTACAATGGCACCTTCAAGCAGGAAAATACGCCGGATGTTAAGGGGCGTAGCGCCCATAGCCAGCAGAATAGCCACGTCCTTACGCTTGTCGATAACCAGCATCGAGAGCGAGAAGAAAATGTTAAGTGAGGCAATCAGCAAAATGAAAGCGAAGGTGATAAACACAAACATCTTCTCCACCTTAATGGCTTTCAGCAGGCTTACGTGCTGCTCGTCGGAGTCGAGGACGCGAAATTGAGAACCGAGCTGTTTTTTAACCAGCACCTTCACTTCCTGGATATCGTGCTCATCGCCCACGTTTAGTTCCAGGGCGGTACGCCGGTTGCCGTACTGCAGCAGGCTTTGGGCGAAGTCGAGCGGCACGAAGATGTAGCTGTCGTCCATGTGCTGCTCGATCAGGAAGACGCCGCCCGCCAGAATACTCTGCTCGGTGAAGGCATTTTCAGGATTCATCGACAGCGTTTTCTTGCCGGTATTGCGTGGGTAAAGGAGGTGCAGCGGCGCCAGGCGGTTGTTGAGCGCAATGCTTAGCTCGTGTTGTACGCCGGCACCTAGTAGCGCATACGGCTCGCTGCCGCTGCGCAGTAGCCGATGGTCGCCCTCCACAATGGCCGAGTCGATGCGGCTTTGCGTGTAGTAGTTTTCCGAAACGCCCTTCATCTTCACCACCATCTGGCGGTCGTGGTATTGAAGAAGAGCATTGTCTTCAATCACCTCAGTAACAAGCCCTACGCCCGGCAAGCGCCGCAAGTCTTCGAGCATTTTGGTGTTTATCGGGAACGACTTGCCTTGCAAGGCCGTCACCAGCAAATCGGGGTCCGACTTGCCGTAGAGGGTGCGTACTAAGTCTTCGAGCCCGTTGAAAACCGACAGCACGATAACCAGCGCCATCGTGCCAACCGCCACGCCAATCATGGAGATATTGGAAATGATGCTGATGATGTTGCGCTTCTTCTTCGAGAGAAAATAACGCCGGGCAATGAGCAAGGGAACGTCCATGCGGGGCGTGCGGGTGGGGAATTAGCTGGTGACGAAGGATATACTACTATTAACTGGCGCGGCGCATAAATTCTTCGAGGCGGCGCAGGCGTTCCTCATGGTCGGTAAGAACCACCGTTTTCATCTCCCGCAAATCAGCCTTGATTTCACGCAGTTCCGACAATAGAATGGCATCCGTTTCCTCCTGCCGCTCATTGAACTTCTCTTGCCGCTCGTTGAACGCCTGCTGCTCCCGGTTGGTTTGCTGCTGCTCCTCGTACATAAGCTGCATTTGGTCGAGCATCTTATACTGCACCGTCACTACCGTTTCGAGAGTAGTAGCCAGCTTATCAATGGAAGCTTGTTGAGAATCCAGCCGTGCGGCAACCCGCTCGTTGATAATCGTTTGGGTATCAAGCCGAGTGAGCAGCTTCTCCAGGACTTGTACGAATTCGGGTTGATCGGCCATCGGGACAGGAAAGTTACAGAAGATGCGGCGCTCCAAGATACGCCGCTCGGCGTAAAAGGTCTATTTCCAGGCTTTCACGATGAGGCCGGTGCCAGTGTCGTGCTTGGTGTTGGCATCGAGCCAGTTCAGGAGCAGGCAGAACGGGAACGTGACGAGGTAGTAGAACGGCAGCAGAATAAAAAATAGTTTCGATTTGCCTAGCATCAGAATGGGGTACTTCATGCTTAGCCGCCACGATACCTGGCCCGGCTCGCCGTAGCTGTACTGCGCCTCTATGCGCTCGAAGCCAGCGGTACGTAGCTTCTGCTGAATCTCGTGGATGTTGTAGCCGTCGCGCACATGCTCTTCAATAAAGCTGGTTTCGTCGTCGGAGTGCACATCGGAGCCGCCTTGATCGGAGGGGGTGGAAATGAGCAGCATGCCCCCATCCTTAAGCGAAGCGTGAATATTGCGGAACACTTCTACGTCTTCCAGAATATGCTCCATAACATCTACTGCTAAGGCCATATCGAAGGTGTTGGGCTCTTGGTAGAGCACCAGATCTTGCACGGCAAACTGCACGTTGGTGCGCCCAATCTGGCGGAAGAACTGGTTGGAATCGGCAATCTGTTCGTCTTTCACATCAACGGCCAGAATATGCCACTTCGCGCTCATGCCCGACAGCCAGTAGGTGTACTGCCCGTAGCCGGAGCCGGCATCCAGAATGTTGATGTTTTCGGTGGTGCGGCCTTTCATCCAGTGGCGTAGCTCCCGGTGTACGTGCCAGGTGCGTAGCAGCAGCAGATCGAGCAGATGATAGAACAGGCGCCGCAGAAACGGAGTGCGGTTGAAGACCTCGCCCAAAGAGCGTTTTATGGGGTCGTAATGCAAGGTAAAAGGTGAATTTGTGAAATTGAGAAGTTGTGAAAAGCCAGCAAGATGAGAATTTGGGATGCCGAACAACCACAAACTCACAAATTCACAACCTCACTTTTATTCACTGTCGTAGAGTTTGGGGCGTTTGGGGGCCTCCGTGTCGGGCTGTTCATCGGCTTCGGGCTCGGCGGCCGGGATGTCGAGCTGGTTGAACACCTGGTCCATCTTGGCGGCGTAAGCGGCCGAATCGTCGAGGAAAAACACTAGGTCGGGCACGACGCGGAGCTGCTGGCGAATGCGCTTGGCTAGGGCCTGGCGGATCTGCTTCTGGTTGTCGTGCACTAAGTCAAGCATTTCCTGGCCGCTGCCTTCGCGGGCTAAAAGCTGACTCAGGTAAACGCGGGCCACCCCTAAGTCGGGGGAAACACGCACGCCTGCTATGCCCGGCGCGAGGCCCGGAAACAGGTGCGGTAAGTCGCGCTGAAACACGGTGGCTAGCTCCTGCTGTAACAGGCTCGATACTTTTTGCTGTCGTTTACTTTCCATAAGAACTGCAAAGGTAGGTGATTAGGTGACAGGTGAAAAGGTGGCAGGCAACAAGGGGAGAGGGAGGAGCAAGCAACTAAGACGAGGACCGGACGCCACAGCCAAGCGCAAGAACAAGAACGGCGCAAACGTAGCATACGCAACTACAAAGATGAGCGTAGCTTTACCTTGTAATCTTCTCTTTGTTGCCGAATTACCAGTCTTCTCTTAAACAGTGCTTCAATTCTTTAAAAGTCCGCTGCCTACTCGCCTGGTAATGCTGCTGCTAGTGGTGCTGGCCCTGCGGCTGCCATTGCTGTGGCTAGGCGTACCCCTCACCGTAGCCGAGTTGCGGGCCATGCTTATTGGCGAACGACTGCACGCCGGCGGCCTGCTCTACCGCGACCTGTACGATGCTACCGCGCCGCTGGCGGCGGCCTTGTTTGCGGCCCTTGATGTGGTGGCCTCGCGGCCCTTGTGGCTGTACCGAATTCTAGCGCTGGCGTTGCTGTTAGCGCAAGCCCTGCGGTTGAACTTTGTACTTAATCGGGCCGATGTACACCCCGAGCGGGGCTATCTGGCGGCTCTCACGTACTTGGTACTGGCAAGTGTCACAACTGACCTCGACACCCTGTCGCCGTTGCTGATAGGGCATACCTTTATCGTTCTGAGCTTCAGTGCGTTGTTGCCTACCTCCCGCGAGGGCTACGACAACCGCCGCCTGTTTCGGGCTGGGTTTCTGATTGGCGTGGCCGCCCTCTGTTACCTGCCGCTGGCGTTGTTTCTGCTGGTGGGCCTGTTCGCCGTTATTGCGTTTGCCGCCAACTCGTTTCGAAGCTTTTTGCTGCTGCTCTGCGGTTTCGGATTTCCGTACGCGGTGGTGGCCACGTTCTTCCTCTATAATGATGCGCTGCCCGCCTTCCGGCAGTTTCATCTGCGCCCTACTCTAAGCGGCCTCGTAATGGGAGCCGACGGCTTGCCGCTGTCCATGCAGTGGTATCTGCTGATTCTACCAGGCGCCGTGCTGCTGCTGGCGCTAGCTCGTTCGTTTACCACTTCTCTGGGCTTGGTATTCCAGGTGAAGTTTCAGCAGCTGATGCTGGTGTGGCTGTTGGTAGCTGTGCTCATGATGGCTGCCGGTCGGGGTACGGCACCCGGCACCTTGGGGCTACTGTTGCCGCCGCTCACCTACTTTAGCTTTTTTCTGTGGCAAAAAGCTGCCCGGCCTTGGGTAACAGAAATGCTATTTCTGGTGCTACTGGGCTGCGTGGCTGGCTTGCGCTACCGGCAGCTGCTAGGGTTAGAAGGGCTCCTGCGCTTACCTGCCGAAGCCCGCTACGCCATGCAGCCCAACCCGCTGTATGCCAACCTACGGGGGCAGCGTCTGCTGGTGCTCGGTGCTGATTTGCGTCCTTATCTCACCAACTCCATTGGCTCACCCTACCTCGACTGGCGCCTAGCTCAAGTTGATTTCGGCCATCTTAGCCAATACGCTGCGGTCTACCGCCTGGCCCGCAACCTCAAGCCAGCACCGCCCACCGTCCTTATCGACCAAACCAACCGCCTTGAGGAGCTGCAATACAAAGTGCCCGCCATCTTTGGCCGCTACCAACCAACCAACACGCCCCGCGTGTATCGGTTGAAATGATTGTTGATTGTTAAATAGCTGATTGTTAGCCTATTGTTTTTGTTAAACAATCAACAATCAACAATCAACAATTAATCTTATCTACCCGGGTTTGGTGGCGGCCGCCTTCGAAGGCAGTATTTAAAAATTGATTGGCAATGAGGCGGGCGTTATCCTCTGTGATGAAGCGGGCGGGTACGCACAAAATGTTGGCGTCGTTGTGCTGGCGGGCTAGGGAGGCTAGCTCTGGTTCCCAGGCAATAGCCGCCCGGATACCGCTGTGTTTATTGGCCGTAATGCACACGCCGTTGGCAGAGCCGCATACTAAAATACCGCGTTCCAATTCGCCCTTGGTGATGGCTTCGGCCAGCGGATGCACGAAATCGGGGTAGTCTACGGAGGCGGGAGAATAGGTGCCAAAGTCGCGGACTTCGTACCCATTGTTGCGCAGCCATTGGGCTAGCATTTGCTTGTAGTCGAAACCAGCGTGGTCGGAGCCGAGGGCAATGGTGTCCATCGTAGAAGGAGAATGGGTAAAGGAAAGGGATGGTTGGCAAGTTAAGTAAGGCAGCACAAAAATGCGGGGAATACGAGAAAAGTGGCAGCTACGGCGCTTCACTTTTCTCGTATTCCCCGCATTTCAAGGATTGCTTCTGTCAGTTAACTAACCCCGCCATTTTGAGCAAGCCGGTCGTTTAGCATCTGGGTCCGGTTGCGGGTCACAACGCGGGCAATGTTGATGCTAAGCTCGTAGAGTAACACGATAGGAATCGTGACGATAATCTGGGCTGAAATATCAGGGGGCGTGATGACGGCTGCAATGATGAGGATGACCACAATGGCGTGCTTACGGTAAAGGCGCATGATTTCGGGCGTCACGAGGCCAGCCTTCGCCAGGAAGAACACAATCATCGGCAACTCAAACACGAAAGCACAGGAAACCGACATCGTGGTGAGCGTACTGATGTAGCTCTGCATGTCGATCTGGTTTTCAATGGTAGCATCTATCTGATACGACGCCAAGAAGTTGATACTCAGCGGCGCCGCAATGTAATAGCCGAACAGCAGTCCAATCATGAACAGGATGGAGACGAAAAATACCGCCCCGCGTGAATTCGCCTGTTCGTGAGGGTAGAGGCCGGGCTTGATAAAGCGCCAGAGCTCCCAGAACGTGTAAGGAAACGCCAGCACAATGCCCACCATAAACGAGGTGCTGATGTGCATGGTAAGCTGCCCGCTCATTTCGCGGTTCTGAATCACAAAGCCAATTTTATCCATGCACATTTCCGGGGCGCCCACCCACTGGCCTAAGCGGCAGAAGGCTTGGTAGGTCCAGAAATCGGGGCGGGAGGGCCCCAGAATCAGGTCGTGAAACAGGAAATCTTTGGCAAAGAAGGCAGCGGTAGCAAACACAACTATCGAGATGGCCGAGCGGATGATATGCCACCGCAAGGCCTCCAGATGGTCGATAAAAGACATTTCCTGCTGTTGCCCCATCACGGGGTGCCCGGAAGAAAGATGTTGTTGATCCACGAGGGAGTGACTGAGTGAATGAGTAAATGAGTGAAGGGGCAAGGGAGTGAAGAACAAACGAAAACCAGCCGAGACAGGATGCTGCTCTGCTAATTTAACGTGCACTCATTCGCTCATTCACTCATTCACTCGATATTATGCGAAGAGCGGAAACTGCTGCATCCACTCGTTTACTTGGCTGCGCACGCGCAGCAAGTAAGTTTCGTCGGCGTGGTGCATCAGTACGTCGTCAATCAAGTCGACGATGCGGGCCATGTCGGTTTCGCGCAGGCCGCGGGTTGTAACGGCGGCCGAGCCGATACGCATGCCGCTGGTCACGAAAGGCGACTTGTCGTCGAAGGGCACCATGTTTTTATTGATGGTGATATCGGCCTTGATGAGGGTGTTTTCGGCCAGCTTGCCGGTGAGGCCCTTGCTGCGCAAGTCAATCAGCATGAGGTGGTTATCGGTGCCGCCCGAAATGATTTCGTAGCCCCGGTCAATAAAGCCTTTGGCCAGCGCCTGCGCGTTGCGAATCACCTGCTGCGTGTATTCGGTGTAGGCGTCGCTCAGGCATTCACCGAACGCTACGGCTTTAGCGCCGATAACGTGCTCTAGCGGGCCGCCCTGCGTGCCGGGGAATACGCCCGAGTCGAGCAGCGCCGACATCATGCGCAGTTCCCCTTTCGGCGTTTTCAAGTTAAACGGATTCTCGAAGTCTTTGCCTAACAGGATGAGGCCGCCGCGCGGACCCCGCAAGGTTTTGTGCGTGGTCGTCGTGACGATGTGGCAATAGTCGAAAGGATTGTTGAGCAAGCCTTTGGCAATCAGACCGCTAGGGTGCGAAATGTCGGCTAGCAACAGGGCGCCTACTTCGTCGGCGGCTTCGCGCAAGGCCTGGTAGTTCCAGTCGCGGGAGTAGGCCGAGGCGCCGCAGATGATAAGCTTGGGCAACTCGCGGCGAGCGGTTTCTTTTACCTTCTCCCAATCGATGAGGCCGGTTTCGGGTTCCACGCCATAGAAGCTAGGCTGGTAGAGCTTACCCGAGAAGTTGACGGGCGAGCCGTGGGTGAGGTGGCCGCCGTGGCTCAGGTCGAAGCCAAGGATTTTGTCGCCGGGGTTGAGGATGGCCAGCATGACGGCCGCATTGGCTTGCGCGCCGGAGTGCGGCTGTACGTTCACCCATTCGACGCCAAACAACTCCTTGGCCCGGTCGATGGCTAACTGCTCGATCTGGTCAACGATTTCGCAGCCGCCGTAGTAGCGCTTGCCGGGTAGGCCCTCGGCGTATTTATTGGTGAGGATGGAGCCCTGTGCCCGCATCACCTGCTCCGAAACGTAGTTCTCGGAGGCAATCAGTTCAATACCGTGCGTCTGCCGCTCTTTCTCGCGCTGAATCAGGTCGAAGATGGCGGTGTCTTGGGTCAGGGTTGGGGCTTGCGTTTCCATAAGTTCAAAGGTACGCCCACCGCCCGGAACTGCCAAGTTGGTGGTTGGTTGCTGGTTGTTGGTAGTTGATTAGCGGTTGTTGCTGGTTGGGGGCGGAACAAGCGTAGCTCCACAGCAGCCAAAACAGCGCAGGTTGCGTAGCCTTATCACGGCAGTAAGTGGCGCTAACTTCGCAAGGCAGCGTGTTTTGTAGTAACAACAACTTACGGCAAGTGGTTGGCTGCGGTAGAGCCGTTCCGTTCCGCCCCAACCAGCAACAACTGCCAATCAACTACCAACAACTAACAATCAACCATCACCCCCTGTGCATATTTGTTTTATCTCCCGCCGTTACTTCCCGGCCATCTCTGGGATGAGTGTTTACGCGCAAAACCTGCTGCGCGAGTTGGTAGCCCTTGGTTATCAGGTGACCATGATTTCGCAGTACCGCGGCGACGCGCAAGGCCGGGGCGTGTACGGGGGCGGACCGCCTCCGCCGGTGCCGGGGGTGCGCGTGCTTGGGTTTGAGGCGCTCGGCGAGCAAAATGGTGGGCGGTTCGAAGACGACATCAACACGTTGCTGGCCGCCGTGCTGCGCACCCACGCCGAAACTCCGTTCGATGTAATTCATGCCCAATATGGCTATCCGCCCGGCTTGGTGGCGCTGCTGGCCAGCCGGCGCTTAGGCGTACCCAATGTGGTATCTATTCAGGGCGGCGACGGGCATTGGGTGGGGGTGGACTGCTGCAACACCCACCAACAAGCTATCCGCACCGTGCTCGATCATGCAGGCGCAGTTCTGATTGGCTGTGAGTCGTTTGCGGAGGAGGTGATAGATAACCACGGCACCGCCGCTGACCGGTTCACCATCGTGCCCGGCGCGGTAGACGTCGAACGTTTCCGTCCGGCGCCGGGCTGGCAGGCCGGGCAGTGGCGCAAACCGGCCCAACCCACGCTGCTTTACCACGGCCGCGTAGACCGGCGCAAAGGCGTGCTCGATCTGCTGGCGGCTTTCGGGGAACTAGCCCCCGAGCGACCGAACTTGCAACTGCTTATCTCGGGCATTGGCCCCGACTACGAGGAGGTGCGCCAACAGGTAGCCGCGGCGCCGTGGGGGGCGCAAGTGGAACTAGCCGGCTACGTCGACTACGATGCCGTGCCCGCCATCTACCACCGCGCCGACGTGTTTGTGTCGCCCACGTACGCCGAGGGATTCTCCAACACCATTCTCGAAGCAATGAGCAGCGGCCTACCCGTAGTAGGCGGAGCCGCCGTGGGCGTAGTAGACTGTTTGCGCGACGCCGACAATGGCCTGCTGCATCCGCCCGGCGACGTACCGGCCCTCACCAACGCTCTGCGCCGCCTGCTTGACGACGAAAGCCTGCGCAATCGTTTAGCGGAAAGGGCTTTAGCTGAAGTCCGCGAGAAGTATGCCTGGCCAGTTGTAACCAGCCAGATTGCTGCTGTATACCAGCAGCTGCGCGGCACCGCCCCCGACGTAAGCTGGCGCGAAGACACCACTGCCCCCGCGCCCTGCCGCTACCGTGCCGTGCCGCATTTGCTTTAACAACAGCATTGCGAAGCAGCGCTTCGGGTGCCGCCTTACTCTAGAATTCTTTTTATGCCTACTGCCCTTTTCGTGTCGCCGCACCTTGATGACGTGGCTTTTTCCTGCGGTGGTACGCTGGCAACGCTGGTAGCCGCCGGGTGGGAGTGCGTGTTGGTTACAGCCTTCACCCGCTCGGTTCCCAACCCTACTGGCTTCGCCCTGGCTTGCCAAACCGACAAAGGCTTGGCGCCGGAGGTGGATTATATGGCCTTGCGGCGCACAGAAGACACCGCCGCTGCCGCCCACTTGGGCGCGCAGGTAGTGCGTTGGCTGAACCTGCCCGAAGCCCCGCACCGCGGCTATGAAAGTGGGCCGACTTTGTTCGCGGGAATTTTGCCGACCGATGGTATCTGGCAGCAGCTAACTGAGTTGCTGGTAGCTGAGCTGAAGGCGGTTCGGCCGGCGGTACTGTTTGCCCCACAGGGCTTAGGCAACCACGTCGACCATTTGCACACCATTCGGGCCGTGCGGCAGGCAGCGGGCCCGTTGCCTGTACTCTGGTACCGCGACACCCCTTACATTATTCGGCAGCCGGAGGCCGTACCGGCCGCGGAGTTGCCCCCGATGCTGCAAGAGGCAGCGGTAGCGGTGGCTCCGGCTGCACTGGCCGCCAAAGTAGCCGCGTCGGGAGCCTACCAGACACAAATTGATTTCCAATTCGGAGGAGCTGGGCAGGTGGAAGATAAGCTTACGCAACTAGCGCTGCGAGAAGGCGCTGCCAGTGGATTGGGAGGTTATGCGGAGCGATTCTTAGGGGGTCGGCCGCGGCAGCTCAGTTGGCTTTTTCATCAAGTTGAGGCGGAAATGTTAAGAGGCTATTTGCGTTAAGTGTTGGAAATCACCGCACGGTGTCGAGACGCCTCTTTGCGTCTCGTCGTTGAGCAAAATCGGCGGGTTGGTGCGGGCGCCGAGACGTGCGCCTCACTGGCTAGCCGCCTCTTCCGTAGAGAGAGGTACTGGTTTGAAACGCCAGTTCTAAAAAAGCTAGCAGCTAGTCGCCCTTTCTACGAAAGAGGGGCTAGGAGTGAGGCCCCTATGGTGAGCGATACAAACTGTGCTGCGGCAGTTAGCAGCGTGTGCAAACTGGCAGGCACATAGACAAGGGGCCTACCTGCAGTATAGAGTAAGTGAAATGTGATTATACTGCATATTTAGATAACTAACACGGCTAGTACGATGTGAGGAAAGCTCATCAATAAGCGCGATGATAGGCCTTCAACACTGTTGAGCTTGTAAATTATTTACTAATAAAATTAGGGCGTGATTGTAGGATAGCCAGAACATTTGTAATCATCACCTGTTCCGAATTCCCAACCCGTTAAGCGGGAGGCTGCGCTTTTCACAATTTATTCCCCTTTATTTTATATGGTCTCTTCTACCACACTTTTCAACCAAAATTCCCAACGGCCTCACCCCTCCGAGGTGCCAACGCGACTCGGCGTAGCCATTGTGGGGCTAGGCGGCGCGGTGGCTACTACAGCCATTGCGGGCGTAGCCCTTCTGCGCGCCGAAGCCATGGACACCACCGGTTTGCCCCTGGCTGATTTACCAGCCGAGCTTACTTCCCAGTTAGCCCGTTACCAGAACCTGGTGTTCGGCGGATGGGACCTTAGCTCCGCTGACTTAGCTACTGCCGCCCGTCACCATCGCGTGCTGGAACCAGAGCAGCTGGCGGCGGCCGAAGTAGAGCTAAGCGCTATTCAGCCGTGGCCCGCCGTGGGCAACGTGCGCTACTGCCGCAACGTGACCGGCACCCACCTAGTAGCAGCTTGCGATTCGGCGGCGGCCGTGGAGGCCATCCGCGCTGATTTGCGCCGCTTCCGCCAAGAACAGGAGTTAGATGATGTGGTGGTGATTCACCTGGCTTCCACCGAAGCCGCCCCCGACCTGAGCGCCGCTATTTTTGCTACGCCGGCCGCATTCGAAGCGGCTGTTGCCGCCAACGACGAGCGGATTCCGCCGGCCATGCTGTATGCCTACGCGGCCATTCTAGAAAAAGCGCCCTACGCCAACTTCACGCCCTCGGCCGCGGCCGACGCGCCGGCCCTGCACCAACTAGCCCGCGAGCGGAGCGTGCCCGTAACAGGCAAAGACGGCAAAACCGGCCAAACCTTTATGAAGACCGTGCTGGCTCCCGCTTTCAAGGCTCGCAACCTGGTAGTCGATGGGTGGTTTTCCACCAATATTCTAGGCAACCGCGACGGCGAGGCCTTAGCCAGTCCTGAATCGTTGGCTTCTAAAATCACCACTAAGGGGTCAGTGCTCGACGACATCCTTGGCTATCAGGTGGGCAGCCACTTGGTGCATATTCATTATTACAAGCCCCGCGGCGATAACAAGGAAGCGTGGGATAATATTGATTTAGTGGGCTTTATGGGTCAGAAGATGCAGGTTAAAGTCAATTTCCTGTGCCGCGACTCTATTCTAGCCGCTCCTTTGGTGCTAGAGCTGGCTCGCCTGCTGAACTTGGCTAATCGGCGGCAAGAAGGAGGCGTGATTGAGGCGCTCGGCGTATTCTTTAAGTCACCTATGGTGTCGGAGTATGGCCGGCAGCCGGAACACGCCTTCGAGAAGCAGCAACTTGCGCTGCTGGCCTGGCTGGCAGAAACAACAGCAACCCGGGCGGCCGTAACCTCGGATTCGGTGGTAGCACAGAACGAGGCGTAAGCGTTGGCAACGGTACTCGAAACGGCCAGCGTGGTTCCGGGTGGAACTACGCTGGCCGACTTACCCCGCTTGCTGCCATTGCTGCGCGAGCTCAACGACCTTAAGCGCGTAAAGGTGGCGGGGGTAGAGGGCTCGATGGCGGAGCAGTTATTTGCCAGAAGTTGGCAGGCGTTGGTGGCGGGTGAAGACGCCACTACCATCGCCTTGCGCGAAACGGCGCGGGCGCTGGTGGCCGTGCGCTTGCCGGGCTACACCGTGCCTTTGCTTACTAGCTTGGGAATGAGTGCGGAAGAGGCCGAAGCAACCTTGCAACAAGCCTTACTGAGTGCCGGCGTCCCGCTCGCACCTGCACTGTTAGCGGAACTGCAAGCGGCTTTGGTGATGGAAGCGTTAGACGGTCCGACGGAAACGCTACTACCCGCTGCACCGGCCTTTGTGGCTCAATTGGCCGCTCAACCCCGGGCCGGAGCCACGCACCCGGGTCGGCCGCGCATCATGCTGATACCCACCGAAAGCCATGCCGACCACTGTGCTTTGGTGGCCGTGTACGCGGTGCTGCTGAGTCCTATATTCAGCGCCAAACCGGGGGAAGCTTTCCTCACGGCCCTGGCGCACCACCTGCACAACGCCACCCTGCCCGACCCCGGTTTCGCCGGCGACGAGCTGCTCGGTCACCGTTTGCCGACCCTCATGCACCAAGCCACTGCCCTAACCCTAACGCAGTTACCTCCATCAGTGCGTCATTCCACCGAGGCCGCCTTGCTCCGCACCCGCACCCTCGACAGCCCCGCCGCCGAAGCCTTCCACGCCGCCGACGTATTCGACCGAACCTTGGAAATGGCCTGGCATGACCAAAGCGCTCGGTTCCGTTTGCACCAAGCCCTCGACGACCTGAATATTGTGCACGCGGGCTTCACGCAAACCTTTCATCAGCAGGTGCTTGGCGCCGCAGGACTGTTGCCAGAAGTCTTCTCTCCGGGAGCGGGAATCGTCTCCCATTCTAGCGGCCTGAAAAGCTAATAGCCAACAACCAGCGGCTTTACTGTAGATACAAGGTGAGGCTCCCTGCCCAAACAATCAAATCACTTTATTCTTGCAAAATTTAGATGCTACTGCGAAGGTGAATTGGGGAATAGTAGGCTGCGGCTGGGTGGCCCGCGACTACGTGGCACCTGCTATACAAGCCTCTGCCAACGGGCGGCTGGTGGCGCTTTGCGACCTCAACGAGCGAGCCTTGGCCGAATTCATAGCCCATGACAGCCAGCTTTATCGCACGGCGGAACTGGCTGATTTTGTGCGTACGCCCGGCTTGCAGGCCGTGTACGTGGCTACTCCCAACGCTAGCCACGCCCGCGTAGCTGCGGTGCTGGCGGCGGCAGGTTTGCCGGTGCTCTGCGAAAAGCCACTGGCTCGCACCGCAACCGAAGCCGCCGACATGCTGGCCGCTGCCGAAACGCACGGTACCCTATTGGCGACTGCCTTCGATCAGCGCTTTCACCCGGCCCATCAGCGCCTGCGCGAACTCATACAAGCCGGTACGCTAGGTCGCATCACCTGTCTGCGCCTGCACTACGCCTGCTGGACCCCCGCCGACTGGGCTCCCGACACCGACCACGGCACCTACCGCAACTGGCGCATCGACGCCCACGAAGCCGGCGGCGGCGCCATGATCGACTTGGCCCCCCACGGCCTCGATCTGGCGCAGGTGCTGCTCGGCGAAGCCCTGACGGAGGTAGCCGCCCTCACCCAACAGCGCATTCACGACTATCCGGTGGATGATGGTGCTGTGTTGATAGCCCGTACCGCCAGCGGCGTTTTGGTTTCGCACACGGTGGCCTACAACTGTCCGGATGCCTATCCGCGCCGGACGCTGGAAGTTATCGGCGACAAAGGCCGGGCGCTGGCTTTGAACACTATGGGCCAAACGCCCGGCGGTTCCCTCACGCTCACCCGCCCCGACGGTACCACCGAGGAAGTTTCCTTCGACCAGGAGGCGTCACCTTTTCAGCGGCAGGTGGAAGCCTTTGCCGAGGCCGTGCGCACCAACACGCCCTTCCCGTTCCTACCGGCTCTCGACCTGCACACCATGCAACTGCTCGATGCGGCTGCCCGCCCCACTGCGCACCGCCTCACGCCACCTCAGGACCTGTATGCAGCAAGGCCTATTCCGCAACTACAGCAATTTTAAGCTGGTGAAATGCCTGTAGAGACGCAATACTTTGCGTCTCGGCGTTGAACGATTGGCCTAGTTGCATAGCGTCGGAGACTGTAGCACGAAGCGTTTGCTGCGCACTTCGTTGCTGACGGCCGCACCACATGCAAACCGTTCAACGACACGCGAAGCGCCGGCTTCGCGCTACAGCCCAGTAAACAACATCAGCAACGCCGAGACACGAACCGAAGGTCGGCGCAGCCAAGTGTCGCGTCTCTACAACCGATCTGTAGAACCAAGAAGGTTATCATCAGCTTATCCTTACTAAATGCCTCTGAGTCATTACGTATGCACGAACTGCGGCTTCTGGCAGCGGTATTTCCAGGGTGGCCCGCCCGCCTGCCCGGTGTGCCTTGACTACCGGCACCCGTTGCCGCCCGAGGGGTGGGAGTTTCAGACTTCGGCGCAGGTGGCCGCCAACGTTTCGGTGCACTGGCAGGAGGTAATGCCCGGTATCTGGCAATTCTGGAACGAGCCGCAGCTCGGCATCGGGCCACGGGGCTACGTGGTGGTTGAGCCCGCGCATGGCAACATCGCCTTCGAAGGAGCCGGCTTCTACAACCAAGCGGCGCTGGATTTCATTGCCAGCTTGGGCGGGGTGCGTTACCTGTCGGCTTCGCACTGCCATGTATATGGTGGGCTGTGGCAGCTGGTCGAAGTTTTTCGGCCTGAGGTAGTTATGCAGCAGGAGGAGTTGAATTTCACGCAAGCCTTCCAGGTTAGCTGGCCCTTCGATGATCAGGCTGAACTACATGCTGGTGCGGTGCTTTACCACACCGGCGGCCACACGCCCGGCCATACCGTGCTGCATCTGCCTGCCCGCCAGCTGCTGTTCTGTGGTGATGCTCTCAAATTTCAACTCGACGATGCCGGCCAGGCCGTGGCCATTAGCACCCACCGCGCCTACGCCGCCCACATTCCCCTCTCGCACGCCGACGTGCGCCGCTACCAAACCGTGCTGGAACCGCTGGATTTCGACGGCGTACTGACCCCATGGGAGCCGGTGCCGCACGGGGGGAAAAGCGCCGCCCGGCAGCTTTTCGCCGCGCAGCTAGCCGGCCGGCCATTCGCCGATTTCCTACCTCTTTCGCCTTCCTCTCTCCTATGACTACGCTCCTCGCCGACCCCGCCCCGGTGGCTTTGTACAAGAGTGCTTTGCCGTCGGCTCCCGTTTACGAAATTCCACTTACCAGCCTCGACTATTTGAACGTGCCCGTTTGGAGCCTGGCGCAGTGGCTGCCGGGCGGCATGAGCACCGGTACCGGCTACGGCCCCACCGACGACCAGGCGCGCATAGGGGCGTACGGCGAAATCACCGAAGAAACCTTCGTGAACCTGTACCTGACGCAGATGCCGCGCCGCCGGGCCTCCTATCGTCAACTGCAAGCCGAAGGAGTGCCCTGCCTCGACCCCCTGCGCGACCGGTTGCCGGTAGGCACCACCTACACGCCCGACACCGAATTGGTTTGGACCCAAGCCCGAACGTATCCCACCCAAGACGTGCTGTGGGTGCCCATTGAAACGGCGGCCACCTGGCCCGGCGACTGGCACGGGCAGGAGCAGCACGACTGGCTCTATACTCCCATTACCAACGGCATGGGCGCCGGCGATTCGCTGGAACGGGCCCTCTCACACGGCCTACTGGAGCTATTGCAGCGCAACGGCAATGCCATCAGCTACCGTGCCCTCGACCAAGGCGTGCGCATCGAGCTCGACGAAGTGCAGAACCTGGAAACCCGCGCTCTGCTGCAACGCTACGACGAGGCCGGCCTGGAAATCCAAGTGAAGCTAGCTTCCACCGACTTCGGGATTACCAGTCTTTATGTGGTGGGTTACGAACGAGACCTGAGCCGGGTGCCGCACCCGCTTATGCTCACCGGCTGCGGAGAAGCCGCACACCCCGACCGGGAAGTGGCCCTGGCCAAAGCGTTGCTGGAATTCGCCTCTAGCCGCGTGCGGAAACGCTTCGAGCACGGCGACATGGCTTGGCTGGCAGAAGTAGCGCCCGGCTACCTGGCGCAAGTGCAGCAAGACCCGCCAGTACTGACCAACCAGGAGCCGCGGGCGGCCGAGGCCATGCGCCAGTGGCTGAATTTGAGTGCTTCAGAGTTGTTTGCCAGAGTGCAAAATCCGGTGTTCAGCGTGACGCGCACCGTGAAGTTCTCTACCCTACCCACGGTACCCTTCAACTCGCTAGCCACGCCGGCCGACCTGTTGCGGGTGGTGCAGGAGCGCTTGGCGGCAGCCGGCCTCAGCGTATACTACGTGGAGTTCACCGACCCCCACGGTCCGGTCCGCACCCTGAAAGCCGTGGTACCCGAGCTAGAAGTCGAAACCATGACTTACGACCGAATTGGGCGCCGAAACCTAGAGAAACTGCTGGCCCGCCACAGTCCGCTAGTCGGCCTCGGCGACCCGCCGCCGGGTGCTTTCCGGGTGCCCTTGCCCGCCACCGATGAAGCCGCCATCGGCGGCCCGGCTTGGTTCAACCCCCAACTAGCCCGCGAAACCGTCGGGGAACTGTACGCGCTGTACCGCGAGCCAGAGCGCCACGTGTATTATTTCTAATGAGGAAATGAAGAGTGAGCCATTCGGCCGTCATGCAGAGGCTTAGTTGAAGCATCGCGCGTGCTGGCGTCGCCAAACTAACTGTCATGCTGAGCGGAGCCGGAGGCGCAGTCGAAGCATCTCGCGTGCTGACATTGCAATGGTAACTGTCATGCTGACGAAGGAAGCATCTGACTCAAATCATTACCCTGCCATTGAGGTTACCACCCGAGCGAGATGCTTCGGCTTCGTTGCACTGCGCTCAGCATGACAGTTAGTTTGGCAACGTCACCACGCGCGATGCTTCGGGCTTTGGCTTATGCTACATGCCTCGGCAGGACAGTTAACGGACTTTATAAACTGTTTCGAAGAATGAGTGATGAAGAATCACTTCTAATAGCAAATAACCGATGGATCGTAGAGTAGAAGTGAGAGCGGGCAATGAAGGATTGGAAAAGAAAAGCGAGGAGCCAGCAAATACTAGTTCCTCATTGAAGTTCGCCTATAACACCAATGGCGCCGCCAACCACCGCCTCGATGATGCCTTGATCCTCATTGCCGAGGCCGGTTACGACGGCGTGGCCCTTACCCTCGACCATCACCACCACGACCCCTACGCGCCCGATTTCAGTGGCCGGACAGCGGCGCTGGCCTCTCGTCTGCGCGAGCTAGGCTTGGGGCTCGTCCTGGAAACGGGGGCCCGTTACCTGCTCGACTATCGGCAGAAACACGAGCCCACGCTGTTGTCGCCTTCTGCTCCGGGCCGGGCCAAACGGGTTGATTTTCTGACGCGTTGCCTCGACATCTGCGCTACTTGCCAGGGCGAAACCGTATCGTTCTGGGCCGGTGTGCCGCAGCCTGGCGTGGCTTCAACGCAAGCGTGGGATTGGCTGCTCGAAGGTTTGCACCAAGTGGTAGCCGCGGCCCAAGAGCGAGGCGTAGTTGCCTCCCTGGAACCCGAGCCCGGTATGCTGGTCGAAACCGTGGACGACTATCTGCGCCTGCGCCAAGAGCTGCCCGATCTGAAATTAGCCCTCGACACCGGTCACCTGCTGGTGACCGGCGAGCGAGACCCGGCCGCCGCCGTAGCGGAGTTTGCTCCCCACCTAGGAACCGTGGCTGTTGAAGATATGCGCCGCGGCATCCATGAGCACTTGCCCTTCGGCGAAGGCGATATGAATGTGCCCGCCGTGTTGGCCGCCTTGCAGCAGGTAAAATTCCAGGGCTTGGTGTGCGTGGAGCTGTCTCGCGAATCGCACCGCGCCCACCTCATGATTCCGCAGGCACTAGCCTATCTGCGCCAGATAGAGGCGGGGTTGCTGGCTGATGAACCGCGAAGAAGCTAGTTTTCTGTCATGCTTCATCTGGCGTCCGCGCAGCCGAAGTCGAAGCATCTCGCTGGTGTGGTAGAATCAATGATGATGAAACGATGCGAGCGAGATGCTTCGACTTCAGCTGCGCCTGCGCGGACGCCAGATGAAGCATGACAGATAATGTGTGGCAACGCCAGCACGCGAGATGTTTAGTTTTCGCCTCAGTCTCTGGCTTGAGGCGCCACCTGCGGACGCCAGATCGAGCAGGACGTTCGAGAAGAGTGGTGTGAAATCCTAAGCAGCTTCAAGTACTGCGCCGTATTCTGCTAGAGAAATAATAGCGCGTAATGAAAGTATTTACGCTACCCCGTATGGAATATTACGCGGGGTAGCATCAGACAGGTATCCTCTTCACCAAAACCTGTCTGTTATGAAGAATTTTCTGCTTCTGCCGCTGCTAGCTGCCGCTAGTGGTCTTGTTTGGGGCGCCTCATTCCCAACCAAACCAGCCGAGCCGGCGGCCCTGCTTACTTCGCCCCGGTCAATTGATACGCTTGCGGTGCGAGGGCGCATCACCGATGCCGCTAGTGGCAAAGGGCTACCGGGGGTGAGGGTGCAGGTGAAAGGTACGCGCGTTGGCGTTTCCACCAACTCCGATGGCACTTATGCACTGACTTTGCCGGCCGGCCGGCGGGTGCTCGTTTTCAGCTCTTTAGGCTACTTGATACAGGAGCGCAAGGTCACAAAAGAAAAGCGGGTAGTGAATGTGGCCTTGCGAGTTGACAGCAGAGCCCTGAACGAAGTAGTGGTAGTTGATGCTGCGTCTGATTACGAGCAAGCTGCTCCGTCCGGAGTTGTAGACGGCGTGCCAATCACGCAAGACCAGAAAGTTAAAGCAGCAACACCATCGGCAGCATCGGCAGCGGGAATACGCATCCGCGGTGCGAGTGCGCTGCCAGGCCGGCCCTACTTCCCCGTGGCGCCGCGCCCCGAACCCGGTGCGGGCGAATCGTATGCCCACGTCAAGGAAGACCGATTTCATAGCACGCAGAAAGACCCGCTCAGCACCTTCAGCATCGACGTAGACGCGGCCAGCTACAGCAACGTGCGCCGCTTCCTCAACCAGGGCCAGCTCCCGCCGCCCGATGCCGTGCGCATCGAAGAGATGCTCAACTATTTCCATTACGACTATCCGCAGCCCACCGGCCCCGAGCCGTTTTCCGTGACCACTGAGCTGGCCGCTTGCCCCTGGAACCCGGCGCATCAGCTGGTGCACGTGGGCTTGCAGGGCAAACAAGTAAACGCCGATAAGCTGCCGCCTGCCAACCTCGTGTTCCTAGTGGATGTTTCGGGCTCAATGGAAGGCGACGACCGGCTGCCGCTGGTGCAGGCCGGCTTACGGCTGCTGGTGAAGGAGTTGCGGCCTCAGGACAAAGTAGCCTTGGTGGTGTACGCCGGGGCCGCCGGACTGGTGCTGCCACCCACCGCTGGCAACAAACGCGGCGAGATTCTACGAGCCATCGATAACCTGCAGGCGGGTGGCTCCACGGCCGGCGGGGCCGGCCTCCGGCTGGCCTATCAGGTGGCCCGCGAGAATTTCCGCAAGGACGGCAACAACCGGGTGGTGCTGGCTACTGATGGCGACTTCAACGTGGGCGAGCAAAGCGACGATGCCATGGAGCACCTAGTAGAGCAGGAGCGGGAGTCGGGCGTATTCCTGACCGTGCTCGGCGTGGGCCAGGGCAATTATCAAGACAAGAAAATGGAGCTGCTGGCCGATAAAGGCAACGGCAACTACGCTTACCTCGACAACCTCGACGAGGCCCGACGGGTGCTGGTGCGGCAGTTCGGCGGCACGCTCTTCACGCTGGCCAAAGACGTGAAGCTGCAAGTGGAATTTAATCCTGCCCGGGTGCGCGAGTACCGCCTCATTGGCTACGAAAACCGCACCCTGGCCGCCGAAGACTTCAACAACGACCGCAAAGACGCCGGCGAAATGGGTGCCGGCCACACCGTCACGGCCCTCTACGAAGTGGTGCCCGTGGGTGCCCCTGCTGCCATCGACCCACTGAAGTATCAGCCCAATGTGGCTGCCGATAAATCCGCTTCGGCTTCCGCCGACGTATTGACAGTAAAGCTGCGTTATAAGGAGCCGCAGGGCAACACCAGCAAGCTATTTGAGCGCACCTTGCGCGGGCCAGCAGCGCCGCTGGAACGAGCTTCTGAAAACTTACGTTTCGCTACTGCTGTAACTCAGTTTGGAATGCTGTTGCGCGAGTCAAGTTACAGGGGCACTGCTACTTTCGAGAGCACCGCCAAGCTGGCGAATGCGGCACGAGGGAAAGATGCAGAAGGCTACCGCGCCGAGTTGGTACGTTTAGTTGAAATTGCAGACGGGTTGCAACCAAATATAAACGGCTACGGCTCCCGCTAAAGAGAAACAAACAAGATATTGGGTCAGGCTGGGACTTTCACTCACCTATTGCGACGGGAGTTCCGGCTGGTTGCAGACTACCGGATGTACATTACCCGTTACCCAGCCTGACCTTTGGTAGTGTGAAAAGGCCTCATCAGCTCTTGGTGAGGCCTTTCTGCTGCAACACGATGCAGCGTTTCACGCATCGTTGGACGATAGTTGTGCGACCCCGCTGCTACCGCCTTACCAGGTGCTCGTGCAGCACGCGCAACACCGCCTCCCGGAACTGTACACCTACCGGAATTTGCACCTTAGACTTCAGTTCCAGCATGTTGCCTTGCAGGGTTTCGATGCCGTCGTTGCGCACGATGTAGGACTTGTGCACGCGCGTGAACTGCGCGGCGGGTAGGGTTTCCTCCAGTTTCTTCATGGTTAGGTAGGCTACCAAGCGACGCTCCGCGGTGAATATCTTCACGTAGTCTTTCATGGCTTCGATGTAGCGGATAGCGGGTAGCGCCACTTTTACCAGGTTGCCATTTTCCTTTATCATGATGAAGTCGTCGGCTGCGGGCGTTGGCTTGGCTTCAGGAGGAGCAGAGGCGGGCGCAGTGGCGGGCGCGGCTTTCAGCTGCCGCAGGGCCAGGCGGTCTTTCACTTTCTCGATGGCCCGCCAAAAACGGTCGAAGGCGGCGGGTTTGAGTAGGTAGTCCACCACGTCGAGTTCGAAGCCGGCCAAAGCGTATTGCTCGTAGGCGGTAGTCAAAACTACCAGGGGGCGGTGGGGCAAGGCCTTGAGGAAGTCGAGGCCGGAAATTTGCGGCATTTCGATGTCACAGAAAATCAGGTCCACTTCGTGCTGCCGCAGAAACTCGTAGGCTTCCAGCGCGTTGGCGCATTCCCCTGCTACCTGCAGAAAGGGTAGCCGCTCGGCGTAGGTGCGCAGTACTTGGCGGGCAATGGGTTCGTCGTCAAGCAGTAAGCAGCGAATCAAGGACATAAGTAGAAAATAAGTTGGGTCCCCACCCCTCCAGAACGTAATGGCGTTGGGGTGCCCTACTAGCTAACGGCTGCTAGCGCAGCAGCCTGTAATGGTAGTTCGAGTTGGAGCGAAAAGGTGTTGCCTTGCTGTGTATACCGTAACTGGTGCGCAGCTTCAGTATGATGCGCTAAATGCCTTTGTATCAAACTGAATTCAGGAGAGACAAGTAAGTCTGGCAGCACATCGGCACTTAGGTGCAAGGAAAGCTGATGGTTGCGCACCCGTACTTCTATCTCGCTGTAGGTGGCGGCCAAAGGCAGGAACTGCTCGGTCAGGGGTAGCAGGACGCCCGCCAGGATGTGCGCGTTCTGGCTGTTTTCGACGGTGAGGCGCAGCGTTACGTCCACCTTGTCCTGCAAGCGCAACTCTTGCAGCTGCATATAGTCGAGGTAGGCATCTAGCTCGCGCTGTAGCGGTACGTAGGTGCCACGGTTTTCGTAAAGCGTGTGCCGCAGGAGCTGCGCCAGCTTTAGCGTGACTTCGGCGGCAGTGGCCTCTTGCTGCTGGTTGAGCAGGTGGGCGACTTGGGTTAGTGTTTGCTGGAAAAACTCTGGATTCAGACGGCTTCGAACGGATTGCAGCTCCCACGTCAGCTGCTGCTGTTGGGCGGCGGCCAGGCGTCGGTTTTCCAGAACTGTATCGCGCAGCAGAAACAACCCGATGGGCAGGCACACCATCGAGAAGTAGAGAAAAGAACTGACCGTGACCAGGTAATGCAGGTTCTTCAGGAAGAAAAACGGCCCGTTGCCAGCCATAAAGAAATTCCACCGCCGGTAAGCCGCCGACAACACGGGCGCGTAGGGTTGCACGGCCTGGCTGGCGTAGTAGTACACCACGTGTTGCAGCACCAGCGTCACCAGTCCAAACAGCAGCACCCGGTTAATAGGCATGTCCAAGGGTTCGGTGAACAGCCACCGGAAACTATATACTGCGCCCATGCAAAAAAGCGTTTCAGGCACAGCCAGCATAAACTTCACCGGCAACCAGAACGAGAGCGGGTCTTCGTTGAGAGTGAAGTGGACGGTGAAATAAAAGGCCACCCAAAACAGAGTTTCGCCAACCCAACCCACTGCGCGGGGCAAATACCTTAAAGACATCGGGCGCTGGCTATGGTAGGAGAACTGAAGCTAGAAACGACTTGGCGCGGCGCAGCGCGTAGCGGAAGCTGCAACGTAGCAACGAAGGTGGTAGGGGTGGCGTGCAGCACCAGGGGCGACGGGCCGGGGTAGAGCAAGTGTAGCCGCTCCCGCATGGTAGTCAAGCCAAGGCCTCCCGGCTGCGAAACGGTTGGGACAGGTGTGGCCAGTTGGCTGTTGGCTACTCGTAGCTCGATGGCACTGACTGTTACGCGCGCTTCCACCCGCACCCACGCCGCCCCAAGGGCTTGGCTGAGGCCGTGTTTGAAGGCGTTTTCAACCAGCGGCAGCAAGAGCAGCGGCGGCAGTGCCACGGCGTCGGGCCCCAAGTCCCAATGGCTTTCAATAGTAGCCTGCTGGCCATAGCGCAGCCGGGCCAACGCCAGAAAGTCCTCGATGAAGTTGATTTCCTCGCGCAGCGTTACCCATTCGCGCCCGGCTAGCTCGTCGGTGTAACGCATGAGGGCCGCCAACTGGTGGGTGATGGTGCGGGCGCGCGGGTCGGCCTGCAAAACCAAGCCGTAGAGGTTGTTGAGGGTATTGAAGAGGAAGTGCGGGCTAACCTGACTCAGCAGTACCTCGAGCTGTAAGCGGCGGGTAAGCTGCTCGGTGCGGTGCCGACTGATTTGCCGCTCGTAGAGCATCTTGGCAACCTTGACCACGCCCGGCCCTACTATATTACCAAGTAGCCCGTTGAAGGCTGCGTAAAAAAAGTACCGCCCCGACTGAAAAATAGTAAGTACCCCTACCTTATCGAAGGTGGTAACGAAGGCATAGTCGGTGTCCGGGTTGTTAAGCTTTTCCAGCCAATACATTACCTCGCCGCTGCCTAGTATCAAACCTAGCAGCACCACGGCCACCAACACGTAGCGCCGCCGGAACCACAGCCGTGGCACCACCCAATAGAACAACAGGTAAAACGCCGCCAAAGAGTAACCCCATTCTAGTAGGCGTGAACCGAGGGTCAAAGGCGTGTCGGGGTTTTCGGTGAATAGCCACAGCAGCGCCCAAAACAGCCCGTGCCCGGCTACGCGTAGGGCCGGCTGGCGGTTATAGAGTTCAATGAGTTGGCGGATGGTCACGGGACGGAGCTTAGAGCCTATCCTATGAGAGTCTGTCATTCCGACGCAGGAGGAATCTGAGTGAAGCCGTTCAACAACTTTAGCCAGATTCCTCCTGCGTCGGAATGACAGACTCTCATAGGATAGCTGCTTGGTATGCCCGAAGGAACAACCCGCGGGCCAGGAAGCCTACGGCTAAGGTCGAGAATTTGGGGGCGTTGGTCGAAAACAAGGAGCGGGATTAGCAACTGGCAGGGCTTGGTCGAGAAGCGAGAAGTGCTTGACGAACAGAGTTTAGGGAGCTGCCCGCCGTTTCCATCTTGGGGCCTCTAATCTGATTCGCTCGTTATGGCTCGCCTCTATTCTCTGCTTCTGCCGCTGTTGCTGCTGCCCCATCTGCTGCGGGCCCAAACTGGCCGCCTGACTGGCCTTCTCCACGACGAGCACCAGCAAGCCATGCCTTTCGCCAACGTATTGCTGCTCAGTACCACCGACTCGGTTTTGCTGGCGAACACAACCACCGATACGCTCGGACGGTTTGCGCTGCAAAACTTGCCTTTGCGGCCCTACGCATTGCTGATTTCGGTGGTCGGCTATCAGAAAATCAGAAAATCCCTCACGCTTTCAACCACGCAGCCGGTGGTAGCCTTGGCACCTATGATGCTGTTGCAGAGCAAGAACACGCTGAAGGAAGTGGTAGTGGAAGGGCGGCCGCCGCTGATGCAGGTGGAGGGCGACAAGCTGATTATGAACGTGGCGGCCAGTGCCACCCACGCCGGACTCAATGGCCTGGAGGTACTTGCCAAAGTGCCCGGCGTCTTGGTTGACCGCAACACCGAGCAAGTAACGCTCCGCAACCAAGCGCCGCTGATTATGCTCGACGGCCGACCTACGCACCTTACGCCCGAGCAACTTGCGCAGCAACTCAAAGCCATGCGCAGCGACGAAATAGCCACCATCGAAGTCATCCAAAATCCCTCGGCGCGCTACGAAGCGGCGGGTACGGGCGGTATCCTGAATATCCGCACTAAAAAGGCGCAGCAGTACGGCGCCCTGTACACTGTGCAGGCAGGCGGCGCCTACGGCTACTTCCGGGGCTTCGGCAGCACCCCACGGCACAACGAAAGCTTCACCTTCAGCCGGCGAAGCCAGCGGGTCAGTGTCTATGTATCAACTGCCAATAACTACGTGCAGACCATAGGCGAGCAGCGCCGCACCCAAACCTTGCTCGACGAAACCGGCCAGGCCACCGAGCAGCGTACCAACTTGGGGCGCAGCCGCGGCCAACTCGAAACGCAACAGCTCACCGCCAACACCGAATGGTACCTAACCCCACGCTCAACCCTGAGCGTGCAAGCCCAACACACCTGGAGCCACGACCAGTACAACCAGCAGCTCACGCAGCACCTCCTGCGCCCCACCGACAGCACCGGCCTCGACACCGACTACACCCGCGTCAGCCGCCAACGCTACCTCACAGTCGGGGGCCAATTTGAGCACCGCTTCGATACGCTCGGGCGGCAACTAACCGTGGCCCTGGATGGCGCGCGGGTCAGCAACACCTTGCGCTCCGCGTTTGCCTACCGCGCCTACCCGCTGGCGGCCCCTGCCGAAGCAGTGTTAACCACCAACCAAATCAACAACCCCTACCTGAACCCGATTTACACCGGCAAGCTGGACTACGTGCACCCGGCGCCGCACGGGCAGCGGTGGGAGCTAGGCGCGCAAGTCAGCCTAACCAACAACCGCAACACCTTCGGCAGCGACTTTGTGGGCGGACAGTTGCGGAAAAACTATTTCCGTTTCCGCGAAATCATTAGTGCCGCCTACGCCCAATGGAGCGGTAACTGGCACACGTACAAGCTGCAAGCTGGTTTGCGAGCCGAGCAAACCTCTGCCACTGGCTACAACCAGCAGGCGCAGGCTGTGGTGCGGCGTAGCTACCTCAATGCCTTTCCGTCCGCTTCGGTTGCCCGCTCGCTTGGTGCGCATCAGCAGCTTACCCTGGCCTACAGCCGCCGCATCGACCGGCCAAACTACCAGCAGTTTAGCCCGTTTCAGCGCTTTACCAGCCGGCTAGAGTATTTCCAGGGCAATCCGCAGCTGCGCCCCTACATCACCAACAGCTTCTCGTTGCGCCACGTCTGGAAAGATGCCATCGTCACCACCTTCTCCTACAACCAAGCGGCCGTGCTTTTCTCGGCCTTCTACACCCTCGATGCCACTACCATCCCCGGCGAAACGCTACTGCAGACCACCTTCGTGAACACCCGTCCGCGCCGGGTGGCCTGGTATAACCTCAACGGCACCGTGCCACTCGACCCCGCCCGCTGGCTGCACCTGGACATCAGCTATTGGTATACCCGCCAAGTGTACCAAAACCAGGTCGTAACCAACTACATTGCTTTCGATACCAACGCCTTCGGGGGCGAGGTGGCTGCCAGCTTCACGCTACCGAAAGAGGTAGTGCTGGAAGTTGCCGCCGACGCCAACTCTGGTTACAATATGGGCGCCTTCGAGCGTAGCCGCCCGGCCACGCAAGTGAATTTCGGGGTGCGCAAAACCTTTGCTCAAAAGCGCGGCACGCTCAAGCTCAACCTCAGCGACCCGTTCGATTTGTATCGCTACAACGTCCGCATCAACTCGCCGGAATTGCAGGCCTTCAACCAAAGCCGCGGAACCAACCGCCTGCTCCGCTTACAGCTCACCTACAACTTCGGCAACAACCAAGCTCGGACCAGTAGCCGCACCCCTAACAGCCAGGAAAACACCAGCCGCTCCGGCAGTGGGGCCAATTAGACTAGGTTTTGTAGCGCGGAACAGATTTCCTGTGGCTTCCGCGCTACAAAAACAACAGACGCCGGTACCGAAAACACACTGCGTCGTGCGTCTTCGGGTACCGGCGCCTGTTCTGTCAGCTACTTGAAGATCAACGGGCAGCCAACTACTAGCTAACTCAAGTTGCGAAGTGGCCGCGTAGCGGCTTCAGGTTTGTAGTTGTAGACCCGTAAGTCGGTATGCGCCGCGTAGCGGTGCCAGACTAGTGGGCGTTTCTGGCACCGCTACGCGGCGCTTCACCACGTAAGGCGCTAGTTTCTACAAACCTGAAGCCGCTACGCGGCTACCTCGCATCTTGAGTTAGCTAACTTAAAACGAGTAGTTCACCGACGCTTTAATCACTCTGTTATAAGAGTCGAAGCGGTTATTTTTATCTAACGACGAGAGGCCGTAGTCGTAGCCGGCGCTGATGCCGAGGCCGCTGGTAGAATGGTAGCCGATGCCACCTACTACACCGAAGTCGACAGGGCGGAACTGGTCTTTGATGTCGAAGTCTTGCTTGTAGGCCGAGAAGCCGAGGGCACTGGCTTCTACGCGGGCTTTGTTGCTGACGAGGAAGGAGGCTTGTGGGCCGGCGAATAGGTAGAAACCGGGCGTGATGTAGGCTTTGGCCAGCACCGGCACATCAATATAAGCCATGCGGGAGGTAGCCGTTACGCGGGCATTCACAAAGTCGAGCAACTCAAACGGGACGGTGCCGACCAGCTTAGTGCCTTTCTCGGAGTAGCTGATGCCGGGCTCAATGGCGAAGCTCGGGCCTAGTGGCAGCGTGGCGTAAAACCCTACGTGGAAGCCGGGTTTCATTTCCTTGGTAACGGCGCCGCTGGAAAAGTCAGCTACGTCCAGCACGCTCCGCACCGCGTCGCCCGACCAGTCGGACACGTTTACGCCGGCCCTAATGCCGAACTGCGGGCCAAGGGCGGAGCTAGTTGATTTGGGGGAGTATACCGAGCGGGCCTGCGCTTTGCCAGTGTACTTGCCAGTGTAAGCCGGTACGCGGTGGGGTTGAATCTGAGCCTGCGCGGAGAGGGGGAAGGCGGAAAATAAAAGGGTAGCCGCGGCCAGGCGGCCGAAAAGTCGCTTCGTATTCATAGTCAGGAAAGGAAAGATTGTGAACCGGATTGCGTTGCGCGTTGCAGAAAAGCCGGTGTTGTGATATGCAATTACAAAACCGTGCCAATTCCGTGATGCCAAGGTCAGGGTCTTTAACCGAACCGGGTCTGAGCCTTTAGTATCCTGAATATGAAAAGTAACCTCGTCGGATGAAAGCAGGCTGTAGTGGTTATGAATAGCCAAAAAAAGAGCCGCAATAACTTGCGGCTCTTTTTCACTCTAGTAAGGTAGAAGGCCAAGCTGCTTGGGAAGATACCCACCCATCATACCTGGTATAGCGGCTGCTTGCCGAAGTATTTCGCAAGGGTGGTAAACTCAACCAAGCACGCGAGATGCTTCGGCAAGCTTAGTATGACGGACTGAGAAGTTTAACAGAACTCCTAGACTGATTCAAGTATATAGAAAGGGCCTGCCTCTTCGTGGCGGAGCTACTGCTTCTTCACGGTCTTTTCCGTACTGGCTTTGGCGTTGCGCGGGGTAGCAGCGGCGAGGCGCCGTTCTATGTCTTCCACCATATAAAGGGCGTCGCTCTTCATCTGCGGGTCGTCGTTGAAGTAGCGAGCCGCCGCACGGGCTTCTTCGCCGGCCTTTGCCAGCTGCTTGAGTTCGTTGTAGCTGTAAGCCAAGTGGAAATGAGTCCACGCATAATTGGGGCGCAGCTTGATGGCCCGTTTGAAGGGCGCAACGCTCTGGGCAAACCGATTCCGCAGCATGTTCACGTAACCGAGCGCATAATAAGACGTGAAGTCGCCAAGGCCGTGGTCATTGGCCGTGCTGTAGTTGCTCGCTACCAGCGACATCAGCGTTTTGGGCGGCTTCTCGGCTTCAGCGCAATCGCACTGCAGCACTTGGTAGTAATAGTCGCCCAGGGCCCGGCTTATTTTGTAGTTGGTGGGGTACTGCTTTTTCAAGCTCAGCAGCGTACGCTCTATCGGGAAGTTGTAGGGTATGGCGGCGCGGCTGTAGCGGACCCGCAAAGAATCAAGCCGTTCGAGGGGCTCTAAGTCGCGAAACCCAAACGCCTCGTACTCGCGGCTGCGCAGGTTGTAGTTGATTGCCAACTCCATTTTCTTAAGCACCACAGCCGGCCGGCGGTGCTTGGGGTCGAAGCGGTTGAGAACTTTGTAGGCCGACTCGTATTTTCGGTCTAGCATCAGCCGCGATGCTTTTTCCAGCACCTCTGCTTCAGCCGTTGCCTTGGTTTGGGTAGTAGGAGCTTTGGTTGGCGCGGTGGTCGATTTTGTTTTGGCGGCAGTGGATTTAGCTGCCGCCGCCGACTTGGGTGGGGCGGCGTCAGGAGGAGTTTGGGCGGCGGCTGCCTGCGCCAAACTCAGGGGCAGAAGCAAGAAAAAGAGGAAACGATGTTGCATAGGTGGTAGGGTAGTAGTAAGGTATACGAAACTCGGGGCGGTACCAGTTGACAAAATGAAGAAGGTAAATCATTGATTTTCTGAAAATCTTTCTTCACCTTGCCACCGTTAAGCTACTTCTCCATGTCACAGAAACGCTACTTTTTTGGCTTTTATTACTTCTACGCCTCCGCGTAGTCGAGTAGCCGCCGTGTAGCCTTTTCAACTGAAAACTCCAGCGCCTCTCGACCCCGAGAGGCGCTTTTTTTACGCCTATTCTCTTCATGCGCCACTTCGCCGCCCTTTTTACCTTCTTCTATTACCCGTTCTTTTACTCGAAGAACCAGGCCCGTTTTTGCCGCTGCTGACCTACCGCTCCGCACCACCGCAAACTCAGGGCCCCGCACACCGGAGCCCTTTTTCATGCCCTCAGTGCAGTGCCGAGTAGTTGATATCAAGTAATCAGACGCCTCACGACCAGTTTTCAAGCCACCTCAGTACCTGTTACCGCCTCACCTGTCACTTCATCACCTCCTAATGTCTTCTTCCGCCATTGCTATTCAGGGGTACGCGGGCAGCTTTCACGAGCTAGCGGCCCGCCACTATTTCGGTCCTAACCCTGCTATTGCGCCCTGCGCCACTTTTGGGGAAGTGGTATGGCAAGTAACCAGCGGTGCGGCCGAAGTGGGACTGATGGCTATTGAAAACTCCATTGCTGGCAGCATCCTGCCCAACTACAGCTTGTTGCAGCGCTCGGCCGTGCAGATAACCGGCGAAATTTACCTGCGCATCCGGCAGCATCTGTTGGCCTTGCCGGGGCAAGAGCTAGCCGATATTCGGGAAGTGCACTCGCACCCCGTGGCGCTGCTGCAGTGCGCCGATTTTCTGGCCCTGCACCCCTGGCAGCTCGTGGAAACCGTAGATACCGCCCTCAGTGCCCGGCACTTGCGCGAGCACAGCCAGATTGGTATTGCGGCCGTGGCCGGGGAAGCGGCCGCCCGCCTCTACGGCCTGGAAGTGCTGGCCCCTGACATTCACGCCGACCCAGAAAACTACACTCGCTTTCTGGTGCTGGAACGCCAAGACCCCGAGCGGTCCATCAATACGGCCAACAAAGCTTCCCTCTATTTCCACACCGACCACCAGCGCGGTAGCCTGGCCCGCGTGCTTACCTGCATAGCCGGCCACGGCTTCAACCTCTCCAAGCTCCAGTCATGCCCCCGGCCAGGACGCACCTGGCAGTACTACTTCCACGCCGATGTCGAGTTCGACGAAGCCGCCCAGCTGCCGGAACTGCTGCAAGAACTGACCTTGATAACCGACGAACTGCAAGTGCTCGGCGCCTACCAGCGCGGCGAATACTACTGACTGGTTTTTGGTTGTTTGTTTTTGGTTTTTGGCCTCTTACGGTTGATTGCCAGCAAGTAGGAAGAGAAAACAGGCAGCCAAAAACCAAAAACATTCAACCAAAAACCAACATGCACGTCTCAACTGCTCAGCGTCTAGCGAATACCGGGGAATACTACTTCTCGCAGAAGCTGCGCGAAATTGCGGCCCTCAACCAAGCCGGCGCCGACATCATCAACCTCGGCATCGGCAGCCCCGATTTACCGCCGCATCCGAGCGTGACGGCCGCTCTGACGGCGTCGGCGGCGCTGCCAACCACCCACGGCTACCAGAGCTACCAGGGCATCCCGGCCCTGCGCGCCGCCGTGGCCGAGTGGTACGCCCGCGCTTACGGCGTGGCCCTCGACCCGGCCACCGAAGTGCTGCCGCTGCTCGGCTCGAAGGAAGGCTTGATGCACATCGGCATGACGTTCCTGGAAGCCGGCGACGTGGTGCTGATTCCCAACCCTGGCTACCCCACTTACCGCGCCGTAGCGGAAATCTGCGGGGCCGAAATTCGCGAGTACCATCTCACCGAAGCCGCCGGCTGGCTCCCCGACCTCGACGCCCTGGCTGAGTCAGATTTGACCGGCGTGAAGATGATGCTGGTCAACTACCCGCACATGCCCACCGGCACCCGCGCCGACGCGGCGTTTCTGGTCCGGTTGGTGGCCTTTGCGCAGCAGCACCAGATTATGCTGATTCACGACAACCCGTACAGCTTCATTCTCAATGATGCGCCCATGAGCTTGCTGGCGGTGCCGGGGGCGCGGGAAGTGGCCCTGGAGTTGAACTCGCTCAGCAAGTCGCACAACATGGCTGGCTGGCGCGTGGGTTTGCTGGCCGGCCGTGCCGACTGGCTGCGGGAGGTGCTGCGCTTCAAGAGCAACATGGACTCGGGCATGTTTCTGCCGGTGCAGCAGGCGGCCGTAGCGGCGCTGGCGCTAGGCCCGGAGTGGTTTGCGGAGCTAAACGCCGTGTACCGCGCCCGTCGCGCCGTGGTGTTCGAGCTGCTGCACACCCTCGGCTGCCAGCCCGACCCCGCGCAAACCGGCCTGTTCGTGTGGGCCGCCGTGCCACCCACCTACGCCGACGGGTACGCCCTCAGCGACGAGCTGCTCCGAGAAGCCCGCGTGTTCCTAACGCCCGGCGGCATCTTCGGCAGCAACGGCAACGGCTTTATCCGGGTGAGTCTTTGCCAGAGCGAAGCGGTGCTGCGGAAGGCGGTGGAGCGCATTGTCTTCAGTTTAGAAAGTCGTCCCTCATGCTGAGCGAAGTCGAAGCATCTCGCGTGCTGACATTCCAAGAGTATATGCTACGCTAGTGAGATGCTTCGGCTTCGCTCAGCATGACGGACGGCTTCTTTATCTAATTCATCATAAGCATCCTCCTACAGCGTATGACCACAGTAACGGTAATTGGAATCGGGCTGATTGGGGGCTCTCTGGCGCTGAGCTTGCGGCAGCAGGGCCTGGCTACCCGCTTTATTGGCGTGGAAGCCAATCCTGAAAACGCCCGGCGGGCGTTGGAGCTCAACCTGATCGACGAAATCGAAACCGACCTGGCCGCCGCCGTAGCCGCCGCCGATTTGGTGGTAGTCGCCGTGCCCATGGACGCCATGCTCGGCGTGTTGCCGCAGGTGCTGGACGCCGCCACGGCCCGCCAAGTGGTGGTAGATGTGGGTTCTACCAAGGAAAAGCTGCTGGCTGCCGTGGCCGGGCACCCGCACCGGGGGCGGTTCGTGGCCATTCACCCCATGGCGGGTACCGAGTACTCGGGGCCAGAGGCGGCCGTGCAGCACTTGTTTGCCGGCAAAACCCTGGTGGTGTGCGACGCGCACCGCAGCGACCCGGACGCGGTACAAACGGTGGAAACCTTGTTCCGGGCCTTGCCGATGCGCCTGCTCTACCTCGATGCCGCCGACCACGACCTGCACGCGGCGTACGTTTCGCACATTTCGCACATCACTTCTTTTGCCTTGGCCCTCACGGTGTTGAAGAAGGAAAAAGAAGAGCAGCGTATCTTTGATTTGGCCAGCGGCGGTTTCGAGTCGACGGTGCGCCTGGCGAAAAGCTCCCCGGCCATGTGGGTGCCCATCTTCCGCCAGAACCGCACCAACGTGCTCGACGTGCTCGACGAGCATCTGCGGCAGCTTCAGGAGCTGCGCCGCCTGCTAGTCGACGAGGACTACGAAGGGCTGCGGCAGTCCATTGAACAAGCCAACCACATTCGCAAAATTATTTCGTAGCGCGGCAGCCAGAATCCTCCGCCACACAGACACAACTTCACAACTTCGCAAATTCACCTCAATACCATGAACCAAACAGCCCTCGCGCCTAAAACTGCGAACATCCACAAGAAGGCCCTCCTGATATCGGGTCCCTGCAGCGCTGAAACCGAGCAGCAAATGCTACAATCGGCTACCGAGTTGGCTGCTACGGGCCGGGTAGATATGCTGCGCGCCGGCATCTGGAAGCCGCGCACCAAGCCAGGCATGTTCGAAGGTATCGGCACGAAGGGCCTGCCGTGGCTGCGCAAAGCCAAAGAAGTAACCGGTTTGCCGGTAGCCGTGGAAGTGGCTACGGCCAAGCACGTAGAAGATTGCCTGGCCTTTGAAGTAGATGTGCTGTGGGTGGGGGCCCGCACCACTGGCAACCCGTTTTCGGTGCAGGAAATAGCCAACGCGCTGCGCGGTGTGGATATTCCGGTACTCGTGAAAAACCCAATTCACCCCGAGCTGGAGTTGTGGGTGGGCGCCGTGGAGCGCCTGGCCAAAGCCGGCCTGAAAGACCTCGGCCTGATCCACCGCGGTTTCGCCAGCTACGGCAACACCGACTTCCGCAACGCCCCGATGTGGCACTTGCCCATCGAAATGAAGCGCCGGCTGCCCGAGCTGCCCATCATCTGCGACCCGAGCCACATCTGCGGCCGCCGCGATACGCTGGCCGCCGTGGCCCAACAGTCCATCGACCTCGATTTCGACGGCCTCATGTTGGAGTCGCACCCCGACCCGGACAATGCCTGGAGCGACGCCAAGCAGCAAGTAACGGCCGCTGCCCTCAAGGACATGCTGGAGCACCTGGTATGGCGCCACGAGCCCGACAACCAGCGCGAATTTCAGACCGCGTTGGCCGGTCTGCGCGAGCAAATCAACCAGCTCGACACCGAAATCATGCAGTTACTCGGCCGCCGTATGGGCGTGGCGCAGCAAATCGGGCAGTACAAGAAAGACAACGACATCACCATTCTGCAAACCAACCGCTACAGCGAAATTCTGGACCGCAGCCTACGCCAAGCCAATTCTTTGGGCCTCTCGCCGGAGTTTGTGCATAGCTATCTGGAAGCCGTGCACTTGGAGTCCATCAACCGGCAGAACAAGGTGATGAACTCGTAGTATTGAGGCGTAAGCGCTTCATTATTAGGTAAGAGGTCGGGAGAAGAGCAAGGCTTTTCTCTT
>NZ_DASVSY010000072.1:0-77851 GCF_036387835.1 Hymenobacter sp. | reverse complement strand
GCCACGGCGGGCGAACACCTGCCAGATCAGGTAGGTGTTGGCTTTGTTGTTATAGATCGAGTCGGCTTTGAGGATGGCGTCGCGGCCATCGAGGAAGCCAGGGCGGCAGACTTGCAGCTTCAGGCCGTCGAGCACCAGCTTCAGGGTGATGTTGTTGCCGCCGGTGGCCGCTTTCAGGTTGCGGTTGTAGCCGTACCGATCCACCAGCTTCCAGTTCAAATCCCACAGCGTAGCGGCCCACACTGAGCCAATGGCGTGTACGGCCGTGTAAGGAGCCACCCCAATGTTGGCATACGTCTGGTTGTTGACGGCAAAGTCGGTGGAGTAGCGCTGTGGGCGGATGCCGTAGCCGTCGGTGGCTGCGCCGGTTACGTAGTTGCCAATGCCGCGGGGCGTAAAGCCTTGGTCGCCGGGCTTGGTGGTCATCCACAGGCCGAAGAAGTCGCTCCAGCCTTCGCCCATCTGCTCGGCGTTGCCGAGGCAGCTCGAGTTGGCCGGGCCGCCGGTGAGGCGGTTGGAGATGCCGTGCCCGTACTCGTGCGCAATCACCCCATTGTCGAAGTCGCCGTCGCGCGTGATGCCGCTAACGGTGACGGTAACCGTGCTGCCGGAGGTAAGCACGCCTCTGATTTTGTCGCCATCGGCTTTGGAAATAGCCACCGAAGGAATGCGCAAACCCACCGTATCGGCGGCGCCGCCGTAGTTGGCAATAGCCGTGTTCGGAATACTATCGGCAATGAGCACCAACCGGGCCCCGGCGTTTTGCGCATTGCGAATTTTGGCGGGCGTAGAGCAGGTACCACCCCGATACACCAAGGCAATATTGCCGTTGATGGCTGCGGCGTTGAGCAAGGGGTTGCAGCTACGCGGCGGATTGGCCGAGCCATCGTTGGCTAGCACCACATTGCCCGTGATAGGGCCCGTGGCGGTTAGCGTACGGCCGTACGCTGTGCCGCGCATCGGCAAAGAGCCCGCAATGGTGGCGGGTGCCGTAATACTACCAACTCCGCCGGGCCAGAGGTACATCTGCATGCGGGGCCGCGCCCCATCGACGGGGGTCGAGAAGTTGGCGTTGTTGGTGCCGCCCCCGTCCTGCGCTTCGGCCCGCACGTCGTCGTTGCCAAGGCCGGTGCCGCTGTAGTTGGTAACCTGGAAGTTGCCGCTCACTTCGTTGAAGCCCTTGTAGGCCATCACGTCGTGCACCAAGTTATTCCAGTAAAACAAGTTGGTAATGGCGGCATCCCGATACACGAGGGGAGCAGCAGTTTGGTCGAAGGGAAAATCGAAGCTAAGGTCGGTGCCGCCGTCGGGGCTGTAGCCGACGGGGTTGCCGTTGCGGGCGGCGCGGTCTTCGTAGGCGTGCACGTTGTTGCCGCGGGTGATGGTGAACTCGGGGCCCGCCATGCCGTTGGTATCGTGCCAGCCAAAGGGCGAGTACGTCGCGTCGGCCGGATTCACCACCAGTTGCCGGCTGCCGTAGATGGGGCTTTCGATGGTGAGAGGATAGACGTTGTAGCTATTGGGCGTGGCGGCGGCACTGCCAGGCTGCTGCTGGGGCCACGTAGGCGTAGCCAACGAGCGTTCCGTCAGCTCCATGAAGTCTACCGGCTCCGAAATGGTGTAATCAGTTTTATCGACTAGTTGGCCGGTCGAGGCATTGACGCGCACGTTCCAGTAGTGCTCCCCGCTTTTAGGAGCAATGGTGACGTCCCACACCAGTACCAGTTCCCCGCTTGGCCGGGCCTGGTACATCAGCTTAACCGCAATGGGGTCCAGCGAAATACCGCCTTCATTGAAAACTATGCCTTCGGTCGGAGTGCCGGCTTTGGTTATGGCAAGGTTGCCGGGGGCGGGCAGGTTGAGCACGCGGGCGGCCGCTGCTACTGCTTGCACCGGCGTGAGCGTAGGCACGGTGGCCGCCGTACGGGCCTGCGCGGCTACATTGGGCACGAAGGCCGTGTGCATGCTCACCACCTTCTCGGTGCGGTCGAGGTGCATGTCGGCTTCGGCCCCGTACACTTCAATGCCTTGGTAGCGCTGCCGCAAATACACGTGCGTAATGTCGGAACCGGCATCGGTGTATGAACTGGTGACGGCCGGGTCGGCTACGTCGGTGGCGCTCAACCCAAACCTGGTGCGCTGGCTGCTGAGCTGCTGCAAGGCGCTGCGCAAGGGCGCAGATTGAGACTGTGCCGCGGCCAAGCCGGGCAATGCCAGCATAGCGGCTACAAGTAGAGGGCGGCAGCTGGAAGGCGTAAAGTTTGTTGTCATAGAAAGCTGATAGGGACGAAAGATCGGAACACAGAGGCCGGTAAGGGCTGCTCACATTTAAACCTATCGATGAAATAGCAGAAAGAGAAATATTTATCTAATTATAGGCCTATAAGATTATGTCTATTGGCTCTGCCGACAGCCATTAAAGGAAAGGCGGTTGCTCCGGTACCAGCCAAGAAGCTGACTTTGCATTACTCTGTGGCCGGAATTTATACTATCATAGTAGGTTGACGGCAGCAATAGTCTTTACTAGGCTGTGTCTGCAAACGCTAGAACGTCATGCTCTGTCTGGCTTCCACTTGCCCAAGCATTCCGCTGGCGTACTAACCTTATATGGTATTGCAACGTCAGCACGCAAGATTCTTCGGCTGCGCCTCAGCATGACGTTCCTTCCTAAAGCGGAGATGCTAAAAATGACTTTTCAGACACAGCTTATTCTAGTGCGAAGGGCAGTTAAAACTTGTGTTTTGAACCATCTGTCTGTCTTGCAACGGAAGTAACTATGCGTATCGGAGCTTGCTAGTAATTCTTAAATAAGTAAAATAACGCAAGTTGCGGAGTAGCTGCAATCCAAGTTAGGTAGCTTACATGCTGCTACAAACTACAATTTCACGAAGACTAAAGCGTGTTATGAAAGCAATTTTACTTCTGTGTTTGGCTATCTGGCTGCCAATGTCAGCTGCACGAGCATGTTCCTGTGTTAGCGGCGGTGGCTCGGAAAAGCAGAAAATTGCGGCGGCATACCGGCAGGGCGCGCTCATATTCGTGGGCCAAGTGGTAAGCGTCGAAACGGTTGTGACGACGGATACTGTGCGAGTTTCAGACACGGGCCCGATAGAGCAGCGGACGCGCCTCATCAAACACGAAACGCTACGCTACACGTTTGCCGTGTCGCGGCAGCTAAAAGGTCAGCTCAGCGGCTCTACCGTGCTTATCTCCACTGAAACCCAAAGCTCGTCCTGTGGCAAGCAGTTCAAAATCGGCTCCGAGCAGCTGGTGTACGCGTTTCTGGTGAGCCAGGAGGCTTCGTTGCTAGGCGGCGAGCCAAAAAGTGTTGCACCTTACTACGCAACCAGCTTGTGCGAGCGTAACCAGGAATTGAAATACGTTAAGGCCGCTGAATTGCGGCAGTTAAATCAGTTAGGCAAAGCGGGCTGACCACTGCCTTACTCTTCTTCCAGCCGGTCTTTGGTGATAATATTCACCATACCGTCTTCGCTGACCACGATGGCCAGGCAGGGGTAGGGGGACGTTTCCACGTAGCGAATGGCCGAGTTGTAGCGGGCGCCACGGGTGCTGGTGCCCCGGCCCGAGGCCTTGCCGTCCAGAATCACGCCGATAGAGTAGCAATAACCTTCCGGGTCGAGGAGCACGGCGCCGTCGATGGAGGTGACGAGGCGGGTGATGAGGGGCGTGAGCGGGACGGGCTCGATAAGCGTACACTGCAACTTCAGGCGGTCGGCTTCGGCCAGAGCTTCGGTGGTGATAACCATCAGGGTGCCGTGCTTTTGGCGGCTGGCTTCCAGCACCACTTCCCACAGGTGCTCGATTTTGGCCGGGTCGGTGAGGTGGAAGGTGCGCTTGAGGTCCTTGCGGAAGCGGGTGCGGTTGACGCGCGAGCGGGGTAAGCTCGGCTGGCTGTAAATCGTGCGCATCAGCACCTTCCCATCGTGCTGAAACTCCCAAGCGTAGTGGTTGATGAAATTGATAACGAACAGATCTTCCCGAGCCGGGTCGTACTCGCCTACTAAGCGGCCGAGGGCATATACGTTTTCGCTGTCGGAGAGCAGGCTGACGTCGGGCGTGGTCATTTCCAGGAGCTTACGCACGGCCCGGTAGTCGGTGAGCGGGGTGGGGCAGGTAAGGGCAAACACCTCTTCCACGTTGGGGTGGTGGCGGCGGGCCATAATGAGTTTGCCTACGCCGCCGGCCCCTTCGTAGCGCAGACTGGAAATGGTATTGAGCGTGTTGAAAAGCCGCGCCGCGCCGGGCTCGGCTCCGAGCGCCTGGGCCGGCGTGTCGAGCAGGCTTTTGCCGGCGGCGCGCAAAAGCTCCTCGGTTTCGCGGGGGCGCATCAGCATGCCCGAGCCTGGCTCCGGCTCGCTCAACGACTTCACGCATTCTTCGGTGAAGCGAAAAATGGCCGCCGCCAACAACGACGGCGCCAACGGCCGGCCATCGGTGTAGAAGCGGTGAGGGCGCAACGACGGATAGGCCCGCATGGCCTTACGCCGCACCCGCAGCACCGTCATCACGAAATAGCCGTTGATGCGAATGGGCCAGCCGGGTACGTGCTGGTAGATGGTGTTTTCGTCGAGCTTATCGAACACGTCCAGAACAGCCGTGCGGATCCCCAATGCTTCCTGCCGACGGTCTATCATCTCGGGAGTTACTTCCTCACGGATGGCCACCGGAACGGGAACAAGGCGCTCGATATCGCGGCCGCGGGTAACAGCACTGGTAAAGTGCAGCGTATCGAGGCCGTGATTAGCGGGCTCCAGATGCACCAGCGGAAAATCGGGTGTGGGCGAGCCAGCGTGCAGGGCCAACAGCATGGTGAACGGTTCCAGTTCGTCGTCGAGGACGTTGAAGATACCGTTGGCAATGTTTTGGGCGGCCTGCAGAAAGCGGGTTTGATAAGGCCAGACGCGGAAGGTATCGACTTCGACGGTAGGTTGGGTAACTACGGGCGGAGCAGAAAGCAGCGGAAGAGTAAGCATGGGGAAGGCGGAAAGAGCGCTTGAAAACAGTTGGCAAATGGCAGATTCCACTCGCTGACCGTCTCACTCTGTAAAGAAAGAACTGGCAGGTACGCGTCTAAGTAGTTGGACGTAAGCAACAAGTTACTGGACTTATACCTTTTTGCGAAGTGCAAATCGAGCTTTCTTCCACCAAGCACTTACCTCTCTACTTATTGAATGACGAACAAGTCGGTCAAATACCTTACAATTGAAATACAACAGGCAAGACCATCTTTTGCTTTAAGGGTTGTCCTTGGTAGGTGGCGGGCGTCCACTTGGGGGCCGCTTTGATTAGCCGCAGGGCTTCCTGGTCGAGGCCCGAGCCGAGGGGTTTCACCACCTTGGCATCGGTGAGCGAGCCGTCTTTCTGAATAACAAACTCCACCATTACGCGGCCCTCGATCTTGCGCTGCCGGGCCAGGGTAGGGTACTGCTGGTTTTTCTGAATCCACTCGAAAAACGCCTCCGTGCCACCCACAGGCCGGGCCGGCTGATCGGGAGCAATAACAGTGGCCCCCGACTTGGTAGTGCCAACGGGTTTAGGCGCACCAGCTGGGGCGGCGCCCGGCGTAGTGGCAGGTTCGGTGGCCGGGGCGGGGCCACCCGCGCCGAGCGGTATCTGGAAGGCGATAGGAACACTGACGCGCTGGCGCACTTTCTGTCCTTTGTGCTGCGCCGGGGTCCACTTAGGGCCGCCTTTGATCAACCGCACCGCTTCGGCGTCCAATAGCGGATCGACGGGCTTGCTGGCCACTACGTTGGAGATGACGCCGGTTTTCTCGACCACAAACGTAACTTCTACGGTGCCAGCCGCCCCGCGCTGCAAGGCGGCGGTGGGGTATTGCTGATTGTCGGCCAAGTATTGCCCGTAGGCTTCTACGCCGCCTACGGGCACGGCTGGCTGCGCCACCGCGTCGTAGATTTGTTCGGGTTCTGGCTTAGGAGCCTTCAATTTCTGTTGGGCTAGGGCGGGCGCGGCAACCGGCAAGGCCAGTACCGCTACGAGGGCAAAACGACGAAGGAAAAGCTGCATAGCAAATAACAAGGAAGTAGAGTGGACGCTCCGAAGATAACTCAACAACCGCACCAGTTGCGGGCGTGGTTCAGTGGCCCGCTACCAAGCCCGAAAATCGGCTAGTTTTGGCGTATGGCACCTGACACTACTTCCGCCGCGGGCGCATCGGCCGCTTCCACTGCCCACAACTCCAGCCGCGCCCCCGAGCCGGTGGGGCTCTACCCGCACGCTCGGCGGGTGGGCAACCTGCTGTTTTTGTCGGGCGTAGGCCCGCGCCAGCGTGGTCAGCAAGCCGTGCCCGGTGTGGAACTCGATGCCGCTGGCAACATCGTCCGCTACGACTTCGAGCGCCAGTGCCACGCCGTGTTCCAGAATGTGCGCTATATTTTGGAAGAGGCCGGCGCCCGTTGGGAAGACCTGGTAGACGTGACAGTGTTTCTAATCAATATGAAGGATGATTTTGCTGCCTACAACCGCCTCTACGCCGAATATTTCCAAAGCAATCAGCCCTGCCGCACCACTGTCGAGGTAAACTGCTTGCCTACGCCAATTGCCATCGAGTTGAAATGCGTGGCGGCGGTAGGGTAGAAGTAAGGGTAGAAAGGTAGGTTCTGTTGCGGTGCAAACTGCAGCTTAAAGATCGATCTGGAAACTGGCCAGCGGACGGATAGCTAACTCAAGTTGCGAGGTAGCTGCCTAGCGGCTTCAGGTTTGTAGTTTCAGATTCGTAAGACGTTATGCGCCGCGTAGCGGTGCCAGACTTGCCGGCGTTCCTGGCACCGCTACGCGGCGCTGTTCCTCTTCCTGACTTCCTTTCTACAAACCTGAAGCCGCTACGCAGCTACCTCGCAACTTGAGTTAGCTAACTAAACGGGTGTTTTCCAGGTTGAAAGCAGCTAAATAAGCTCAGTCAGTGCAGAGCCCATTTTGTAACTTTGAGTTTGCTCTTCTTCATCTCCTCTTCATGAAGCAAACTTTACCTGTCTTTTTTGGCCTGCTTTGCACATTGCCTGCCGCCGCGCAAACCGCCGTGCCCGATACCACGCGTATTGTTGGTTTAAACGAAGTGGTTGTGTCGGCCAACCGCATCCAGGGTGAGCGAAAACTAGATCTGCCGCAGCAAGTCGACGTGTTGAGTGCCCGCCAGATCAAGCTGCTGAATCCGGCTACCACGGCCGATGCGCTGCAGAATTCCGGGTGGGTGTTCGTGCAGAAGTCGCAGCTAGGCGGCGGGTCGCCGGTGCTGCGCGGCTTCGAGGCCAACAAGGTGCTGCTGGTAGTGGACGGGGTGCGACTCAACAATGCCATTTACCGCGCCGGGCACCTCCAAAACATCCTGACCGTGGATGCCAACTCGCTCGAGCGGCTGGAAATCCTGAGCGGAGCGGGGGCCGTGATGTACGGTTCCGACGCGCTAGGCGGCGTTATCAGCCTCTACACCAAGCAGCCCAAGCTAGCCGATAGCAGCACGCCCGGCTTGCAGGTGCACACCAACAACCTGCTGCGCTACGCCACCGCCGCCCGCGAGAAAACGGTGCATACTGACGTGACGCTCGGTTGGCAGCGGTGGGCCCTTCTTACCAGCGTCACGGCTACCGATTTCGATGACCTGCGCAAAGGTGGCAACGGTATGGACAAGTACCCCGGTTTCGGAGAAGTGAAGGAGTACGTGGAGCGGCAGGACGGCAAAGACGTGGTGCTACCCAACGACTACCCCAACCGCCAAAAATTCACCGGCTATCGCCAGCTGGACGTCGTGCAGAAAGTGCTGTTTCAGCCGCGGGCTGATCAGCGCCACACGCTTAACCTGCAACTCTCCACCACCTCCGATATTCCGCGCTTCGACCGCCTGCAAACCTACCGCAACGGCGCCCTGCGCTACGCCGAATGGGACTACGGCCCGCAGCAGCGCCTGTTTGCCAGCTACCAGCTGGAGCTGACGCGCCAAAACAAGCTCTACGACGTGCTGCGCCTGACGCCCGCTGTGCAAGACATCGAGGAGAGCCGCCTGGTGCGCGACTTCAATGCCGCTGAGCGCCAGGAAAACACTGAGAAAGTGCGGGTGCTAAGCGCCAACCTGGATTTATTTAAAGACCTGGGTCAGCACGAGCTGCGCTACGGCGCCGAAGCAACCCGCAACAAAGTTCGCAGCATTGGCGAAGGCGTGAACGTGGCAACCGGCGCGGTGCGGCCCATTGTCACCCGTTACCCCAACGGCTCGACTTACGGCACCGTGGGGGCTTACGCCGCGCACCGTTGGGAAATAACCGACCATTTCATTCTTTCCGATGGGTTGCGCTTCAGCAATGTACAAGTGGAAGCCGCCTTCAACCGGCAGTTTTTCGATTCGCCCTACAACACCGTGAAGCAGAACTCGTCGTCGTTGGATGGCAATGTGGGACTGGTGGCGTTGCTGCCCGCCGGCCTGCGCCTAAGCGGGCTGGTCGCTACGGGCTTCCGCAACCCCAACGTGGACGACCTGAGCCGGACTTTCGAGCAGACCACCGGCACCAGCCAAACCATCGGTACCCTCATCATCCCGAACCCAACGCTGAAGCCCGAGCGGGTCGTGAACTATGAGGCGGAGCTGTCCGAAAACATCGAAAACCGGCTGATGCTGGCCGTAACGGGCTTCTATACCAATTTGCGCAACGCCCTGGTGGTACGTCCGTTCGCGGCTCCCGATGGCCAAACCACCACGCAGTACAACGGCAGAACCTATCAGACCGTGGCCACCGTCAACACCGGCGAGGCCCGCATCTACGGCGTTTCGAGTCGTGCCCAACTGGCCTTGCCGGCTCACCTGCGCTTCGATGGCACCCTGACCTACACTCACGGCCGCGACCGAACCGCCGACGTACCCCTCGACCACATTTCGCCGATTTATGGCCGGACGGCGCTTACGTATCAGCTGCGCCGCGTGCTGGCGGAAGGCTCGGTGCTCTTCAACGGCCGCAAAACGGTGGCGCAGTACAGCCCAAGCGGGGAAGACAACCTGCCGCAGGCCACGCCGGCCGGGGCCCTGGGCTGGTATACGCTCAACCTGCGCACCAGCTACCAGCTCACTCCAAGCTGGGCCCTGCAAGCCGGCCTGGAAAATATTCTGGACACCAACTACCGCGTGTTTGCCTCCGGCATCAGTGCCCCCGGCCGCAATTTGTTTGTCACGCTGCGGTTCGAGCGGTGAACGTCTGGCAAATTGAAGATCGAATGAGAATAAGATATTGGGGTTATTGGCAGTCTGTACTGACTTTGTTGTTTATCGTTCCAACTGCTTCTGCACAGCTAAGATCAACTTCTGTATTGCGGCAGGCACAGCAATTGGTTGGAAGCTATGAAGGTACCTTAGGCGGTAAATACCGCGTCCGGATGCAACTCAGTTTCAACAGCTATGATTCCATCTTAACTGGTCAGTATTATTACTTGCGCAACGGTCGGCTGCTGCGTTTGGCTGGGCGCGTATCGGCTGATGGGGAGCTGAAGCTGCGCGAATCGACTGATTTGGATACTGCGGCTACGGGCTGGTTTGTGGGCCGTGTGCAGCCCGGCCGCACCTTAGCCGGAACCTGGCACAACGCGGCTGGCACTGTACATCTACCGTTTCAACTTATACGCCTTGTGGGTACTGCGCCGCCGGCTGCCGACCGTGCCCGCGTTAGCTCAAAAATCTACTTCAAAGTGTTTACCCTACCAGTAGCTACTGTGCCCGATGCTGCTGTAACGAAGTTGCTGGCGCAGTGGTTTTCATTGGAGAGCATAGTTGGAGAGCCTGTTTCCGAATTGCGTGAACGTCTGAACGATCCAGAACTAATGCATTCGGGCGTGCAGGCAATGGATTATGGTAAACTTTATAATGATCATGGCTTGCTGAACATTAGCACTACGGTGGAAGGAATAGGAGCAAGTGTCTGGTACGACATTCGCTCACGGACCATCGACCTAAACTCTGGCTTTCCAGTAGTTTTGGCTGACGAAATTCGCCCTGAATTGGTACCCGAATTTTTGAAGCTGGGCCAGCAGAAGCTGCAAAAGATAACACAGAAATATGTGCCCACGCAGGAGGGTTTTCTTGCACCAGAAGACGTGGCGGGCGTACTCAGCCAGGAATTTAGTTTAGGCAGTACCGACGAGTATACCGTATCGGTGGCAGGGCTCACCTGCGACCATCCGGTGAACTATGATGGTCTTTCAAACCTTGTCTGGAAGGTACTGACTGGTAACTTTCAGGTGGAATTCACGCACGCCGAGTTGGCCCGTTTCCTGAAACTCGATAGTCCGTTGCGGCGGTTGGGGCGGCGCTAGTACCGTGCACAGGCGCGGCTGCGTACCTTCGTAGCTTCATCTGATGCTGTTGCCGTGCCTGTTTCTTCTGTTGTTCGCCCCTTGACTGTTGCTCCCGCCGAGGTTTTCACTGAAAATCTAACCACTCACCTAGACCGCGAAAAGCATTTTGCCGGGCAGCATCAGTTGGGTGGGTGGTTGCGGCTGCTGCTGTTTGCGGGCGGAGCAGCCGGCGCTTGGTGGCTGTTTGCGGAAGGGCATATTGCGCCGGGGGTGGCCCTGATTCTGGGGGTGTGGGTGTTGTTTGCGGTGCTGGTGCGCTGGCACCGGGGCATTAGCTACCAGCGCGAGCATCATCGGCTGCTGGCCCGCATCAACCAGGACGAGCTGGACCGGCTGGCGGGCAAGCTCACCGGTTTCGACCCCGGCCTGCGCTACCTCGACGCCCAGCACCCGTACGCGGCCGACCTCGATGTGTTCGGGGAGCACTCGTTGTTTCAGTTGCTCAACCGCGCCACCACCCGCCTCGGGCACGACTGGCTGGCGAACTGGCTGCTTCATCTGGCCAAACCCACCGAAGTGCGGGCCCGCCAGCAAGCCACTGCCGAGCTGGCTCCCGACGTAACCTGGCTGCAGGAGTGGCAGGCCCGGGCCCGGCACTTCCCCCGCCAGCAAGCCGACCCGCGCGAGTTCAGTGCCTGGCTGGCCCGCCCCGATTTTTTTGCCGGTAAGCCCTGGCTGAAGCCGCTGCTGATCCTGTTGCCGCTGCTGGTACTAGGCAGCCTAGTGGCTTGGCTGCTTGATTTTGGTTTCTACGCCTTGGTAGCCGTGCAGCTGGTGATAGGCTTGCTAAACGGCCGTCTGGCCACCGTGCGCAACGAATACGCCGAGCAGGCCACGGCCATGCGCGATGCTCTGCGGGCCACGCAGGCCCAACTGGCGCTGTTCGAGCAAGATACCAACCGCAACTGGCAGGCGCCGCGGCTGCAACAGCTGCTGACCACACTGCAAGCCGCCAGCCACGGGGCGGCGGCTACGCAGCGGCTGGGGCAGCTTTCCAGCGTAGCCGGGCTGTTTCGGGGGCGCGAGCATCCGCTGGGCGCATTGCTGCTGAACAGCTTGCTGCTCTGGGATATGCACGCCGTGTGGCAGCTTGAGCGCTGGAAACGCGGCCTAGGTCCGGAGTTGACTACGGTGCTGGAAGTGCAGGCGGAGCTAGAGGCGCTGGTTAGTCTGGCCGGCTGGCAGTTTGCCAACCCTGGCTACGTGGTGCCGGAGCTAAGCTCCGAGTTGCTGGAAGTAACAGCAACGGCGCTCGGCCACCCGCTTATCTTCAGTACCATGCGCATCACCAACGATTTTCACACGATGGGGCTGGCCCAAACCGTGGTCGTGACGGGTTCCAACATGGCGGGTAAAAGCACTTTCCTGCGCACGTTGGGCCTGAATATGGTGCTGGCCCTGGCTGGTAGCGTCGTGTGCGCCCGCCACTTCCGCCTCAGCCCCGCGCAAGTATTCACCGCCATGCGCACCCAAGACAACCTCGCCGAAAGCACCTCCTCCTTCTACGCCGAACTTAAGCGCCTGCGCCTGCTCCTTGACCTAAGTGATAATTCTGAATTAGGAATTAGGAATTCTGAATTGAAAGCAAGCAGTAAAGAAGTAGGAAGGGATAATTCAGAATTCAGAATTCTTAATTCAGAATTACCTGATTTGCCCCCGCCTGTTTTCTACCTGCTCGATGAGATTTTGAAGGGTACCAACTCCTTGGACCGGCACCGTGGGGCGCGAGCTTTGCTGCGGCAGCTGCACCAGCGGCGGGCGGCGGGCTTGGTCAGCACCCACGACCTGGAGTTGGCGGCGCTGGAAGAGGAGTGGCCGGGGCAAGTGCGCAACTTCAGCTTCAACAGCACCTTCTCGGGCGGCCAGATTCATTTCGATTACCACCTCACCCCCGGCCCTTGCCGCTCCTTCAACGCCAGCCAGCTCATGCAGCTGATGGGAATAGAGATGGAGGATTGATGGCTGATTGATGGCTGATTGTTGGATGGTTGTTAGGGGCTGATTGCTGAATGGTCGATAGTTGGATGGCTGATTATCTAAAACTTGCGTCAAAACAACTGGGCAACTCAACAATTAAACCTTTAACAAGCAACAACCAGCCATCAACAAGTCAACAATCACCCATTCAACAAGCAAAGCATGTACGTTCGTAACAATCTGCGCTGGCACATCATCTGGAAGTATTCCTGGAAAGCAGTGCTCATTTTCACGGCATACTCAATGCTGATTTGCTTGATTTATGGGCCTATTGGCTTTCATGCCTTGTCTATTCCTTGGCAGCCGGTGGCTACTTTGGGTACGGCGGTGGCGTTTTATATCGGCTTCAAAAACAACGGCTCGTACGACCGATTCTGGGAGGCCCGTCAGCTTTGGGGCGGCATAGTTAACTACAGCCGGACCTGGTCGATGCAGGCGCTGGAGTTTGTAACCTCGGTGGTAGATGGACCGGGCGTGGAAGCCCCGGCGGCCTCGCGAGCCGAGCTGAGTTTGCGGCACCGGCGCCTGGTGTATCGCCAAATAGCGTGGTGCAACGCGCTGCGCCTGCACCTGCGCCGCCAAAACGACCAGTGGGACCAGCAGGTTGGCCCCTTCCTCGATCCGGCCGAGTCGGTGGCGATGCAGCGCAAGCAGAACCCGCCCGCGCACTTGCTGCGCCAGCAAGCCGCCGACCTGCGCATGTTGCGCGAGGAGCGGGGTTTGCTCAACGACTTCCAGCATGTGAACATGATGACCAGCATCGAGCAGTTCAACAACCTGCAAGGTGGCTGCGAGCGAATCAAAAACACGCCCTTTCCGCGTCAGTACGCGTTTTATAGCTTTGTTTTTGTGTGGCTGTTCGCCGCGCTGCTGCCATTGGGTTTGATTGGAGAGTTCGAGAAGATGGGGCACGAACATTTCTGGCTGACGGTACCGTTTTCGGTGCTGGTGTCGTGGGTGTTCAACACCATCGAAATCGTGGGGCACATCAGCGAAAATCCTTTCGAAAACGAGATGAACGACGTGCCCATGACCGCCATCTGCCGCACCATCGAAATCGACCTGCGCGAGATGCTCGGCGAAACCCACCTCCCCCCCAAACTCTCCCCGGTAGACGATATCCTTTACTAGGTGGTGAAGTGGTGAAGTGGTGAGGTGGTGAAGTTGTGAGTTTGTGAGTTTGACGTTTAAGCGGCGTGGGGGCACTTTATTGAACGGCTTCTAGAGCAAAGCAACATAGGGCGGCCGTGAGCAACGATAGAGGTACTACGCGTAGAAAAAGCCGTGGTGCCGCGCTACTCCTGCCGCTTAAACAGCAAACTCACAAGTTCACTACTTCACCATCTCACCACGCGCAGCGGAAGCTCGGCGTTAACTAAGCGTTGGGTGCGGGCGTAAAGAAAGGCTTCCTTAACCTTTCTATTTATGGCCCAACTAAACCCCGCCCGCACTACCGGCGCCACCCAAACATCGTGGTTTCCTACTACTGGCCCGCTGCCTGCATTTCCTAAGCTCACCGAGTCTGTTACTGCCGATGTGGTGGTGGTAGGAGCCGGTATTGCGGGACTGACAACGGCCTATTTGCTGGGGCGTGAAGGCCAGAAAGTAGTGGTGTTGGAAGACGGCGAAATAGCCTCCGGGGAATCGGGCCGCACCACGGCGCACCTCTCCTTTGCCCTCGACGACCGGTATACCACGTTGGAACAGCTCTTCGGCAAAGAAGGCGCCCGTCTCGCCGCCGATAGCCACCGCAGCGCCGTCGACAAGATCGAGGAGATTGTGTTGCGCGAAAAGATAGACTGCGACTTCGAGCGCCTCAACGGCTACCTCTACTTGCCGAAAGACGGTAAGGTGAAAGAGCTGGACGAAGAGCTGGCAGCCGCCCACCGCGCCGGCCTGACGGATGTGGAGCGCCTGCCTGATGCCGGGGCGCAAGGCTTCACCACCGGCGAATGCCTGGTGTTCCCCAACCAGGGGCAGTTTCATATTCTGAAATACCTGAGTGGGCTGGCCGAGGCCATTACCCGGCAGGGCGGTCAGATTTTCACCAACACCCACGCCTCCGAAGTGAAGGGCGGCAGCAATGCCGGCGTCACGACCACTGAAGGCCACGAGGTGAAGGCCGACGCCGTGGTAATTGCCACCAACACGCCCTTCAACGACCGGGTGGTGATGCACACCAAGCAGCACCCGTACCGCACCTACGTGGTGGGCGCCCGCGTACCCAAAGGCTCCGTCACGACGGCCTTGTACTGGGACACTGCCGACCCGTACCACTACATCCGGCTGCAAAAAGTGGACGCCGGCCCCCGCGGCGGCCAAACCGACTACGACCTGCTGCTAGTGGGCGGCGAAGACCATAAAACCGGCCAGGAGCCCAACCCCGAAGACCATTTGCAGTGCCTTGAAGACTGGACGCGCGAAAACTTCCCGTCGGTTCAGCGCATCGACTATCGGTGGTCGGGGCAGGTGATGGAGCCGGTGGACGGGCTGGCCTACGCCGGCCGTAACCCCCTCGACGACGATAATGTGTACATCATCACCGGCGACTCGGGCCACGGCATGACCCACGGCACGCTCGGCCCCATGATTGTGACCGACCTGATTCTAAACCGCGAAAACCCCTGGGCCAAGATCTACGACCCCGGCCGCGTGACCCTGAAACTGGAATCGGTGAAGGAGTACGTGATGGAAAACATAAATGTAGCTGCCGAATACACCGAGCTACTAACCGGCGGCGAGGTAAGTAGCGCCGACGATGTTGCGCCCGGCACTGGCGCCGTAATTGGCCGCGGCCCCCTGAAAGTGGCCGTGTATCGTGACCCCAAAGGCCAGGTGCACGAATGCTCGGCCGTGTGCCCGCACCTGCACTGCATCGTGCATTGGAACTCTTTGGAAACCAGCTGGGACTGTCCCTGCCACGGCTCCCGCTTCGATGCCTATGGCCGACTCCTCGACGGCCCCGCCAACGAGGATTTAGCTAAAATCGAGCAGTAGAAGCTGTAACGCGAAGCTCTGCTTCGTGACGCGTTGAACACCCACGGTTCAGGTCTTTGCAACCCGCATTCAACGTCTGGCGAAGTGAAATTTCGCGTCTTAACCTCTCATCCTTTACTTTCCCATTTCATGCCCGCCTCCAAGAAAAAAACCACCCCTGTCCCTGCCCCGCAAGAATCCCTCTGTCCTCATCCACTCGGAACTTTAATATCGATTGGCGGCCACGAGCGCAAAGATTTCTCGCAAGGAGAAGCAGGCGACATGGCCGACGACATGATACTACGCCGGGTGGTTAAAGAAGTCGGCGACAAAGGCTACATTCTGGTGCTCCCCATTGCCTCCGAAGAGCCCGACGAAGCGGCGCAGGACTACGTAAAAGTATTCACCGACCTGGGCTGCCCGCGGGTGGAAGTGCTTGATATTCGGACCCGCGAGGAAGTAGATTCCGAGAACAGCCTGCGCCTGCTCAACGAGGCCGGAGGCGTTATGTTTACGGGGGGCGACCAGCTTCGGCTTACGGTTCTGCTCGGGGGCACTGCCTTCCAGCGCCGCCTCAAAGAGCGGTACACGCACGAGCCTTTTGTTATTGCGGGCACCAGCGCCGGCGCCGCCGCCATGTCAACGCCCATGATTTATCAGGGCCGCAACAACGCGGGCATGCTTAAAGACGAAATTCACATCACCACCGGACTGGAATTTCTGCACAACGTGGCCATTGATACGCACTTCGTGGCGCGGGGCCGCATTGTGCGCATGGCCCAGATTATTGCCACCAACCCGTCGTGCATCGGGCTGGGGCTGGAGGAAGACACGGCAGTAGTCGTGACCAAGGGGCGGGAGCTGGAAGTGATTGGCAGCGGCTTGGTCGTGGTGCTCGATGGCATGAGCGTTACGCAAACCAACATCCACGAGGTAGAACCCGGCAAGCCTTTCTCGATCCGCGACTTGCACATGCACCTGCTCAGCGGCGGCGAACGGTACACCTTGCCCATTATGGAGCAGCTGCACGCTTGATGTTTGGTGTTGGGTTAGGCTAGGTCGAGAAACAGTCGTGCTCAGCCGTACATCTACTTTACCTGGTAGTGCGTGTGGTTGATGCTGTGGGTGCTGCGTTGGCTGCTCTGGGCTGGATTGTCGAGCGGACCTTGCTGCAAACAACCTCTTTCTCAGTTGCCTTGGAACATGTGGCCTCCCTGGCGTCGTAGCTGCTGGTCTTGTTGGCTATTGGGGCCGCGTTCAGTTACGGGCGTTACCGGAAGTACCGCGTAGCCGCCTGACAGCTTGCTTTTGCTTGCCGGCCTAGCGTACCTGGCCGTTTTTGCCTTTAGAACATGGCGCGGGGTAGTGGTGGGCTTTCGGTTTGACTGCTGACTGATGCGCTTAGCAGCTATTTGAGTTAGAGCACTGAAACAGCTGCTAAGCGCAGAAGCTGGTTGGATAGGCTACAGGTTGAAGAGGGTGCGCAAGCCTTCCGTCAAAGCAGTAGGTTTGCGCCCGAGCAACTGCTCTAAATTCGAGCTTACGTCCTCTTCCTGCCCGTTCTTGATGTCAGTCATAAAAGGACTAATGCGCTGAATAACAGGTTCTGGCACGCCACGGTCTTTCAAGGCTTTCTCGAATTCGGCAGTTCCCACCGGCGTATAGCCAACCGGTTTTCCGGACAGGCTAGATAAAGCAGTAGCTACGTCGTAGAAAGAGTATGCCTGGCTGCCCGTGAGGAAATAGGTTCTGTTATCGCAGCTGCTTTCCAGCAGCACCTTGGCAATGGCTTCCCCCATTTCGCTTCGTAAGGCATACGCCACCTTCCCCTGGCCAGCGGGCAGGTTGATGCCGGTGGTTAGCACGCGCGGACCCATGAACTGAGGCAGCACGTCCATGTAGAGGATGTTGCGAAAGAAAACGTAGGGTAGGCCACTCGCTTTGATGTACTCTTCCGTTTGAAAGTGCCGCTCCATCAACTGGTTGGCTAGGGTGCTCGGGTCTTTCAGTGCCCGGCTGGTGTACGCCAAGCACTGCACGCCGGCTTTTTGAGCAGCATCTACTACGTTGTAGTGCTGCTGCAGGGCATCTCTCTCACCGCCGCCCGATATCAGCAGCACTTTGGTTATGCCTTGCATGGCTTGCTCCAGCGAAGCACAGTCGCCGTAGTTACCCACCCGAATGTCTACTCCTTGGGCTAGCAGGTCCGCCGCTTTGTCGGCGTCGCGCACCAAGGCAGCTAATTGGTTGGGAGCAGTCTTCCCGATCAGGGTCTGCAGTACAGCTCGTCCGAGCTGCCCCGTGGCGCCAGTTACTAAAATCATAAAGAGTTGTTTTGCTGGTTCAACAAAAGGGCGCAGCTGCCGATCCTAATAGCTTGCCAACCCCTGTGGGGCAAAGCATAAAACGACCGAAGTTGCTTCTGCAAAGTTGCCAGCTGGCACTCAAGCGCGGAATGGCGAAAGGGCGGCAGGATTTGGCGAAACAGCGGCAGCCGCGGCGCTAGACTTGTTTGTAGGCCGTGGGCGAAAGGCCCGTACTTTTCTTGAAAAACCGGCTAAACGCAAACTGATCGGCGAAGTGCAGCTTGTCCGCAATCTGCGACATGGGCAGCGCGGTCGTTTGCAACAGGGCTTTCGCTTCCAGCACCACGGCTTCGGTTATCAAGTTACTCGCCGGTTTTCCGGTTACTTCCCGTACCATCTCCGTTAAGTGCTTGGGCGTAACGCAGAGCTTATCGGCATAGAACGTAACACTGCGCACCTGGGCGCTATACGCCTGAAGTAGCTGCTTGAACTCCGCCGTTAGCACCTGGCTTCTGGAGTACGCCGGCGGGAGCGGGGCCGCCTTCTGGTCGTACAGGGCATCCAGCTCGTAGAGCAACCCGTTGATAATGTTTTTAACGATGTTCTTGCGGTTTGCGTGCGGCGTATGGTATTTCTGCACTAGAAAACGGAAAGAAGCGGCAATGTTCGTGGCCTCCGCCGCCGAGAGAGGTAGCACGTACGTCGGCGGGTTTAGCAGAAAGCCAAGCTTGCCTGTGTGGGCATTGTTGGTGGTGATAAAGTCGCTGGTGAAAAACACTGACAGCGTTTCATAATCGCCGGAAATGTGCGTCCACTGCTTGATAACGTGGGGGGTGACCAACACCAAGCAGCCAGGCCCTACCGTAGACGTTTGTAAATTGACTTTCAACTCGGCGCTTCCGCGCAGGCAGATGCTGATTTTGTAATAGTCGCTGCGATAGGGAATATCAATGGGCGCAGCGGCTTTTCCCTTGGCCTCCGGCGCCGGACAGAAGACCTCCGCGGCGGCCTCGTCGTAGTGAGCAAACATGCTAAGCTGATAGGTAGGAATAAGCTTACTCATAGCGGGCGGCAAACTTGTGGAGGTATTTACTTGGGTAACACACTAGTTGCCGATAAGTAAGTATTCGTCGACAAAAGCCACTGAACGACAGGTCGCGACTAGGGGAGGGGGACACTTTTAGATACTTATCCCAACAAGACATCCTTTGTGCGTAGCCAAGGTACGGCTGGTAATGACTACGTGCGCATCGATGGCCCCAACGTGTGGATCGAGTTTGCTTGCTCCTGCTAAACCGGCGTGGTATGCCGCAACCAGACTCACTGCTACACCATCTGGCGCGACCGGGCTCGTGACTACGGCGGCAACTTCTACACGACCGTCATGAGCAACAAGGCGGCTAAGGCGTCTCAAACGGTCTTGGTCTATTCCAACCTTACGCCCAACGGCTAAGCTTTGCGGGTGAAGCTGAGTGCCCCCGCCACCACGGCCATTTACACCCTGCGCAACGCTATGGGGCAGCCCATGACTATTGCCACTAAACTTTCAAGGGTAGCATCATCCAAGTGCCCACCGAAGGCCTGCCCGCCAGCAATTACGTACTGAGTCTCGAAGTCGGGGGCCAAGAGCCAGTGGCGCGTCGCTTGATTGTGAAATGAGAGCGTAAATAACGGCCTTCTACTACTTCACCAAACGGCTTCAACATCAAGCACTAACAACTAAGTACTAGGTGCCAAGCACTAAAATCCGGTAGCTTGGTGGTTGCTTGTCGTATAGACGACCCGAACCGCAGCCTGCTGCAATGAACGACCACACCCGCAAGCTTCAATACTTCTTTTTCAGTCAGGATTTTTCCGATGGACTGCGCATTACGTTGGCTGTACTGCTGCCAGGCTTGCTGCTGGGGTGGCTCGGGCAGCTGGAAGTAGGCATTGATCTGTCGTTGGGGGCGCTTTGCGTCAGCATTGCCGACTCGCCGGGGCCAGTGGTGCACAAGCGCAATGCCATGCTCGCGGTGGTGGCCCTGCTGCCGGCGGTGGCTTTGCTGACGGGCCTGGTGCAGCCGTATATGTGGCTGTTGGGTTTGGAAATAGGGGTGCTCAGCTTTCTGCTTACACTGCTGCTGGTGTACGGTACCCGGGCCGGGGCAGTAGGCACGGCGACGTTGCTGCTGGTTATCCTGATGATGGACCGCAGCCTTACGCTGCCGCAGCTGCTCCGCTACGCCAGCCTCGTGACGGCCGGCGGCATTTGGTACACGGTGGTGAGCCTGCTCACGCGCCAAATCCGGCCCTACCGCTCGGCGCAGCAGGCCCTGGGCGAATGCATTCGGGCGGTGGCGGGATTTCTGCGTTTGAAAGCCGAGTTTTACCGCACGGGCACCAACCTCGAAGACGATTACCGCCGCCTGGTAAGCCAGCAAGTAACGGTAAGTGAAAAGCAGGAAGCCGTGCGCGAGCTGCTGTTCCGGACCCGGCAGATGATGAAGGAATCCACCGGAACCGGCCGCCGGCTGGTGCTGACGTTTGTGGATTTGATGGACCTCTACGAGCAAATCACCGCCACGTATTACGACTATTCCGCTATCCACGCCCGGTTTGAGGCCTCCGGGGTGCTCGACGCTGTGGCGGGCTTAGTAGAGCAAATTGCCACGGAGCTGGAAAGCATCGGCTTCGCCATTCAAGCCAACTACAGCTACACGTCCAGGGTGCAGCTTACGGCGGGCCTGGAGCAGCTCAAAGCCCGCATCGACGCGCTGGATGACCCCACGCAGCCCGGCCATACGCTGGTACTGAAAAAGATTCTGGTGAACCTGCGCAACCTCAGCCAGCGCCTCCAGGACATTCTGGCCTATTTCGATGCCAAAGCTGCCCCGGCCAGCCAGGAGTTGGAGTACGGGCGCTTTGTGTCGCACCAGAGCTTTGCGCTGGAAGAGCTGCGCGGCCATCTTACCCTGAGCTCCGGTATTTTTCGGCACGCGGTGCGCATGACGGTGGCGTGCCTGGTAGGGTTTGTGGTGGCCAGGGTGCTCTTGCCCGGCCACCACAGCTACTGGATTCTGATGACCATCACCTACATGCTCAAACCTGCTTTCAGCTTAACCAAGGAACGCAATATTCACCGGGTGCTGGGCACGTTGGCGGGCGGCCTGATTGGCGGGCTGGTGCTGTTTCTGGTGCAAGACCGGATGGTGTTGGTAGGGTTGCTGTTTGTGTTTATGCTGACCTCGTTCAGCTTCACGCGCAGCAACTACATTGTGGCCGTCACGTTCATGACGCCCTTCGTGTTGATCCTGTTCAACTTCATGGGGCTCGGTTTCCTGCAAATAGTGGAAGAGCGGGTTCTGGATACCGTGCTGGGCTGCCTCATTGCCTTTGCTGCCAGCTACGTGCTGTTTCCGCGCTGGGAATCCGACCAGTTGCAGGACTACATGACGGCCGTGCTGCGCGCCAACCTGCTCTACCTCCAAACCCTGGCCGAAGCCCTGACCGGTTCCATAGTGGCCGCCCTCGACTACAAGCTGGCTCGCAAGGAAGTATACATCAGCTCGGCTAATCTGGCCGCGGCCTTTCAGCGCATGATGTCGGAGCCGCGCGGCAAGCAGCACCGCCCCACCGAAGTGCACGAGTTTGTGGTTCTGAATCACATTCTCTCGTCCAACGTGGCCTCCATCACCTCGGCCGTACTCACGCAGGACGGCCACACGCCCTTCGCCGGTAGTAATTTCCTGCGCCCCGTGCGCCAGGCTCAACAGGCACTGCACCGCAGCCTCCGCCGCCTCGATGCCACCGAGCCCGAACTGCCCGCCACCTCTGCCGATGCCGCCCCCACGCGCCCCGAAGCCGCTACCGCGCCCGACCCGCAACTCACCGAGCAGCTAGACTTCATTCAGAAAGTAAGCAGCGACATCAGCAAAGTCACCGAGGAGGTGTTGCAATAACTTGAAACGAGTTGAGCTTCAGAGCGGCTTGCTCAGAGCGTGTACTACGTGGCGCTGCACGATAAGAAGCCACATAGCGCCGCGCTGCAACATAGGTTTAGGCTGCGGCCAGGGCGTTCAATAAGTATTCAGCTGGGTACTTGGCCAGGGAAATCTGCGCGGGATGCGCTTTGTTCTTTATGCCAATTATTTTCTGCTTCAGCGAATACGGCAGGTTGTTCACTGCGAAAGACTTTTCAGCTAGCTCGGCCAGCGTCAGAGAAGTTTGATTGAACTGTTCCAGCGCCGTCTTGTAGGCATCATCAAAGATGTATAAGTAATAAGTTGGCTTGTTGTGGTGGTAGATCAGCAACTCGCCATAAGCCGAGTCAGGCAGTTTCACATACGAGTCGTTGGTGAACCCCGTAACGGGGGCCACCTCTACGGAAACTTCGGTTGTTTCAGCCATAGCCAGCGCGGTTGCAGTTGTTACGGGTAAACAATAGTACCGTTTTTTAGCATCGTGAAGTCCTCCAGAATCACCACGTTTACGCCTCCCTCCAGCCGAAGGGAGTGCGCGACGATGCCGTTCTTTTTCGTGAGGCGGGCATAGCGGCTCATTACCTTCGGCATGTAGCGAGTGCCGAGGCGGCCTACCGGGCTGGTCAGGTTCAGAAAACGACCTCCCGGCCCAAGGGAGTATTGAATCGTGGCCACCCGGCTGGCTCCGTGGTGGGCCAGTTCGGCCACCGTAGTACCGGGCTTGGTAGCGGTATAGAAGGCGCCGCCAAACCGCGAATTCGGGTTGAAAAACTTGGGGTCTATCCCCTTCAAGATATTTTCGGCTGCCCCGGCCCGGGCCGTAGAGTGAAACAAGGCTGCTCCTTCTCCTACCGCAGCCGTGGCGCGCGTGGCGGCTGTAGCGCCGCGTATTGCAAGCTTGGCCCCGGCGCCGGCCCCCTTGGTTGTGAGCACGTCGCCCGCTACCCGGCCTACCAGCTTGCCCCACTGCCGAGCGTTCCAGTGCGGCATTTCTTTCACCGTGTCGTCTACGGCTATAATAATCTGTACTTGCCGTGCGGCGAACTTAGTACCCAGTTTTTGGTCCAGCCACTGAGCGCTGGCCTGCCCACCGTAAGGGCCCGCCATCTGCGGATTCATCAGCGTAAGAGCCACTACGGTGGTACCCATTTCGGTCCAGGTTTTGGCTTGCCAAGCGTCTCGCGTTACAAAATCCCAGGTACCTTTCAGCGAATCCCCCAGACCTTCTACCAAACCCATATTATAGTCGCGGTGCATGTGGACCAGGGTTACACCAGCTTGCAATACGCGGTTTCCTATGCTTGGCGGTGCGGCAGCCTGAACACGCTGGCTTATACCCCGCTTTGCCGTTGCGGCCCGGCCCTGCTGCACAACAGCAGCCCGACTGCTTACTGGTGGGCGCTGTGTTGGGGGCTTGCCACCTGGTCGTAAGGCTTGTGCCCGGTCGCTAGCAGTTGGCTGGCGGCGCTGAGGTGGAGTAGGTGCAAGCATAACAATTACCAAAAAAGTAAGGTGAACAACACAGGAAAAGTACTCACGGATACATATTAAGATAGCGCTAAAAAGCACAAAATTCCCAGATTTCTTATAAGTTTACTGAATGCCCGGAATATAGTTATAGATAGGGCTCATTAGTAAATATCCAGTTTTTCTAACACATCTTGGATCTATGAGTCGTCAGGTAACCTCCTCTGTGCAGTGCGCTGGCTTGGCCTTGGCGCCGTCTGCTGATATTCAGCAGATATCCCTCACTCAAAGTCTATTTTCCCACCACGAGTTTCAGGTGGTGGTGCCCTTTGATAGGGTGGAAGGAAGCAAAGTGTCCTTCTTTTCGAAAGCCCACAAGCGGCTGTTAGGGCAGCCCCTCTCGTTGGTAGCCGAGGCTGATTCTTTCCATTTCAACCAAGGGCAGAAGCTTTTATTTAAGGGTATCGTAACGCACCTGGAGGCCGGCAAAGACAACGATTTTGCCGGCAGCGTAGTGGTGCGCGGCTACAGCCCCTGCTATCTGCTGGCCAGTGGCTCTAAAAAGCGCACGTTCGTGGCCAAAACCCTCGACGCTATTTTCAATGAAGTGTTGGAGCCTTTCCCGGCCAACTTGCTGGCCCGCAAAATCAACCCGCAGCACAAAGCGCCCCTGCCCTACGTGGTACAGTACCGCGAAACCAATTTCGAGTTTCTGAGCCGCCTGGCCGCCGAATACGGCGAGTGGTTTTACTACGATGGCGAAGCCCTGCAACTAGGAACACCAGCAAGCAGCGAAGAAGTGGATTTCGTGGCCGACGGCGACTACAACAGCTTCAGCTTCGGCATGACGCTGGTGCCTACCAAGGCCAAGATGTACGAGTACAACTATCAAAAGCACCAGCATTTCAAAAGCAGTACAACCAGCCAGGCGTTGCCTAGCCTCCAGAACCACCCCTACGGCGGCTTTGCCCTCAAGCAAGCCGAAGCCCTGTTCACGGACGAGGCGCACACCACGGCCGAAACCCTGATTGAAGGCAACAGCCAGCTCGACGAGGAAGCCAAGCTGCTCAAAGCCAACGCGGCGGCCGGCCTCGTCACGCTGCAAGGATTCAGTGATAACCCGAGCCTGCACCTAGGTACCGTGCTCAACGTGCGCGGCGAAGGCATCGGCACCGAGCACATCGCCGACGAAAGCTTCGGCAAATACCGGATTCTGGAAATCACGCACTTCATCGACGAGGCGGGCAACTACAGCAACCAGTTTTCGGCCGTGCCGCACGTGCTGGAAGTGCCGCCCCTGAATCCCACCTACGACGCCCCGCAAGGCATGTCGGAACTAGCTGAAGTCATCGACGATAAAGACCCCGACAAGCTCGGCCGGCTGAAAGTGCGCTACCATTGGCCCGTAAACAACCCGCAGCAAGCCGAAACCGACTGGCTGCGCCTGCTCACCCCCTACAGCGGCGACGGTAAAGGGCACTTGTTCAAGCCCGAAGTCGGCTCGCAAGTGCTGGTCGGCTATCAGAATGGGTTGGCCGAGCAGCCCTTTGTCCTCGGCAACATGTTCCACGCCAACAACAAGCAAGGCGCCAAGTACAGCCCCGACAGCAACCTGATGAAGGGCATCCAGACGGCCGGCGGCAACAAGTTTGTGATGCAGGACAAGCAGGGCAAGCAGAGCATCAACATCTCCAACTCCAACAACAAAGGCACGGCCCTCAACATCAACTTCAACGGCGACGGCAGCGTTAGTATCAACACCAACGGCCCCATCAGCCTCACAGCCGGCGGCGACATCACGCTGACCGCTAAAAAAGACATCATCCTCACGGCCGAAAACGTGACGATCAACGCTAAAACCAAAATCACGAAGACCGCCAAGGAAATAGCCATGACCGGCAGTGAAAAAATGGATATGACCGGCAAAGTCACCTCTATAAAAGCCGGCGATACCATGAAAATTGCTGCCTCTTCGTCGCTCGACGTAAATGGCGGCAGCAAAGCCAGCATCAGCTCCGGTAAGACAAGAATTCACTAATCTTGCTGCTATGTCCCTTCCCTTGACATTGGCAGCCTCAGCGGCTCCGCGTATCTATAAGCTGACCACTACCTCGTACATGCGCATGAACGAGGCCGAGGAACACAACACGTACCATACCGTGGCGCGGCAAACGCTACTGGAACGCAAACCCAACAACACCTACCGATTGGCCGTGGAGGTACTCAGCTTTCAAGCCGAAAACCCTACTTTTTTTAATTTCCTAGCGGCCGATCTCAATCAAGTTAGCAACTCACTTATTATTCAGACTGACATCTACGGCCGGCTGGAGCGCGTCGAAAACAAGGATGACATGCTGAAAAGGTGGCGTAGTATTCAATCGGGCGTAATAAAAAAGTACGAAAAATATTACTCAAAAGCCTTTTTCGATGCATTTGGCCAGAGCCTGCAAGCTGAGGGTGTTTTCGAAAAAACTGTTCGCAATAAAGGTTTACACGGTGTGTTACTGGCTGGTATTTACGGGTTTGGCTACGTGTCCAATGTTCCGGTGCGGGGTACACGGGTACTCGAGCAATTTATCAACCACATAAATCTTCCTCTTCAAATTACGACCAGCGCCACTGACGGCGCTACACCAGCCGAGCTTACACTGCAAGTGGAGGGTAAGCTCAATCAAGCGGCCTTGCAGGAAGATGACCTACGACGACTGTTTCGCTCGATGGCTGATAATCCTCTCCTGAAGATAAGCTTGAATGCCACTTGTCAGGAGCGCTACGATGTAGAAACGGCTACTGGCTGGCTAGTACGAGCCGAGCAGCGGCTTAAGGCTGAGGTGCCAGGAATTTATCAAAACGAAGTGCATCATCAACTCGAAATGGTGAGTTAGATTAAGCCTCTGGCGCGGGGAAGTTGTACCCCATCTTATTTCATTTACTTGTTTCCGACCACGGTATGGCTATTGACGATAAGTATGTGATGAACGGTGTGTGGCTCACTTGCGACAAAGGAGTAACTCCTTCGCGCTTCAACGTGACGCCCAAACCGGTGCAGCTCTACGACGAACATTTTGCCAATGAACTCGACAAGATTCCGTTGGTAAACATTATGCCTTTTGGGGTGTGTAGCGTCTCGCATAGTCCGTGTGTGCCGGTACCGCTATTGTGGGAGCAGGTAATGGAAGATGGTCTGACGGTAATGGGAGCCCGCCCTCTACTCGATACCAGTAAGTGCATGTGTAGTCTAGGTGGGAAAATTGCCATTCACTTCACAGAGGCTGGGGCCACCGCGGCTGTGGAACTAGACAAGCAGCTCGACCAAGCCGACGCGCTGGCCGAGGCCGCCGAAAAAGCGTCGGGTTGGGCTTTCTGGGGCGGCGTAGCGCTAGCCGTAGGAGGTGCCGTGCTCTGTGCGACAGGTGTAGGTGCTCCGCTGGGCGCAGCCATGATTGCCGGTGGTGGCCATTTAATAACTGCTAGCACCGTTTTAGCGGTTGGAGCGGCGGTTACTAAGGGAGTCACCAATTTTAGCCGCGACCCAAGCTTGCAAAACGGCTTGTCGATTGTGGGGCAGGTAGCCAAGGATTTGGCTATCGACTACGTGATGAACAAGCTAGGCGGCAGAGTAGTCAAGGGGCTGGGCAAAGCGGCGCAAAAGGCCATGAACAAACTCGGGCTATCTGAGCGTGCCAGCGGACTAGCTAATCGTATTCTATGCACCGTCACAGGCCACCCGGTTGACGTGATTGGGGGCTACCTGTACACCGAAGCCACCGATTTCGAATTTCCTGGTCCGGTGCCCCTGCGCTGGGAGCGGCTCTGGAATTCCACTTCTGTTCACCAAGGACCGCTTGGCTCGGGTTGGCACCACAGCTACGACATGGCCCTGTTCGTAGATGCTGAGCAGGGGCTGGTTGCCTTCCGCGCCGCCGATGGCCGCGGTATTGCCTTCGACCTCGTTCCCTTGGGCCAGCGCGACTATAACCGCCTCGAGAAAATGAGCCTCCTGCACGACGAGCGAGGCTACGCTATTCTAGACCACGGCCAGAACCTTGTCTACCGTTTCGGTGTAAACCGCGGCGACGGCGTGTCACCGCTCGCAGCGGTAGAGAACCGAAATGGGTTCTCTATCACCTTCGGCTATAACGGCCACGGCCACCTGACCGAAATCGTCGATAGCGCCCGCCGGGTCTTCCGTGTGAGCTGCGACGAGCAAGGCCGTATCCGCACCATCGCCACGGCCCACCCTACCGAGCCAAAAAAGATTGTGACGCTAGTGCATTACAGCTACAGCCGGCAAGGCGAGCTGTTGAGCTGCGAAGATGCGCTCGGGCAGCAGGCTCATTATAAGTATCGTAATGGCCTACTAGTGCAGGAAACGTTCAAGAACGGGCTCAGTTTCTACTTTCAATACGAGGGCGCGGGTACCGAAGCCCGCTGCATCCGCACCTGGGGCGACGAAGGCATCTACGACCACAAGCTGCTCTATGATGTAGCCAATCGGCGCACGGTGGTCACCAATTCCCTGGGGCAGGAGGCCACCTATATCGGCAACGAGAACGGGTTGGTCGTGCAGCACATCGACCGGCGCGGCGGCTTGCACCAAACCGAGTACAATGAATATAACGAGGTGCTGAGCGAAACTAATCCGCTAGGCTATGAAACTCGTTATGAATATGATGAGCGGGGAAATTGCACCGAAAAGACGATGCCCGATGGGTCTACGGTGCGGATGGCTTTTGATGAAAACGACCAACGAGTAAAGGTGATTGATACCGTTGGCGGCCAGTGGCAGTGGGTCTATGACGCGGCTGGCAATGTGCTGGAAAGTACCGACCCAATAGGAAATCTAACACGATACCAGTACGAGCAAGGATTGCTGCGGCGTATGCACGATGCTGCATTCCACAGCACAGAGGTAAGCTATGACAGTATGTACAACCTGCGCGAAATGCAAACGTCGGAGGGCGCGGTATGTCGTTGGCTATACAATAAATGGGGTCTTCCCACCAAGACTACGGATGCGCGAGGAAATGTTCAATGGCGCGAATACGACCTTTTAAGCCAAGTAACTGCACTGTACGAGCCTGATGGTAACGTGCGCCGCTTTGCCTACGATGCAATGGGTAATGTAATGCGGGTTCAAGACCGCCACCACGATATCGCGTATGCTTATCGAGGTGTAAACCGACTTATTCGGCGTGTTGAAGCAGGTACAAACACTGATTTTCTATACAATACCGAAGAGCAGTTACGTGCTATCGTTAATGAGCACGGCCTGACTTACCGCTTTGAGCTAGATGCCGAAGGAAGCGTCCTAACTGAAGCTGGTTTCGATGGCCTAACACGCTGTTACAGTCGCGACATTGGGGGACGCGTATTACAAGTAGAACTGCCTACTGGCCATACTACTCGTTTTACATACGACCGGGCAGGGCGCACCACGAAGGTACTTTACAGTGACGGCAGTGCGGAAACATATGCTTATCGCGCTGACGGGACACTAATTACTGCTGCAAACAATAGCATTACAGTGGCGTTTGAGCACGACGTACTAGGCAATGTGATGAAGGAGACACAGGGGGAACATACCGTCTCATATTCTTATAACTCGCAAAGTCAAAGGATTAAAATCATGTCCTCGCTTGGGACCGAAGTGAGTTATAAGCGTGATGCAACAGGAGATATAGAACAAGTGCGTAGCGGAAATTGGCAAGCTCAATTTGAACGTGACACACAAGGGTTGGAATTGCAGCGCACGTTCAGTGGTGGAATCCGTACTCGCTGGAAGCGTGATTCTTTAGGGCGTCCCACCGAGCAGCAGGTTGTCAGTCCAACAATTCATTCGGAACGGGCACGCACCTATACATGGCAAGAAAGTGGGCGATTAACCCATATTCAGGATAGTCACGACGGCATCACGCGCTTTGAGCACGATGCTGTAGGTAATTTATCCTCTACCATATTTGGTGATGGCACCCGAGAATTACGGCAGCATGATGCCGTTGGTAACTTATTCCAAACAGCTAACAAGCAAGACCGACGATACGGACCCGCTGGCCAGCTTTTAGAAGCAAATAGTACGCGCTACACCTATGATGAGTTGGGTAATTTAGCTAGTAAGAAAACCGTTCATGGACAGGAGTGGCAATACGTCTGGAACGTTGCTGGACGACTTGCGGAGGTCGTGTGTCCTGATGGAAAAGTAGTGCGGTTTGCTTATGATGCATTGGGACGTCGTATTCGCAAAACGTATTGTGGGCGAGTAACAAGGTGGATATGGGACGGCCATAAGATCTTGCACGAATGGAACGAATTGGAAGTGAGTGCTGATAACGTGGATCAAGTTATTACCTGGCTGTTTGAGGAAGGGCGCCAAGCGCCTATAGCTAAGATAGTTGGCGATGAATCTTACGGTTTCATCACTGACCACTTAGGAACACCGTTACAAATGCATGACCAGCATGGTCAGGTTGTATGGAGTGGCGAGTTGAATAGTTACGGGAAAGTGCGGAAATCGTATGGTAGCCTCGATGGTTGCCCCTTTCGTTATCAGGGGCAATATGAGGATGTAGAAACCGGGCTATATTACAACCGCTTCCGCTACTATGATCCAGAGGCAGGCAGCTATATTTCTCAAGATCCGATTGGACTAAAGGGGGGAGACAAAGCCTATAGCTATGTGCATGATCCAATAGTCTACGTAGATCCATTGGGCTTAGCTCCCTGGCCAACCGGCGGTTTTGGCGAGTGGTTTGACAATGCAAGCGTCTCCGATGTTCTGGCAAACAAGCAAGATGTGAGTAATGCTCTACGTGGGAGCGGCGGTATGCATGAGATGTTCCCCGTATCTATGGCTGCCAAAGCAAAAGAGCTAGGCTTCACTCATTCTGAGTTGACAGGTTTGACGAAGCAGCGGGATGGACTTATGTTTGAGAATGTACCGGATCGATTCGGTAACACTCACAGCGGTCCTCATTCCACTGGTATGCCATTGCCGGCCGGACAATCTAGTAAGGCTAGTTCTTGGTTCCACAAAAATCTGATGGCAGACCTAGATGGAGCGAAAACCAAGTCCGAAGCCCTTGACATCATTCAAAAGCACCATACCACTCACTGTAAGTAACCGCTTTACGAATCATACCATGAGCAACTATAACGTAATGACTAAAATTCATGTTTGGATTGGCATGAGCACGAAAAACCGAGAAGAATTTTCGCAATACTTTGCTATCAATCAAATTGATCGGGATGCCGGCATTGGGGCCAGCCAATTTGATAAAGATGTCAACATAAAGTGGTATGACGACGATTTGATAGGAGTCTATTACAGTGAAACTGATGATTTAGAGCAAGCCTTAGATGAACTGCCAACTTCGCCGGATGCCATTGATCAAATACAGTCGAGGTGTGCTGAACTGAAAATAGACAAAGCAAATGCTATGTTTTATTACGAAGATGCTGAGTTGGAAATAACAGAACCAACAAAGAAATACAATGAACTAACGTACATCGGAGTGTTTGACAATACTTAACCATTGGCTGGTGTGAGTTGCTAATTGTTTACCACTGATCAGTAGCAGGCCCGGCGCTATGGCCCGGCCGGGCAGTTGCTCGAAGCCAACGGCACACATTACTTCTATGATGCCGAGGGCAACCTAGTGCGCAAACTGGCCGCCACGGGCCAGGAGTGGTACTGCCAGTGGAGTGAGGCCGGGCGACTGACCAGCGTGCTGCGGCCTGATGGGCAGTTGGTGCGCTTCACCTACGATGCGCTGGGCCGCCGGCTAAGCAAGCACTACCGAGGGCAGGTCACGCGTTGGGTGTGGGACGGCAATGTGCCCCTGCACGAGTGGACCAGTTTGGAAGTAGAAGAAACGAATGTAGAAGATGTCATCACCTGGCTTTTCGAGGAAGACAGCTTTACCCCGCTGGCTAAACTGCAAGGGCAGCAGCACTACAGTGTGGTAAGTGACCACCTGGGCACGCCGCTGGAGTTGCACGGGGGAGGCGATACGCCAGTCTGGACGGCCGAGCTGGACAGCTACGGGCGGGTGCGCCGGCGTGAGGGTGAGGGAACCGCCTGTCCCTTCCGCTTTCAGGGACAGTACGAAGATCAGGAAACGGGCCTCTACTACAACAGATTTAGATACTATGATCCTGAAGCAGGGCAGTATATTTCTCCGGATCCGATTGGATTGATGGCAGTAACCCCACTATTTACGCTTATTATTTGACCCCAACGTAGAGGTCGAGACTTACCAAATTCCGACAGCGCCATTCATCGAGATATAACAATTGAAGAGGCTGTTGACAAACTACTGGGATGGAACAAAAGCCAAGGGTCGGGTGATGGTACTTGTCCCTGAAATATTCTAATAATAATTCAGATAACCAGCTATGATCAAGCAACTTGACCCCATGCTTGACGGAGAAGGCATTGTTGTCTTCGATCCGTGCGTTTTAACGGAATTTGTGAAGAGTAAAAAAATACAACTCCCAATTTGTTTCAACTATTCAACCAGGATTCTGCAATTGGCGACGAAGTAATTAAGCAGGGTGTTATTCTGCCTATTTATACTATTCCGCCTATTGATTACCAAATTGTTGTAAATGAAGGTGAAAGCAGTAGTGTCCGCTCTGATTGGGTGCGGTTCACGACTCCTCCCTTCCCATTAACAGTAGGAGAGTGCAACAAAATAGTAGTAGCTGATATTTATTCAATTATGGATTGGGAGCCAGCATTCTATCAAAAATTGCATCTTGATGGTCCTAAAGCTCCACAAGCTGCCACGAAAGTTAGTGCTGGTAAGTACAGCGTAGTAGTTAAAGGGTTTACTGAGCGGGAGTATGTAGGACGAGGTCCAAAGAATATTGGTTATGAGTTACTGTTGGAAAAGGTAGCAATGCTACCTGTTGTAGCGCAGGACGTGGATATTGAAAGTTTCAACTTTGTACTCTGGCAGCCCGGTAAGCCCATGACTTAATCATTAGACTTGTTTTCCAATAAAAAATGTCGCGTTTTGGAGCCTGCTTCTAAGACTCAGCGACCAAGGTTGCTAGTAGCGTCAATAGATAGCAGCTCTGCTGGCAGGAAAAGCGTTCTACCAGTCAAAAACCAGAAGAAGTTTCAGAGCTTTCTAATTAGGGGTAAGTCTATTTTGTATGTTCTACTTCTCACTATTCTGGCTTAAAACCTACTTGCTAACGCTTGTCAACTGTTTATTTAAAAACGCTATTGTAGCTTCAGGTACTATAAGTCGATAAGCACAGCCTCGTCTACCGCTTCGAACTCGATGCTGAGAGCGATGTGGTGACAGAGGTAGGCTTCGACGGCCTGACACGGCGCTATCAGCGGGATGTAGGCGGGCGCGTCGCCGAACTGACGATGCCGACCGGCCAGCGCACCCGCTACACCTACGACCGGATAAGCCGGGTAAGCGAAGTGGTGTATGAGGATGGCAGCAGCGAGAGCTACCGCTACCGGGCTGATGGGATGCTGCTCGAGGCCACCAACGCTACGGTCGCCGTACACTTCGAGCGCGACCTTGCGGGCCGCGTGCTGCAAGAGCGGCAAGGTGAGTACACCGTCACCAGTGAATACGACACAATGGGCAACCGCACGAGCCTGAGCTCTTCTTTAGGGGCTGAGGTCTGCTACAGTCACGATACCAGCGGGAGCGTGGAGCAGATGAAGGCGGGTAGGTGGCAGGCGCAGTTCGAGCGGGACGCGCAGGGCCTGGAGCTACAACGCACACTTAGCGGCGGGGTACGCACGAGCTGGAAGCGCGACGCGCTGGGCCGCCCGGTGGAGCAGCACATCCGCGCGCGGGTAGGCCAGCCGGAGCGGGTACGTCACTACGGCTGGCAGACCGATGACCGGCTCACGCAGATCGAGGACAGCCAACACGGGCTCACTCGCTTTGAGCATGACGCGGTGGGCAACCTAGCGGCCGCCACGTTTGGCGACGGCACGCGGGAGTTACGCTTGCCTGATGCGGTGGGCAACCTGTTTACCACCGACCAGCGGCAGGACCGGCGCTATGGCGCGGCCGGGCAGTTGCTCGACGCCAAGGGCACGCGCTACGGCTATGATGCGGCGGGCGAGCAAATCCTATCGAGGGCACTTAACGCATGGGGTGTGCCTCCTATTCTACTACTTTTAAAGCTTTGATGAGCAAGCAACAGCAACACAGGGTTAGTAGCAGCTTTGAGAGGTCTATTGGCCATAAAAAAAGCCCCGGCAACATTTGTTGCCGGGGCTTTTTTATGATTCAACTGCTTATACCCAACGGTTGTCTAGGGTAGCGCCGTTAGCGTTGATTTTGTTTGCTGAAATAGTGAGGCTCAGCGTCATGGAGGTGTTGGTGTCAGCACCGCGAGCATCGAAATGCTCGGAGTAGCTTACGCAATACGCCTCTTCGAAAGAGATTTCCTTCAGCGTCGAGTCCTGGTCGATGCGCTTGAAGGTGATCTTGCCGCTCTCGCGCTTGTAAGGGTCCAGCATCCAACTCGTCAGAGAGGCGCTGTCGGTAGAAACGATAGTCACTTTGATAGTGCCGCCCTGAACCTTAGACGACGGACGACCTTTGTCGTCGATGGCTTGGTCGAAGGAGTAGCTGCAGCTTACTACTTCGCAGTCACCGCTGCCAGCGGCGTTGAAAAATGCACTAAAAGAGGCCATATCAAAAAATGGTTAGGGTTAAAAAATGGGTGATTGAAAAGGATTACTCTACTTATTAAGGCTATTCACTTCACTCATACAGCTTGTCAGCCCTGCTCTTCTTCTGCTACTGCTGCTTGTATTCGGCGTTCCAGTCACGGCCCGGTGCATCCGGATCGTCGCCCTTAGTGCCATCCAGCGAAACCAGGAAGGTTTTGGCCGGGAAATAAGGCACCATGTGGATGTCCAGCAAGATACGATCCTTCTGGTTGGGGTCGCGCTCGAACCGCTTGATGGAAAACTTCTCGATTAGTTTGCCCGGACCCGCAATGCCGTCAAGGAAACGCACGATCTGACTCTGGATGTCCATGCGCATGTTGTGGTCCCAATTCTCGAAGGCCCGGCGGTTTAGGAAGTCGATCAGCACCTTGGTCACGTAGTCGAAGACGCGCACTACCGAGTAGGTCTGCAAGCCAATATTGTCGCCGTTGAAGAGCGTTTTGGCCGAGAAGGCCATCACCCGGCCGTACTCGTTGACCATGGGCACCAGACCGAGCTTTTCAAGATTGGCAATCTCGCTTTTGCGTAGTGGGAAGCGTACGCCATCTACCTCGTTGAGGGTGCCGTGCTTGCGGCCCGCCGTTACCTGCGAGGCAAGCGTGCTGTAGATACGGCCTGCCAAGGCTGAGGAAGGAGGAACAAATAGGTCTTCCTCTTCACCAAGCTCCTCTAGCTTACCGCGGCCTACCAGCCAGTTGCAGGCCATAATGACGTTGGACTTGTGCGCATCACCGCCCGCCAGGTTGGCTTCCTCAAACAGCTCGATTACGTCGTCCGGGGTGTCGTAGTGCTCGAAGTCAGTGACCAGCATTACCTTGTTCTTATGGGCAATCTTGGCCCACTTTTCAACCACCTTGTTGGAACCGAGGTAGCCCGGTACTACCAGCAGCGAGTAGTTGTCGCGCAGGTCGAGGCGGTCGTAGTTTTGCTCTAGCTCGCTGGATACCGCGTCAATAAACGTGGTATTGTCCAAGTCTTGCAGCTGTTCTTTATCCGCATTCAGAACCGAGATGTTTTTCACCTGGTCCTGGTCGGTATTGCGGTAGAACAGCGCCACTGAGCGGTACGACTGTTCGATGTCGTGGGTGGCCTCAATAGCTTTCTTGAGGTTGTCGGTGAGCTGGTTGATGGACGACTCCACCTGCTGCTCGCACTGTTGCACAGCATCGGACACCGAATCGGCCTTGCTGAGCATTTCGTGCCACAGCGCGAGGCGCTTTTTCAGCTGCTGACGGTCTTCTTTTTTGCTGTCTTCCGTAAGGAAGATTTTTTTGCGGGCCTTCTTTTCAGGGTTCAGATTAGAGGCACCGTCGATGGTCGTCTCCAGCAAATCGAAACCGCCGAATTTGGCCAGCGTTTGGGTATTCTTTTCTAGGCTAGGGGCGTGTTCCCGCTCGCGGGAATTGGCCGCCGCGGCAGCATTCTTTTGTTCAATTGCCATAGAGGAGCGCTCTATCTATTACGATACAAGTAAGGCCAGAAAAATAAGGGCAAAAGCAGCAAAAGCTACTCAAGCTCGCTGATCATGGCTTGAATGGCAGCCAAAAAAGCCGCTTTCGTCTCCGGCGTGTCGAGTGCCGACTTCAAAATTTTGTTGGATTTGAGTTGCCGCAGCAGCTTCTGCAAATCGTCTGCTTGCGTGTTTAGGCCCTGCAAAAAATCGCTCTGGTTGATGATGCCTTTCTTGCCAAAATCACCGAGCGATTGAAAGTTCAGCTTCTCCTGAATGGTGCTGCCATCTTCCTTCTCGAATTCAACTTCCACCTGAGGCTTGAAATGAGCAAAAACGGCTTCAGGAGTACGCAGGCCCTCTACTATCTGCGCGCGCACCGGCGGATCAGATGTGAGTTTTTGAACTAGTAGGGTGCGGTTGAGGGGGATATCACTGATGGCCTCCTGCGCGTTATCGAGTTTACGCTCTTGTCCACCTATTCCGTAGTTATACATAAGAGAGTATGGTTAAGCTTAAAGCCACAAATTAAACTGGACCTATATACGGGCCGTTGAGTAGTTAAGGTACGTCAAATTTTGTAAGCAACTAAGATTATTCTGAAGTTCTTCATTATTTAATAATTTGCTCACATACGGCTCAGGTGCGCTGCAAACAAAGAAACGCTACTATTTAAACTTGTGCGAGTGCTACTTTCGGCTGCAAGAAACGATATTCTTTTATCTTCCCAACTGCCAAACATAATCCTCTGTTTTACCTAGCATTTGAAGTTGCAGAGGTTGCCGGGCCTGCTTATTCTTAGCTTATTAAATTCTGAATTTCCCTTCCTTTTCTATGGCCTACACCGACGAGTTGAAACGCGTACTGCACATTGCGCAAGCAGTGGCTCATGAATACCGGCACGAATATTACGCGGCTCCGCATTTACTTACAGCGTTGCTGCACAACGAGATAGGGCTGGCATCGTGGTTGGCTGTGGACCTAGGCAAGGACGTGCATTACCTGCGGGAGTGGGCCGAAGTCCGGTTGGAAGGCCTACCCAAAGCGGCCCGCCCGCCCGAAATGCCTGCTCCGGATAAGGAAATGAAACCGATACTGGAAGTGGCGGACCTGGTGGCCCTGCAGCTTTCCAAAGACGAAACCGACCCGCTGTGTGCATTGGCAGCCGTGCTCCGGCCGGGCTTGGCTTACACGCCGGAACAATTGAAGTCGTTGCCGCTCACGCAGCGCGAGGTGATAGAGGCCGCCGAGCCCGACGCCATGCAGCCCGTAGCAGTCGGTGCCGATGGGCAGGAGTCGACGCCGCTAACCGACCGGGCCGCGGCGGGCAAGGCCGGCGCGCTGGCCACGTATTGCGTCAATAAAACCGCGCAGGCCGAAGCCGGTAAGCTAGACCCTATTGTGGGCCGCGACCGGGAAACGCGGCAGATGGCCGAAATTCTAGGGCGGCGCACCAAGCCGAACGTGCTGCTGGTAGGCGAGCCGGGCGTCGGTAAGTCGGCGCTGGTAGAGGGCTTTGCGCAGCAAATCGTGCAGAAAAAGGTGCCGGGTCATTTGCAGCAGGTAGTGCTGTTTGAGCTGGATTTGGGCACGTTGGTGGCCGGGGCTTCCTACAAAGGCGAGGTTGAGGACCGCATCAAGAATGTGCTCAGCGAAATCAAGCAATACAACCGCGCCATTCTTTTTATCGATGAAATTCATGCCCTGCTCGACCCCAAAGGCTCGGCGGGGGCGGGTATTGCGCAGCTTTTGAAGCCGGAGCTGGCCCGCGGCGAAATCACGGTGATTGGGGCCACAACCAACGACGAATACCGCCAATACATTGAGGCCGACGAGGCGTTCAACCGCCGCTTTGATGTGCTGCGGGTGGAGGAGCCGAGCGTGGTGGTGGCCGAGCGCATGCTCGACAGCGTGCTGCCGTATTATGCTGCCCACCACGGCCTGCAAGTAGGCGAGGGCACCATAGGCGAAGCCGTGCGGCTGGCCAAGCGCTACCTCAAAGACCGGCAACTACCCGATTCTGCCATCGACCTGGTCGACCGCACGATGGCGGCCATCCGGATGCTGGACGAGCACGCCGGCGCCGAATTGCTGCAACTGCAACAGGAGTTTGAGGCCCTGGTAGCCCGCAAGCCCGAGCTAGCCGACGCCGATTATCTGAAGGAGATGCGCTGGTTTCTGTACCAGGTGCAAAACCAGGTTAGTCACCTCTGGCTCAACCAGCTCGACCAAGAGCAGCAGCCCGAAACGCTGGAAACTGCCGAGGCATTGGAAAACTACATCCGGGAGTTGCTGGCGGCCGTAGTAATATTGTCGGGCACCAAAAAGGAAAGTGTAGAACGCGCTGATATTGCCGCCGTGGTGTCGGGTAAGACGGGGATTCCGCTAGGCAAGCTGCAAAGCAACGAGCGGGACAAGCTGTTGAACATGGACCAAACCCTGCAGCAGCGCGTGGTCGGTCAAAACCACGCCGTAAAGGCCCTCTGCGAAGCCATTCTGGAGTCCCGTTCCGGCCTCACCAAGGCAGGGCAGCCTATTGGGTCTTTCTTTCTGCTCGGCCCTACGGGCACCGGCAAAACCGAACTGGCCAAGGCCCTGGCCGATTTCCTGTTCAACGATGAGTCGTTCTTGATTCGCTTCGATATGTCGGAGTTCAAGGAAGAGCACTCGGCCGCGTTGCTGTACGGGGCGCCTCCCGGCTACGTGGGTTACGAGGAAGGCGGCATGCTGGTCAATAAGATTCGGGAGAAGCCGTATTCGGTGGTGCTGTTCGATGAAATCGAAAAAGCCCACAGCTCGGTGTTCGACATCTTTCTGCAGATCCTCGACGAAGGCCGCCTACACGACCGGTTAGGGCGGGAGGGCGACTTTTCCAACGCCGTTATTCTCTTCACGTCCAACATCGGCAGTGAGCAAATCATCCAGAGCTTCGGGGCGGGGCAGATTCCGGCCACCAACACGCTCATGGAGTCGATGAGCCGCCATTTCCGGCCCGAGTTTCTGGCGCGACTCACCGAAATCGTGCCTTTCGCCCCAATTTCCGAAGAAAACGTGGTGCAGATATTCAACATTCACTTGCGGCCTTTGGAGGAGCAGCTGCGGCGGCAGGGCATCACGCTCGAACTTTCGGAAGACGCCCGTACGCATTTGGCGCTGTCGGGCTTCACGCCGCGCTACGGTGCCCGGCCCATCAAAGGGGTAATCCGGCAGCAGCTCCGGCGCCCCATCTCCCGAATGATTATTGCCGGGGAAGCCAGCAAAGGCACGGTGATTTCACTGGATAAAGCAGTGGAAGCGGACGAGCTAACCTGGCAGGTGCAAGCGCCAGAGCCAGAGGAACTGGTGGAAGACGTTCCCGCCGAAACGAAGGAAGAGGCGGTGGTATCGGGAGCGGCTAGCGCTTAAAAAAGTTGAGTGCAAAGCCCCGACTCAACTCTAGGAAGCTATTCGAACAGATAAAAAAGAACGTCATGCTCCACCTGGCGTCTGCTTGTCGAAGCATTTCGCGTGTTTCGTTAGGCGAATGTAGAGACGCGACCCTTGGCTGCGCCAACCTTCGGTTCGCGTCTCGTCGTTGCTGACGTTGTTTAGATGAGCTTGTCCTAGACGGATCGTTCAACGCCGAGCGCGAACCCAAGGTCGGCGCAGCCAAGGGTCGCGTCTCTACATTTGTTCAATACCAGAATGGGCGTCATGCTGACGCAGGAAGCATGACGCCCATTCTGGTATTGGAGTTGTACGCTTTAGCTCGTTGCTACGCTTACTTCGTAAGGCAGGTTCATGGCTGACTGGCTGGAGAGCAGTACCTGTAGCTCCTGAGCGGTGCGCTGCCATTCGGGGGCGGAAAGCCGGCTGCCTGAGGCGGGCGTGAGCAACACCCGAATGCAACGTACAAAGCCGGCCGTGGGCGTGGTGCCGTTGCGGAAGCCTTTCTCGATGTGTACTTCTCCGAGCTGGTTGCCGAGTTCGGCCCAACAAGTGGCCCGGATATCTTCTACGGTTACAATGCGGTTGCGGCTGAGCAGGTTTTTACGCAAGGCGTGCACGCGCTCTTCGGGGCGGGGCCGCTCCCGGCCGCCCGTGGTGGTGGTGAGCAACTGCACCGTATTGAGGTAGTGCCCGTCGTAGACCTGCAGGATAGAGCCGGTGGGCAGGCGGTTGCCGGCTTCCCCGTCGCTCGACCAGTACTCGAGGTACACGCTGTCGTTGGCGTCGCGGGGGCGCAGCATTACGTAGGGAGCCGGGTCGGCGGTGAGGTCGGCGTTGGTTTGGGTGAGGCGCTCTTCGAGACGGGCCAGGTTCTGGTTTAGCTCGCGTAGGGTGTTGGAAACGAAGTCGGTGCCGGTAGCGGTGAAAGCCCGGCTTTCGTCGCGCAGCAGCTCCAGCAGCTCCAGCAGCGCCTCTTTACCCGAGCGGGCGTCGAAGCGGCCCGCGCCGTAGCGGACGGTATAAGTGTCGGTTTCGTTTTCCTGCAGGGTGCTGAGGGTGGTGGAGCGAAACACCACGTTGCGCAAGCTGTACACTTCGCGAATAGCCAAAAAAGCTTCCTCGGAGTGCAGCGGAAAGATATTGAGGGCAGGCTGCAGCCGGAATAGCTGCTTGTTGAGGCGGCGGTTGAGCACCGGAAAGCAGTTCAAGCCGCAGGTAATGGTAGTTAAAGCCTCGGGAGGCAGCGCGTGCGAAAAGCGCACTTCCAACCAGATGAGCGGTTGCGTGAAGGTCTGTATTGCTTCCGCCGGGAAGCGCGGCACTAAAGCAGCAGGGAAAGATTCGCGCGTATAGAACTGCAGCTCTGCACCGGGGTTGGGGAGCAAACGCACAAAGCTGGGGGCGTAGAAATTGCGCACGTGTTGCTCTACGCGCTGCAAGAAGTCGTACTCCTGATGCAGCAGGGGCGTGGCGTCGTGGGGGCTGGCGTCCAGGCCTCGGTCAACGGGCAGCATGCGGTCGGCCAGGCGCCAGGTTTCGCCGGGCAGGTAGTTTAAGTAGGCTTCGCGCCGGGGCTCGTTTAGCCAGTCAAAGTAAAAGGTTAGGTCGGCAAGAGAAGCTACTTCGGGGTGCAGTTCCAGGCCGAGCCAGAGGCGGCGGTACTCGGCGGGTTCGGGGCGGCTCGCAACGGCTACCAAGCGCTTTTGCGCGCCGGTTTCCACGCGCCACACTTGGTCGTCGGTGGCAAGGTAGCGCACGGCCCCGTCGGCGAGCCGGGTAGCTTGCAAAGGCGAAAAGAAGATGGCAGGTCCGGCTGCAGCACGGCCCGCGGCGGGCCGTTGGTAGGCAAACTGCGCATCAGCCGGCAACCGCATTACCGGCTCGCGCGACTGCGCCTGGGCAATGGCGTGGGCGGGCCGGGGCGCATCTACCACGTCGGGGTTGAGCAGGCCCGCTAGGCGCTCCACTAGCCGGTACTGCGTGCTATTGATTTCCTGGCCTATCTTCTCTAGCTCCACGGCGCAGGCCTCGAGCAGCATCTGCACCAGCGGGTCGAAGCCGTCCATGTCGGCCTCCGTGTAGCCCCACATTTCGGCGGCTCGCTGGGTGAGGCGACTCTTGATACCCGCCTTCGTGAAATCGTCGGAAAACTGCATAGCTAGAGCTTGGAGGATAGGAGTATGAAGTTAGGGTATAACAAAGTAAACGATGTGTGAACGGGGTAGAGCTGCGACCCTTGGCTGCGCCGACTTTCGGTTCGCGTCTCGGCGTTGCTGACGTTGTTTGACTAGTGTGACGCAAAGTAAAAGCTGCGCGCTACAGCCTATTTCAAATTCGCTCAATGCTAGTCGTTCAATGACGAGACGCGAACCGAAGGTCGGCGCAGCCAAATGTCGCGGCGCTACAGCATGCATCGAGCACTGCTTGCTATACCACCGCCAGGGGAGCTACAAACAGGCTGGCCCGGAAGGCAAACGGCTCGTTGGTGCGGTGCAGCACCGCCCGGACCGTTACTTCCAGCCGCTTGCGGATGCGTTGGTTAACGCCCCGCAGCTCGAAGTCCTCGATGCCGACTTGCACTTTCACTTGCTCTAGGCGCGGCTCCCGTTCGTTGATGCTTTGTTCTACGGACCGCTGCACGTTGTCTTTCCAACGCATGTTGGTCATCACTTCGAAGTCTTGCTGCCACACCACGCAGCCAAAACCCGGGTCGAAGCGCGACTCGCCGAAGTGGGTGGTAAGCATCAGGTACAGGTGCTGCGCAATCGACTCCTGCACCGAGCAGCGGGGCAACTGCCGACGCTGTAGCAGTTCCTCGAAGTTCAGGGGCAGACGGTAGTATTCCTGGCTCATCAAGGCTAATTTCCAACGAAAACAGGGCGCAGCGCCCCAGATATTAATTGCCAAACAGACCCCGCTTCCGGCCTAATTCCTTGTCGATGGAGTCAATCATTTTCTCCACGCTGTCCTTCATGTCTTCCGAGCTTGGGTTTTGTAGAATTGCTACAAAGCCTTTACGCGCCTGTTCCAGCATGTCTTTGCGCCGGTCTTTGCTTAGGCCCGAAGCCCGCAGGCGTAAGCAGTCGGCATTGGCAAAGTTTACCTGGTCATTAAGCAAGGCTACCTGGCTGACGCTTTCCTGCAGTCGGCGCTGCAAATCGGCGTTGCGGGCGTTGCCGCCGCTGCTGTTGCCACCACCGCCGCCACTATTGCCGCCACCGCCGCCACCTCCTCCACTAGCCATGGGAGGCGGCCGGTTGGCCGCTGCCGCCTGGTAGGTGGCCAGCAGTTGTTTGGTTTGAGCCAGTTCGGCCGCTACCTGCTCCCGACCCGATACATCAATGCCCTTCTTGTCGAGCGACTGGCGCAGAAAGTCGATGGTGCTGCGGTTGCTGCGGAACAGGTCGAAGTCGCGGAGTACGTTTTGGGCGATGCGTTTGTTGGTGACAAACTGCATTTTGGCAGAGTCGCCGCGCAAATCTCGCAAGGTTAAGTCGATGGTATTGAGGTCGTCCTGCGTGCGTTTGTTTAGGTCGCCGATAACTAGGTCATTGGATTCGGTGCGTAGCTGCCGGTCGGTTAGCTCAATGTGCTTTAAGCGGCCCGTGAGGGTGTCGAGTTGGGTGAGTAAAGCGAACTGCTCGGTGCGGGTGCGTTGCAGCTCGCGCTTCAGCTTCTCGTTTTCAACTGCCACAGAGCCGTCGGAAAACAGGAAGTAGGAGGCAACCAGCGGCAAGGCCAGCGCCAGAAGATAAAAGAGCGTGAATTTCCACAGGCGCGTGGTGCGTTCGGTGTGGTTGAGGGGCTTCATGCAGGCGGGAGTGGTAACGAGCGAAAAACAGGCTTAGAATGGATTCCACCGCGTAATGGGTTTTTCGGGAGCAGCAGCCAGCTCCACCGGATTCTCATTAATAAAGGTTTTCCAGCCTTCCTTGTTCTTCCCAATATACTCGAGCTGCGTGAGCTGACGAAACACGTTGGCCACCAGCTGCCACAGCGCATACTGCTGCTCTAGGTGCTCGTGCACGCGGTGATGGTCGTAGCGCATGGTTACGGCGCCGCTCAGGGCGTTGAGCAGCGTGGCCGGCAGCGTCTCCGACCATTGCTCGAAGTATTTGAGCATTTCTTCCCGCTCGGCTTCAGTGAGGCAGTCGAGGGCGGTTTTCACTTGCTTGGCCACGCGCAGCAGCGTGTCGAGCAGCTGAATGGGTGGCTGCTCGGCGGCGCTCAGGTGCAGAGTGGTCAGGTGCTGGGCCAGGGCAAATACGGTACGCTCGGCCAGAAACTGCACTTGCTCGCTGAGGTGACTTCTTTTGTCGGGCCGCAGCTTCACTTTGTGAATGATCTTGAAGGCGTCGGTTTCTATTTCCTGCAGAATATGCTCTAGCTGGTGCAGCCACTTCAGTAGTGCCGGGTGGCTGGTAAGTGAGGTGCTCGGCGGAATAAACTGCGGCACCGGGCGCAGGGCGCCATTGGTGTACAGCAGCTCGCCCACCACCAAATGAAAAGAGCTAACGGCCGTGGTGTTTACTTGCTGCGTAGGCACCACGCTCAGCTTGTACTCGGGCAGGGTGTAGGGGTGGCGGGGCGGCACTTCTTCGGGCGCCGGCTGGCCCATGGGCACCCGCACGTACGGATTCACCGACACCACTACGCTGAAGCGCAGCTGCTCGGTGGGGGCCGGCAGGTTGAACTCGGTCAGCAGCTGCGCCAGGCTGGTGCGCAGCGTGAGCGGGGTGCTGCCGCCGGTTATTTCAATGCGGGCGCCGCCAGCCGTTACGGCGCGGCAATAGCTGAGGCGGGCCTGAATGCCCTGCTGCTGATCAACGCTAAGCTGCAACTCGAACGACGAGAGGCCGTGAGGGTCGGTGGGGAGCAGGCCATAGCGGTGGGTGCTGAGCGCGGTGGCCGTGGCATCGCGCAGGTGCTCGGTGGTAAATTGCTCAAGCTCGGTGAAGTGGCGGCGGGAGATTTTCATCCCATCAACCCAATTCACAGGGTAGTGCTTGATTTCAGGTAGCATAGAAAAGATAAAAAGAAAACAAGAAGATAGTTGGCTCGGCAAATTAGTTAAGTGTCCGACAATGCGGGCGGCTGGGCCCTAGCCAAGCACGCGGCGAGCCACAATAATGTCGCCTTGCTTCAGGAAATTGTCGCGGAAGCTGTAGTCGGGATTGATGTAGCGCCGGCGTTTCCACCACCGTTGCTTGACGTAGAAAATCCATCCGAAAGACTGCCCCTGCTCGTTGAGGTACTGAATGGCTTGATCAGGCTTCAGGGCGTTGTAGTCGGTGAGGAAAATGTGAAACAAGTCGCTGAAGTGCATCTCGTGCGGGGCCTTCGAGGAAAAGTCGTGGTAGAGCGATTCGCCGAACCGGCGCGACATCCAGAAGTGAATCACCATGAAGTTGCTAAGGTCGAGGCGCGCCAGGTCGGGGCCAGTGGAATTGGCTTGGTAGTACCAGAGCTTGTACTGCTTGTGCGGAATCTGGCGCCAGGCGCGGTAGGCTTCGTAAAAAAAGTAGGGAATGATGGCCGGGAAAGTCGCCATTACGAATGCCATGGGGTTGGCGCGACCTTCGCGGGCGGGCAGCCACACCAGCAGGGCCACGCCCAAAGCGCCCGCCATCCAACTCAATACCGTCATTACGGTGCCGTGAATCCAGTCGTCGGGATTGAACCAGGACAGCCACCGTTCCTGGGCGTAGAGGTGGAAGCAGCCAAGCAGCAGCGACACGGTCTGCACCAGTAAAAACGTGAGTTTGTAGGAAAGCGGGCTGTAAATAGCTCCGGCACCTAGTAGGCCAAACAGCAGCAGGCTGCACAGCAAGTACAGAAACACACTCACAAACGTCGGGCTCTGCTGTAGACTAGAGCGAGCGTTTGAAAGCATACTATTTACCGCACTGCGCGCATGTGATTGCGGATTGGGAGTCAGCATATTTCAAGCTAGCTTTATCGGTATTCGTAAAAGAAATAACTAAATCAACAGGTTGTTAGCCTCTCTAAGTTGAATTGATGGCCGTCAAGCTCAACCAGAACCGACCACTCTACCTACTTTAAGACGGGTAGGTTTTTGATTGGTGGCTATTGGTCTATGGTATAGAGGTTTGGGTGAACCAAAAGTTATCAACCACAACCAATAACCACAGCCTAGCCATCAAACAGCAGTAAGTTACTGGCTTTGGTTTTTTGAAGTATTCAGTCATTTGATTGTAAGTTGTCAGAAAAAAGATAGTATGCCAAACTCAAGCGCATATGGACGCTTTTTCGGTGGTGAGCTGCCTGCGCCTGCGCCGACGCCTAAACAGTTTGCAACCAGTGCCCCGCGGCCTCTGATCGACCAGTTGCGTCGTAATGCTTTGGATTTGCGTTTGGAGGTAGTGTTGGCCGAGCTGCTGGACTATGGCTACCAGTTCAACGATTTTATCGTGCGGCCTGTGAGCTTGTTTGCCCGTCGCTACCGCCGCGACATTGGCACCGTAACCGAAGAAGAAACCGGCCGCTGGCGCTCCTCGAAAACCGCCATCGAGGTGCACCGCGAAGGCCTTTATGATGCGCTGCCCCAACAGCTGTTCCATCATCCCGGCGACCCACGGCCGCAACAAGGCGTGCGGGCAATGGTTGAGGATATTCAGGCGCAGCGCCGCCGCGAAAAGGCTTCCCGGCTTTTTTTCCTGCCCTTCGAGCAAGAGTTTTACCACTTCCGGGTGCTGCTGGAGCTGGAAGAGCGCCGGTACATGACCAACCTCTCGGCCGAGTGGTACAACCAAGTGCTGGCCCGCTTTTGGGAGCTAAGCGGGCAGTTGCCGGTCCGGCAAGTAACTACGCTGCTTTACCTCTTGCCGCTCGCTCACCGCATCGTCGGCGACTTGCCCCGCACACAGCAAGTGTTTGAGAGTGTGCTGGAAGTGCCCGTGCGCCTGCGGACCGTGGCACCGCTGCAATTCGCGCCCGAGGCCATTCAAGCCGCGGAAGGAGCCTCAGGGGCGATGCTCGGTCAAGGCGAGTTAGGCCGCGACTTGGTGCTAAGCGGCGCCTATCAGGAAACCCTGCCGGCCCTGGAAGTTAGTTTGCTGTCGTTGTCGACCGCCGAACTCGAAGTGTATCTGGCGCCTGATACTTGGCAGGCCCGCGCCCTCGGGTTGCTGTGCCGCTACTTTGTGGCCTTCGAAACCGACGTGGTGTTCCGCTACGAAGTGGCCCCCGGCAATGAGTCGTTTGTGCTTTCCGACGAAGGCGAAACGGCCGTGCTAGGCTATACTACCTCCAGCTTGTAAAGCCTACCCCAACTTGTTTACTAGCAGAGGGTACAGGGCGAAAATCACGGGATTTTCGGACTGCATCCTTCGGCTTTGTTGAGCTTGCTACGACAAGCCGTGCTTGTGCGCGAACTGGACCAGCGCGGCAACATTGTGGAGTTGGAGCTTGTGCATGATGTTGCGGCGGTGCGTGCTTACCGTGAATTCCGACAAATGCAGATGGTTGGCCATTTCCCGGGTCGTTAACCCTTCGCGCACCAAGCCAACGATTTCTCGTTCGCGAGGGGAAAGCTGATGCAGTAACTGCCGCGGCGAGTCGGGGGGAGGCGGTGGGGCCGTGGGCAGGTGGTCATGCGGAAAGAAGCGCTTGCCCGCATATACAATGCGGATGCCCATCAGCAGCTGACTGGCATCGGCCGATTTAGGAACGAAACCACTCGCTCCCGCCGCTTCCAGGCGCTCCAACAACTCCATGGTAGAAGCGGTGCTGAACACCAGCACGCGCATGCCCGGCCATTGCTGCCGCAGGCGGGGAAGTAAGGTCAGTCCATCGACGCCAGGTAGGTGCAGATCCAGCAAAAGCAGATCGGCAGGTGCTGGATTGGTGGCAGGCAACTCGGCTAGCAGCGCCTCACCCGAGTTGAACTGGCCCACAACCTGCAAATCCGTTTGCTCGTCCAGCAGCCGGGACAGACCCTGGATCAGCATAAGATGATCATCCAGAATGAGTAAGCGACACGGCATAAGCAAACTGTGAATATAGATGAGTGAAAAAGTATGCTGAGCGGTAAGGATTGAAATCAATAAATTCAGAAGGAAACCTGGCTTTGGCAACTCAACAACTAGCCTTATTAATTTAAAAGTTAACTGTCAGGAGTACGGCAGGTGTACCACAATGCAGGTGCCTTTCTGGGTGCTGTCGATATGAACCTGGCCCCGCAGATACTCGGCCCGGGCATGCACGCCACGCAGGCCGATGCCCGCCCCGTGCGAGTTGGATTTGAAGCCGGCCCCGTTGTCTTCAACCAGTATTTGTAGCGTAGTCGGGAGCCGAAGCAGCTGTACCTGCACCTCGGTGGCATTGGCATGGCGCACCGCGTTGTTAAGCAGTTCGGCCGCAATCCGGTAGGCGGCCGTTTGCAACGGCTGCGGGAGCTGGTCGAGGCCTTGGTCGCAGAAGGTGCGCACGGTGGGGCTGCCATAGATGTTAAGCAACTCTGCCAGCGCCCCTATCGACTCCGCAAGTCCGCCCAAGCCGAGCTCGGCAGGCAGTACGGCGTGGCTGAAGGTGCGCACCTCATCGCGCAGGTGGCGGAGCAGCAGTTCGGTGTGGCGGCCCGCCGCCGCCGCCTCCGGGGAGCTGGCAATGGCCTGCTGCACCGCCCGGCCCTGCCAGGCTAAATGCAAAGCGGCCAGATTGGGCCCCAAGGCATCGTGCAGCTCGCGGGCCAGTTGCTCCCGCTCTTCTTCCTGCGCCGCAATGAGCCGGGCTCCTTGCGCATTGCGCTGCCGTAGCTGCTTGATGCGCAACTGCTCGTTCTGCCGAAGCGTATGGCGGAAACGCCCTGTGAGGAGTGCGCTTAGTACCAGCAACTCGAAAAACAAGCCCCAAGCCAAGGTGTTGGGCTGCATCAGGTGCAGGTTGGTGAGGCCAATATGGTTGAGCCAGAACAAGATAAACCCCGTGAAGAAAAAGAAGTAGGTGAGGGAGTAGTAGGCGGCCAGCCGGCGCCGGCGCTTGGTGAGGAGTGCCGCCAGCAGCACCACCCAACCGTACGTGAAAATAGCCGCCAGCAGCAATTCACGCCCTCCATTGAGAAGCAAAAGGCCTGTGCCGGTACTGTGACTGCGCACAGCCGCTGGATACAACAGGAAGTAAGTTCCAACAAAAACCAGGGCTAACGCCACCAACACGTTGCCGGCCTGGTGCAGCCGGGGCCAGCCCGCCCGCAGCCGCAAAAACAGCTGCATGATGCGGATGCCACAAGCGGCAGCCAGCAGCATGAAGTTGAATTGGCCAACATCCCAGAGTAGCTGGTACGGCCCCGTAGGCAGCAGCAAGGCATCCAGGCCGTCTTCCATGAGCAGGAAGATGGTGGTGCAAACCACGTAGAGAACATACCAGATGTGCACACGGTCGCGCAGGAACGCGAACAGCACGAGGTTGAAGAGCGCACTGCTGAGGTAGAAACCTACTAGCCAGATCCAACGCTTGTGAAAGACGTAGTTCACTTCCCACGCCAAAAAATCTTCGGTGGTGGTGACGTCGGTGGGCATATACAGGGCCCCGGCGTGGTAGTCGATGCGCAAGTACAATTCAGCTGCCTCGCCGCCGGCCAGCACGAAGGGCAGGCACAAGCTCCGCGCCGGAAACACCCGCTCAGCGGCGGGCACTTGGGAGCTAGCCGCGGCTACTTGCCGGAATTCCGTCTCACCTTGCCGTCGGCAATAAAGGGTCGCGCTGTCGGTGTAGTTGTACACGCTCCACAGAAACCGCCGGCTTTCCGGCAAGGTATTCTGCACCACCAGCCGCAGCCACAGTCGGTGGTGGACAAACCCGAGGTTGAGCGTACGGTGCCAGGGTCCCGCCCGAAACTTTCCTGCTTGCCACAGCGAATCGGCGTGACGGGCACTAAGCGGGGCGCTGAAGGGCTCGGTGCAGTAGCGATACGTTTCAGAAAGGTGCTGGCCGTTCGATTCTTGCAGGTACAGCGTATCGGCCAGAGAGTGAGGCGGCAGTGATTCCGCCCGGATGGGCCCGCTGCATAAAAACCAACTGCCAAACAGCCAAAAGCTTAGTAGACGTGACAGCACAAGTGGTGGTTATGAATGATACAACACGTATAAAAGACATAATACAATATTATTGTTGTAAAGTAATATTTTCAGTGGTGGTACTTAGTTTTTTCTGAATATTTCAAATTTTCCTTGGTAGTGACAGCCAAAATTGGGTCAGAAATGGGGAATAAGGTAAAGCATCGGCGAAAAAATCAGCTGGCATGCAACCCATAAGTGAACTGTTAGCTCTTGCCACTGAGGCTTCTATCACGCACTAGTATTTGCATCCATGAAAAAACTTTTCCTCTCTTTACTGCTCCTGCTACTACTGCAGGGCTGCACCGATGCCGCCGAAGAAACCGGCTCCCCGGTATCAAATGGTTACAGTACGACTTTTGCGGGTCCGGGCGGGCCCGGCGGATCTAGTAACCCTGGTACTGGTAGCAGCAATAACCCAGGCGGTTCCGGCCAAGCAGGCGTGATAACCGCCGGAGAGTGGAGCGACCTGCGCAACTGGGGCTTCTGGCTGGATGTGTTGAATCGGCCCGCCTGGACGGCATTGCCGGCACAGTGGCAACTGTACTCCACCACGCGCTATACCCTCACCCTGACCGATGCTGCTGGTCAGCCGCTGGCCGGTGCGCGCGTGAGCGTGGGGTTGAATCCTGCTACCACCGGAGTTACCGCTGCAGTCACCGACCATTTGGGCCGGGCCGAGCTGTTCCCAACCTTATTTCAACCCTCTGCTGGTATCACGGCCTTGCCGGTGCAGGTCAGCTACCGGGGCCGAACTTTCACTCCCGCGCCAATAGCTGCCACCGAGCACCAAGCTACCCGGGTTATAGCGGCAAGTCCGGTTGTTGCAACCCCCGTCGACATCATGTTCGTGGTTGATGCCACCGGCTCGATGGGCGACGAAATCAATTACCTGAAAACCGAACTGCGCGACGTTGTGACGAGGGCAGAAGCTCAGGTGCCCGCCGCTGATCTGCGTCTGGCCAGCGTATTCTACCGCGACAAAGGCGACGAGTATGTGACGCGGGCCCTGCCCTTCACGCAGAATGTAAACCAGTTGCTAAGTTTCGTGCAGGCCCAAGGCCCCGGCGGCGGTGGCGATTTTCCGGAAGCTATGGACGAAGCCCTGAGTGTAGCCCTGCAACAGCAATGGAGCACCGAAGCGCGCTGCCGCCTGCTGTTTCTGGTGCTCGATGCACCACCCCACGACGAAGCCCGTGCCCGCATCCAGGAACTTACCCGCACGGCGGCCCGCCAAGGCATCCGGCTAATCCCGATAACGGCCAGCGGCATCGACACGAGTACCGAGTTTCTGATGCGGACGCTGGCCCTGAGCACCGGTGGCACCTACGTGTTCATCACCAACCACAGCGGCATCGGCAACAGCCACCTGGAAGCCTCCGTCGGCGACTATCAAGTAGAATACCTCAACAACCTCCTGGTGCGCCTCATAGCCGAGTACAGCAAGTCATAAGAGCATCAACTGATCAACACTTTCCCATAAGATAAGGGCCTGGATTACTCCGGGCCCTTTCTTATGGGATGTTATTTTGCTGCCTGTGTTTCCGGCTTTAGCGTGCGGATGCTCTAGTAAAAGGTATAGGCGTACCGGTAGCGCCGCTCTCTTAAAGTATTGGGCTCATTTAAGTTTTCCACCTGGATATTCTTCGACTCAAGTAATAGCCCTTTCGGTGAGTAAATAAATTCTTGCTTTATCGGCTTGACTGAAAAGATAGGGTCGTTGGGCTTGTAATATTCTTGGATTAAGACTTGGCCGGCTTTGTTGCGTTTGTAACGCATCTCAGCTGACACGGACGTAATAGAAGCAGTGGCAGCTCCCGCACTAGCATAAACCTCTTGCTCCGCTGGTTCCTGCTTGCGTGCTGGCGCAATATATTTCTCATTGAGTAGTTGCTTCTTTTTGTCGTAGATAAACAGATGCTTCGGGTTGAATACTCCCTTTACTTGATGAGTTAGGGTGTCGTAGAAGGCAGCTGTCGGCAGCCAGCTCCGTAGCTGCTGTGCCCTTTTATCAACCAGTATAAGCTTATCAATTGCCGGTTTGTAGTCCACATCGCCATCTTCGACTCGCATACCGTTGCGCTTAATATGATACTCCGTCGTCGACTTTATAACAGGACCATCTAAGCTATAAGCTTGCGTTGTTATTAGCACCGTGTCTTGATGGTAGGTATAGTGACGCATTACCAGCTTGCGGAACTGGTTGTTTGAATTATATACTGTCTTGTAAAAATTTGCTACAGTCAAAGCAGTATCGCCTATTTGCTTCTGAACGGTACGTTGGTATAGCTCGCGGCGCCCATCCGGCAAAATAATTTCAGTGGTAGTCGTACGCGAAGGCGTGTCATATTTAGTTTCGAAGCCCAATTCATATCCTGGATTAGCATAGATGATGTGCCGAATGCACCGGTTCTGCTGGTCATATTCCATTCGGGTACGTGCCCGAAAAGCAGGATTGTAGTCGAGGCTTTTGTTGCCTTGGCGGTCAAATTCCATGTAGGAAACGGTATCGGGCCGGCTTTTGTCTAAGCTGATTTTTGCAACTGACCGGACCCGGTTTTTCTGGTTGTTCACGCGCTCCACCGAATCTAGCTTATATCCCAAAGCACTTATCTGGAAGGCAATTGGGAGTTCAAAAGGAATGCTAATATCAACCTTAGTAGTAGTTGAATCGTGTTGCTGGCCGGCTACCGTGCGCGCTACTACCAGAACAAGGAACAGGAGTACACAATATCGTTGCATAAAGCAGAAGGGAAACAGTAGCAAATAAGAATACGGTTCTTACTCTTAAGTTCAGCTATTGTTTTGCTGCCTGTGTTTCCGGCTTGAGCGTGCGGCCTAGCCACTCAAAGAACACCCGGTTCCAGAGCACCGAGTTCTGCGGCTTCTGAATCCAGTGGCCTTCGTTGGGGAAATACAGGAACCGGCTCGGAATGCCGCGCAGCTGCGCCGTACCGAAGGCTTCCATACCCTGATCTTCGGGCACCCGGAAGTCTTTGCCGCCGTGGATGACAAGGATGGGCGTATCCCAATTTTTGGCGAACAGCTGCGGGTTGAAATCGGTGTAGCTTTTGTTGAGTGCGGCGTCCCAGGGCGTGCCTCCCATATCGTGCTTGGCGAAGAACATTTCCTCGGTGCTAGGGTACCAACTGGTAAGGTTGTAGAGGCCGGCGTGGGCAATAAACGTCTTGAATCGGCCCTCGTGCTTGCCCGCCAGTTGGTACACCGAGTAGCCGCCGTAAGAAGCCCCCACGCAGCCTCGCCGGTCTTTATCGACGTAGGGCTCCTCGCTCACCGCATCGATGGCGGACAGGTAGTCGCGGATGGGCTGGCCGCCCCAGTCGCTGGAGATGCTGTTGCTGAGTTTATGAAGGTGTTTAAAAGTCACTACTTCAGCTTGACCGTCCTGCTCGATCTGGCGTCCGCATGTGGCGCATCAAGCTAGGGGCGGAAGTGCAGTTGAAGTATGTTGCTTGTATAGTAAGTGCCCGTCCCTACGTCTGTAAGCGAGATGCTCTGACCATGCCTGCGCCTGTGCGGACGGCAGATCAAGCAGGACGGGCGAGTAACTTCCTAAACAGCTTCTATATTTCAATATGGGTTAAAACTACTATTCATGCTTGCTGCGTTCTTAGAAAAGTAAATACCTCTTCGTTGGTCAACTTCAGCCAGAAATATCAGCGTCTGGCCGACTGAATAACGCAGGAGCCGTTTCAATTATCTTAAATTGAGGTAGCTATTCCACCACTATGAAATCCTTCTTTACTATTTTTTTGCTGCTGACCCTGCTCTCAACGGGCTTTGCGCAGCAATCTGCTTCCACTGCAAACCCTGCGCCCAGCCAGAAAGAAGTTAAGGAAATGGAGCGGCAGAAGTGGAACGCCGTCCTGACGGGCAAAGAAACTAGGGTGGCATTCAATGCTCAGCCCAACAAGCTGCTCGCGGAAACCATCAAAGGCCGTCCGCCTGGTAAGGCTCTGGACGTGGGCATGGGCCAGGGCCGAAACACGCTGTTTCTGGCCCGCCAGGGGTGGGATGCCTATGGCGTAGATATTGCCGACGAGGCTGTGAACCTGGCCCAGGATAATGCCCGCAAAGCCAACTTGCGCATCACCACTTTCGTGCAGGACGACGCTGAGTTTGACTTCGGAACCAACCGGTGGGATTTAGTGGCCTTCATCTACGCTGGCGGCCGTAACCACGTCGAGAAGGTCCGCCAGAGTCTGAAGCCCGGCGGCCTGGTGGTCATTGAAGGATTCCACCACGACGCTACCAAAGTGCGTAAGATTGGCGAAAATGTAGTGTTCGATACCGACGAGCTCAAGAAGCTCTACACTGCCGCGGGTTTCACCATACTGCGCTACGAAGAAAACCCCGGAATAGGCGACTTCGGCATGCAACAGATGCGCTTGGTGAAGCTCGTAGCGCAAAAGAAGTGAGGAGGCAGGAGCTAGAAGTTAGGAGTTGTTCGGCTCTCCTAACTTCTAGCTCCTGCCTCCTAGCTCCTTACATTTACTCGTCTTTATCGGGCTGAGCAGACTTTTTACGGCCTGAGCCACTCTTTTTGCCGCCCCCGTCTTGCTTGTTGACGGTCGCCCAGGCGCGGGCTTCGGCCTCTTCTTCCGACAGGCCACGCTTTTCGTAGCTTTCTTCAATATGTTCGGCCTGACGCTTTTGCTTGTCGGTATACGCCGACTTGTCTCCTTGTGCCATGATGCAAGGTGTTGAAAGTGAAACAAAAAGGGTGCTGCTTACTTTGCAGTGGTACGATGCTTGCGGGTAGGTGTTATGTCGAGCTTCACCTGTTGCTATAGGTGGGCTGCCTATCTTCGCGCATTCTTTTTCACCCCTTGTTTCCGCTATGCGCCAACTTGCCGATATTCCGCATCCAGAGGTTAAAATCACACTTTTTTCCTGGAACGGTAAGTACCTCATCAAGCTCGAAAGGGGGCCGCTCGAACAGACGTATAAGGTGAGCGAGATGGACGTAACCAGCGACGAGGAAGTGCGCGCCCTGCTCGATGAAGAATTCATGCAGGCCGTCCTCAACCGGTTCCAACAGATGCACCAGGATCTGCAAGCCACCTTCGAGCGCCACGATATCTACTAGCGCCCACTAATCGCTTGCTGGTAAAGCAAGCTTTTCTCAGTGTTTTACTGCTTTCCAACCTCCATGAAAAACCAACTAGCCTTTCTGCTTGGCCTGCTTGTATGCGTATTTGCTGGCCGTTCCGCCAACGCGCAGATGTACGAAGTGCGCGACAACAGCGTCAACTACGATAAGAAGGAGCGAGCCGCCGCGAAGGTGCTGGTAGACGGTACGCCCGAATGGACACGCAATTTCTGGCAGTCTTGGCTAAAGGACACGTACAATATCAAACCCAAAGGCAACGGCACGTTCGGCGTGGGCAAGCGCGACGTGCTGGCCGCCAAGCAGGTACCCGCCTCCAGCGTGTCGGGCAAGCTTATTGACCTTTATGCCATGGTTGCGGCCCCGTCGGATAGCGTGACGGAACTGGCCGTATTTGGGGGCTACGACGACAAAACCTACTTCAGTCCGGAAAGCACGCCGTCTGAATTTGCGGCTATGCGCACTATGGCGCAGAACTTTGCCACCGCGGCCCGCCTCAAAGCGTATCGGGAGCAGATTGAGGCTTCGGAGAAAGAGCTGCGCGACACTGAAAAAGAAAAAGAGCGTCTGGAAAAAGAGCGGGTAAACCTGGCCAAAAACACGGAAAACAACCTGGAAAAGATTGAGTCGTTGAAGAAGCAAAACATCGACAACAAGCTCAAAGCCAATCAGGATTCGACGCAGCTCGTTGTCAATGGGCAGCAGCTGGAACTACGCAAGGCCAAGCTCCAGCGGCGCAAGGACCGACTCACCACCCTCGGCCGGAAGTGAGTTGCCGGTTGTGAGTTGCCGGTTGCCAGTCCGTTCTAGCAGTTCACAACCAGCAACTCACAACTCGCAACTCACAACCGGCAACTCACTTCCGGAAACTGATAATTGACATGGAAAAAGGTTCTTCACCCCTCGATACGCTGCGCCAGCTCCGGGAGCTGCTCGATGCGGGCACCATTACGCCGCAGGAATTCGAGACGCTGAAGGGCCGGCTGCTGGCCGCGCCAACGGCACCGGCAACTCCGCCCACAGACCTGCCGACAGTTCCGCTCAACCCAACCTTTACGGCACCCGCCGCCACGGTTGCGCCCGCCGAGCCAGCGCGCCCGGAGCCAGCCCCGACGCCACCCGCCACGCCAAGTCCGGCCGCTAGCCCGGCGGAAGAGCTGCCGCCGTTGCTCGACTTCTTCAAGCAGCCTCAAATGCCGGGCGCCCCGACTCCGCCGCCAACTGCACCAGTGCGCGAAGAGAAGCCCGCCCCTTACGTTGCTCCCTACACGCCGCCTACGCTGCCGCCGGCTGCCCCAACTGCGACGCCTGATTTTTTCCCGCCTCGCCCCACTACGCCGCCTGCGCCTCCTCGCGAGACGCCGCCGTTCTATCCGCCAGCTCCCCCTGCGGCGCCTGATTTCTTGCCACCGAGAACCCAAACGACGGTATCCGTAGAGCCAGTGCGGCCGGTAGTACCGCCGGTGCCGCCAACTCCTCCAGTCAATTCGCAGGCCAGGCGAACAGCAGAGCCGGTGGAAACCGACGATGAAGTAGAGGAACCGCCTCGGCGCAATCCGCTTGGGCTGATATTAGCTATTGGGGGTGGGCTGCTGCTAGTAGCACTGATCTGGTATCTGGTTGCGGGTTCGTCAAGGTCGAGCGAGCACCTAACCAGCATCAGCCAAACCGCCGCCGATACGGTATCCGTGGCGCCCGAAACCGGCCCGCAAGCCGAGCAGCTAGACCTGCCGCCTACCGCAGCTCCCGAAACCGTGCGCGTGGCTCCCGTGGTGCCGCCCACCGCCACCACTACCGATTCAGTGGCGACAGTGAATAGTGGCGCCGCAGCAAGCCAAGCACCGCCAGCTACCACCGCGCCCGCCGCCACTGAAACCGCTTCGGCCGCTGAAAGTGCCAACGAGGCCACTGCTCGGGTGCGTGATGTGCTGGCCGCTTACTACGCCGATATTCAGGCTTCACCTTTCAACGCCGAGCAATACTTTGCGCCACAAGTGGAGTTGTTCGTGATTCTGCGCAACACCACCCCGGCCGCAATCAGTAATTGGCTGGATCAGAATCGCTTTTCTGAGTTAAAAGATGCGCAATTTCAAGTGGAGCCGGGCTCGTTACGCGTAAGTCCGCCCACTGCCGACGGCACGCGCGTAGTGACCTACATCGAACGAGGCCGCGGCTTCCGCCAGTCTCTCCAGAAAAACCAGTATATCCGCGCTCAAATGCGCCTGCGCCTCAACCCGGACTATAAAATCACCTACCAGAAGCAAGAGCGCCTGCTGGAAAATACCCTTTCCGATGCGCCTGCCGCAACGCCGGCGCCTAGTGCTACCCCGGCTACCGAATAGGTTGAGCAAGTTCTAATTTTCAGTTAGTTAAGTAGGAACGTCATGCTGTGCTTGCCGAAGCATAACGTTCCTGTACTTATGTAGTCGTGCCTGTATAGGGAAGTAACTCCGTGATTAAAACTCACGCCTCCACTATTTGCCCAAGGAGCCAATCTTCGGCTGAATCTGAATGATGAAGCGCTTGTTTTTGCCTTCTTCGGTGCCGGTATAGCGGCCCGTGCCGCGGAAGCCGCTGCCAGCGGCTACTACTTCTAGATTGGCGGGGAAATGAATGCCGGCTAACTCCCACAGGCGGATAACAGCCAGGGCGCGGTTGTAGCTAAGCTGCCGAACAGCCGGGCCGTCGAGGTTGCGCGGGTCGTCGTCGGAGTAGCGGAGGTCTTTGGCGGCGCGGCCTTCTACCACGATGAGGTACTGCACGTTGTCGTCGTTGTTGAGGGTCTGCATTTGGCGTTGCAGGAAGCGGCCGGCTTGCGTGAGGGGCGTGCGGGCTATATCGGGCAGGGCATCGCTCTTGGGCGCAAACGTGACGGGAAAGTTTAGCTCGTAGCGTTTGTAGCGCTGGTTGTACGTGAAATAGTCGCTTTCCAAGCGTTGGAGGGCAGCTTTTATTTCGTCGAGCTTGCGCTTCTCCTGCACCTGCACGCGTAGCTCGGCAATCAGTTGCTCGTTGTTGTTTTGCTGATCCTGAAAACGTTTGTAGCTGAGTACAAACAAAACCAGCATCACCAGAAACAGCGCCGTCATCAGGTCCACGTAGCTTGGCCAGAAGAAGTTGTTGCGGCCGGTCGTCTTCATAGGAGAGAATGTAGCGCGAAGTTTCATTTCGCGGCGCGTTGAACGATGCCCGCACGCGTGTTTGTAGCGAGTAAGAAAGCAGGCTGAGCCGTCAGCAACGACTCGCAGGGTGATAGTTAACTGTACAGCTGAAAATTACAAGTACTGGTACACGACCCGCGAAGTGAAACTTCGCGTTACTTCTTGCGCGGCGTCGGACTCCCGAACACTTTTTCCATCATGCGGCCCACTGGCCCTTTAGCAGTGGCTTTTTCAAGCAGCGTGTTGAGGGTGCTCATCTGCTGGAGAAGCTGCGTGTTGATGGCCGCATCGTCGACCATTTTCTGCATCAGCCGGTCGTGGGTGCGGTTGATGGACTGGCTGAGCAAATCGTGCTGCGCGTTGAGCTGCGCCTGCTGATGGTGCAGGTTCTTGAACGGCTCCATGTAGTGCACGATCTTCTCGTAGATATTGTCGCGGTTTAGGGTCTTGAAGTGGTCCTGCCAGAGGTTGGCGGCTTCGTCGGCTTCCTTCTGGAAATGCCCCATCCGGCGACGCATCACATCGGCCAACTGATGGTATTGCTCATCGAAAAACTGCTGCGTCTGCCCGGCCATGCGCGCCATTTCGGCCTGGTTCTGCTGGAAAAACTGCAGTTGCGCCCGCACCGTACCATCGTGCTGAGAAACCAGCTCCGGTACGGCATTCAACCCTTTTTCTAGGTTGGTGAGGCGGTTGAGCAAGCCCGAAACCCGGTCGGCCACCGCGTTGCCGGCTATCATAGTGGCATTTAATTTATCTTGGTACACCAAGAAGTTCTCGAAGTGGTGGGCGCTTTGCGCCACCTTATCGAACACCCGAATGCTGGCATCAGCCATTTGGGTGTAACCGACTTTCTGCAATTCCTCCAGGAAGTTCTTCTGCGTGCTGATGTTCTCGTTCAGCGCGTGGATAATCGGCCCGAACTCGTAGATTTTGTCCACAAATTCCTTGTTGAAGCTGTCGAGCACCGACTTGAGGTTGCTCAAACTACTGGCCATATCGGAGTGCAGAATAGGCAGCAGTTCCACCTGCAAGAAGGTGTAATAGTCGTTTTGACGCTCTTCGGCCTGGCGGTGCGCGGCGCGGTAGAGCATGCCAGCCCACTGCGTGAAAAACAGCCCGAGCAAGCTGCCCACCATGGCAATAGCCACGCCCTGCAAAAACGACTGAATGGCGGCCTCATCGAACTTACCGCCGCTTAGCAGCAGGCTGCCTAAGCCAAGAATGGCCCCCAAAAACGTGCCCATCAAACCGACATAGAGCGGAGTGGAAGTGCCTTGCTGCACTTCGTTATCCAGGGCCTCAGCCCGGCGCTCGGCAATGTTTTGCAGAATATCGAAGCTGGCGGTGCCCTTGTTTTTGAGCAGGTAGGAATTGGTGTCTACCAGCACATCTTTGAAGTCGGGAGAGGCGGCGGGAGCTTCCAGCGTGTCTACCTGCTGGCCAGTGATGGAATCTGCCACCCGGCGCAAACGCAACTGATCGGCCGTCGGAAACAGGGTGGCCAGCCGCTCGATATCCAGGCGGCTACGGCGGAAAGCCATTATCTGCACCGTCAGAATGCCTATAATTACTAGCAGTTCCAGCAGGGCAATTACCATTGAAATTTAAAGTAAAACATGAGAAAGTAGTCGTTTAGGCGGGGCCTCACCCCCCGGCCCCCTCTCCCGTGGAGAGGGGGAGCCAAACGAAGGTAGCCCTTTCGGCTCGCGCCTCAAGAACTACCTCGACCGTGAAAGTTGATAGCCTTTTGACTCCAGTTGAATAAAGTAAGTCGTCGTCAGGCTCCCCCTCTCCACGGGAGAGGGGACCGGGGGTGAGGCCCTGCCTGAACGACTACTTAGGCGAAATAAATCCGGGCTTTCTGGTTGATGCGCCAGTCGCCGGACGGGGTGCGCTGCACGGTGCCGGGCGTTTCGGTGATGATGCGTGAAACCGGGCCGGTGGGGTAGTTGTAGACGCAGGCCGGCTCCAAGATGCTCATATGGCTACCGATATAGCCGCCGTGGCCGCTTTCGTTGCGCGTCACCACGAAAGTGCCTTGGTCGGGTGTGCGCTCATCCACCATAATTTCAAAAATGGTGTAAGAGGCGGGAGCATCGGCTAGGTTATCGCGCAGGAAAGCGCCGTTGATGGGTTGCTGATTGGCGTAGACGACGTGTACCCGCGGGGCCGCTGGCTCCGCGGCAGCCGGGGCGGCTGGTGGTGTTACAGCAAATAAATCGTCATTGTGCTCAGGCTCTGAATTTGTGTAGGCTACCGGCTGCGGAGGAGCTACCGGTGCTGCCGGCACTTGGGGCTGTGCTTGGCGAGTAGGCGGCTTAGGTGCTTGCTTCGCCTTCTGCGGTGCTGATGTTGCTGGTGCCGAAGGCGAGCGAGTTTCGGTTAGGGCCTTGTACACCACTTCGCGCACTTCCATAAGTTGCGCATTGCTCAAGCGGGAGTCTTGCGAGAGAGACTGGCGTTGAATTAAAGTTCTGCTCGGGTCACTGTCGTAGCTACTGCTGTCTTGCGAATACGACGATGAACGTTGCCGCCCGCTGGATTTGCCGCGCGTCAGCAACAGATACAGCACGCCTAGCAAACTCAGGCCCGACATCAACAAGGCAGCCCAGAGCAGTGGGGAAGTAGCGGGAGCGGGCATAATTGGAGCGGGGGTTGGATTTGGAATATCAGTTTGTGCTTCGGGCTGTTGCTGTCCTTCGGGTACGGCATACGGATCAGCCCCGGAATCCTGAACCGGCGTGGCCGCTACCTCCGTGACGTCGGCAATAGTCGGGGCCGTGTCGGCCGCTTCGGCAGCCGTAGTAGCCGTGCCTGTAGCTAGTTGGTTGAGCTGCTTAGCCAGCGCCGTGAGGCTACTTTTGCGCTCCAGGTCGGCCATACGGTCCGGGTTCTTTTGCAACTCCGCTACGATGGCTTGAGCCAGCCCGCCGTAGTCACTCGGGTTGACTTTATCCTGAATTGTGCTCACCACGCCCCGAAACTTCAGGACCCGCTGTTGCCCCCGAAGCTTCTGCTTTTCCAGGGCCACCGCCGCATCTACCCCTTGGTTGAACGCGGATATGCTCTTGTCCTGAATGGTCTGCAGTAGCTCCGCCTGAATTGGCTGCAAGGCCGGGTCATCGGTGTAAACAAACCGAGCGGTGGCCGCCCACATTTGGGCGCGGGCGTTGGCGGGAACCACTTCGGTGGTTCCCGCCGCGTTGCCGCTGGTTTGGGCCAGTACCGCCGGCTCCGATAGCAGCGAGGCGGTAACCGCGGCGGCGCGTAGCCATTGGCCGGCGGCCAGACTCTTACTGCGGTTGCGTGGCATAATTCCGTTTGAATAGCTCGCGGCCCAATTGGAACAGGGCGTCGCGGAAGGGGAAGAAGAACAGCGTTTCAGGCAGTCGGTCGTCCGGCTTCGCGCCGTTGTTGAGCAAGGAATTCAGACCGGCGTTTAGGCTGTCTTTGAGCTGGCCATCCAGAAAGTTGTACACGAAATCCGAGTTCATCTCCACGTTCAAATCGTCGAGCAAGTCGCGGACTTCTTGCGAGTCGTGGGTGAGGAAACGCACCAAGCGGCGGGCGTTGGCCAACACGTCTTCGCGAAGGGCGGTGGCTTCGCCTAGCGTCAGCGTAGAGGTTGGGACTGGAGCGGCAAAGGGTTCCACATCGGCGGGTACCGTGCCGGGCAGCACGAACTCTTTGGGGTCGTTGAGGTGGTTGCCGTCCTTCATCTTCCAGAGCACGGCACCGTTGGCGGTAGCCTCTTTCGGCTGGCCTACCAGCGTGAGGCGGAAGTCGCGCGGCGCGGTTTGGCCGGAAGCAAATTGCAGCACCAGCTTCGCCAGTTCCGTCAGCGCCGACAGGTTGGAGTTCAAATCCAGCATGCGCAGGTAGGTGCTGCCTTTGCCGCTGAAGCACAAATGGCGCGGTACGTCCAGCCCGCGGGCCTTGCACACTTGGCCCACGTGGTACACCACCGCCGCGAAGTGTAGGAACAGCACCACGCGCAAGTGCTTAGCTCCGCGCAATTCTTTCGAGAATTCCAGTTGCTTATCGAACCCGAAAAGCAAGCTCACTACGTCGGCCGAACCGGCTTTGCTTTCCAGCGCGGCCTTCACCACCTCGCGGGCCGCCCACGCTTCCTGGCTGATGGGCTTGTTGGCCGTGCGGCTCACGTAGTAATACAGCAAGCCATTTTGCTGCCGCGACCCGCCGCCCGCCCCGTCGCCCCACAGCACGTCGCCGGCAAAGCGGAACGAAAGAGTAGCTTCCGGATGACGACCGCGCAGCAACAGTACGTCGGTAGTGCCACCGCCAATGTCGATGTTCACCACGTTCTCGTCGCCGGTCGGCACAATGCCGCCGTCGGTACGCGGGTCGGTCAGATACAAGTACGGCGCCCACGATTCGCTGATGTGCGCTAGGCGCGTACCAGCTTCCTGCCCGAAGATGCGCGAAAATTCTTCCTGCCAGATTTCCTCGAAATCCCGAATCCCGCTCTTCTTCATGCTCAGCGGCCGCGACCATACCACTTGCGTCTGGCTCACGTCGCCTTCGTTGAGGGCTACTTTGTGCTTAATGAGCAGCAGTAACTCTCGCACGTACGCCCGAATGCGCTGCACCCCGGCGGCACGGTGCGCGCCCTCCGTATCCCACTTGAGATTGGTCTGATAACGTCCATCCTCCGGGTGGTTGTACAAGGAACCGTCGCGGCTGAGGTGGAAGCCGATGTTGATGCTGCCGAACAGCATCGGGTCGCCTTCGCCTACAAAAGCCGGCGACTCACACGTAGCCGTCCGAATTGGGAACGCCACATCAGCACCATCGGTACCGATGAAGGCGGGCACAAACTCGCGGTTGCGCACGGTATCGGCCAGCGGCATGGTGCCTAAGCTGCCCACGCCGTAGCGAACCGGCAACTGGTAGTCGGCAGTGGCAAGCGGCTTGTTGAGCGTAACAACTTGCAACTCCTTCTCTTTGGTGATGCTGAACGGCTGCGGCTCGCCCCGCTCGGCCGTCGCGAAAGCGACATGCGTGTTGGTAGTGCCAAAGTCCACGGCAAACGTGAACCGCTGCGAACCACCCACGGCCGTCTGCCAGCGTGGCACCAGTAAGCCACTCACTGCCCGACCCGGCCGCGCAAAGTCAGCCGCTGGCGTTTCCACTTCCATGAAGTCGAAATGCGTGCCCACTACCTCGTAGTAGGTGCTGGCTGGCCCGCGGGAGTTGCGGCCCATGCGCTGGTGCGTGCGCACGCCCCGCAGATTGCCCGCACCCGCCGGAGCCAACGCCTGCTGACCCGCGTAGAAGCGCAAGCGTGCTAAGTCAGCGCCCTCGTTTTGGTCGGCTAGCTGCACGTAGTAGTGGCTGCTGCCGCCACCTTGCGCGATGTTCGGGAATTTATAGAACGGGAACACGCCTACGTTCACGCGGGCACTCACCCGGCCGCCGTTGTACGGCGTCTTGGCGTTGTCGCTCGGTACGGCGGCCACCGTCTGGTCGGCGCTGGAGCCGGGGCCGGGGCGGTAATAGTAGCGCCGCTCATACATAACCTCGCGCCCGCTCGTGACGGGTATGGCGAGTTGCACCAGCACATGGTTGTCGAAAACGGTGAGGCGCAGGTAGCGGTCCAAGTCTTCGGGACGGAAGTAGTCGAAGTAACGACGCTTCAGCGGCAGCAGGAACCGGAACGGCCGGTCTTCCAGGCGCGTACCCGGCTCCGGCAGCACCGTACCGAAATGAAACCGCTCGGTGTTCACCGCGAACGGAACCTCCACCAGCATGTCTTCCAGCAAGTCGTTCACCGTCAGGAAGGGGTACTGCACGCCCAAGCCTTCCAACCGGCGCTTGTCCAGTTCCTCGTCGTAGCTCCACTTGATGACCGTGGAATCGGTGCCGGGCGTGCCGCCGAAGTAGTTGCCGCGGCGCAAATCCAGGCCGGGCAGCAAGGCAAGCGGCGTTTTGCCGAGCTGTGGCACTGTAGCGGCCACAAACCAGTCGCTGCTAATCGGTTGCTGCGCTTCGGCCAAGTGCCGCAGCTCCACACCCCGAATCTGCACGGCGTTGCCTTGCGCATCACGCAGCGGCTCGTAGGGCTGATTGAAGGAAGCCGCCGTTTGGTTTAGCTCCGCTAACTCGTTCATGCGGCTCCGGTCCAGCGCCGTCAGGAAGTCGTACACGCTGCCCGCGAAATCTTTGCTGCGCAGAGACTTTTCTACCTCGAACAGGCCGAAGATGTAGGTCTGGAAATCAGCCTTGCGGGCTGTCAGAGGCACTACTTCGTTGTCGAAATAGAAGCCGCTGCCGCCTTTGCGCTGCGTGTTCAACGGCCGTACTTCGGGGTGCACGAACACCAGCGTGAAAGGCGAAGTACCACCGAGCAACTGCGTGGTGCGGCGCCCACTGGCATCCTGCTGGTCAGCGAAAATTAGGTATAGCGCGTCTACCTCGCGGAAATGCTCGTCGGCCAGATACAGCGCCAGCGTGTCGCCGAGCAGCTTTACGCGGGAATCGGAGCTGCCTTGCAACTGTTGCAACTGCTCCTGCTTATGCCACGCCACGAAGCGTAGCTGGTATTCGTCGGTGGGCTTGCTATAGAACAGCAGCTCCAGCAAGTCCCAACACTGCGACACCTGCCGGTGGTACAATGAATGGCCTTGTGGCTGCTGTTTCACGAATTTAAAAGCAGTTTCCAGCAAGTGTAGCCGGCCAAAAGGCGTCGGAATAGCCGTAGCTGTGCGGCGGGAGTTGCCACCGGCGGGGTCTAGCATCCGTTCGGCTTCTAGGGCCGTTAGTTGGTTGGATTCCTGCCAGCCGCGCAGGTTAGCATTGCCGCGCTCCAGCAGCTGTAAGATATTACTCATGTAGTGCGTTTCGTTTCTACTGTTTGATATAATCGTCTGTCATGCTGAGCGGAGCCGGAGGCGAAGGCGAAGCATCTAGCTAGAGTGATAACCCCTTTTTTACCGATCTAACGAATCGAGCTACTGCAACGAAGCGGTAGAGATGCTTCCTCTCGTCAGCATGACATGTACCACACTAGCGAGATGCTTCGGCAAGCTCAGCATGACGTTCTGAACCAGCGTCTGATTAAAACCCTGGTACTTTGGCTTCCACCACGTCCTCCATCACCTCGCTGAAGGCCCGGACGAACTCGCCGGGAGCCTCGGCTTCAGTTACTTTGCGCAGTTGCTTGTCGAGCCGCTCGCGCACGTAGCTGCGGCTGATGGTGTCGGAATTGAAAAAGCCTTTTTTCACCTCCTGGCCCAACACCATCTTGTCGAAATCGGCCTCATCGAGACGGAAAGGCGCAAAGTTGCGGGCATTGTCGCGCAGCTCGCGCAGCCACGATTTGAAGCTGATGGGCTGGCCTTCGGGCGAGTTGTAGTCGAAGAGGAAGCGCCGCAGGTCGCGAAAGAATGGGGCAGTTTGCCAGGCACTCTTCAGGTTGATGTTTTTGGCATACACCGCGTCGTCGGTTTCCGGGAAGTGGTGCTCCAGCCACGTAGCGAAGAATTTGAATCGAGTTAGGGCCGGGCCGAGCAACGGCCGGGTCTGGTTGGGGTCGAAGCTTTCGAAGCGTACTTCCTTGTCGTCGCGCTCCAGGCCGTACTCATAGAAATGGGTGTCATTTTGAAGTACAGCAGCTGGCTGGCGCATAAAGTCCAGCACCGATAGGGCGCCTACTAGCTCCACGAAATGGGCATCGTTGCGCTGCTGGTTGCCGCCTTCGCGGTTTTCCTGTTGCTTCTGCGCCTGGTCGCCCACGTAGTAGAGCGAGTTCAGGTCGGGCAGGTTGCGCTGATAGTAGGCCAGGGCCGCCTTAGTCTTCGTGATGAAAGTGTTGGAGTCGATGGAGCTGGTTTCGTCGCTTTTCAGGTCGAAGTAAGGCAGTACCGTCAGCGCACCCATAGGGGCGGTGTTCAGCAGGTGCTTCTTGGCCAAGTTGCCCTTGGGGTTGCGCAGGTTCTTAAGCAGCAGCGGGAAGCCCGCCGCCCCCGTGCCCCCGAAAATCGACGAGATGAAAAACACCCGGTCATCGGGAGCGAAGCCGTTGGCGAAAAACTCGATTTCCGGCGAGTTCATCAACTGGTTCAACACTACGCTGCCCACGTTGGGGCTGCCTTTGAAACCGACCGTCAGCGGCTCGTTCAAACTTTTGGGGTCGAAGAGCAAATCAACGAGGTGCTTGGTTTCGACGGGCAACGAGTTGTAGTGCAGGTAGTCGCGCAACGGCTCGTCCATGCCGCTGAAGTTGTACTCGAAAGTCTCCTTTACCCGCGGGTCGCGCTCCTGGCCCGAAGTAGCTGCCATGGAAGCCAGCGTAGCAATTTCGGTGTGGAAAAACTGTCCGGCTTCCGGCGCGGGCCGCAGTTGCTGGCGCAGCCGCTGGTAGGTTTTTAGCAGTTCAATGGTGCGCTGCTTGTCGCCATTCAGCGCATCCGGGTCGATGATAATAGGAACTACTCGGTTGCAATTTTGCAGTTCAACTCCCGCTGCCAGTAGCATCGTGAGTGAGCGAATGACCCGGGAGCCCGTGCCACCGATGCCGAAAATATAAAGCGTTGCCATATGTAAAAGGAAGTGGCTAAAAGCGGCTTCAGGTGCCGTTTTCGTGCCGTCAATGGTTCAGAAAAGAAGTACTGCCACTACTTAGTTAGGCCAGCGTACCGGCGTAGTGCGGGCACTCACGGAAAGGCTTTTCACCGCGAAAGAGCACAGAATGAAAAACAGAACCGCTACCAGTGTATTGGTAGCCGTGAAACCCCACAGGTAGCGCTTCAGCGTGGAAACCTGCGCTACGGCTAACTCTTCGCCGGTTTCGGCTAGTTGCGCATCTACAAATTCGACAGCAAGCCGCCAAGCCACGATGGCACCTAATACGGCCGTCAGCAAGAGCATAACGGCCCAATGCTGCGTTTTGAAAAAGGACGTAGTGACCACGCGGTTCAGCACCACATAGAAAAGCAGGGCCATACCCAAAGCCACGAAGAAGGTGGTCAAGCCTACCCCTGGAAAAATACTTTGCCGGTACACGGGAATAAGGCTGGACGGGTCCGGGTTGCCCAACAAGGCCTGATAAAGCGCAGTGAAAAACGATTGGAGCATAGAGTTGGAGGAGAAAGGAAGAGGCAGTAAACGAGAGTAGGAGGGGAAAGAAGAGCGAACTAAAGTTAAAGAACGTCATGCTGAGCGCAGGCGCAGCCGTAGTATCTCGCCAGTGTGATAAAACCCTAGTGCTTGGGCAACGATTCGAGCGAGATGCTTCGGTAAGTTCAGCATGACGTTCTATTCTTTATGATTATTGCATTGCATGGCTTAGCAAAACCTAATCGCGGCGTAAGGCCACCGGAACGTCAAAGAGCATAGGGCCGGTAGCTGATTGGCCGCCGAAGCTTTCCGCTACGCCCGCCAGCACTTCAGTCAGCAGAAAAGTTTTGGGGCCTTGACCGGCAATGTTGCTGTCGTTGGAGGTGGAATAGGTGGCCGCCCAAGTGGGAGGCGTAGGCGACAGCGCCAACCGGAGCGTTTGCGGCTTCTGGCGCGAGGCCGTTGAGGGAAGCTTCGAAACGCTGATTTGGGAGAAATGCGTATACGCCCGGCCCGCGGCCGGTACGGGTGGGCCACCGGCTGCCGCCCACGTTTTCACCAGCTTGGCATCGGTGTTGCCCGGCTCCAGCCGCAGTTGCGACACAGAAAAGCTTTTTTGGGCGGCCAGCGGGAGGTGTTTCAAATCAAACCCCACCACAAACTGCGCAGGCTCTTTCGCCGATAAAGAAGTGAACGATACGCCCGTGGCCTTGCCCCTTTGTGGTCCGGGCTCGGCATACCATTCGCCTTTGCCCTGGTAACCCGTCACGACACCGTAAGTAGGCGCTTCGTATTTGGCGTTGAAATGCACCTGCGGCTGCTGGTCCAGCCGGCCCATCAGCTGCTGATTCACCTGCGCCACCAACGGCGCCGGCCCGAGCACCCACACGTAGTAGGGCAGCTTGGCCCCCGCCAGTGTCTGCCGCTTGGTGCGGTTGCCAGGGTAGAAGTTGCCCCGAAACTCCGACGTATTCGCAAATACCGACACGGCCAATTCTGCCGGATTCGCGGTGCTTAGCGCATCTTTTACATCTGTGCGCACGCGCCACGTTTGCGTGGGGTCCTTGGGGCCATAGATGAAATCAGAAATGATGATGCTCACCGTACCAGGCTTCTGCAACTTCAGCACCTCGCGCAGCATATCGGGCATTTCGGTGCCCGCTGCCGGATTTTCAATGCCCCGGCTTATGGTCTGGCTGAGCTCAGCGTAGGAGGTAGGTTGCAACACGGGGGCTTCTTTCACAAAATAGTAGCCAGCCGTCGTGCCCTGTGTAGTTCGGCCCTGCACGTCGGAGAGCAAAGCTGTAACGGTGCGTTGAAACTTGCTGCCCGGGTCGCCCGGCCGGTTGGCCCGCACAAATCCCTGCATGCCACCCGATATATCCACAAATACATTGAGCTGGCGCAGACCGGTGGTTTTGCTGGTTGCTTCTTCGGTTTTGGGAGTTGCAGCACTGGTAGCGGCGGCCTTGCTTGCAGCTCGTTTCTCGCCCGGTACGTCGCAGGCGCTTAACAACAAGGCCAAGCCGCAGGCCCAAGAAGATAGGTGGCGTTTACTAGTTGAGGCCATGAAAGAATGAAAGCAGAGTAGGGTACAGGAAAAGCACTGATTAGCTAATACGTTCATTCGGTGCTTTAGCTGACAACGCATCTCAACAAGAGAATTGATTGGTAGATGAGGCAAGCACTGGCAAAGCAGATATTATTAAGGCAATATCGTGCCACTCAGTTCAGGTTGGGAGGGAGCTGCAACGTATATGCTTTGTGGCGTGCACATTGAAAATATTTTGCTTTGTTCTCATCCGCGTCTAGCGCTAACCTGAAAGTGCAAGTCAAACCAATTGCCTGCTTTAAACAAAGCAGCGTCCATATCTTGCCTGAACATCAAGCGGGATAAACGTCTTAGCCTGCCGATTACGTATAATCATAAAAGCTTGCAAGGTCAGAGGCCCCGAAAAATCAGCGCTAGTGGGGTTATGCAAGTAAGAGAATTCCATTTAAAAATCTCATCGGTTCGTTATTTCGAGGTTGATATCAGATGGTTACGTGCAGCATCTGCCGTACTTTTACTTAACGCTACTTGAAACGTGCTCCTGTATCACACGAGCGCCCTCAGTAGAACTATCTGCTTTCTATGATTTCTGCTATTTCTAGTTATGTCCGTCGGCTGATGCTAGTGCTGCCTGTGTTGCTGTGCTCCTGCATGAATGTTATTAAGCCCAGCCGCGAGTTTCCTAGCTATTCCGTTCCCGCCGCTCCCGACTACGCGCAGCCAACTAATTGGGCCGCCTTGCCCACGCGCGTCGATGCCGCCGACGTCGTGCCCACTCGTTCCGGCTTGCACGACCAGCAAGCTACGGCGCCCGCCGACGTATTCTTCGTGCACCCGACCACCTACTTAGGGCGAGCAGGCTGGAACGCCGACCTTGGCAACAAGCAAATCAACCACATCACCGACCTCAGCACGATGCGCCGGCAAGCATCGGTCTTCAACGGTACCGCCCGCATCTATGCTCCGCGCTACCGGCAGGCCACCCTGTTCTCGTTTTTCGATGAGCAAACCAATAATGGCACCCAAGCCATCAACCTGGCGTACGAGGATGTAAAGTCGGCTTTCCAGTACTACCTCGCGCATTACAACCAAGGCCGCCCCATCATTCTGGCCGGGCACAGCCAAGGCACCCGCCACCTCACCCAACTCCTACGCGACTTTTTCGAGCACGATCCGGCCTTGCGTCGTCAGCTCGTAGCTGCCTATTTGGTTGGATTTAATGTGCCCGACAGCACTCTCCAAGCAATTCGTCCGTGTGCGGATTCCACGCAAACCGGCTGCTACGTGGCCTGGAACACAGTAGATTGGGGTCAGGAGTATGCACCCTACCAACACAGCACCGTCACCAATCCCCTCACCTGGACCTGCGACACCACCACGGCCCTAGCGAGTCTCAACCGCGGCGGCATTTCTTATAGCTTCAACAAAGTAGACACCGCCGTAGTGGATGCCAAAGCCCATAATGGCCTGCTCTGGATTCACCGGCCGCAATCCTACGGCTACCCCCGCTTCCTGCTGCCTGGCCGCCCCGAGCTAAGCCACTCCTTCCACCTCGTCGATTACGCGTTGTTCTACATGAACATCCGGCAAAACGCCGCGGCGCGGGTGCGGGCCTATGAGCGGCAGGCGAGACAGTAGAAGCGGTTAGTGTGTCAGTGCATTGTTACCAAGAAGAGCAAGAATATACAATGCAGGTAAGCTCAAAATAGCACCTATTAGGAAAGCGAAAGCAGCATCTGTTTTCTTATAGAAGATAAGTAGAGCGGAAGCTAAACCATCAAATCCAATGACCAGACAAAATGCTGGGTTTAGTATAAAATCTAATTGTGGGGTTCTGTCATCTAATGTTATACAACCTATAATAAAGCTGTTCATAATAAATGATACGAGTCCCCAAGCTAGATAATAAGAGAAATCAGCTTCTCGTTTGGTACGTGGTTGCATAGCTTTAAAATACACAAAAATTCTTGCAACAAAAAAGCCCCGCCAGCATAACGCCAGCAGGGCTTTTTGAATATAGCAATCTTGAAGCTTAAGCACCAATAGCTACGCGCTTGAAGTCGGTTACCGTCATGCCTTTCGACGTCTTGTCGAGCAGCTGAGCGATAGTTACCGAGTTGTCTTTCACGAACTCCTGGTTGAGCAGGGTGTTTTCTTTGTAGAACTTGTTGAGCTTACCTTGAGCAATCTTCTCGAGCATAGCTTCAGGCTTGCCTTCGGCACGTGCCTGCTCTTTGCCGATTTCGATTTCGCGCTCAACGGTAGCAGAATCTACACCGTCTTTGTCAACGGCTACAGGCTTCATGGCTACGATTTGCATGGCCACGTCGCGGCCTACAGTTTCTACGTCAGCACCGTTCACGTTTTTCAGGCCTACGAGTACGCCTTTCTTGCCGTCGGAGTGGATGTAAGAAGCTACTTTCTCGGCGGTCATGTTGGCGTAGGCTACTACGTCCAGCTTCTCGCCGATTTTGCCCATCAGGTCGGTGATGTGGTCTTGCAGGCTACGGCCGTCTTCCTGCGAAGCAGCCAGCAACTCTTCCTTGGTAGCCGCGTTGGACTGCACGGCCGCGTCCAGGATTTGCTGCACGAGGTTGCGGAAATCAGCCACTTTGGAAACCGGCTCGGTTTCGCAAGCCAGCGCTACCAATTTGCCGTTGGTGCCGTCGGCGTTTACGCTGGCCAATACCAGACCTTCGGAGGTAGCATTGTCGGAGCGCTTGTCAGCAATCTTCTGACCCTGCTTGCGCAGAATGTCGCGGGCAGCTTCGAAGTCGCCTTCCGCTTCTACCAGAGCTTTTTTGCAATCCATCATGCCGGCGCCGGTCATGGCGCGCAGCTTGTTCACGTCTTGGGCGGTAATTGCTGCCATTTTTAAAGGAGCTAGGAGTTTGTAGCTAGGAGCTAGAATGAATACTAGAGGGAGAGGAGCCGTACGGAAAGAAGCTAGGAGCTAGGAGTTAGATTGGAATAGGCTGTAGCCGTCATCGCAGATTCTAACTCCCAACTCCTAGCTTCTAGCTCCTCCAAAATTTATTCGTCGGCCGTCAGTTTTTCCTGGATGCCTTCGTCTTCAGCCTGCTTCTTGTCGGCATCTTCTTTGTCGACTTTGCGCTCCGACAGACCTTCTTCGATAGCCTTGCCAATCACGCCCACGATGAGCTGAATGGACTTCGAGGCGTCGTCGTTAGCTGGAATCGGGAAGTCCACCAATTCAGGGTTGGAGTTGGTATCGCAGATAGCGAATACTGGAACGCCCAACTTTTTGGCTTCTTTCACGGCAATGTGCTCGCGCTTCACGTCTACCACAAACAGGGCAGCGGGGAGGCGGCTCAGGTCGGCGATACCGCCGAGTACACGCTCCAGCTTCTCACGCTCACGCGACATCATCAGACGTTCGCGCTTAGCGAGGGCGGCGTAAGCGGTGTTCTCTTTCACCATCTTGTCGATGGTGCTCATTTTCTTCAACGACTTGCGTACCGTAGCGAAGTTGGTGAGCATACCGCCCAACCACCGGTCGGTTACGAAAGGCATCTTGAGGCGAGTAGCCTCCGATGTTACGATTTCTTGTGCTTGCTTCTTAGTTGCAACGAACATCACCTTGCGGCCGCTCTTTGCAATGTTGCGGATGGCGTTAGCGGCCTGATCCAACGAAACAAGGGTTTTGTTGAGGTCGATGATGTGGATGCCGTTCTTCTCCATGAAGATGAACGGGGCCATTTTAGGGTCCCACTTGCGCGTGAGGTGACCAAAGTGGGCACCAGCGTCAAGCAGTTCTTTATAGGTTGCGGACTGAGCCATGATGAATTTCCTCTAGGATTAGCGTTTCGAGAACTGGAACGAACGACGAGCTTTGCGCTTGCCAAATTTCTTGCGTTCCACCATGCGCGGGTCGCGGGTCATGAAGCCTTCCTTCTTCAGGGCCGGACGAACTTCTTCGCTGTTCCCTACGAGGGCTTTCGAGATGGCCAAACGGATGGCTTCAGCCTGAGCCGAAATGCCGCCACCGTGTACGTTTACCTTGATGTCGTACTGACCAACTTGCTCTACGATAGCAAGCGGCTGGTTCACAATGTTTTCCAGGAGTTCGTTACCGAAGTAAGTCTTCATGTCCCGGCCATTGATAGTGATATTCCCTTGCCCGGCTTGCATGTAAATGCGCGCCACCGAGGTTTTTCTTCTACCAGAGGTGTTGGAGATTTCCATTAAGTGAATGATTAAAGAAAAAAGACGCCGTTAAGTCGGCTTAAAGGTTTTTCAGTTCAACAGCTTGTGGCTGCTGCGCTTGGTGAGGGTGCTCGTTGCCGGCATACACGTACAGGTTGCGGAACTGCTCGCGGCCAAGGCGGTTGCCTTGCAGCATGCCTTTCACAGCGTGCTCGATTACGCTAGCCGAGTTCTTGGCCTTTTTGTCGCGCAGGTTAACGCGCTTCTGACCACCTGGATAACCCGAGTGGGTTACATAGATTTTGTCGGTCAGTTTCTTGCCAGTCACCCGCAGATTGTCGGCGTTGATGACGATAACGTTGTCGCCGCAATCGGAATTGGGCGTAAACGATGGCTTGTGCTTGCCACGCAGCATGTTGGCAATCTGGCTGGCCAGACGGCCCAGGGGCGCAACACTGGCATCAACCACAACCCAGGCCTTATCGGCGTTGGCTTTGTTGACGGATACCGTCTTGAAGCTCAGATGATCCATTGGGAGGAAGGTAAGCGTTTGGAAATGAGATGAAACCGAACTAGGTTCGGGAAAAACGGACACAAAGGTATTGTTTCTTGCGCATACTAACAAGAGCAGAAAGTTGATTTTGAGTTAAACAGCACGTGCAGTTGTTGGTGCTTACAACTCATCTATAGGAAACACGCCGCCATATTCTTCATCGAAGCCTTACTTTTCAGCCTCTAAAGCTTCTATGTACTGCGTTATCCACTTTGTAAAGGATTTAGCCAGCAGTGGTCGTGTGTCCTCATTAGGCCACATACGCCTTGGCCGTTAGTGCCACTAGGAGCGGGAGCCAAATCCAGGCAGCAGTGATTGCCTGAACCATCATAGGTTAGGGGCAGCCAGCGAGCATTCAATTGCAGCCACTTCTCAACGCGGCCCCAGGGGCCTTGCGTGTGAGAAAGAATGTAAGTTTCTACTGATACTGCCGGAGCGTATCCACCAGCACCCGAAAATCCTTGGGGTAAGGCGCTTCAATAGTCACATTTTCGCCATCCATTTTGGCAAAGGTGAGGCTGGCGGCATGGAGCGCAAAACGTTTAATGAAAGGCTGCTCCTCCTCGCCCTCCTTCATGTTGAATTTCTTCTTCAAAGAGGAAAGGTAGAAGTCTTCGCCGCCATACATCTTGTCACCGATAATAGGCGCTTGCAGATAGGCCAGGTGCAGGCGGATCTGGTGCATACGGCCCGTAATTGGCTGGCACTCGAGCAGCGTGTGGCGGGCAAATGCCTCCATCGTGCGTACCAACGTGACGGCGGGCTTACCGTTGTAGGCGAGGCGGGCACGGCCTTTGGTGGTCGTTTCGATGTTGCGCTCTACACGCAGGCCTTCGTATTGATGTGCACCCCAAGCCGCGGCGTGGTAAATTTTGCGCACTTTACGGTCCTCGAACTGCATGGCCAGGTTGCGGTAAGCCGCCGGGTTCTTGGCTAGGGCCAATGAGCCGCTGGTTTCTTTGTCGAGGCGGTGGCAGGCTTGCACGTCGTCGTATTGCTCGCGGGCAAGGCGCAAAATGTTAGGCGCGCCGCCAAACCGCTCGTCAAGCGTGGCCAAAAAGGGTGGTTTGTTGATGACGACGTAGTCTTCGTCTTCGAACAGAACAAGGTCTTGAAAATCGGGTAGCTTCATAAGGAAGCCGCAAAGGTAAGCAATGCGACGACGGGTTATACCTGACAAAAGAGCAAGCAATAAGGTGCCCTCTTGTCGCACCTCATTACTCGTTTCCTTGCGCTACCTAGGCCTCTGCCTGCCGGTCAGTGATGTCACTGATCATCTCTTCGTTTTTCTCCTTGCGTTCAGGCAAGACGTTCTTCGGCTTTATCAGCTTGAACTCAAGCGTTGTACCTTGGCCTACCTCGCTGCGCACCCGAATAGTGGACTTGTGCGCTTCTATGATGTGCTTGGAAATGGCGAGTCCTAAGCCAGAGCCGCCAGAGTCGCGGGAGCGGCTTTTGTCGATGCGGTAGAACCGCTCGAATATGCGATTCAGGTGCTGCTTGGGGATGCCGGTGCCATCGTCGCGCACCGCAATGCGCACCGCTTTGCCACTCTCTTGTAACGACACCGTGACATGACCATTCTCACGACCGTATTTGATAGCGTTGTCAATCAGGTTGATCAGGACTTGACGGATGCGGTTGCGGTCGGCCAGCACACACATACCGGTCTGGGGTAGCGTGGGCGGGAATAGCTCCAAGCGTACGTTGCGGTGCGCGGCTTTAAATTCCAGTTGCTCGAAAATTTCCTGCACCAGCGTTACTAAGTCGAAGCTGTGGCGGCGCATTCGGACTACGCCTTTTTCGAGCTGCGAGATGGTAACCAGGTCCTGGACCAGCGTATCGAGCGCATCGAGGCTGTTGGCGGCTTTTTGTAGAAACCGCTGGCGCGTGAAATCATCCACCTCGTCGTCGTCGAGGATGGTGTGCAGAAAGCCTTGCGCCGCGAAAATGGGCGTTTTTAGCTCGTGCGAAACGTCGGCCAGAAACTCACGGCGCAGCGCTTGCAGGCGCTTCAGTTCGTCAATCTCTTTTTGCTTGCGCTCGGCCATTTCCACAATCTCATCGCGCATGCGCTTGAGGGGCTCGGGCCGGAACAAGAACTTGTTGGACAACTTCCGAAACTCCTTACGCTTCACATTTTCCAGGCTGGAATAGATGCTGTTGATTTCGCGGAAAATCAGCGCCTCAAACATCAAGTATAACAGCAAGAAACAGGTGGCTACTGTGATGCCCGCGGCCAAAACGCCCTCACGCAGCTCCATAGTCGGACCTATCCACGCGAGCGTGGTAAGGGCAACTGCTACAAGCAGCGACAGAATGATGGCAATAATGCGCGATGAAAGGTTCAAGCCAAGCACAACCGTTAATTCAATGTTAAAGATAGATGATGAAAAGATGATAATAAGCTGTGCGTGGCAGCTAACAGAAACCCGCTAAGAGTAGGGTTGTGTGCGCTTATCCGACGCGAAACGGCCTCCCTTGAACTTAGAGCGTAGTAGCATCACTAGCACTCAACTGCTCAAAAGAGGCCGACACTTGATCGAGATGTTGTTGAACAGTTAGTCGGTGTTGAATTTGTAGCCGACTCCCTTAATGGTTTGGATGTGATGGTCGCCTACCTTCTCGCGCACTTTGCGCACGTGCACATCCACGGTGCGGGCCAGCACAAATACATCGTTGCCCCAAATGTTCTGTAGCAACTCTTCGCGCCCAAATACCTTGTGCGGAGTAGCAGCCAGGAAAGCCAGCAGCTCAAATTCCTTCTTCGGCAGCGTGATTTTGCGCCCTTCCTGATACACCGAAAAACCAGTGCGGTCTATTTTAAGGCCATTGATTTCAATGGTGTCTTGCACCGACTGCGGGTCCCGGTCGCGGCGAACGAAGGCGGCGAGGCGGCTGAGCAGGGCCCGGGGTTTGATGGGCTTGGCAATGAAGTCGTCGGCGCCGGCCTCGAAGGCAGCTACTTCCGAAAACTCTTCGGCGCGCGCCGTTAAGAAGATAATGTAGGTGTCCTTGAACTTAGGTTGTTCGCGCAGGTGCCGGCAGGTAGCAATACCATCGAGGTTGGGCATCATCACGTCGAGCAGAATGATGTCCGGCGCGAACTGTGGGGCAATTTCCAGAGCCTTTCGACCATCGGAAGCGGAAGCAACAGAGTAGCCTTCTTTGCGCAGGTTGTATTCGAGTAGCTCCACAATATCGGAGTCATCATCGACCACCAGAATCTTGTACGCATTGGGATTAGCGGGTGCTTGCACGGTGCGAGGTGTTTGAAGTAAAACGAAATGCGCAAAGACAAAAGTACCGCCGCGCTTACGTCCGGCATGTTACCTTTTCGTTATGCGCTAATCGACTGTGAACCAGAAGCAGGAAAACAGGTTAATCAGCGCACATCAAAGGTTAAAAATGAAGGCGGCTCCATTTGGAGCCGCCTTTAAATTGTTAGTTGTGTGCCACTATGTTCAGTCGGCTTTTCAAGCCTTGGTATTTGTACATATCTACCTTCACGGCGCCCATAAACATTTCGGCCTGAATCAGAACCGGAATTTTGTTTCGGTCGTCAGAGAGGTAGACGGATATAGCGTTTTCTCCCTTGAAGAGCTTATTGCTAGGCATTTTGGGGACTAGCCGGATGGCCCGGATGGTGCCGGCTTTGGTCTCGACCGTTTCGCGGCCTTTGTATACTACATCCATCGAGAAGACATCTTCGTCGAAAAAGCCCTGCACCCGAATTACTTCTCCTATGCGACGCTGGTCATAATTGAGGGTGCGTAGGAAGTAAAAACCGCTGACAAGATCCTGCACATTATCAGGGACTTTATAGGTGCCTCGTTTGATCTTGTTTTTGTCTTTGCCGTGGCGCTCCATTTGCGCCATGTCATTGAAGTGGTCGAAGTCAACGGTTTCGCGGCGGCGGTAATTGTTTTCTTCGATGTTGCGGAAGAAGCGCTGCGGCACAATGCTGGTGGTATCGATGTAGCTGCGCCACGTGTCCCGAATACGCAGGAAAACATCGAAGGAACCAGTGGTTTTGCCTGTGACCGTTGCCCGAAAACAAGCCCGTTCGTTGATGCGGTGCAGGCCGTTATCGACTTCAATGGTAGCTTCAGCCGCATTGATTAAGCCGTAATGCACTTTGTATTGAAGTACCTCTCCTTTAGTAAAGCTAGTGTTTGGTATCGAGCGAAGACCACCTGAAGGCTGAAAAGCCAACAAGCCCACCAGTGGCAGAACGATAAGAATAGATAATAGCCAACGGCGGTTCATAGAGTTTTAAAACAGGAGTAACAGGTTCCTGATGCCTCATTCAAAAGAGGTGCCAGCAAATATAAGGCAATGTGTGCAGGGGCCGGAACAGTTGACTTACAACCAACTGCGTTTAGCTTGGAAATCATTCGTTGTACTTACGAAGCAACCGCACGCTAGGTGCTTAGGCACATAACACAAAAAGTCCCGCCGGATTACCAGCGGGACTTTTTACCTCTTGAATTTACCTTAACACAAAGCTTTTACAGCGTGTCGTCGTCATCAACGGTGGTATCCACCGGAATGGCAGCTAGCGCAACCTCAGGCTCACCTTTTACCAGGTTCCGGATCTGAGCTTCGATTTTGTCGGCCAGCTCAGGGTTGTCTTGCAGAATGGTTTTTACGCCCTCACGGCCTTGACCGAGCCGGTCGCCGTTGTACGAGAACCACGAGCCCGACTTGGCAATGATGCCCATGTCAACACCGAGGTCAAGGATTTCGCCTACTTTCGAGATGCCCTCACCGTAGATGATGTCGAACTCTACCACTTTGAACGGTGGCGCTACTTTGTTCTTCACCACCTTCACCTTGGTACGGTTACCGGTTACGTTGTCTTTGTCTTCTTTGATCTGGCCGATGCGGCGGATGTCGAGGCGAACCGAAGCGTAGAACTTCAGCGCGTTACCACCGGTGGTGGTTTCAGGCGAGCCAAACATCACACCAATTTTCTCGCGCAGCTGGTTGATGAAAATGCAGCAGCAGCCGGTTTTGTTGATGGTGCCGGTGAGCTTGCGCAGGGCCTGACTCATGAGGCGAGCGTGCAGGCCCACTTTCGAGTCACCCATGTCGCCTTCCAATTCGCCTTTCGGAACGAGGGCAGCCACGGAGTCAATAACGATGATGTCAATCGCGCCCGACGAAATCAGCTGGTCGGCGATTTCAAGGGCTTGCTCGCCGTTGTCAGGCTGAGCGATGAGCAGGTTGGTCGTGTCGATGCCGAGTTTCTCAGCGTAGGATTTGTCGAATGCGTGCTCAGCGTCGATGAACGCGGCCATGCCGCCTTTCTTCTGCGCTTCGGCAATCATGTGCATGGTCAGGGTAGTCTTACCCGACGATTCCGGGCCGTAGATTTCCACCACGCGGCCACGGGGCACGCCGCCAATGCCAAGGGCAATGTCGAGCGAGAGCGAACCGGTGCTGATGCTCGGGATGTCGCCAACTTTG
>NZ_DASVSY010000071.1:0-21287 GCF_036387835.1 Hymenobacter sp. | reverse complement strand
CGGTGCGGGGCGGGCCGTCCAACGACCGACGCGCCGCTTCGGGCACTGTTCTGTTCTACGAGTAGTGGTTCTACGAACCGCTGCGCGGAATTCGTAGGACCACACGTTGCATCACAAAATGCCAGCTGATACGCAACCTTCCGTTGTTGGTTGAGACGAAACATATTGTTCATTGAATTTCTTCGGTTAGCGCTAACACTATCCCCTATTTTAGAGCGTTGTGCCACCAATTACCGCCACTTGGAGTCCTTGGTGTAGTGGCGTCTATTCCGGCAGCTTATCCTTTCCCATCTTACTATGAAGCAAACCCTTACGTTGCTGCTTGCAGCCCTGCTTGCCATGCCCGGCGCGCAGGCCCAAATACCGGCCACGTCCGCCCCTAAGGCTGCCACTCAAGGCACCGGCCGCCTGACCGGCACCGTGGTAGACGCCACCACCCAGAAGCCCGTCGAGTACGCCACCGTTACGCTGCTGCCGGCTACGGGCGCCACACCAGTGGCCGGCAGCACCTGCGACGCGCAAGGCAAGTTCGAGTTGAAGCAAGTACCCGCTGGCTCGTTTCGGTTGCAAATCAGCTTTGTGGGCTACACCAGCCGCACCGAAACCGTGACGGTTAACACACAAGCCACCGCGCTCGGCGTGCTGGCCCTCACGGCTTCGGCGCAGAAACTAGGCGAGGTAACCGTGACCGGCCAACGGGCCCTGGTGGAAACCAAGCCTGACCGCTTGGTATACAATGCCGAGCAGGATGCAACCAACGCCGGGGGCACGGCCGCCGACATTCTGCGCAAAACGCCCATGGTCAACGTCGACAACGACGGCAACGTGCAGCTGCGCGGTACCAGCAACGTGCGCATCCTAATCAACAACAAGCCGTCGGCCATCTTATCAGGCAACTTGGCCGAAGCGCTCAAGCAGATTCCGGCCGACCAGATTAAGGCCATTGAGGTGGTGACGGCGCCCTCGGCCAAGTACGATGCCGAGGGCTCGGGCGGCGTTATCAACATTGTATTGAAAAAGAACAGCTTGCAGGGTACCAACGGCAGCTTGGGCGCCAGCACCGGCAACCGCAACCAAGGCATCAACGGTGCCCTGAACGTGCGGCGCGGCAAGTTTGGGGTCAACACCAAGCTGAGCGGGTTCAAAAACCAATATCCCTACAAGAGCAGCACCACCCGCACCGATTTGACGCCCCTCGGCGAAGGTCGGCTAGAGCAGAACTCCACCTCCCGCAACGTGGGGCAGGGTGGCTTCGGGCAGGTGGAATTCACCTACGACCCATCGCCCTTACACAGCTTCACGCTCAGTGGCAACGGCAACTCCTACCAGAGCCGCTCGCCCCAGAATCTGTTCACGCAGTATGACGGCCCCGATGCGCTGGAACTCGATACGCTCTACTCGCGCGACATTCTGCAGCAGTACGGAAACCGCAACTACGACGTCAACGCCGGCTACACCCGCACCTTCGGCGAAGCGCAGCCGCGGCGCGAGTGGAGCGTGCTGGCGCAGCACACCCGCAGCCGCAACAACCAAAACTACCGCCTCGACCAGTACAACGGCGCCGACGTGCTGACCGGCCCCCTCGAATACCAGGAGCGTAGCCTCAACCTGGCCCGCAACCTCGAAACCACCCTCCAAACCGACTACACCCATCCCTTTCGCGACTCGACCACCCTGGAAAGCGGCGCCAAACTCATCCGGCGCAGCGTCAGCAGCGACTACAGCCTCGACACGCTACTCCTGCGTGAGCAGTCCGACTTTGCGCGCAGCCCCCTACGTTCCAACGCCTTCGACTACCAACAAAACGTGCTGGCGGCCTACAGCACCTATAATTTTTCGGGCGGCAAGAAGTATGCGTTCAGCTTGGGCACCCGCTTGGAGCGCACTGCTATTGAAGGGCGGTTTCAAGGGGAGAATGGCCGTTTCTCCAACAACTATCTGAACGTACTGCCCAACATCAGCGCCACACGTACCCTTAAAAAGCCGGGTCAGACGCTGCGCCTGAGTTACTCGCGCCGCATCCAACGCCCTCAGATTTACTACCTCAACCCCTACGTCAACCAAAGCACCCCCAACAGCATCAGCTACGGCAACCCCAATCTGTCGCCCGAAATTACCGATGTCTTCGAGCTCAGCTACGGCACATTCGGGGAGAAAACTTCACTGAATGCCTCCACCTACGTGCGCCGCACCGGCAACTCCATCGAAGAGTTTAACACTTATAACGAGGAGCTAGCCCGCACCGAAAGTACGTACGGCAACATTGCCACCAACACCACCTACGGCCTCAGCCTCTATGGCTCCCTAAAGCCCGTTCCGGCCCTGAACCTGAGCAGCAACGTGAACGTCGATTACACGCGCCTCTACAGTGCGGCTCTCCAACAGAGCAACAACCTCCTAAACGCGTTTGTAAGCCTGAACTCCTCGCTGAAACTAGGCAAAGTGTACAGCCTGCAAGCCAACGGCGGCTTCTGGACGGGTGGTTTGCAGCTCCAAAGCCGCTACTCGGGCGGCTACTACTACTCGGCCGGCGTAAAGCGGACCTTACTGAAGGAGAAGGCCGACCTGACGCTCAATGCCAGCAACTTCTTGTCCCCCGGCCGCGAGTTCCGCAGCAGCACCGAAACCGCTCAGTTCCGCAGCAGCAACATCTTCTACTCGTATCAGCGCTCTTTCCGCCTCTCGTTCAACTACCGCTTCGGCAAGCTCGACAATTCCCAGCGCCAGCGCCGTTCCATCCAAAACGACGACGGCAAACAAGGCAGCAGCAAAGGCGGGCAGTAAGTGGTGAAATTGTGAATGAGTGAATGAGTGACTGAGTGAAGTAGCCTACGGTGCTACTGGCGCGCATGGCGTGGCTGTCAGCTAACGTCAGCGGACGTAGGCTACTTCACTCATCCACTCATTCACCATCTCACTCCCTTCCGCCCGTCCAGATTTCCCAGGCGGCTTCGGCTTGGAGGCAGAGCATTTCGAAGCCGTTTTTGGTTTGGGCCCCTTGGGCTTGGCCGCGGCGCATAAACTCCGTTTCGCTGGGGTTGTAGATGAGGTCGAAGAGGTAGTGTTGGGGGGTGAGGGTTTCGTAGGGAATGGGCGGAAACTGTTCGATGTTGGGGTAGGTACCGAGGGGGGTGGCGTTGATGATCAGGAGGTGATCTTCCAGCACTTGGGCGGTTAGTTCGGCGTAGGTGAGGCCCGTGCCCATAGGATTGCGCGACACCACCCAACAGCCAATACCAAGGTCGCGCAGGGCCACTTCCACGGCTTTGGAGGCGCCACCACTGCCTAGGATCAGCGCCCGGCCCGTAAAATCGGGCGGCAGAAAGCCGGATAGGGAGATTCGAAACCCCACTACGTCGGTGTTGTGCCCAATCAGGCGGCCGTCGGGTGCAAACTCGATAACATTAACGGCTCCTACGCGGGCGGCCGAGGAGGCTACTTCGCTGAGGTAAGGCCAGACTTGCTCTTTGTAAGGAATGGTTACGTTCAGGCCGCGCAAGTTGGGGTGCTGGCCTAGCAATTCGGGCAGCGCGTCGATGAAGGGCAGCTCAAACAGCTCGTAGTGATGATCGGCAAGATGGAGACTATCGAATTTCTGACTGAAATACGTCTGGGAAAAAGAATGCTGCAACGAACGGCCAAGCAATCCAAATTCGGGCATAAAGGCGGGATAATATTTCAGGAGGCAAGCAACAAAAAAAACCACCCGGCCCAAAGAACCTGAGTGGTTTCTTGTAAAAGAACTGCTTTAGAAGCTTGTCATTCCGACGCAGGAGCTAAGCCACCGGCCGGCTGCTGGCCCGCCGCGACTTGAAAAACTCGAACAGCACCGGCAGCACCGACAGCCCGATAATGGCCAGCACCACCAGCGAGAAGTTCTTCTGAACCGCCGGAATCTGCCCAAAGAAATAGCCAGCCAGCGTGAGCAACGACACCCACAACACCGCCCCCACTAGGTTGTACGACAGAAACCGGCTGTAGCTCATGGTGCCTACGCCCGCCACAAACGGCGCAAACGTGCGGATAATGGGGATGAAGCGGGCCAGAATGATGGTTTTGGCACCGTGCTTTTCATAGAACTGCTGGGTACGCTCCAGGTGCGCGCGCTTCAGAAAGCGAGAATTTTCGCGGAACACCCGCGGCCCCAGATAATCGCCGATGTGGTAGTTGAGCGTGTCGCCGAGCACGGCGGCCAGAATCAGCAAACCCACCATGGCCCACACGTTTAGGGGCGAGCCGGGCAGCGCTGCCAACGAGCCGGCCGCGAACAGCAGCGAGTCGCCGGGCAGGAAAGGCAGCACCACCACGCCCGTTTCAACGAAGATGATAAGGAACAGAATGGCGTAGGTCCAAGCCCCATAATCCTGAATGATGGCGCCAAGATGCTTGTCAAGGTGCAGAACGAAATCAAGCAGGTGCTTTAGAATTTCCATAGGGCGAGAAGGCAGTTTGGTTGCAAAGAAAGTAGAAAGCGGCCGGAGTATCGCAGAACCAGCTAGCGGCCAATTGAAAAAGCAAGGAAAACTTTCACTTTCAGTAGGCGCTAGCTGACTAGCCACCAACGTTGCCAAGTGAACTACTCCTACTATCTATGGCTGCCTATCTGATTCGCTTTGTTTGCTGGACCACCTTATTGCTATCCAACCTCTCTGTCTCTGCGCAGGCCATTCGCAACCTCGACTTCGAGCCCCAAGCCAACGGCCGTCAACCGCTGCTGCTATGGTCCCGCAATCAGCAGCCCGATGAGCTACTAATCCGCGTCGATAGTGTGTCGCCGGCGCAGCACGGCCGGGGTAGCCTGCTACTCGACGCTTCCAGGGCCGAAGAGCCGGAAGGTGGTACCATCTACTTTTCTCTACCGGCTACCGACTCGTTACGCGGGCGCCTTGTGACGGTCAGCGCCTGGGTGCGCACAGAAAATTTTCAGGGTAAGGCTTGGCTGAGCGCCTATTCTGCGAGCCAAGACGAAAGCCTGAAATATTCGGGGAACCTCTCGCAGAGCGAAGCACCTGGTACTGCAGCCAACCTCGCGTCCACGACCAACTGGCAGCGCTTGCAGATTCAGTTGTCTGTAAATAAATCAGCCGACAATTTAGCCATGATGCTGATCTTCAATGGCAAGGGGCAGTTGTGGCTCGACAATTTCGAAGTGCAGTGGGAAGGCGGCAAGTACCAAGACCTTCCGCTGGCCGGCACCGAGCCGCTGCTGCTACCCTCCGGCACCCCACTACCTGATTGGGACTTTGAGCGCCGCGGACCAGCACAGGTACAATTTCCGCGGCCTGTTCCTCGCCATTGGCAGCTAGATTCGACGGTGGCCCGGCACGGTCGACGCAGCTTACGCCTTGAAGCTGCTCCTACCGGCGCCGCCCCTGTGTACTTGGGCGTCGTACCACTGGATTCGCTGCAAGGCAAGACACTTATTGTACGCGGCTACCTACGCCACAGTGCTCCTGCTACTCCCGGAACTGTTGCACCCGTGCTATTGCACCGCATTTTAAGCAACAGCGACCGGCATTTTTATCCATATGATCGTTTCAAGTGGACCGGCACCCTCGAAAGCCATTCCTTACCCTCCTCCCCGTCAACGGCTGTAACAGAGTGGCAGCGGTTTGAGGTAACAATACCTATCAAAGACAAGCATAATCATTCGGCCCTGTCACTGCTCCTGCAGCCTGGTGCCGCGCCCGTGTGGCTCGATCAGGTGGAACTGCTGGCTGATGGCCGGCCCTTCACGCCCAAAGCCCCTCCGGTGCCAGGCCAACCTACGGCGGCAGAGCTGGCCTGGCTACGCAAAGCGGCAGTACCACTGCGCATCACTGCCCCCGAAGGCGACCAGAAAGACTTAGCAGCTTTCGGGCAGTTGGTGGGTAAGGCCTCAATTATTGGGCTCGGGGAGGTGACGCACGGCTCGCACGAGCAAATGCAGCTTAAGCACCGGCTGTTTCGCTACCTGGTCGAGCAGAAAGGGGCTCGGGTATTGGCGCTTGATGCTGACTTGGGTGCTTGCCTGGCCCTCAACGACTATCTGCAAACCGGCAAGGGCGACCCGCAGCAGCTGGTGGCAGAACTTTCGCTCTGGGATACCGCGGAAATGCTGGCCCTGGTGCACTGGATGCGTTCTTACAACGAACGCGCCCCCGTCAAGCTCCAGCTGCTGGGTCTCGACCTCCGGCAAGCGCCGGAGGGCTTACGGTACCTGCGTCAGCAACTACCCGCAGCTAAACCAGGCTCCCGGGGTGAGTTGCTCGCCGCGCTGCAAAGTCAGCTGCAAGGGCTAACCGACGCTGAAATCGCCTTGGACCCTTTCCAACAGCCCGAGAAGTCGGACCCCCGCCTGGATGCCGTGCGCAAGCTATTGGCCGCCGTGCACTCCGCCTATGATGTGCCAGCCAAGCTACGCGGCGGCTACGGTGCAACCCCGGCGGAAGCGGCCGCCCTCGCCCAGCTGCTGCGCGTGGCCGAACAGTTCAGCGTGCTACACACAATATCGAGCGGTTTGCGCCCCCATTATCGCGCCGCCTGCTTAGCGGAAAACGTGCAATGGGCCCGCACGCAAGCCGACGGCGGCCGCGTGGTGGTGTGGGCCAACAACAACCAAATTGCTATGAACGACATCGACTACCTCACGGCGGGCCAATGCTTGCGGCGGCAGTATGGCCTCGGGTATGTAGCCGTGGGGCTGGCTTTTCACGAAGGCACATTTCGCGCATTACGCCCCAACAATCCACCTGCCTTCTTTACGGCTACGGCCGTGCCGTCGGCGGCGGGGAGCTACGAGAATTACTTCCATTCCGCCGCCCTACCCGCTGCGCTGCTCGATGTGCGCACCCTTAACCTAACGCCGGGCACGCAGTGGCTGTTCGAGAACCTGCTGCTCCGCGACGGCGCCCTTTCGTCCTACCCCCAACCGTTCAGTCGCCACAGCCTGCGCCGCGAATTCGACGCGCTGCTGTATGTGCCCAAATCCACGCCTGCCACGGCCGTGCGGTGAGTTTTGCTCTTGTGGCACTTAGTGTAAAAGCCATGCGAAAGTCGTGTGGCTTTCGCGTTACAAGCCACATCTAACATCTTGGCTTCTGGAGCTACTACGCAGTCTTCTGCAAGATAAACAGTTGGTTGAGGAGCTCCACTTCCATTGTTTTCACTGAGAAGCCCGTGGTTTCTAGATAAGCGGACATTTCTTTGTTATCCACGTACAGTGGCACTTCGGTGAGCGTATTGAAAAGTATGTAACCGCCAGGACGTAATATCCGCCGCAGTTCCTGCCAGAACGCAGTTGTTTGCAGTCCGGCTGGCAACGCTAAATCCACAAACAAATCCACGACAATCAGTCCAAACTGGCTTGTTGGTGCCGTGTGCACCCACTCGAAAGCATCGGCACGCACAATCTCTAACTGCGCATCGGGCCGAATACCAAACTCTGTATCGGCTAGCTCAATTATAACTGGGTCTATCTCAATGGCCGTAAGGTGACCTTGATACTGTTTTTCCTGCCGCAGGATAGCCACCACCGACCCTCCACCTAAACCGAGCAGCAGCGTATGTTCGGCTTGCTCGGGTGCTACAAACAAGAGCCCGTAACGCATTACCCGCTCCAACGAGCCATAGGAATAGTTGGCGTGGCGGGTATCGAGCACCTTGCGGCCCTGATACCACGTCACCTCCATGGGGCCATTGACAGCAGACTGCACTGTGCGGGTAAGGGGCATAACGTAGCTCAACAGGTGGTTCAGCATGGGTGATGAAATGATTTGGCGATTTAGTGAGTTTGACGCTCTACCCCCTGTGAGTTGAGCCAATATCAGTTGAACTCATTAATTCGTCAATTCATTGCATCTCCTTACTGCACTACTGGCCGAATTTGGTAGCCCTGCTGCCGTAGCAACGCTAACACGCCTTTGGGGCCACCCAGGTGCGCCGCACCAACCGCAAAAAAGGTGGGCTTGGCCGTAGCGTAACGCGTAATGCCCGCTATCCAGCGCTGGTTGCGCGAGTCGAGCAGCAGGTCTTCGTACTTCTGGAACCCGAATAAGCTTTTCGAGGTCAGGTTATGGAGTTGCTCAACGTCCTGGGCTTTGTAGAGCGTCATCATTTGCTGAAGCTCTTGCTTAGCAGCAACTTCTTGGTTCACCATGTCCGCCAGCATCTTGCTTTGCTCGGCATACGGAATCTTGTCGAAGAGGCCTAGCTGTTCCTGCACGGTTTCCAGGCCCAGCACTTCCTTCTTTGCTTCCTGGGCCATCTTCACGAAGGTAACCTCGTAGCTGGCCGGCGTGCATCCAAGCAGCACCGGATACAGCATGGAACTTAAAATAAACGGTTTTACCGCTCCTACTTTATCGATGGGCAGCTTGGTATTGGCTTGCAGGTAGTTGCCAACGGCGGTGTAGTCAGCGGCCGAGAGCAGCTGCTGTAGGTTCTGGCCGCCGCTCATCAGCATGTCGCTCTGCATTTCCTGCATCATGGTAGGGCTGTCCATGTCGAGTTCCATTACCACCTGCTGGGTTTTGCCGAAGGCTTGCTTGAGTTGGTCGCTCATCTGCATATCGGCGGGGCACACCAAATGGATGGTCCCGTACAAGTAGGAAGGCTGGGTAAGGCCCTTACCCGATATCTCCCAAAGCAGCGTGTTCGTAGCCGCGGCAGCAACGCTAGCTTCAGGCTTGGCAGCAGCTTTCTTAACTACTTTTTGGGCTTGCGTGGCAAAGGAAGTCAGTAGTAGTGCAGCAAGCAGCGTTAGTTTTTTTGGCAAGAACATGGGAGCAGGAGCAAGATGAAGGAAAAGATGCCACATAGTTCGCCTGTCTCGGCCAATCATTACAGCGTATTGCTCTTTTTTAATTGACTGCCCATAGCGCACCACCGCACTACGCGTTGCTGACTGATCGCCCCGCAAGCTGTAAATGTGCTAGCGGGCCACGCTGGCGAGTTGCGAAGCCGTGTTTTGCTTTCCGGCCGCTTTAGCTGCTTGGTCACTTTGGGTTGCTACACGCCATACCTTGTTGCCGGCATCATCTAACACCAGCAACGAACCATCGGGTAGTTCCGTGACGCCAACGGGGCGGCCATATACTTCCTTGTTGCCCGTGTTGGCCACAAAGCCACTCACAAAGTCCTCGGAGCTACCAGCCGGCTTACCGTCCTTGAACGGCACAAATACCACCTTATACCCCGTAAACTCCGAACGGTTCCAGGAGCCGTGCTGGCCCACGAAAGCGCCTTTCTGGTACTTGGCCGGAAACGCCTTACCATCATAAAAAGCCAAGCCCAACGAAGCCGAATGCGGGCTTAGCGGTACTTCGGGCACTACCGCTTTTTCAACCAAATCGGGCCGTTCGCCTTTGCGGCGCGGGTCCTCGTTTTGTCCGAAATACGAGTAGGGCCAACCGTAGAAGGCACCGGGCTGCACACTAGTTAGGTAGTCGGGGACTAAGTCATCACCTAGCTCGTCCCGCTCGTTCACGGCCGCCCACAAGGCCTTAGTGGTCGGGTTCCAGTCCATGCCCACCGGGTTGCGCAGGCCGGAAGCGTACACCTTCTCGCCCGAGCCGTCAGGATTGATTTCCAAGATATTGGCCCGGCGCTGCTCGTACTCCATGCCATTTTCGGCCACGTTAGAGCTAGAACCCACGCTCACATAAATCTTCGAGCCATCCGCGTTGGCTACCAGGTTGCGGGTCCAATGGTTGTTGTAGCCTTTGCCGGGCAGGTCCAGAATTTTCTCGCCCGGTCCGGTTATTTTGGTTTGGCCAGGCTTATACGCATAGCGCAACACGCCGTCGGTGTTAGCTACGTAGAAGTAGTTGCCGAGCACCAACATACCGAACGGCTGGTTAAGCCCGGCCAGGAAAGTTTCGCGCAGGTCGGGCTTGCCGTCCTTATTGGTGTCGCGCAGGAGCGTGATGCGGTTGGCGCTGGTTTCCCTCAGCGACTTCGAAGGGTCGAGGTTTAGTTTGGCAGTTACTTTCTTCTTAAAGGAAGTAGGGATAGTGTTAGCCTCGGCTATCAATACATCACCACTCGGGGTCACGTAGGCCCAGCGCGGACTGATGAGGCCGCCTGCGTATTCAGTTACGGCAAAACCGGCAGGTACCACGGGCGTTTTACCGGCAGGCCAGCCTATCACCTTGCTGCGCTTGGTCGTGGATTTGGTGGCGTATGGTTTGGGCAGCGGCGGGGCGGTGGCTGCAGGAGCACTAGAATCAGACACAGTTGCCGTAGCGGCAGCAGGGGTATTGGTGGGCGTATCGGCGGCCGGCTTACCTTGGTTGCAAGCGGCAGTAAGCAGCAGTGCGGCCGCTGTTGGCAACCGGAACGAAAATCGCAGCATAAAAAACGGATGAGTTTTCTTCTACTACTTGCTTCTCACTGGTATTGTTGCGCTTACAGTTTTGTCGCTGCTACTTGGCCAGTCCGTTTTGCTTTGGTTGCTGCCGGCGTAAGTACAGAGTAGATAATTGAATCCAGGAACCGTCCCTGGAAAAAGTAGTTCTCCCGAAAGTGCGCTTCCTGCACAAAGCCGTGCTTTTCCAATAGCTGCCTAGACGCCGCATTTTTCGGATTGACGTTGGCCTCCACGCTGTGCAGCTTCAGTTTTTGGAATCCAAAATCAAGCACTGCTACCATCGCCTCACTCATGATGCCTTGCTGCCAATAGTCGGGATGGAGCCCATACCCTATTTCGGCACGGTGGTGCTCTGCTATAATGCGCCACAACCCAATAGTGCCTAGCAATTCATGAGCAGCATCAGGACGCACGATACCCCAGGTGATACCAACCTTGTCGGTCGCGCTTTGCTTTATCCGCTCGATAAGATCTAGCGTTTGCGCCACCGAGTTGTCGGGCTCCCGATCCAGGTACTGCATAATACGCGCGTCGGAGCGCTGTTGCAATAGCGCGGGCGCATCAGCTTCCTGAAGTTCGCGCAATATGAAACGCGCGGTACGAAGCTGAGGAAACGGAACCAATTGAATGTGTAGCATAGCTTGGCTTTCGGTTAGCAGTAGCGCTAGCGGCTCCAAGTCTACTACTAAAACCAGGCTCTTACAGAACGCGTAAGTTCAAGGCGTTCTTTCTTAACGCCAATGACCATCATTTTGCCTTAAGTAGCCATCAGATTGGCATTGATTACTTGATCTATGTGCTCATTATGTGCTCAGCAAATTATTGTTCGGCTTTGTCAACTTTTAGATCATTTACCTAAGAATATCAGAGGCGAATTGACACTAGGCTTGCTACCTTGTGCAAAGTCTACCCATGAGTTCAAGCATCGTAGTGACCTACATCTCATTCATTATGCGAGCAAGACAAAATACAATTGAGAGGCTATTCACTAAAAATGGCTTGAATAGCAACGAAACGCCTTTTCTTGGTATCTTTTTTAAACTACTCAATCTTACTTATAGATTTTAGCCGTATTATGTATGAAAATAACGGCTCATCACTAGTAATCTGAGAATAATTAAATATACTTGTAATAATTTAATTATGTTATAAAAGTGCCGGGAATCAAACCCCATTATATGAGCAGCTCTCCCTACTAATAAGTTGCTTCTTGCGCCCTACTAATGCCTCTTGCTCCGATTACTCAGTTAACGTCACACCCGTTCGCTGAGGCCTTTTCTTACCTCCCTGCTCCTACTCTGTTGCTGGATAACGATGGTAACATCGTGGCAAGCAGCGTAGGAATAGCGGAGCTATGGCCTGCTGCCGTACCGGCTGCTCTAGCCGGCCGGCCCTTGCAAGACGCTCAGTCTCAGCTAGGACCAGTAGCTACCGCTTGGGCATACGCCCATAGTGTAGTTCGCTCTACACCATGGGTACAACCGCCGGTCCTACTGCCAGTAGCTTGGCCCATTGGCAACGGAAAGCCTGCCCGTTGGTGGCAACCTTCCCTAACCCGCATTGCGTTGAGCTCAGGAGCGGGTAGCTATTGGCTGGCGACGGCCCATGTTACTGCGTCAGCAGTTCCCGAAGCCACAACCAGCCAGTCGCCTGACCCCGACGAGATAGTGCAGCTGCGGGATGCCCTGGCCCACTTGCCGGGTTACGTCCTAACCCTGCGCGGGCCTGAGTTTCGCATCAGCTACGCCAGCCCGAAGCTAGCTTCTTTACTTGGACAGGAGGAATTGGTTAACCGTTCAGCCGCCGAGGTGCTAAATGCTTTACAAGCCTCGGATGCGTTGTCGGTGATAACCAGCACTTATCAGACAGGACAACCCTTTGTAGTACGCGAGTTGCTGCTGCCAGGCTCCGAAGCTGCCCCGCACTATTTCAATGTTAGCCTCCGGCCCTTACGCGACGCCAATCAGCAAATCACGGGTGTGCTCGTATTTGCGCAGGACGTGACCAACCGGTTCCGGACTGCGGCTACGGCCGCGGTGGCTACCGCTCCCTTTCAGGAAATAGTAGAGCACCTTCCCCAGATAACCTCTATCAGCTCTGCCGAAGGCGTAGTAGAGTATTTGAGCCCGCAATGGTTTGCCTATACTGGACAATCTACAGACGTCCTTTACTCGCATGATTGGGTAGATGCCTTGAATTCCGACGACTGGACTGAAGTACTACAAGAGCTACCTGAGCACCTGCGTAAGGGCGAGGCCTGGAGTTGGCAAGCCCGTATCCGTCGTTACGACGGTGAGTACCGTTTGCACCTGGCGCATATGGAGCCGGAGCGCAATGAGGCCGGCCGTATCAGCCGCTGGTTTGGCACTCTCACCGACATACAGGACCAGTCACCAAGCCCCGATACCCCTCGCCCCGACTCGCTGCAGGAGGACCCGTGCAAAGAGCTAACGGACAACCTGCCGCAGTTGCTCTGGACGCTCAAACCTGATGGCACGCCCGATACTTTAAACCAAGCCGCTATTGATTACATTGGCCCCGATGCACAGCCGAGCACCGACCAGGGAGGGCAGCAGATAATTCCGGGTGACGATGTGGTGCAAGCCTTAATAGACCGGCAGCATAACTTAGGTGCTAACGAAAGTTGGGAGTACCAAAGTCAAATTGAGCGCTATGACGGAGAAATACGCTGGTTTCTGCATCGGGCCCAGCCTCTGCGCGATGCCAATGGCACCATTGTAAAGTGGTACGGCACCAGCACTGATATTCAGGAACTGAAGCAAGCCAACCTGCAGCTCCAGCAGCAGAACGAAGACCTGCTTCGCAATAATCGAGAGCTTGACGCCTTTGTGCAAGCCGCCGCTAGTGAGTTGCGCCAGCCTATTCACAACCTGCAGGCCTTGTTCGGCCAAATGCGCGAAGCTGTTACCTTCCACGACCCCGACGCCAATGCGCTACTCGTGATGGCCGACAACAGCCTGACGCGGTGGAACAACACGGTTCGTAATCTGATGCAGCTAGTGAAAGCTTTAGAGCAGCATCAGCTACCAGCCGAAGAACTTTCGCTGGCTACTGTGACTCGGGAGGCGCTCTTAGGTTTGCATCCGCACCTGCGCGCTTCGGGCGGGGAGGTTTCCACACACTTTCAAAGCTTGCCAACGGTATCGTACGTGCGCCCGCACTTGCTCAGTATCATCACTAATCTGCTCAGCAATTCCATTCGCCAGCACGACCCGAGCCGCCCGCTGCGGCTGCGGCTGGAAAGCAAGCACACAGCCAATGGTCGCGCGCAGCTCGTTGTGCAGGATAATGGCCTTGGCATGGAACCGTCGCGTAGTACTAGCCGCTCTTCCCGCACCCAGCCTGCTGGTTCTGGAGCCGCCGGACTCTATCTGATTCATCGGATAGTGGAAGACCACGGCGGCCACCTTGAAGTGGAAAGCATTCCAGGCAAAGGCACCACGTTCTGCGTAACGCTGTAAGTTAGTACAGTTCGTCGCCAAATAGTTGAACGGTGCCATAGCTGTTTTTCACCTACTGATTAAAGCCAAACGGCCTGCTCCTAATAAGGGGCAGGCCGCTTGGTTTGTAAACCACTCAACTTTTTATCCGCGGGGCATTGATGTACCCGGTTTGCCGGTCGGTTTTTCTGGCCGGAAGTCCTCGTCCACATTCTCCATATCTAGGAAATGAGTGAATGTATCCCCGCGGAGGCCAAGGCGGATAGTTTCCAAACTCACTATTTCATTGGGGGCGATATTACCCAGATTAACGTTGGCCCCAAGAAGCTTAATAAACCATACCTGCTGCGCTTTCTGCGGCGCTTCCCACAGAATTTTTTCCGACGGAATCTGAGTAAGAATTTCTTCTACCAAGCCCGAGCGCACCTCCCCGGTGCTCCGAAACAAACCAACGTTACCTGCCTCCCGAGCTTCACCAATCACTTTCACGGCTCCGGCTTCGAGTTCAGTTTTCATCTGCGAAATCCACTTGTAAGGCGGGATGATCTTTTCTGCATCCTTCGACCCTACTTCCGAAAGCACTTTCACTTCCTGCGTTAACTCTCGGATGTACTCTAGCTTACGGTCGTGGTTGAGGTCGATAGAACCGTCTGAAACTTCGGCGTACTCCATACCAAACTCCGACAGCAGCCGCCGGTAATCGTCGAACTGATTGCGAATGATGAAAGCCTCGAACAACGTCCCACCGAAGTAAACCGGAATTCCTGCTTCCTTGTAGACTTCCAGCTTGCGCTTGAGGTTGGGCGTTACGTAGGACGTAGCCCAGCCTAGCTTCACAATGTCGGTATAAGGGGCGCCTACCTCCAGAAAATCCTCGGTTTCGCGTATGCTCAGGCCCTTGTCCATTACCATCGTGAAACCTTGCTCACGGGGTTTGTCGGTACGTTCGGGCAGTTGGGAGAGGTTGTAATTCATTCGATTGGGGTATTGTTTTTCTGGGCCGCGAGTTCTTTACGCACCCTAAGAATTCAGTGAAGATGGCGGCAAAAGTACGGGCAAAACAATAGGCACAAAAAAGCTTGGGGATTTACCGCTCAGTTCACCTGAAACGTTAAATCCCCAAGCTCTTATCTCTTTACTTTCGGTACTGGTCAATTAGGCGGGCCAAGGCCTTTTGCGATTCTAGCTCCGGAAAGTAATCGAAAAGCAGTCGGTGCTTATCGAAATCCAAAACCAAGGCATTTTCCAGTGTCTCGTATGCTTCGCGATAACGACCAGCAGCCAGCAAGTAAGCACACAAGCGGTAATGTAACTCCGCTTCCGTTGGCTGAACCTCAACGGCATTGCGCATCAAGTCAATGGCTTCGTTGAAGTTGCCTTGCTCATACAAAATGATACTCCAATTCAACCAGGCATCTTTGTTGTCGGGTGCGGTTTCAGTGGCTTTTTCGTAGGCTTCCAGCGCGCTTACTACGTTGCCCACCTGGTATTCAGCCGCTGCTAATGCCAGCCAATACTCCACACTTTCGGCGTAGAGTTCCACAGCCTTCCGGAAGAAGTGAATGGCTTCGAAGTGCCGCTCCTGCTCGTTCATAATGATACCGATGCCAAACCAGGCCTCGTCCATTTCAGGATCCAGGTCGATGGCTCGCTGGTAGAAGCGGCGCGACAAGTCCCACTGCCGCAGCTTCTCGTAGCACTCCCCAATGTTGCACAGGGCTTCAGGAGTCGGCTGGCCTTCTTCATAGCTCAGTTCGAACTCCTGAATTGCCTCTTGATACTTTTCCTGACTAACATAGGTGCTAGCCAGGTAAGCATGTGCCTCCTGAAACTTGGAATCAATTAGGATGGCATACTCAAAAGCGCCTACTGCCTTGTCGAACTGCTCTAGCCGGTAATATGCCTGCCCTAAGTTGTACCACGCCACTGCCGAGTAAGGGTCGTCGTCGGTGAAGCGCTGAAAGAACTCCAAGTTACTTTCCAGCCGCTCACTTACTTCCAGGCAGTACAGCAGCTCCTGCACTGCCACGTCGTTTTCCATGTTCAGGCACAAGCTCTTTTTGTAGTACTTGGCCGCGCTTTTAAATTTCTGCCAACTTTGGTAAGCTAGTCCAAGGTTGAAATAGATATCGTCGCGGTCAGGTGCTCGCTCTGTAGCTTGCAGAAAGAATGCTACTGCTTCGGCGAATTCGCCTTTTTGGGTGGCAATAATGCCGCGGGTCACCGCTACGTCCGGATTGTCGGGATCGAGCTGCGCTACGTTTTCAATCTGAGTGGCGGCGGCAGTGTACTCACCTTTCATGGCGAGTACCTGCGACCGGTCGATGAGTAGTTCGGTACTGAATGGGTATTGGGCAATAGCGGCCTCGCAGGCCTGTAAGGCTTTGTCGTATTGGGTGTTGGTGGTATAGTGGTCGATGATGTTTTCGAAGTCGGCCAAATCAAAAAAGACGGGCTCATTGTGGGCTACCATGCGCTCGAAACGGCGCACGGTGTCCAATACCTCGTCCCGGTCCTCAAAATTTTCGTTCATTCTCATTCAGCTACAATCAAGTGCCAGACCGTCAAAACGGCAGCCTCAGCAGACTTAGTCGGGTAGAAACGCCCTTTAGAGGGGTTATGGCCTAATATACAACAACCGCACCGGAGGCCATCAAGTTCATGACGAATTGGTGAATCAGGGGCGGCTTGTTTTTACGTTTTACCAGCCAGTTCGGACGCCAAATCCAGCAGCTTCTTGTTTTACTAGTTCACCGCAGCACCACTGTATAGTTTCTGGCAGCGGCCGGAATGACTTGCTAGTAGCGCGCTGCACTTTATCGGCCCGGTAGATGATAGGCTGACGCCCGGCCCGGGCGGTGTCTTTGGTGATAAGTGGCCGCGCACCTGTCAGCACAGCTCGCACGTGTTCCAAGCGCCAAATGGTTTCGGCGGCCCAGTCGGGCACGACCACGGTGGGTGGCTTTTTGTTGAAACAGGTGGCCGCCTGCTTTAAAAATTGCTTTAGCGGCAGAGTACCGCCGTTCAGCACGTACCGCTCACCACTGATATCTGAATTTAGGGTGAGATGCAGCATCATGTCAACTACATCACGGACGTCGACTACATTGATGCTGCCGGGGGTATAAAAATAGTGCTGCTCCCAGGCATACCGGAAGAGGCGGGTGCTGCTACGGGTCCAGTCGGCAGGTCCTAAAATAACCGAAGGGTTGACCATGATAGCCGAAAGGCCTTCGGATATACCGCGCCATACTTCTAGTTCGGCCAAATACTTAGACGTAGCATACGCCCCATGCGCCGCGCCTAAATCCCACTTGCTTTGTTCATCGAGTATCTGTGGCGCTGGATCCGGTAGGGCTTCTTCTGCTTGCACTGCGGCACCTCCCAGCGCCGCCACCGACGACACTTGACACAGCCGCAACCCTGGCCGTTCCAAGCAAGCATCTACTACGGCCGCCGTCCCCTCGACATTCACTTGCAGCAACGCCTCTTCATCTTGCGGCGCATAGGAAACCAGCCCGGCACAGTGAAACACATGCGTCACGCCTTCCAGCGCGGTTTTCAATAAAGCAGAATCCCGTACGTCTCCTTCCACCCACTCCACTGCCGCGGCGTCCTCAATAACTGGCACCTGTTTTCGATACAGCGCACGTACAGAAAGGCCGCGCGCTACCAGCGCCGGAATCAGGAAGCTTCCTACAAGGCCACTACCGCCAGTGACAAAAATCATAGGATGAGCTGGATGAATAGTTGATTGCCTGGTAATTCAGAAACACAGCATAAATGAACGGCAAGCAGTTAACAATTCATCAGTTCAATTTGCTACAAAGTCTTGTTCAACAAGGGCAATTCCAACAGTTTGCGTAGGTATTCTGTGGATAAGGTCTTGTCGCGCAGCACAAAGGTGTGCTTAAGATTGTGTGCATCAGTGCCTACCATATCTACCATTTGAGCGTCTATCATCTTCTCTGCCACTCTCTTAGCCCCTGAAGAATAGTAACCTGCTAACGAATTGATATTAAGCTGCAGCAAGGCTCCGTTCTCGCGTATTTTCTTCAGATCATCGAAGCGCCCGTAGAGATAAGTATAGCGCTCAGGATGGGCTAGTACCGGCTGATACCCCATGCTTTGCAGCCGAAACACCGTTTCCGCTAAGTTGAAAGGCTCATTGATATAACTGGTTTCAAAAAGCAAGTACCGTTTCGCTCCACCAAAAGTAAGTAGTTCATCGCCTCGTTCCAGGCGTTTACCAAACCACTCATCAAGGTAGTATTCAGCGGCGCAGTGCAGTTCTACATCGGTTAGGCCAGCTTCCGTAGCAGCACGCTGCATAGCAACCAATGCTGCATTGATGCCTTCAGGGGTATTTTTGTAGAAGTCCCCCATGATGTGCGGCGTCATTATTACTTTACGGTAACCCAAGGCCCGCAACTCCCGCAAAAGCTCTATCGACTGCTCTACGGTTTCGGCTCCGTCGTCGAGCCCGGGTAGCAAATGTGAATGCATGTCGGCGTGAAGGGCACCGAGTTCTTCAGCCAGCGGTGTAGCCGCCATTGGCTTACTTCCAAACCATTTTTGCAGCAACGATACCATATAAACGGCTGAGAATAGTATCAGGAGAAACGCTTCCGCAGTCGTGCCAGTGTGCCCTCTACGGGTTTAGTATCCTCATAATACCCTTGTCCATAGCCGTATCCGTAGCCGTACCCATAGCCATAACCGTAGCCGTATAAGCCATTTGCACGAGCATCATTAAGTATGGTGCAGAGCCGAGTGAAGTTATTAGCCCGGATCAGCTTATTGATATTCTTTAGGAACGCTTTCTTCGAGTAGTTAGCCCGCACGATGTAGATTGGTATATCAGCCTTACGCATAATCAAAATACCATCCGTTACCAGCCCCACGGGGGGAGTGTCGATGAGAATCACATCGTACACTTGATGTAGCTCGGCCAGCATTTCATCGAACCGAGGACTTATAATCAACTCCGATGGATTAGGTGGGGTTGGTCCCGCTGAAATAAAGTCGAGCGTAGGAATAGAAGTGTGTTGCACGCACTCCAGCACAGTGTGCTTGTCGATCAGAATGGTGCTAACCCCTTTGATATTCTCAGCTCCGAAAGCCAAGTTCACCTTAGGCTTTCGCATATCCAAGTCCAGAATCACTACACGCTGCTCCGAAAGGGCAATGATGCCTCCCAAATTCACGGATACAAACGTCTTGCCTTCCCCAGAAACCGTTGACGTCACCGATATCATTCGCTTCTTTTTAGAAGAGCTAATGAAGTCTAAGTTCGTTCGAATGGAGCGGATCGATTCGCTGATAGCCGACTTGGGGTTCTTGTCAACTACCAGCTTCGAGACTGCCATTTTCTCTTTGTCGTAGGTAGGAATTACTCCCAGCACTGAGGCCGTTGTGGCTCGCTCCAGCTCCCGCACATTGGTTACCGTGTTGTGCATCAGGTACCGGACGGCAATTAATCCTAGCCCCAACACAATGCCACTAGCTAAACCGATAGCATACACCATCAACCGTACTGGCGAGATAGGCGCACCAGGCATGCTAGCTGGCGAGAGAATCTGGAAATCGGGGGTAGTACCAGCTATTGCAATGTTGAAATCGGCTTTTTTCCCCATCAACATAGTATAAGTGTTCTCGTACAGTGCCAAGGGGCGCTTCAACTGATCCTCCTCAGTAGCTTTTTCTGGCAAGCGCTGTAACTCGGCATTGTATCTCTCCCGCAGGTTTTGAAGCTTTACGGCTTGTTTCCGAAGCTGAAGCTGACTTTGAATTAGCGTTCGACGAATGTTGCTTTTCAAATAGTCTATCCGATCCTTACGTGACTGTACAGCTTCTGTAGTTTCACGATTAGAGCGCTCTACTCGGCGCAAGTCAAACAACATTGTATTGAGTTCGCCGAGTTGCTGAGAAAGTTGCGCGTCGGCCAAATTCGCCAACCCAGGAATACTTTCTTCAATAGTTATGTCTTCACGGGAAGCCAAATTCCCACGCTCGACCATAGTTGCCAGGTCTCCCAGAAGCTGTTGCTTGTCAGTAAGCGCCTGCTCCTCCTCTTCCAGCTTCTCAACCCGGCCTTTCAACTCGGCCACGTTTGAGCGGACATCGTAAGTTTTTGTTCGCTTTACAAAGTTCTGTAACTCTTTCGCAGCACCTTGTAGGTTTTGACCGTTTTCCCCTAGCTGTTGGTCCAGAAAGCGCAACGTCTTAGCATAGCCTGCTTGCTTCTGCACTAGCTTTTCTTGCAAATAAACGGTGTCAATTTTGTTAACGATAGCCCTGGCCTTAGCAGGATTAAATTCCTGAAAAGAAATTTGAATAGTATTGGCGTTCGGGTTTACAATTTCAACCAGCAAATTACGGTCGAGGTATCCATTGATAGAGCCTTCATCATTGATAATGAAATGGTATCTACGATCCAACGTTTCTTTGTTGAATAGGGCGCTGGGGCGAATAAACAGGGTCATTCCTCCAATTTGAAATGGCTGATTCAAACCCTGCTTTACGCTCTGCTCCTGCCCACCTAACAGGTAGCTAAGCTGGAATTGCTGGGAATCGAGGAACCTAATGTTGAACTTCGTATTATAAATAATATCACCTTGGTATTCTACACGAAAAGGAGAGATGCCATACAACTCCGACTCTAGTACTGTCCCTTCCTCGTAATAATTGACATTCAAGTCCAGCGAGTCGCGCAAGCGCCGGTAAATGATGTTGGATTTAATTATTTCAACCTCCCCTGACAGTTTGTTAATGCTTTGTTGGTTTTCAACGCTTGTCCCGAGTGAACCACCCAAACCTAGCGCCCCGGCTTCAGTTTTTTCGTCTATCTTCAGAATTGAAGAAGAACGATAAACCGGCTTGGTATAGCGTAGAAAGAGCCAGGAGCCAGTGAGCCCTAAACCAATAAGTAATAATAACCATAGTAGACTTCGGCGCGCTACCAAGAGTAGCGTGTCGAAGTCTAGCCCGCCCCCTTCATCGGTGGAGTCCGGTTCGATTACGGGCGTACTTACGCTCCCGCCAGTAGCATTGCGGATCAGTTCTTCAAGCTCGGCGTTTTCGTTAACGGCCATTTAGTAGAATAAGAAGTTCAGTGCAGACAAGTACAGTAATAAAACAAATCCTGCTAAAATGATCTGGAAATACTAATTATAGCGAGAAGGGTGCCAATAACCGCACCTGCCAGACTTATCACTGGGCTAGCATCGGTAAGAGCATCAGAGAAGGGACGGCGCACTGGTTCAATGTAGATAATATCGTTGGGTTCCACCTGCAAGTTGGCCCGACGCATCCCGTTTATGGTTGTTAAGTCTATTTGCTCTACCTGAGGGTTCTTTAGATCACCGCGAATAATACGAATATTAGAAGCTTTGCCTCCAGAACGGTAAAGAGATGCTCCGCCTCCGCCATTCCCATCGATACCACCAGCAGCAGCCAGCACTTCTATCAAGTTCATA
>NZ_DASVSY010000070.1:0-24963 GCF_036387835.1 Hymenobacter sp. | reverse complement strand
GGGGAGCTGAAATCTCAGCTCCCCGCGCCAAGGCCGACGGACTTGCTTTTGGTGTGCATGTAAAATTAAAAGTCTGGTAATCAACAGCTTTTGTGTTTAAAGAGCAGCTTATCGCATGATTATGTGAGCTGTTATTCTTGCGCGGGGTGAGAAGGTACTCTACTTTTATTATATAGAAACTTTTCTATGTAATAAAGCCTCTTGTTATGAAGAAGATGATGGTAGAGAGTGAATCCCCCATTGCAAAAAGTAAGGCGGGGGTGAAGGCAGTAATTGGTGGTTCGGCCGATATGTATGGTGCCTGCAGCATCGAAAACTTCAGTTCGGCCAGCCCGCTTGGGCTCACGCACGAAGACGCGCAAGGCTGGATAGACTACGTAACAAAGTTTACCCCCGGCAATTTCTGGTACAAAGACTCAGGCGTGCAGGTGTGGCTCTACGAAGAGCAGTTCGATAACTGGCAAGACACGTACGGCGCCGATGCGGTGGTTGCCTTCTACCATTCCGGCCACGGTGCCATGGACAACAACGGCGTTTTTCAGATTCCTCTGGGTAGCAAATGGAGCAACCGTGACTGGGCCTTTTCGTCCGACATGCGGCTCGGCAACGAAACCGTGCGCTACATCTTCTGGTCTACGTGCTTTTCATGCCGCGTTTTCGGGGCCAACAATCCTATCCGCACCTGGCATCCGGCCAACCTGGGCTTCAGAATGCTGTTTGGCTTCGAAACCGTCAGCGTTGATAATGCCAACTACGGGAAGTTTTTCTGGGAAGAATGGAGTAAGAACAAGTCATTTAGCACGGCTTGGATGGATGCCAGCTGGCGCATTTCACACAACCAAGTGCCTACCGTGGTGGCAACTGGTGCCACGGCTGCCGAAGCACAGCAGCGCGTTTTCAACGAGCGGAATTTCTTCGGCGCTGCTACCTCCCGCAATTTCTACCAGTGGCGCTGGTACAATGCGGCCCTGACAACCATGCTCGCTTCCAGTGCGGCTATGCCAAAGGAGCCGAAAATTGCCATTCTAGATAATAGTGCTCTGGACAAAGAACTGATAAAAGCAGCCAGTGCCCTAGGTTTCACCAAGAAAGCAACCGAAACTATGTTGTATGACAGAGACGGAAATGCTTATGTGAAAGACGGGAGCAGAAGGGCCGTTATTGCAAAAGACGGAAGCGTCAACATCGGAACCGGAAAATACAACTACGAAAATACCGATCAGCTCAGCCAAGACAAGGCAGTGGACATTGCGCAGGCCATGTTAGAGGAAACGGGCTTCAGCAAACACGCTGACTTGCAGATAGACAAAGTAATTCACGGCTATAGCTGCGGCGGTTCTTCTAAAGGCTCCGGGGAAATAGGCGAGCCCGTCGTTACCGAAACAATCGTTCAGTTTCGTCAGGTAATTGATGGTATGCCAACCATCAATGATGGCAACGGACTAGTGCGAGTAAGCATCGATAATGATGGAAACATCATCAACGTCTCAAATTCCGCTAAAAAGGTTGTCGACCTAAGTACCAAAGCAAAATCTACCCTGGCGCCAGATAGCAGCAGCAAAGGGGCGGCTGTTAATACGTATGCCGACTTCAGCGAAAAAAATCTAGATAAGCTGTTTCAGCAAAAACTGAATAATATTCTGAGCCGGAATAGTGCCGCAGAAACCAACGGCAACGGGGCTGCAAAAGCTATGTATGCCAAAGACGCGCACGTAATAGAGGAAAAGATGGGCTACAACGTAAACGGCGGCTATGGCAGCATAGAAGCGCAACGCGAGTACGAAGTTGATTTCGGAAGTGATTTAAAGAAAAGATATAAAGTAAGAGTACCTATCTACTGCTAAAGCCTGCTCGGATAAAAGCTAAGGGCTCAATAAAAAAGGCTGTCGTACGACAGCCTTTTTTATTGAAGATAAAGTGAGCAGCTTGTTACGGATTGGTGCTCCACATACCGGCCTCTTTTATAAAGATGCGGCGGTTGAGCTTAAGCTGCGACACGATAAATTCGGCCAAGTCTTCGGGCTGCATCACCTTATCGGGGTTGCCGTCGGTGAGCTTGTTGCTGATGGCTAACTCAGTGGCAACGGTGCTGGGCGTGAGGGCCGACACGCGGATATTGTGTTTGCGCACTTCCTGCATCAACGATTCGGTGAGGCCCATTACCGCAAATTTCGAGGCGCTATAGGCGCTGGTAGTAGCCGCGCCCCGTAAACCGGCGGTAGAAGAAATGTTGATGATGTCGCCGGTTTCGCGCGCTATCATGCCGGGCAGTACGGCCCGGGTGGCGTAGTAGGTGCCAAACAAGTTCACCCGAACAATCTGCTCCCACTCGTCCGGGGCCATGTCAACAAGTTTAGCGAAAGTGCCGATACCCGCATTGTTGATGAGGATGTCGATGCTACCCAAGGAAGTTTCTGCCTGGGTCACGGCGGCTTCCACGGCAGCACGGTCGGCCACGTCCGCCGTTACGATGGTGGTTTTCACGCCTAAGGCTTCTACCTCCTGCGCTACTTGCTGCAGTTGCGTTTCGGTGCGGGCGAGCAATGCCACGTTTACGCCTTCTTGCGCCAAGGCAATAGCTATGGCCCGGCCAATGCCTTTGCCAGCGCCTGTTACGAGGGCGTTTTTTCCTTTGATTGACTCCATGGATGATAATTCAATGTTGAATGGAATAAGGTGTTATAACCAACCTGCCTTAAAACGGTTGTCACGTGTAAGTGTAATGCAAATAGAGCACTCAATCATGAACTCGCTTTTGCAGTGTATCAGACTTCAGGATAGTATAGAATGTGCTCAGTATGCCAAGTGTGGCATTTAACTGTATGACAGCGTTATTCACAAATAAAAACAGCTAATTTCAGTGAAATTGGAGAGCTAAAGAGTAGCAGGAAAAGCTCATCCACCAAAGCTCAACTTTTGCTTTGAACTATTTCATGAAATATTGAGAGTATACGCAATAAAATTGCATTTTGTCAATGCAGTACATATAAGTTATGTTATAAGTGAATGCTTTCAAATCAAACTACAAGCTATTATTGACTTTGATTTTTATAATTAACAGAGATAAGATTGTATTAAAGCGGATTTTATATATCTACTTGGATACGTGAAGTTTAAGCATCAATAGCTTGTACTAATCGTAAGTTTGCCGGAGAATTGCTACTTGATCTTCCAAACTTACTACTTATGAAAACGACTTTATTCTCCCTCTTTTTGACCTTGCTCTGCCTATGTGGCTCCGCGTTGGGGTTGAGGGCACAGGGTGGCCAAACTCCGCTGATCATATTCACTTCAATTCAAAATGGTGATTGGCAAACCCCGGGCACCTGGCAGTCTATTGGGCCGAATGGCTTCAGCACCACCTTAACTCCTGCTGACAACGCTAATAACACGGTTATAATCAACCATGATATTACTCTTAATATGGATTATGCGGTGACCGGCCTCAATGGTACTTTAATTATCAATACCACTGGTTCTTTGGCACATGCCGGCCAATATACTTTGTCGATAGGGGACAGAGCGGCGCAGGGCGGGGGCCGCGCTGAGCCACGGCTTAACGTGCTACCACGGCTAAGCGGGGTTTCTTTGAACCTCTACAAACTAAATTTCTACAAGGCGGCCGGCACAATTGATGGAGCTATTCAAACAGCTTCCTGTGTTACGTTCAGTAATAACTCCGACCTGACCTTCAATCTAACGTCTTCCCTAACGGTTAACGGTAATTTACTAATCGAGCAAGGCAATAGCAGTGTAAATAGTATTGGAATTGCAGCCGGTGCGCTTACTGTGCTAGGACGAGTGCTTGGAATACAGGAAAATAGATTTCAGCAAGATTATCGTTTTGCAACATATAATATCCAGAATAGAAATTTTGATTGCAGCGTTGCAGTTCCACTGCCAGTTGAGCTAGTAAGCTTCACGGCCAAACATGAAAACCAGCAGGTAGCTATTCGCTGGGCCACGGCCTCCGAGAAAGACGCTGCCAACTTCGCCGTTGAGCGTTCTACCGATGGCAAAAACTTTGCTACTGTTACCACTGTGCCAGCCGCCGGTACTTCTGCTACCCGCCGCGAATACGAAACCACCGACCGAAGCATGCCGAGTGGCTTAAACTATTACCGTCTCAAGCAAACTGACCTGGATGGCACTTTCACGTACTCGCAGGTGCTGCCGGTACAGGTAGGAGAACTGGCGCCGAAACTGGAAGCCTACGGTGCGCAAGGCACCCTCAACATTGTAATGCAAACCCCGGGCACCTTGCAGCAACTGCGAGTGCTCGACACCATGGGCCGGGTGTTGTATACCGAAACTCTGTCGGGGGGAGCTACTGGGCTCATAACCCGCAAGGTGCCAGTTAGTGGCGGCGTTGAAGGCCGCGTGTACTTGGTGCAGGCCGTTACGTCGCAGGGAGTGATCAGCAAAAAGTTTGTGTCAGCAAACTAGCTCGTCAGTGAAATTTTCATTTCGATTAGCAAAAGCCCGTGGGGATGTTCCTCGCGGGCTTTTTACTTTAGATGCAGCAGGGATAGTTGCCTGTATAGGTTGAGTTCTTCCTTGGAACACGCAAACCCCTTACCTTTTGGCTTCAAAACCTAGTTGTGTATTTCTACATGAAGAAATTTGCCTTTACCGGCCTACTGGCTATGGCCTTCCTAAGTGCCTGCAATCAGCAAAAGCCTGCTGCCAACGGCACTACGCCCATTGAAACAGACGTGGCCAAAATCAAGAACATGCCAGACCTTTTCGCTGGCTATTGGGAAGAGCAGGCCCGCCTGTTTCCGCTCGACGCTACCACGCAGGGCGACAACCGCTACAACGACCAGCTGCCCAACGACCAAACCCGGGCCTTCCGCCAGCAGGTGCAGACGTTCTACCAGAAGTACCTCGACGGCCTTAAGAAGTTTGACCGGGAGAAACTGTCGGAAAACGATAAAATCAGCTACGACATCTTTCAGTACGATCTGCAGACCAAGCTGGAAGGGCTGAAGCTGAACACCTGGATGATGCCGTTCCAGCAGTTCTGGGGCCTGCCCATTACCATGGGCCAATACGGTTCGGGCGAGGGGGTACAGCCCTTCAAAACCGCGAAAGACTACGACAACTGGCTGGGCCGGGTGCGCGGCTTCTCGGTGTGGGGCGATACGGCCATTGCCAACTTCCGGCAGGGCATGAAAGCCGGCGTGGTGCTGCCGAAAGCGCTAGTGCAAAAGATGATTCCGCAAATGCGCGACCTAGTGGTGACGGACCCCACTAAGAGCTTGTTTTACGGCCCGGTCAACCGGTTCCCGAAAGAAATTTCCGCCGCCGACCGGCAGCGCATCACGGCCGACTACAAGAAGGCCATCATGGAAGAGCTGGTGCCTACTTACCAAAAGCTCGGCACCTTTCTAGAGAAAGAATACTTGCCCAAGGCCCGCGCCACTACGGGTGTTTCGGCCGTGCCGGGCGGGCCGGAAATCTACCGCTACTACGTGAAGAGCTGGACGACCACCGACAAAACGCCCGAGGAGATTTACCAGACCGGCTTGTCGGAGGTGAAGCGTATTCGCACCGAAATGGAGAAGGTAAAGGCGCAAGTAGGCTTCAAAGGCGACCTGATGGCTTTCTTTGCTTCGCTGAAAACCGACCCCAAGCTGATGCCTTACAAGACGCCGGAGGACGTGCTCAATGCCTTCCGTGGCATTCAGGCCCGCATCACGCCCAACTTGCCCAAGATGTTTGGGCGTACACCCAAAACGCCTTTTGAAATCAGGGAAACCGAAAAGTTTCGGGAGGCTTCGGCTTCGGCCGAGTACAACCAAGGCAGCCCCGACGGTTCCCGCCCGGGTATTTTCTACATTCCAATTGTCGATGCCAAAACGTTCAACGTGACGTCGGGCATGGAGTCGTTGTTTTTGCACGAAGCCATTCCGGGCCACCACTACCAGATTTCGTTGCAGCAGGAAAACGAGAACCTGCCTAAGTTCCGCCGGTTTGCTTGGTACGGAGCCATGGGCGAAGGCTGGGCCCTCTACACCGAAAGCCTGGGCAAAGAGCTCGGTCTCTACACCGACCCCTACCAATATATGGGGGCCCTTGGCGACGAAATGCACCGCGCCGTGCGCTTAGTGGTCGACGTAGCCATGCACACCAAAAACATGACCCGCGAGCGAGCCATAGCCTATATGATGGAGAATGAAGCCATCAGCCAGGAAGGTGCCACCGCTGAAATCGAGCGGTACATGGCCATTCCGGCGCAGGCGCTGAGCTATAAAATTGGCGCCCTGAAAATTCGGGAGCTGCGCGAGAAATACCAGAAGCAGCTGGCGGTTAAAAAGAATGCGTTGCGCGAAGAATATCCGGGCCAGAACAAAGAGCACTTCCGCCTCGCCGACTTCCACGACGAGTTGCTGAAAGACGGCGTGATGCCGCTGTCGGTGTTGGAACGCAAAATGGACGCCTGGGCTTACGGCGAGAAATAACCGCCACGGCCGTTGTAAATGAGAAACGAGACGGAGTTGTTGGCAAGCCAACAACTCCGTCTCGTTTCTCGGTAAAAGCCCTGCTTTAACAAGCTTTTTGCGTAGAAAGCATGTCTCCTGATTTAGCCGAGTTATTTCAGCGTCTTCGGCCACAAGTTGGGTTACGCGGGGTTGATGGCTTCTAGCTCGGCCATGTCTTCCGGTGAAAGCGAAATGGAAGCAGCTTGCATGTTTTCTTCGAGGTGTTTCACTTGCGAGGTGCCAGGAATGAGCAGGATGTTGGGCGCGCGGTGCAGCAGCCAGCTCAGCGCAATTTGCTGTTTGGTGGCATTGTATTTCAACCCGATCTGGGTGAGCTTATCGAGGGCCTGTTCGTTGCCGCCGCTGAGGGGGTACCACGGAATGAAGGCAATGTTGTTCTGCTCGGTGTAGTTAAGCTCGGCTTCCCACTTGCGGTTGTCCACGCTGTACATATTCTGCACCGATACTATAGGCACGTATTCCTGGGCTTTCTTGATTTCATCTATGGTAACTTCCGACAAGCCGATATGCTTCACTAAACCATCTTCCTGCGCCTGCTGCAAGAATTCCAGGGTCTGCTCGAACGGTACATTCGGATCGATGCGGTGCAACTGATAGAGGTCAATCTGGTCGAGCTTCAGGCGCTTTAAGCTGCCTTCCAGGGCTTCGCGCAAGTGGTCGGGGCTGGCATCAACGGGCCACTGGTTGGGGCCGGTGCGCAGCAACCCGCCCTTGGTGGCAACAAGCAAGCTGGCCGGGTACGGATGCAGCGCCTCGGCAATCAACTCTTCCGAGACATGGGGTCCATAGCTATCGGCAGTGTCAATAAAGTTAACGCCTAGTTCCACGGCCCGTTGCAGCACCCGGATAGATTCGGCGTGGTCTTGCGGCGGCCCCCAGATACCAGCGCCGGTAATGCGCATGGCACCGTAGCCCATGCGGTTCACGGTTAAGTCGTCGCCGAGGGTATAAGTAGGTTCGAAAGAAGTTTGCGTTGGGTTAGCCATTTGAAGTCGAGGTTAAGTAAAATGCGTATGAGCTACTAACGTAGCTTCCAGTTGATAGGTGACGACAAAGCCAGTAACCTCCTACTCGAACTGCCTCGTAGCCTGTAAAACCTTTCTATTCCGAGCTTGCTTTTTGTGATTTCCGGGCTCGTACCAACTTGTTATTCCATATCTCGCATGCGCCACATTACCCCCGCCGACCTTCAGGCTTTTGAGAAGGTGTACCGCCTCAACCTCATCAACGCCCTGCCCGGCTACAAGCCCACCAACCTAATTGGCACCGCCGACGCAGAGGGTTTCACCAACTTGGCCATTTTCAGCTCGGTTATTCATCTGGGCTCGGCACCGGCGGTGCTTGGCATTGTCACGCGGCCTACTACGGTGCCGCGCCATACCTACCAAAACCTGAAAACCACCGGCTGCTTCACCATCAACCATGTGCACGCCGGCTTCGTAGCACAAGCCCACTACACCTCCGCCGACTTTCCTGCCGATGAGTCGGAATTCGAGCAATGCCACTTCACGCCCGAGTTTCGCGACGATTTTCCGGCGCCCTACGTAGCCGAAAGCAAAATCAGCATCGGGTTGCAACTCAAGGAAGAACTGCCGATTCACAACGGCACGGTGCTGCTGGTAGGTACCGTCGAGCACATTTACCTCCCCGAAACCGTACTGCTCCCAGACGGCACCCTCGACCTGCCCGCCGTCGACGACGTGTGTGTGTCCGGCCTCGATACCTACTACCGGGCGTCGTCGGTGGGGGCCTTTGCCTACGCGCGGCCAGGGCAGGGGCCGCAGGTTAAAGCCGGGCCAAGCGAAAAGTAACCGGGCTTTCAAGCAAAGTCCAGCTGCTACTGCTTGCCTTTAATGGTTAAGTAGGCGTCTGGCCGGAAAAGAAGCAGGCTGGCGTTTGGTCATAGTCCCGAATTTGCCGTTCAAGGAAGAGCTTTTCTTCCACCGACTTCCTTTCAGATCATGCAGAAGTATTTTTGGCAAACAGTAGGCTTGGGCGCACTAGCCGGTTTTCGAAGCATAACTGCCCCGGCGCTGCTAAGCAACAACCTAAGCAAGTTTCATACGCGGGGTTTAGCTAAATCGCCGCTGAGGCTGTTGCAGAAGCCGTGGGTAGCGGCAGGCCTCAAAATGATGGCTGCCGGCGAAATGGTAGGCGACAAATTACCAGCCGCACCCGACCGCACGGCGCCTCCTGTGCTGGCGGGCCGGGCCCTGTCGGGGGCGCTGGTAGGAGCTACGCTCTACAAAGTGAACCATGACAGCGTACTCAAAGGCGCCTTACTAGGCGGGGCGGTAGCCGTGGCAGCTACTTACGGCAGCCTTTTCCTGCGCAAGAAATCAACTGCCGAATCGGGCTTGCCTAGCTCCGTGGTTGGCGGGTTCGAGGATATACTGGTAATAGGAGCCGGATTGGCTTTGTCGAAGGGCACGGCCCTGGGCTCTCCGGCGGGGCGGGCTTTGTAGTTTCGTAGCTTGCCTCAAGCAAAAAGCCCCGCTGAACCTGATTCAGCGGGGCTTTTTGCCTTAGGCTAAGGCTATTGTTCTTCCTGAGCTTTGCCTTGTTGCTCCGTCGACTTGGTGGGGATGGTGCTGGTAGGGGAGCTCCGGTCGCCGGGAGCTTGCTGCAGACTGCCAGAGCCCGAAGCGGCTTGATCGGCGGCGGAGCCTTTGCCGATGGGCTTCTCGACCCGTTGTTGGGAGGAGATGCTGTCGCGGTTGGTTTCGTTGGCCGTGGCCGGCGGAATCTGGGAAATATCCTCGCTGCGCTGGGGGTCTTTGCCCGGCGAGTTCTGAGGGTCGCAGGCGGCAAGAGATGCTATAGCCAGCAGCGCCAGCAGGTGGGGAAGTCGTTTCATAGGGTATCTGGTTGGATGGTAAAGAAAATAGGGGAGGAGCACGCGCGAGAATAGCTTCTACAATAGGCCTGCCGCTTTAGCGAACGTACCACAAGGTGCTGCGGTTGCGGTTTGGTTGCCGCAATACTCCGATAAATCTACCTTCACCCCTTGCCCGTTGGATGGAAAGGGCGCAGTTGTGAAAGGTGGAACGGTGAAGAAGATAGGCTCACAACTTCACCCTTCACCATTTCACCTTCTGTCTACCCACGGTAAATGGTAGACGACGAATGCGCTTGCTCCTCTTCCTCTTCAGGGCGCGTCTTGTATTTCGAAATTTTGCGGCTGTTGCGCGAAAGCCAAATGCCGCCCGCGACGGCTAAGCCTGCACCTACCAACCACACCGGTAGATTAGTAGGGGCTGCCGGGGGCACCGACACCACGCCGTTTTCATTGGCTTGGGCGGGGTGGCCTACGTAGCGGCCCCGGGCGGGCACCGCTTTTTCATCGAAGTGTTGCACTAAGTCGGCAAGTTGCTGGCGCAGTTCCTCGCCCTGCATCGGAATGCCATGGCCGGTAGCTGCCAACGACGGATTTAACCCCGCCAACAACGCCACCGAATGACGAGCGTGCTGCCAGTCGGGCGTGAAGTAGGCCGGTGGGCCATTCACTTCCTGCCGTTGCGTCCAGGTGGCAAGCCCCGATTCGGCTTGTACCGTTACAAAGGCGTCGCCGGCCACTAGTAGGTGGTCATGCTCCCGGAAAAACGAAACGTGACCCGGCGAGTGGCCGGGCGTGTGCAGCCAGCGCCAACCGGGCAAGTGTGGTACCGTGCCATCGGTGGGCAGCGCGTGCACGCGGGCTCCTAAGTTAACTGGCTTTTTAGGATACAGAAACGACATGGCCGACATAGCGCCTCCCACTGTGGGGTCCGGCGGCGGATAGGAAGAGCGGCCGGTGAGGTAAGGCAGCTCCAGCGGGTGGGCATACACGGGAGCATCGGGCCAAACGGTAAGCAGGTGCCCTAAAGCGCCTACGTGGTCGAAGTGGCCGTGCGTGAGCAAAATAGCCGCCGGTGGGTTGTTCTGGCCGAAAATAGCCTCGGCGGAGCGCTGTATTTTTTCGCCCGAGCCAGGAAGTCCGGCATCGATTAGCACCCACGAGTCGGTAGGAACCTCGGACTCGCGCACAAAGTACAGGTTGGCGAATACGTCGCGCAAGCCCCACAAACCCGCTGTAACGTGTTGTAGTGCGGGGGTGTTGGCGCGGTTGGCTTTGTTAGGCATAGCTTGTTGGGGTAGGTTGTGGAAAAGTGCTGCTGAAAAACTGGCTGTATCATGGGCAACGGCAATACGCTGCCTGCTTGGTGCACGGGCCAGGGAAGGCCACTATTGCGGCGCGGCGGCCGTAGGAAGCGGTTGCTCGTTTGGTACTTCGGGCGGCGGCAGTTGGGCGTCGCAGCCGCACAGCACTTCGCGCGTGGGCGTGGCCACCTGGTAGTCGGGCAGCGACACTTCTTTCATGTAGATGACGTCGAGGTGACGCAGGGGCGGGTGGCACGGGTTTTCGCTCCAGATGCGCAACAGGTAGTTGCAGTAGTAGGGGCGCATGTAGGTGTTCGAGATGAACAGGTAGTTTTCCGAATATTTACGCCACCGGTCGTTTTTGAAGAGCCGCATCACCGACTTCGGCTTCTGGTACGTGGTAGGCCGGCCCTTGCGGTTCAGGTCGATGTGGCGGCCATCAATGGTGGTAGCATCCAGGATGTACCAGCCGTCGTCCTTGAACACGGTGGGCGCAAACATGCCCCAATGCTGATCGACGCGCACGAGGTAACCAATCCAGCGGAACCCTTCACTCATGGTCCAGCGCGGATCAACAATGTTGTCTAGGTTCCACCAGCACACATACACCAAGATGCCCGTTACAAGGCCGTTGCGCATGGCGCGCAACAAGCGGCGCAAGCCTTCCGAAATCTCCAACGAGGAGGCTACCTGCACCCTGACCGGGCGGCGCCAGGTGGCGAACCGGCTTTGCAAGGACGCTAGCCGTGCTGCTACGCGTGGCCTAAGTTGTTGGGTGGTCGGTAGTAAGTGACGCTCCAGCCAGTCCATGGCCACGGACGGCAGCAGCCCCAGCACCGAGGCCATGTTGATCAGGAAAAACAGGCCCACAAACAACGTGAGGCTGATACCCAGGTGGAAGCCGAACATCACTACCACGAATAGAATGCGCCAGAAGGGCACCCAGAACGGTAGAAACAGCAGGAACGGCAAGAATTTCTCTAGGTAATACGTGGTGAAGGTGAGGGCCTTCAGCAACTCCGGATACGGATAGATGAGGCGTCCGCCCGGCATCAGCACTTGGTCGAGACTAAGCGCATAGTAAATAGCCGTGTACTCTTGGCTCCATTCGGCGCCGCTTTTGAGCAGGGCCGTACACCAGTATACCAGGGCCAGCTGCACCACATACGCCAGCGTGGCGGCGCTAAAATAGTTGAGGTCGGTAGGAGTGGGGCGTTTGCGCGCATCCAGGGAATAAACGCGGCCCCACGGCAGAAAAAAGCCCCAAAAGAGCAGCATCCGCAGCAAATCGTCGCCGCCTTGTGAAATAAGTGGATTGCGGTTTTGCAACGAAACCAGCAGCACCCACGATACGGCCGTGGCGAAGCGGGTTTTATAGCCGAGCAGCATGGCCAACGCCGCCACCCCCGCTATCAGAAATAGAAAAGCCTGTACCTGCCATAAGCCACTCGCGCTGTGCAGCGAGAATTCGTAAGGATTCCAGTTGTGCTCGAACAGCACTTGTAGGGGTAGCACCCCCATATTGGAATAGAGGGCCTCCAGGTCCGTACTGCGAATGCCCAGGTCGAGCAGCAACACGGCCGCTACGGCCACGCGCAACAATGCCAGGGCTCGTAAATCAAAGACGAAAGGACGGCGAAGAACAGTAAGCAGTCGGAGCATAGGGTGACACAGCGCAACTCAAAGACGAACAGCCAAAAAAAGGCGGAAAGGCAACCACCGTTATAGATGATCAGCCTTTCCGCCCTTTCAGCCGACTAAAAAAGATAAGCCGGCATTTCCCTTAGCGGGTAGTGCTGCCGCTGGTAGAGCCCGAAGTAGTGGAACCCGAAGTGCTGCCACTGGTGCTACGACCAGCATTTTTGCTGCCTGCTTTCGAACCGCTCGTGCTACGACCCGAGGTAGAAGCACCCCTCGTGGCGCGGCCTGAAGTTGAAGCGCCCGAAGTGGTGCCCGAGGTCATAGAGCCAGAACCTGAAGTGCTACCCGAAGTCATCGAACCCGAAGTGCTACCGCTGCCCGAGGTCATTGAACCTGAGGTGCTGCCGCTACCTGAAGTCACCGAACCAGCAGTGCTACCGCTGGTTGAGCCCGAAGTAGTACCGGTAGTGGTGCCAGCAGTCGTACCCGAAGTTACAGTGCCGGCCGTGGTACCGGCGGTAGTACCCATGGTTGAGGCGCCGCTGGTAGTACCCGAAGTCATTGAACCGCTGGTGCTACCGGCGGTCATCGAGCCGGAAGTAGAGCCGCTGGTGGTGCGGCCGGCCGTGGTGCCCGAGGTAGAGCCGCTGGTAGTTCGACCGGCTGTAGAACCCGAAGTAGAGCTGGTTGTCGAGCCTGAAGTGCTGCCACTAGTGGTGGTCTGGGCTAGTGCAGATACGCTGGAAGAGGCTACAAGTGCGGCAACGAAAGCGGCAGAAAGGAAGAAAGAAGACTTTTTCATAGCTGAAAACAAAATGGATGGTGGAATTAATGGAAAGAGCAATGGGCTGTTCTACGGCGTTTGGCTCGGCAGGGTGCAAAATCAGCACTTGAATAAATACTGAATTTTTCCAAGAGTAAAATCAAGGTAAATACCTGCTGAGCTACAACCTTAGGCTTTTGCCTACGGGTTTATACGGGTAAAGCGGCACTGTTATACTACGTATTATTAGCAATTAACTCCCCGATACCGTTTGTTCTACGGCTATTATTGGCCTGTGGTTGAGCCACCGCCACTCGTTCCTGCAGTAGTGCCCCCGGTACCGCCAGCCGCGCCCGTTGTACCACTAGTACCACCACTGCCCGTACCCGTCGAAACAGGACCGTTGCTCATGGTGCCACCGTTGGTGGTGCTGCCCGTTGTGCCCGAGGTTGAACTGCCGCTTGCGCCGCCCGCTGCGCCGCCACCCGCGGCTGCGTCATCGCCCTTCGATACGTCGCCGGTGCTCATTGAATCCATGGCCGTGTTAGAAGTGCCGTTGATATCAGAGCTGCCATTGGCGTCGGAATCAGTGGCTACATCGCCCGAACCAGTGCTCGACTCGGAGGCGCTACCGTTGCCGCCGCAGGAGCTAAAGGAAAGAGATGCGCCCAAAAGGGCTATTGCCAAAAAGTTGATGCGTGGTCTGTGCATAATAAAGGGAAAGAGAAAAAAATGTGAACAGCACCCTTCTACGATTCGGCCGCAAAGAAGGTCCAAATCGGAGCCCTCTTTGCGGCCGAATGCCAAGTAGATCAGGTAGTGCCGCCACCGCCGCCACCGCCGGTAGTGCCGCCACCCGAAGTGGTGCCACCGGTCGTGCCGCCAGTCGTCGTGCCACCAGTTGTGGTGCCCGAGGTAGTGCCCGAGGTAGTGCCAGTGGTTCCGCCAGTTGTAGTGCCAGAAGTAGTACCGCCTGTGGTGCCAGTAGTGCCGCCCGTGGTAGTGCCCGACGTAGTACCAGTAGTTCCTCCGGTCGTAGTGCCGGTGGTCGTGCCAGCCGTAGTGCCAGACGTGGTACCGGTTGTTGTACCGGCCGTGGTGCTAGTCGTTGTGCCAGCGGTAGTACCGCTAGTTGTGCCGGTGGTCGTTCCGGCCGTAGTGCCAGACGTGGTGCCGGTTGTAGTTCCAGCGGTAGTACCGCTAGTAGTACCGGTTGTAGTTCCAGCGGTCGTACCGGAAGTGGTGCCAGTCGTCGTTCCAGCAGTGGTGCCGCTAGTAGTGCCAGTTGTGCCGCCGGTAGTTGTACCGCTAGTAGTGCCGGTCGTGCCACCAGTTGTTGTACCGGTAGTTGTGCCCGTAGTCGTACCGGCTGTCGTACCGGCCGTGGTGCCAGTGGTTCCACCCGTGGTGGTGCCCGACGTAGTACCAGTAGTTCCACCCGTAGTGGTACCAGCTGTGGTGCCAGTCGTCGTACCAGTAGTTGTGCCCGCCGTCGTACCGGCCGTCGTGCCTGTAGTCGTGCCGGTGGTCGTACCAGCCGTAGTGCCCGCAGTCGTTCCAGTTGTTGTACCGGCCGTAGTACCAGTTGTTGTACCGGCCGTTGTACCAGTAGTAGTACCCGTAGTCGTGCCAGCTGTTGTGGTGCCGCTCGTAGTCGTACCAGCCGTGGTACCACTAGTAGTAGTGCCAGAAGTGGTAGTACCCGACGTAGTGGTGCCGGCAGTAGTGCTAGTGGTTGTACCAGAAGTGGTACCGGAGGTAGTACCAGTAGTAGTGCCTGATGTTGTGCCCGACGTAGTGCCGGTGGTGGTACCACTTGTTGATCCGGAGGTGGAAGAAGGTGGTGCTGTTCCGTCGTCATCGTCGCAGGAAGTCATACCTAACGACAAGCTGAGGATGGCGGCCGGAATAGCCAGTAGCCAGTTTTTTTTCATAGCGCAGAAAGATGTTTAGGTGGCAGGGGAAACTCCCTTTGCTATACGAGCATCCTCAAAGTGCAACAGGCGTTTCCCCGACGAATTAATACCCATTTTTAGGGCTATAACCTCAGTGAAAACACGTAGCAATCTTAATATCTGGCGATTATGAACAAGATTCTGTCATTTGGAACTCTCTGTTCTGGTGGGGCCCAGCTAGTTTGGCTTCTGTCAGCAAACCCGCCGCCTCTCCCGGAGTTATCAATGCAAAACAGCTGGTACTCGTCTGCGTACTGCTGCTAGCGAGACACGTTTGCTGCCCGCTGGCTTCCTGGCTCCTATAGCTTTCCGCACCTATGCCTTCTCCTGCTGCAGTGATTCTGTTCGACGGCGCTTGCAACCTCTGCAACGGCTTCGTACAGTTCGTTATCAACCGCGACCCTGCTGGTCGTTTTCATTTCACCTCCTTACAGTCGGAAGCCGGCCGCGAACTGCTTGCCCAACATGGTCTGCCCCCGGTGGCCGAGCCCGAAACGGTTATACTGATTGAGAATCAGCAGGTGTACACCCACTCCACGGCGGCGCTGCGCATTGTGCGGCAATTGAGCGGTCTGTGGCCGTGGCTATACGCAGCAATAGTAGTGCCCCGGCCCCTGCGCGATTGGGCGTACCGCTTCGTGGCTCGGCACCGCTACCAATGGTTCGGCCACCGCGACGCCTGCATGTTGCCTACGCCTGCCCTGCGCCAGCGCTTTCTATAGCTTCTTTTTTCTTGATCCTCGGTATATAACTTCCCACAACCAGTTTCCACCGTATGCAAGCTCTTGTCCTCGATGGCATCAAACAACCTGTTCAATTACGTGAAGTGCCCACTCCGTCGCCTGGCCTTGGGGAGGTACTGGTGCAGTTGCGCGCCGCCGCCCTCAACCACCGCGACGTCTGGATTCAGAAGGGACAATATGCTGGTTTGATGTTTCCCATCATTCTAGGGTCCGATGGGGCTGGCACCGTAACGGAGCTAGGAGAAGGTGTCGACGAAAGCCTGCGCGGCCAGGCAGTACTCATCAATCCTGGCCACAACTGGGGCAATAACCCAGCCGCCCAAGGCCGCGACTTCTCTATCCTGGGGCTGCCGCACGATGGCACGTTTGCCGAATACGTGTGCGTGCCCGCCCGCTACGTGCAGCTCAAACCGGCGCACCTCTCTTTCGAGCAAGCCGCCGCGCTTCCCTTGGGTGGTGTTACGGCGTACCGGGCCTTGTTTACGCGGGCCGCCTTGCAAGCCGGCGAGCGGGTGCTAATCAGCGGAGTAGGAGGGGGCGTGGCGTTGTTGGCCCTGCAAATGGCCGTGGCCGCTGGCGCCGAAGTATGGGTAACGTCGGGCTCGGAAGAGAAGATTGCTAAGGCCATAGCGCTAGGCGCCAAAGGAGGCATCAGCTATAAAACCGAGAAGTGGCCTGCCACCCTCAGCAAGCAAGCCGGCGGCGGCTTCGACGTGGTAGTGGATAGTGCCGCTGGTCCTGGCTTCGGCGACTTGCTGGACGCCGCCACGCCGGGCGGCCGCATCGTGTTCTACGGTGCCACCAACGGCGACGTACCCGAGCTGGCCGCCCGCAAGGTCTTCTGGAAGCAGCTTTCCTTGCTCGGGTGCACCATGGGTACCGAGCAAGATTTCACGGCGATGGTACGGTTTTTTAAAGAGCACCAGCTAGTCCCGGTAGTCGACGAAACCTTTCCTCTAGCCGAGGGCGAAGCGGCCCTGCGCCGCATGGAAGAAGCCCTGCAGTTTGGCAAGTTGGTATTGAAGATAAGTGCCTGATAATCAGGCGTAAATTATGCTTGCAAACAGCTGAAATAAGCTCCCCTAACGGAATGAAAATAGCCACTAAGCTGTTGTACTCCTATATAATTTCACCTCTGCTTTCAAGTAACTTGCCCTTATGAAAACGCCTGCTGAATACCTGCAATGCCCGGTTTTTGAACTGACGTATCCTACGGGCGAATCCGCTGAATCGGTGCCTGTAGTTGCCTACAACGACGCTCTGCGCGCCGTAGAATCCGCCCTCGCCGATGCCGAGAAATACCGGTACCTACTGATGCGCGCCCTGCGCCGCACTAATGCAGTCCATACGGTTGCTCCCTCGCTTATTCCCACGCTACCAGCCATACCCGAAACGCCCGTATTCCCGCTCTACCCGGAGGACGACGAATTGGCCGCTTAGCAATAGCGTTACTTTACTACCACTAATAAAAGGGCCAGACTTAACAGTCTGGTCTTTTGTTTAATGAAACCATTCAGGTCGTAAGTTGAATGTCATGCTTGATCTGGCGTTAGTATAGTCATACTACGCCTGCGCTCAGCATAGCCGTGCTAGAGTGTGTGGCTTCTGCGCTACAAGATTCTAACTGTCCACACAGCCTAGTAAGCTTTAAGAGTTTCCTACACAGTATAAGTCAGCCGACACCTATCAGCCTGCATTCCAGCGGCGGCCTAGCTCACGCGCCAGCGCAACCGCCTGCTGGCGCAGTTCTGGCACGGCCGTCGATTCGAAGTACGCCGGTCGGCGGCTCGGTCCCAAGGTAAAAAACAAGGATGACACCTCTGCGGCCGCATTTAGCATCGCGCCGTGCTCGTCGGTAAGGATACCTAGCCGTAGGGGGTCCGGCTGCAAATGCCCGCTAGCTCGCAAGCTCACTACCAATGGGTCTGGTATGCGGGTGTAGTCTAGCAGCGGCCCGGTGCAGTTAATAACGTGCCGCGGGGTGAGGTACGTGCTTTGTTTCTGGCGCTCGATTTGAACGCGCAGCCTGTCGCCAACTGGTTCCATTCCCCGAACTCGTCCGCTACGCATCTGTAGTTGGCCAGTGGTCATCATCGTATGCAGCGCCGCATCGTTTTGGGGCGGGCTCCGATGCCGCAGCACCGACCACAACGAAGATAGGTGCCGTATAAAACGCGCTTGCTCGGCCAGCGGCCACGCAGCCCAAATGGCGCCCAGGTGGGGCCGTAGCGAGTCGAAAACGGGCCGCCACGGTATGCCCTGCTCGGCTGCCAGCCGCACCTGTTGCCGCACCACCGCCACCACTTCGCCTACCGTTTGCAAACCCCGCAGCTTGGTTTCGTAGAAGCTAGGGTAAAGCATCGTGTGCAACTGGTGGCCAACAGGCCAGCGCTGATTCCGTGATACGGCCGTGATGGTAGCCCAGTGCCCATCGGCGCGCAAGCCTAGCAACACATCCACCGCCGTCAGCCCCGAGCCAATAAGCAGCACCTCGTCGTCGGGATGAATGTTGCGCAACGCTCCTTCGGCCCACGGGTTGTTGTGAAAGCCCGGATGCGCCAGGCAGCTGCCAGAACCCGCCACCAGCGGCGGTGGAAAGTTGCCAAGCGCCAGCACCACCACGTCGCTCTTAATTTCAGTGCCGTCGGCCAGGCGTACGGTCGCCGTTTGCTTATCGGTGGCTACCTCCACACCAACCGCCGCTTGCTGATGCCACTGAAACTGCAGGCCATTGCCAGCCGGGCCCGCCAGTAAGGTTGTAGTTAAATTTTTTAGGTAGCGCCCATACGTCTGGCGCGGGCAGAAATTACTCTCGCAAATAGGAATGCCCGTTGCGTGCAGCCAATCCAGAAAATGAGTAGGCTGATCGGGAAAGGCACTGATGTTGGAAGCCCGCACGTTGAGCAGATGTTCCGCCCGCCGGTCAAGATAAGCCAGGCCGGGCCCCAACACCGGCCGTGGTTCTACCACGTGAATCGTGCCCGCGAGCGGCTGGTTCAGGTGCGCCAGCTGAATTGCTAACATCGAGCCTGAAAACCCGCCGCCTAAAATGGTAATGGTGCGTTGGTGCAAGACAAAGTGGTTAAGAGTGCGGCAGCCGCTCGAAAACCTATCAGCTTATCCTAGCAGAGCCAGAAAGTAAACTATGCCGTTCTTTAAAGATCAACAAGGTAGTAGGTGTTCGAGCCGACTTTTTGCAAAGAAAAGAAACCCTCAACAACTGTAGAGTCTACTATGAAACCGGCAGGCTAGCCGTGAGTTTCCGCAATCAAGCTGCCAGGGCAGGACCAGTTCCCGCGGTTTCCTTTCAATTCGGAAATTACCCCCAACTAACCGTCTCAGCTACAAATAAGTACCCGGCACCAGGTAGTTTTGTACATAGTCCTGAATACCTGCTTCGAGTGAGGTGAAAGGCTGGTTGTAGCCAATACTGCGCAGCTTGCTCATATCGGCCTGCGTGAAGTACTGGTACTTGTCGCGGATGTCTTCGGGCGTGTCGCGGAACTGTATATCGGCGGTGCGGCCCAGGGCTGTAAAGGTGTTCAGCGCCAGATCCATGAACGTGCGGGCCTCGCCGGTGCCGAGGTTGTAAATGCCCGAGTGCTGCCGCTCATGCATCAAAAAGTAGCATACTTCCACCACGTCCTTCACATACACAAAGTCCCGCATTTGGCCACCGTCGGTATAGTCGGGGTTGTGTGAGCGGAAGAGCGTCATCGAGCCAGTCTTCTGAATCTGCTGGAAGGCGTGCATAATCACCGACGCCATGCGGCCTTTGTGGTATTCATTGGGGCCGTACACGTTGAAAAACTTCAGTCCTGCCCAGAAAAAAGGCTTCTCCACTTGGCTGACAGCCCAATTGTCGAATTCGTTTTTCGAGTCGCCGTACGGGTTCAGAGGGCGGTAAAGGGGCAGTAGCGCGTCGTCCTGGTCGGAGTAGCCGAGCGTGCCCGAGCCGTAAGTAGCTGCCGACGAAGCATACACCAGCGGCAGCTGATAGCGGCAGCAAGCTTGCCACATCTGCTTGGAGTAGTTGAGGTTCAGCAAGTCCAGTATGGCGCGGTCTTGCTCGGTGGTATCGGTGCGGGCGCCGAGGTGGAAAATAAACTCCACTTGCTCGTAGTTGGTATCCAGCCAATCGAAAAACTCGGTGCGGTCCACGTATTCGCGCAAATGCTTGCCTTTGAGGTTGGCGAGCTTCTGCTCCACGGCAAAGTTATCCACCACCACGATGTCGTTGAAGTTGGCGGCGTTGAGGCGAGTGACAAGGCAGCTGGCAATAAAGCCAGCCGCTCCGGTGACGACTATCATAAGGCAGAATTTTCATCAAAAGTATCATCAATTTTATTGACTGCACCTCGGAGTGCCCTTCCGCATTACCGGTAGCCAAAGTTGTTGCCGCCCGCTTGGGTACCACTCCACAACCACTTCCTATTGGGCTGCCCCCCGATAGTCTAGTTGTTCTGCCTGCTAGCTAACGTGTCCGCAGACTTGATCATAGCCCTATTCGGCGTACCGTTCTTCGTATATTTGCTGCGAAATAACGGTTGATGTCAACTTTCTTCCTCCTCTAAAAGCCGCCGCCTGGCTGGTAGCCCAGCAACTTCCTTGCAATAGCAAGTCGGAGCTTGCTAGCTACCAGGCCCTTTGTTGCCGCTCGATTTAGCACGCACGACACGTGGGAAGGCAGTTCTTTCCGGCAATCAGCCACCAACAAGCAACATTCAATGATTTACATCAGTCGGCAAGAACACTTCAACGCGGCCCACAAGCTCTACAACCCTAAGTGGAGCGAGGAGCGCAACCGTGAAGTGTTCGGCCCCTGTGCCAATACCAACTGGCACGGCCATAATTTCGACCTCATCGTGACCGTGAAGGGCAAGCCCGACCCGGAAACTGGTTTTGTTATTGACCTCAAACAACTCAGCACGCTCATCCGGACCCACATCATCGACCAGGTTGACCACAAAAACCTCAATCTTGATGTGCCTTTCATGCAAGATCAAATGGCCAGCACCGAGAACCTCGCCATTGCCTTCTGGAACATCCTGGAACCTGAAATCGAGCAAATTTCCACCGCCCGCCTACACAGCATCAAGCTCTACGAAACGCCCCGCAACTTCGTGGAATACCTAGGCGAATAATCAATTCTGAATTATGAATTCTGAGTTATGAATTGTTCTGCGTTATCGGCCCAGCCCAAGCCATAATTCTGAATTCATAATTCATGATTCAGAATTAAAAAATGAAGTACTATCTGATAGCTGGCGAACGGTCCGGCGACTTCCACGCCGCCAACCTGATGCGAAACTTACGCCAGCAAGACCCTGAAGCGGAGTTCCGGGGTTGGGGCGGTGATATGATGAAGGCCCAAGGCGGTACTCTCGTGCACCACTACCAGGAAATGGCCATCATGGGCTTTTGGGAAGCCGCCACCAGCATCCTCAAGTTTCGCGGCTACCTGAAAGAATGTCAGCATGACCTGCTGTCCTACCAACCCGATGTTCTGATTCTCATCGATTACGCGGGTTTCAATCTGCGGGTAGCACGGTTTGCCAAAGAGCACGGCATCAAAGTGTTCTACTATATCTCGCCCAAGATATGGGCTTGGAACCAGGGCCGGGTTCACACGGTCAAAAAGCTCGTCGACCGGATGTTCGTTATTCTGCCCTTCGAGCACGAGTTCTACCAGCGCTTTGGCTACGATGTCGACTACATCGGCAACCCCACCGCCGACGCCGTTGCCGAACACCAGAAATCCGCCGATTTCTATCAGCGCAACAACCTAGACCCGAACCGCAAAATTGTGGCGGTGCTACCCGGTTCGCGTAAGCAGGAAATCGAGGAAATGCTCTACGAGATGGTAGCCATTCTCCCGCCCTTCCTCGACTACCAGTTCATCGTAGCCGGCGTCGACAACCTCGACCGGAACTACTACGCCCACTTCGAGCGCAACAACGTCCGCATCCTCTTCAACGAAACCTACGACCTACTCGCTCATGCCACGGCCGCCCTCGTCACGAGCGGCACCGCTACCCTTGAAACGGCCTTATTTGGTGTGCCTCAAGTGGTTTGCTACCGTACCAGTGCCGTTTCCTATGCCATCGGCAAGGCCGTTATCAAAGTGCCCTATATTTCCTTGGTCAATCTGATTGCTAACAGGGAAGTGGTGAAAGAGCTCATCCAAGGCAACTTCAATTCTCGTAACTTGGTGAAGGAGCTTCGCAAAATTCTGACCGACAACGAATTCATAATTCAGCAAAAAGCGGGTTATGTCGAGATTCAGGAAAAACTAGGCCAACAGCGAGCGGCGGAAAAAGCAGCCAAGCTAATGATTGGTTACCTGCGAGAGTAGTCGATTTTACTTGGTTATAATAACCAATGTTAACTTTGGTCTTAGGCATACCTCACTCACTGTGAATGTTGCTGAGTAAGTGCAAGCACAAGTATTGTTCATTAGTATAAAGTAATTTGCCCAAGCTCAACAATTGCACTTTACAATATGGCTCCTGAAATAGCAGCCTTTTATTTTCAAATTAACCGAGCATATTCTTAGTAATAAACCTGCAAGCCAACTCTCTGAAAAGTAAGTATGAAACTTAAACTCCACACAGATTTAAGCCTTCTAGACAAAGGATATCCAATAGAGTTGCTTATTCCCTTCATCGGAACATTTAATAAAGAGGATGAATCTGGCGCAGTTCGGCAAGGCCGATTTGATGAGTATCAGAGAGTAGGTAAAGAATTTATTGAGTTAACAAGTATTGAAGAGTGTGATGCTTGCCTACTGCCAATTTTCTATGATGTTCAATTTGATCAAGCTGGATTCGAGAAAAAAATAGCTCCGTTTATTCAGAAGGTAGAAAGTCACAACAAGAAAATCCTGATTTTTGTTGGGCACGATGTGTTGCATATTAATGTGCCAGTTAAAAACGCCATCTTATTTAACAGCGCAATAAGCAAATCAAGTCAGCTTAAGAATGTGCATTCGTGGCCACATTTCTTCGAGGATTTTCTTGAAAAGTATAACGGCGGCAAACCAAGGCCTCGTAAAAAAAGCAGCAAGCCTGTCATAGGCTTCTGCGGTTATGCACCGCCTCTCAACATCAAGATGAGCCGCGAGAAGGTGATAACTAGTTTAAAACTAGCTGCTAATTATGCAGGGATATTGCAAAGGTTTCCAGAAAGAATATCGCATTCCTACAGAGCCAGATCAATAATAGGATTGCAGAAATCAAATAGAATAATTCCGAATTTTAAACTAAAAAGTAATTTTGCATTTGGCCCTACTGGCGGATTAAACACGGGTAATACCACTGAAAGTAATTTCGACTTCAGAAAAAACTTCGTGGAAAATATTCTTGGAAGTGACTATACTTTGTGTATTCGCGGCATAGGAAACAATTCAGTTCGTTTTTTCGAAACGCTGTGCTGCGGTCGAATTCCTGTGTTCGTAGATACCGATAGCGCACTCCCTTTCGATAATATAATTAACTGGAAAGAGTTTTGTGTGTGGGTAGAAGAAAAGGATGTAGATAAAATAGCTGAAAAAGTAGAAGAATATCATAATAATATATCCGAAGAAGAATTTCTCGCCCTACAAGTGAAAGCAAGAAAAGTGTGGGAAGACTATTTGTCACCCATTGGGTTTTTCAATAAGATCCACCTTTTCCTTGAAGTCTAGGTAGTCGCGAGGCAAGTGCCCTCATTTGCTTCTTTTGAACTGCCATTAAAGTAAACGTCTGAATTGGGAAAGTCAAATGACCTTTCCAATTCAGACGTTTACTTTGATGCTACAGCAGTTTCGTGACTGATATACCCTATTCTTGATTAAATCGTAAGCTAGAATGTGCAGGCTTACTCGCTTGATCTATGTATCCGCGTAGCCGCGGCTTGTCAACAAGTCAGTTTTTGTCAAGAACAGATAGTGCAATGCTTCGGCGCAGTGGCAAACCGGTTTGCTGGCTCCTAAATTTCCTAATGGCGGACTGTTCTACATCCTCTCGGCCGAAGTCAAGAAATGGCAGGTGGCGTACATGGGCCAACACGACGCTGGTCGAGTTAGCGCAGGCAGAACTACAGCGGCCCAACTGTGGGCTAAACTTGCTTGTGGATTTGCACCCTACCCTTATCGAGCAGCATGAAGCAAACTCAAGACTAGCTCATGTATGATGTAGGCCAGTACTCAGTGGTAATGTGGAAGCGGCAGTTCTTGACTGGATTACGAGCCAAGATGCGCAGAACTAATTCGGCCAACACGACTACCGTCTACAACCCAAGTGAGGTCTGTGGCTTTCGCGCCATCGGAATACAACTATATACGCAGCTTAATAGAACCGCACGAGTTGCCAAACCGCTATGGGTCAAAATATATGCATTTCAGTAATGCAGCTTTTTCGTTCTTTGTAGTATAACTATATGATAATCAGTTTTTAAAGCTAGCGCGTAAATTTTAGGCCTAAATATTATATAATTATTTTTATATTTAATTAAGTTTAACTGCTAAATATTGGGAACGCTTTATGTATTATTTTGTAATAAACTTTCCTTTTTTAGGGGTTTAAATAACTATTACCTTCGTACTTATTAATTATAATAGAAACGCAACTACTATCTAGGCGCCATAGCGGTAGTATTCGTTGCTTATTCTTCCATCATTTGATTCTCAACGTACCATAATTGTTCTTTACATTTTTTCCAAATGCACATGTTTTTACTTCAAATCAGCCCTATGCAAGGATTGTCAATTTGGTCGGTTGTATGTACACTAACCGTTTCAATCTTGCTATTTTTGCTTGTCCGGTTTCTACTCAAAAGCGTCAATTCAAAAAAGAATTTTGTAGTCTTCATCCCAGCTATTTGCCTAATTAGTCTAAACAGTTGTTCTCAAAAAGATAATATCGAAGTACCTCAGCCATCAGCTGTAATCGTTAAGAGCGACGTAGATTTGCCTGAAGTTGTAGTCACGGCAACAGCACTGACAGTTCCTGCCCCACAGATTCCGTCTTTGAACTATGACAGTGGGTGGTCGAACTTTAGTGAACAACTCTTGAGCGGCGGCGGGGTTAGTACTGGTGGAAGTAACGGAGGTACTGCTGGGTCGGGTGGGCCGATGCTACAGGATCCTAATGATCCTAACAGTTGGGTACGTAGAACCAATCAAACCTCTCGATTTAACAGTAGTTTCTTCTTCTCTTAACGAAACTATGACTCTG
>NZ_DASVSY010000069.1:0-96789 GCF_036387835.1 Hymenobacter sp. | reverse complement strand
GTCTAGATATAGTCAGTTTGAAAATATCCTCAATCGTTCGGCTCCCCCTCTCTGAAGGAGAGGGGGCCGGGGGGTGAGGTACCAACAACACACATTCACCTTAATAGCCCACTGCAAAATGGCACAAATCAATTTTGGCGGAGTAGACGAAAACGTAGTTACCCGCGAGGAATTTCCCCTGGAAAAGGCACTGGACGTTCTCAAAGACGAAACGATTGCCGTAATTGGCTACGGCGTGCAGGGTCCGGGCCAGGCGCTGAACATGCGCGACAACGGATTCAACGTTATTGTCGGTCAGCGCGAAGACTCGCCTTCGTGGGAGCGGGCGCTGAAAGATGGTTGGGTGGAAGGCGAAACGCTGTTCTCGATTGAGGAAGCGGCAGAGCGCGGCACCATCATCTGCAACTTGCTCTCCGATGCCGGCCAAATTGCGCTGTGGCCCACATTGAAGGCCAAGCTGACTCCCGGCAAAACGCTGTACTTCTCGCACGGCTTCGGTATCACCTTCAACGACCAAACCAACATCATCCCCCCCGCCGATGTAGATGTGATTTTGGTAGCGCCCAAAGGCAGCGGCACCAGTTTGCGCCGCTTGTTTGTGGCGGGTGGCGGTTTGAACTCGTCGTTTGCCGTGTACCAAGATGCCACGGGCAAAGCCTACGAAAAAGTGGTAGCCATGGGCATCGGCGTAGGCTCGGGCTACCTGTTTGAAACCGACTTCAAGAAGGAAGTGTATTCCGACCTCACCGGCGAGCGGGGCGTGCTGATGGGCGCTCTGGCGGGCATCATCGAGGCGCAGTACCAAGTGCTACGGCAGCGCGGCCATTCGCCTTCGGAGGCGTTCAACGAAACTGTGGAAGAACTCACCCAAAGCCTCGTGCCGCTGGTAGGCGAAAACGGCATGGACTGGATGTTCAGCAACTGCTCGGTAACCGCGCAGCGCGGCGCCCTCGACTGGAAAGGCCGCTTCCGTGAAGCTACCCTGCCCGTCCTCAATGAGCTATACGACAGCGTAGCCAGCGGTGAGGAAGCCCGCCGCACCATCGAGCGTGGCACCACCCCGAACTACCGCTCGGAGCTGGAAACCGAACTCAAAGAAGTGCGTGACTCCGAGCTGTGGCAGACCGGTGCTACCGTGCGTCAGCTCCGCTCCAAGGCCGGCGAGAAAGTAGAAGAGTTGAGCTAAGCGTAAGCTTTTGCAAACAGTAAACTAGACCGTCATGCTGAGCTTGCCGAAGCATCTCTACTGCTTCGGTCGAGCCATTTCAACGAAGCGGTAGAGATGCTTCGGCAAGCTCAGCATGACGGTCTGGTGTTTTTGCCTTTAGGCACCAAACACGAAGGACATGGAAAATGAAGTAGCCGCGCCGCTAGCCGTGACGCTGGAAAACGTGGAGCAGGCCGCGCGCAACCTGAAAGGCGTCATCTACAAGACCCCCTTGCTGCAAAACCACGGCCTCTCGCGCACCTACGACGCGACGGTGCTGCTGAAGCGGGAGGATTTGCAAGTGGTGCGCTCCTACAAAATTCGGGGCGCCTACCACAAGATGCTCACGCTGCCGCCTATTAGCGGCGAGCGGGAAATAGTGTGCGCCAGCGCCGGCAACCACGCGCAAGGTGTGGCTTATGCCTGCCAACTGCTCGGGTTAAAAGGCTACATTTTCATGCCCGCCGCCACACCCGCCCAAAAGGTGGACAAGGTGCGGCTCTTCGGCAAAGAATACGTGGAAGTGGTGCTCACCGGCGCCAGCTTCGACGACTCGTTCAACTCGGCCCGCGAGTTCTGCGACGAGCGGGGCAGCACCTTCATCCATCCCTTCGATGACCTCGCCATTGTAGAAGGCCAGGCCACCGTCGGGCTGGAAATCCTGAAAGCCGCCACCGTACCCATCGACTACTGCTTCATGCCCATCGGCGGCGGCGGCTTGGCTTCGGGCGTGGCTAGCGTGTTTCGGCAGCTCAGCCCAACTACTAAGCTCATCGGCGTACAGCCGTTGGGCGCACCTTCCATGTACTCCGCTATCCGCGGCAACCAGCACGCCGCCCTAGCCAGCATCGACAGCTTTGTGGATGGTGCGGCCGTGAAGTGCCCCGGCCAACTGACCTACGAAATCTGCCGTGAGCTGCTGGACGAGGTGGTGCTGGTACCCGAAGGCCAGATCTGCCAGGACTTGCTGAAGATGTACAACGAGGAAGGCATCGTGCTCGAACCGGCCGGTACGCTCACCATTTCGGCGCTGCACCAGTTTCGGGAGCAAATCAAGGGCAAAATGGTGGTGTGCGTGGTCAGCGGCTCCAACAACGACATCACCCGCATGGAGGATATCAAGGAGCGCGCCATGCAGCACCAGGGCCTCAAGCACTACTTCATGGTGACCTTCAACCAGGCCCCCGGCGCCCTCCGTCGCTTCGTGAACAACGTGCTGCACGAGGGCGACGACATCATCCAGTTCCAATACATCAAGAAAAACAACAAAGAAAAAGGCCCCGTTTTCATCGGCGTCGAAGTCAAGCAGCCCCACGACGTAGAAGGTATTAAAGTCCGCATGGTGGAGGAAGGCTTTGGCTTCGAGTACCTGAATGGCAAGCAGGATTTGTTGGCGCTGTTGGTGTAGCCGGGGGTACCTGCGTAGGGTCGGACCCCACTCAGGTGGGGAGGAGGTACCTAAGTGGGGTCCGACCCTACGCAGGTACCTCCCTCCCCACCTGAGTGCCAAAAAAGAGTACCTGAGTCTTCAATTTGCCGGCCTGAGTCACCAAAAAAATCACTCAGGTCACCAAAACGGCTACCCGAGTAGCTATTTAGATACCTTCGGTGGCCGTTTTGGTATTCCTAGTGCCTAAAAAAGCAGCTCCAGTTGCCAAGGTGGCGACTGGAGCTGCTTTTTTAGGTAGTTGAGTACTTCGAACGGCACACTGAAGTTGCAGGTACTGCTGGTGCAAGGAATGGCGCTAACTGGTTGTGAGAATACGGTGCTGAGCTTTGACTTTGCTTCTCACTTTAAGTTGATAAATGATGCCCGCAACTAAACCAAGAAGACCTCCTAAGTAACTAAAGTTGTGCATAGAGCCAACAGCAATAAAAGAAGCTCTATCCACTAGATTGTCTGGAAACGGCCAGTCAGGCTGATGCGAGTTTAGGTAGCTATAGCCATAAAGCAAACCAAGTAGTCCGGTTACGGCCGCTACACTCATTGTGAGCATAACGCCTCGCCAAATAGCTGAGCGCATATACGAAGCAGTGGGTTGAAGCAAACCAACGAAAGCGTGTATCAATCCTAAGAACAAACCGAACCACCATGTGGCTAATGCTCCGACCACTGCTACGGTTGGACGGTCACCACCAAACCAGCTTGTTTCAAGACCAAATTGCTCGTATTTGAACTTAGTGAAATACTCAGGCGAAATAGTATAAGATAACTGGTCGTGCAAAGCCCCATATAGACCAGCAAGAAGCGTTGACAAGAACAGCGTAGCTGTAAAGACGAGGAATTTTTTCATTGCAGGTAGCTACGCCAACTTCTCCTTGAACAGCTTCAGCGTCCGGTCCCAAGCCAATTTGGCGGCTTCGGGGTTGTAGCGGGCGGGGGAGGAGTCGTTGTTGAAGGCGTGGTTGGCGCCTTCGTACACGTATTGCTCGTACTGGATCTTGTTGGCTTTCAGGGCGGCTTCGTAGGCGTCTTTGCCGGCGTTTACCCGCTCGTCGAGGCCGGCGTAGTGCAGTAGGAGGGTGGCCTTGATTTTGGGCACGTCTTCGGCTTTGGGTTGGGTACCGTAGTAGGCCACGGCGGCGTTGAGCTTGGGGTCGGCTACGGCCAGGCTGTTGGCCATGGCGCCGCCCCAGCAGAAACCGACGCAGCCGGTTTTGCCGTTCGAGTCTTTGCGGCCGCGGAGATAGGTGAGGGCCGCCAGGTAGTTGTTGAGATTCTGCTGCTTGTCCAGCTTGCCAATCATGGTGCGGCCTTCATCCTCGTTGGTGGGCGTGCCCCCGAAGACCGACAGCGCATCAACGCCCAAGGCCAGATAGCCGGCCTGCGCCACGCGGCGCGTTACGTCCTTGATGTGGGGCGTGAGGCCGCGGTTTTCGTGAATTACCACCACGCTGCCTAGCTTCTTCTTGCTCTTGGGGTGCACCAAGTAGCCCTTCATGGTGGTGCCCGCGTCGCCGGGCCAGGTTACTTCTTCGGTTACCAGGTCATCGGCTTGCTCGGGTACGGTGGCGGCTTTGGCGTAGCCGGGTTCCAGCACGGCCAGCGCCGCGGCGGCCATGGCGGCACCCCCGGTTAGCTTGTGCAGGCGGTCCAGAAAGTCGCGGCGGCTAAGCGGGGCGTGGGTGTACTCGTCGAAGAGGTTGATGATACGCTGGTCCATAGGATGGGCTAAAGGAAAGATGGTAACATAAGCTTCAGCTTGCTGCCGACCGCCGTAATCGAGGCGCTGCCGGCAGCATAAAGCTAGAGGCAAGCCCGGCCGGCAGCAGTTGCGCGTCGGGCTCGACCTGTAACTGCTAAGCTACCCCGAAAGCTTGTATGTAAGCAACCGCGCTTGTGTATATCCCGAAATTTATTGCACAAAGGAATTTAATTTAAACCATCTCCCGAAATCGTTCCCGGAAACGGTTTCGGGAGATTTATTTGCAGGATTGGTCTAGAAAGCGTTTTTGCACCCCCTGAGGTTGGTTTAGTTACGGTATATTTCGACCAGGAAGCCTTCCTGTTGTCAAGGCCTTGCGGTCGTGTGGCTTCGTATAGGTAGCGAAGCAAGAAACTGCGGATTGCCATCTTGCCTACCGATTTTTTGGCTCGGTATTACTCTTTGCTTTGCCCTTTTCTATGAAGTACCTGCTCGGATATGATATTGGTAGCTCTTCCATCAAAGTAGCTCTGCTGAGCATTGACACCGGCAAGTGTTTGGCCAGTGTCACGTCGCCGGCGCAGGAGATGGAAATTGTGGCTAAGACGGCCGGATGGGCCGAGCAGGAGCCGGCCCGGTGGTGGCAAGAGGTATTGAATGCCACTCAACAGCTAAAAGAGAAATTCAGCTTCGACCCGGCCTTGGTAGCGGGCATTGGCATCACCTACCAAATGCACGGGCTAGTATTGCTCGACAAAGCGGGCCAGGTATTGCGCCCCGCTATTATCTGGTGCGACAGCCGGGCCGTCGAGTATGGTAACCAGGCTTTCGCGGAGCTAGGGGAAGAGTATTGCCTGCACTACCTGCTCAACTCGCCCGGCAACTTCACCGCTTCCAAGCTGAAGTGGGTGAAAGAGAACGAGCCCGCCATTTACGAGCAAATTCATAAGATTCAACTGCCCGGCGACTACATCGCCTTCCAAATGACGGGCCAGCTGCAAACCACCGTATCGGGTCTGTCGGAGGGCGTGTTCTGGAACTTCCGGGAGCATAACATTGCCCAAGGCCTGCTCGACTACTACGGCCTCAGCCGCGACTTGCTGCCCGAAGTAGTGGACACCTTTGCCGAGCATGGCCGCCTGACGCCGGAAGCCGCGCGGGTGCTTGGTCTGCACGCGGGCACCCCCATCAGCTACCGCGCCGGCGACCAGCCCAACAATGCTTTCTCGCTGAATGTGCTTCACGCCGGCGAGATAGCCGCTACGGCGGGCACCAGCGGCGTGGTCTACGGCATCAGTGAAACGCCCGCCGCCGACTCCCGCTCCCGGGTTAACACCTTTGTGCACGTCAACAGCACCGAAGCACAGCCGCGCAACGGCGTGCTGATGTGCGTGAACGGCACCGGCATCCTGAACAGCTGGCTCCGCAAGGTGATAGGCGAGCTGCCCTACGACGAAATGAATGACCTGGCCGCACAGGCACCAGTAGGGGCCGAGGGGCTGCTGTTCCTGCCGTTCGGCAATGGCGCCGAGCGGATTCTGGAAAACCGACCAACCACTGCCGAACTGCATGGGCTGAGTTTCAACCGGCACTCCCGCGCCCACGTCTTGCGGGCGGCGCAGGAGGGCATTGTTTTCGCCTTCAACTACGGCCTCGACATCATGCGCGGTATGGGCGTGCAGGTGCAGAAAGTGCGGGCCGGCAACGCCAACATGTTCTTGAGCCCGGTGTTCCGCGAGGCCTTCGTGAACAGCGGCAACGTCACGCTCGAACTCTACAATACCGATGCCGCGCAGGGGGCGGCCCGCGGCGCTGGCATCGGGGTAGGCGTATATGCTAGTCCTGCTGAAGCATTTGGCGGTCTGGAACGTCTGCTTACCCTAGAGCCCACACCCGCCCTGCAAGACCAGTACCAGGGCGCCTATGCCCGTTGGCACCGCACCCTTACCCAACAAATTCTCTCATCCCCATCATCTTCCATCCTCCCTACCCATGTCGACGAACACACTTTCTAGAACGGAATTTTTCACGGGCATCGACCCCATTAAATACGAAGGACGCGAGTCCGACAACCCGCTGGCCTTTAAGTGGTACGACGAGAACCGCGTGGTGGCCGGCAAGACCATGAAAGAGCACCTACGCTTCGCCGTATCGTACTGGCACACCTTCGTGGGCACCGGCGGCGACCCATTTGGCCCCGGCACCAAGCAGTTTGCTTGGGACGCGCAGCACGAAGCCGTCGGCCGGGCCAAAGACAAAATGGACGCAGCTTTCGAATTCTTCACCAAGCTTGGCACCCCGTACTACTGCTTCCACGATGTCGATCTGGTGGATGAAGGCTCGTCGTTGCGCGAGTATGAAAGCAACCTCAGCGCCATTGTCGACTATGCCAAGCAGCACCAGCAGGAAAGCGGCGTGAAGCTGCTGTGGGGCACAGCCAACGTGTTTTCCAACCCGCGCTACATGAACGGCGCCAGCACCAACCCCGACTTCTCGGTACTAGCCCACGCCGGCACGCAAATACTCAACGCGCTGGATGCTACCATCGCCCTAGGCGGCGAAAACTACGTGTTCTGGGGAGGCCGCGAAGGCTACATGACCCTGCTCAACACCAACATGAAGCGCGAACTGGAGCACATGGGCCGCTTCCTGGGCATGGCCCGCGACTACGCCCGCAAGCAAGGCTTCACCGGCAAATTCTTTATCGAGCCCAAGCCTGCCGAGCCCACCAAGCACCAGTACGATTTCGACGCCGCCACCGTCATTAGCTTCCTGAAAAAGCACGGCCTCGAAAACGACTTCATGCTGAACCTGGAAGTGAACCACGCCACGCTGGCCGGCCACACCTTCCAGCACGAGCTGCAAGTGGCCGCCGATGCCAACATGCTCGGCAGCATGGACGCCAACCGCGGCGACTACCAAAACGGTTGGGACACCGACCAGTTCCCCAACAACATCAACGAGCTAACCGAGTCCATGCTCGTCATCCTGGAAGCCGGGGGCTTCAAGCACGGCGGCATCAACTTCGACGCCAAAACCCGCCGCAATTCCACCGACCTCGAAGACATCTTCGTGGCCCACATCAGCGGTATGGATACCTTCGCCCGCGCCCTTGTTACGGCCGATGCCATCCTCACCAAGTCGCCTTACCGCAAATTCCGCAAGGAGCGCTACGCCTCGTTCGACGAGGGCGCTGGTGCCGCCTTCGAGCGGGGCGAGCTGACCCTGGAAGATTTGCGCCGCCTGGCCTTTGAGTACGGCGAACCTACGCCTCGCAGCGGTAAGCAGGAGTGGCTGGAAAGCATCATCAACCAGTACATCTAAAGCTTTTTAAGCCAACCAACAAAAAGGAGGGCCCCACTTGCGTGAGGCCCTCCTTTTTGTTGGTTGGCTTATACCATTATATTGAAAATCAGTCGTCGCCGACGTACACAGTTTCCTTCGGTGGGAAGAGCTTGTCGACAAGGTGATAGAGCCGCCAGCGCGTGTTTTTGAGGCGTTTCTTCACAGGGACAGATCGAAAATCGAAACGGTTTATTGCCTCTATTTCTTCTGCTACCGAACGGCTTTTCAATTTAGATTCCAGCAGAAAAGAGGCAATGGCATCGTTCCACTCTGTTTTGTTGCTCCAGTAGTGCCCGATATAAGGCAGCGCCGACTGCAAATCGAACCGTTCCTGCAAGGCTACCGACAACGCGAACTGCTCGATTAGGCGGGGCGTAACGCCGGCTCGGCTTAGGTCGTCGCAGATGCGCAGGGCGAGGTTGATGGCTTCGGGGGCGCCTTGGGCCGGAATGCCCACTACCCCGGCATTCCACATGCTATGACGCTCGTGGAACAGCACCTCCCCGAACAATTTGCCACCCACTTGCTGCCACATACGCCGCTCAGTTTTGCTGCCTAGCGCCGCTAAGGCACCTTCGGGCTCATGCATGAATGCCTTGCCGACTGCCAGGGCGGCTTGCAGCTGCTCGAATGAGTTGTGCAGAAACGTATCGGAATCGAGATAAAGCAGGGGAGTACCCGGGTACTTGGCGGCCACCAACTCCAGCGCCTTGATTTTGATGCGCCAAAAGAAATCAAACTCGCCCTTCCATTCGCGCAATGTGGCCTCGTCTACGGGCAGCACCGTCACGTGCCCGGCGAGGTGGCGGTAAAAATCGGGCGCGTCCGTTACAATAGTGACAGTGCCAAGGCCCGGCCGATGCCGCAGAAAACTCAGAATAGAGAAACAAGCCTGGAAATGATTGCGCACATTGTCGCCAAACACCAGATACAGTAGATTCATAGGAGTTTGTTAAGCTGCAAGCGGTGAGCTAGAAGCTGTAAGCCATTGAACTTGCTTGCAGCTTCTAGCTCACCGCTTGTAGCTTATAGAATAGCTCTATTCCGCTTCCCGGTTTACGGTGGCGGGGTTGAAAGCCGGCACACACACCGACCAATACTCGCACTCCGCATCAAAAGGATTGGAGTAGCGCACGCGCGCCCCGGCCTTGATCAGCAACGACTCGCCGGCCCCTAGCTCTACTACGTCGCCGTCAATTTCGAAACGCTTGCGGCCGCGTACTACTATAGTTACTTCGTCGAACTCGGGGCGCTGGTGGGGCTCGCTCCATTGGGGCGGGGCCACTATATGGGCCACGCTGTATTCGGCGGTTTGAGTGCTGGCTAGGCCAATGTGTTCTTCGATGAGCTTACCGTCGGTGGTGGGCACCACAAACGGGTTCTGCTGGCGGAAATAGCGCTTTTCAGACATAAGGATGGGCAAAGGGGACTACTTTTTTGAATCGGGGCAGGCGCCGGGGGTGAAGCTGGTAAGGCCGGCGTTGGTAGCCGTGCAGGCATTGCCGTAGGTCTTGCCGTCGCAGCCGCACACCGGTTCGTACTGCATGGTACACATGGCATCCGTACGAATTTTGGTGGGGTCGATGCACGGTTTAGCCGCGGTTGACGCAGTCTGTTTCTGACAGGCTCCGGCTAGCAGCAAGGTCAGCAAAGGCAGCAGGGTTCTCATCAGAGTAGGCAAGAGGTGGAACGCGAAAGTAGAACTTCAGCGCCATATAATGTAGTAGGGTTGAGTTCCAAGGAAAAGACTGTCCTTGCTTTCAGATGCTTGGCTACGCAGTCCGGAATGGCAAACTAGTTTCGTATTGCGCTACTGTACTTTCCAAAGTACTTGACAAACCTAATTTTCAAATACTATATTGTAGAACGCTACTTTTTTGGGATTCAACGAAAACCTGTGCAGCTTGGCGCCGTATTAGGCTCAGAATGGCGCAACATGATACGCTGCAGCCCTATCCAACGTGGTAGCCAGAACTGAGCTACCAACGGTCATCTAGCTGAATTTCATCACCTTTCTCTCTCCACACTATGTCGTATTACGAAGAAGAAGACAACTCCGGCAAAATCCTCCTCGCTGCTTTGGCTGGTGCCGGCGCCGGTATCATTGCTGGTTTGTTGATGGCTCCCGATAAAGGCAAAGCCACCCGCGAAAAAATCGGCAGCGCTGCTACTAAGTACAGCGGTCAGCTAGGCGAGCAACTCTCGAAATATACCGAAGACCTAGATGCCAAGTTCAAAGGCTACGTAGAGAAGCTGGAGGACCTCGGCATTGGCGGAGCCGGCAGCAGCCTGAAGCTAAAAGGCGCCTGGGACGACGCCAAAGGCAAGCTGAAGCAGCAATACGCGCAGCTCACCGACGAAGACCTAGAGTACACTGAAGGCAAAAGCGACGAGCTAGTAGGCCGTTTGCAGCAGAAGCTCGGCAAAGCCAAAAGCGAAGTCGTGAAAATGCTGAACGACTTGTAGGCTAGTATAGCTTCCTGTATAAGCCCCTGTTTTCGCAAGAAAGCAGGGGCTTTTCTGCTAACCTAAACGTAACAGAAGCCGTTAGCAGGAAAACGAATCAGGCCACCATGAGCGCCGATGAGCAGCAAACAAACCCCGCTGAACAACGGCTCGTGTTTTTACTGAAACCTTACTTTTTTACCTTCATACCTGCTGCGTTATGCAAGACACCAAAGGCAAAGTGATTCTCTCCTTGTTGGCCGGAGCCACCGCGGGCATTGTAACCGGCTTGCTACTGGCCCCCGAAACCGGTGACGAGACCCGCGCGGGCCTCAAAAAATCTGCCACCAAGTTCGGCGGCGACCTCAACAAGCTGCTCAAAGAGGGCATGGCCCGCTTAAACTCCCTGAAAGAGCAAGCGCCGGCTTCCTCGCAGCAAGAGTCTGACCGCTCAGCCGCCGACAGCCTGCTTGGCGCCATTGATACGCCGGGCGGCTTCACGCAGCCAGATGCCGGCAGCATCGACGACATTGATTCCGACTATGATGGCATCGGCGGCGACGCTCGTCATTCCGCCGGCTATGGCAAAGGCCTCTAAAAAATTTACATGGTTTTGTAACCCTGTTTTAAGTTGTGCGTTAAAGAATATACAACCGACTTGAAAGAAGATCGGAGAATTCAATGTTGTAAAATTGCCGGCTACCGAGCTTCTGATGGAATTTGGTTAAACACCCCATCAGTAAAATCTGGCTTTGCCCATCGCAAGCTTCTGCATTAGAACCCGGTTGAAATGGTTAGTTTGTTGTAATTCAAAAGGAAAGCCTCCCGCTATTCAATGCGCGGGAGGCTTTCTGATTTTTAGGCCTGCTTGTTAGGCGTAGATAAATTTCTAAAAGAATTAGAACCTGCGTAGCCTCACCTGCGGTAGCGCCGTTAAAGAGAATGTAACTGGCTTGAAATAAGCTGGTAGGGTTCTTGAAGTAAAATTGCCGGCAGTAGAGCTTCTGTTAGATCGTGGTTAACTTGATCCGGCAGTAAAATCATACTTGTTCATCGCAAGCTTCTTCGAGTAAGCCTTTCAGTTGAAAGGTAAGTTGGTTCCAAAAGAAAGCCTCCCGCACAGTGATATGCGAGAGGCTTTCTGCATTTAAACACGGATTTTAGCTGATTTCGCAGATCTTGTGAAAGATTAAAATCTCAGACTTCAACAAAAGCAAAGAGCCACCCCGATAAGGTGGCTCTTTGCTTTTTGTGTTATGGAGCCGACTAACGTTGCCCACAAAATCCGTATAATCCGAAAAATCCGTGTAATCCGTGATCAGGCTTTCGGCGCGTTTTCTGATTTAGTGTTTTCCGGCTTCATCTGCGGGAAGAACAGCACGTCCTGAATCGAGTTTGAGTTGGTCATGATCATGCTGAGGCGGTCGATGCCGATGCCTAAGCCTGCCGTGGGCGGCATACCGTACTCCAAAGCCCGTAAGAAGTCTTCATCAAGCACCATGGCCTCGGTGTCGCCGCGCTTGCCTAGCTCCAGTTGCTCTTCGAAGCGGGCGCGCTGGTCGATAGGGTCGTTAAGCTCCGAGAAGGCATTGCAGATTTCTTTGCCGTTGCAAATAGCCTCGAAGCGCTCCACCAGGCCCGGCTTGCTGCGGTGCTTCTTGGCCAGCGGCGACATTTCCACCGGGTAGTCGGTGATGAACGTGGGCTGAATCAGTTTGGGCTCGACATGCTCCCCAAAGATTTCGTCGATGATTTTGGCCTTGCCCATGCTTGGCTCGAGGCCTACTTTTAGTTCCTTGGCCGCCGCCCGCAGTTCGTCTTCCGACTTGCCGTCGATGTTGAAGCCCGTGAAGTGCTCGATGGCTTCGGCCATGGTGTAGCGTTTCCAGGGCCGCTGGAAGTTGATAAGGTTTTCGCCTACCTGCACTTCGGTCTGCCCATGCAAAGTCAGGGCTACCCGCTCCACCATTTCCTCCACCAGGTCCATCATCCAGTAGTAGTCTTTGTAGGCTACGTACAACTCCATCTGCGTGAACTCCGGGTTGTGGAAGCGCGACATGCCCTCGTTGCGGAAGTCTTTGCTGAACTCGTACACCCCATCGAAGCCCCCCACAATCAGGCGCTTCAGGTACAGCTCGTTGGCAATGCGCAGGTACAGCGTCATGTCCAGCGTGTTGTGGTGGGTTTTGAAGGGCCGCGCCGCCGCACCGCCGTAGAGTGGCTGCAGAATCGGGGTTTCCACTTCCAGATAGCCTTTGTCGTTGAGGTAGTTGCGCATGGCTTGTACCAGCTGCGTCCGCTTAACAAAAGCGTCGCGCACCTGTGGGTTCACTACTAAGTCCACGTAGCGCTGGCGGTAGCGCTGCTCGGGGTCGGTGAAAGCATCGTAGGTTTTCTTTTCGCCGGTAACTTCGTCTACGGCTTCGCGCACCACGGGTAGCGGGCGCAGACTTTTGCTCAGAAACTTGAATTCGGTGACGTGAATGGAAATTTCACCCACCATCGTTGTAAATACGCGGCCTTTTACGCCCACGAAGTCGCCGAGGTCAACTAGCTTCTTGAACACGTTGTTGTAAAGCGTCTTGTCTTCGCCAGGGCAGATTTCGTCGCGGTTTACGTAGAGTTGAATGCGGCCCGAGGCGTCCATTAACTCTGCAAACGAAGCCTTTCCCATCACCCGCACCGACATAATCCGGCCCGCTAAACTCACTTCCTGAAAGTTGTTGAGCTCGGGGTGGTAGTTGTCGAGGATTTCTTGAGCATAGAAACTCACATCGAACAGCTCAGACGGATATGGCTCGATGCCAAGCTTCTGAAGCTCGTCGAGCTTGTTGCGGCGAATTATTTCCTGTTCGCTGAGATGGTGCATGGGGCAGGGAGTAAAAAGAAGGCCCACACCGGGCCAAAAAGTCAAGCTGCAAAAATAGCGCGGTCCGTCCGGCTAACCTAACAGGTTACTTAGTTAGAACTAAGAGCTTATCCGAATAGGCAGTTGTCATTCCGACGCAGGAGGGATCTGAATCAACCTGTTGAATGAGCATACTCAAATCCCTCCTGCGTCGGAATGACAACTGCCTATTCGGATAAGCTCTAAGAACTTGAACTCCACAAAGTTCAAAGCTCTTACTTCTCAACCTACACAGCCCTACAAGCAAAAAGCGCCGTCCCCTTGGGACGGCGCTTTGGTGTATATGGAGTAAGATCTAAGCAATAAGGATGATGCAAACCTTATGCCGCAATTCCCATTTGCGGTGCTGGCGCCTCGCCCGTGAGGGTGGGATGCACGCGGGTGCGCAAACGATCTTCTACAAAGCTGTGGCGCAGGTGCTTCGGCAGCTCGTCAACCAGCTGCTGGTAGCGCTCCAGCCCAACGGCTTTGGCCACGTAGGTTTCGTGAATGCCATTGAGGTAGCTCACGATGTTAAGCAGCGACTGGTGGAAAAGCTTGAAATCAATCTCTGCCTCGATGTAGCGCTCAATCTCACGACTGGTCTGCGAGATGCGCAAGCGGCCCAACAGGTCGAAGATGGTGGTATAGCCTAAGCGCCACGTAATCTGCTGCCAGTGTGAGGCCGTCCACTTGTCGAGCACCTTGCCGGTCTTCTGGCTGCGCAGAGCCGTATTCGGATTGGCTTGCACTTGCTGGCGCGTCCACTGCGCTTTCATCTTGCGCGTAGTGCGCAAAAACTGACCAACCTGCGCCTGCGCGTCAATCTCCTTGCTGGCAATATTGAGTCCGGCTTTGTAGCCAGCCAACGGCAAGCGGTGAATGCTGAAGTCGCCATAGGTACCAGCAGCGTAAAACGATATTGGGCGCGGATAGGCATTGCGCACTACCAGCCGACCCACCTCCCGCCGCACCAGCGAAGGGTTATTGCTCCGTACGCCGGCCGTGAACAGGAAGGCCTGCAAGCCCGCCATGATGGTATGGTACGCCTGCGGGAATGTCCAGTGCAGGGCGTTACGTAAGTAGTCTTCGTCGCCTAGCTCGGCCGTGGAGCGTAGCGCGTATTCAGTGCTCCAGCACGAATGCAACAGCTTGGTTACTGCCGTCAGATCAGCCTCGGTAAGCTCGGCCTGATGCGCCCGGAAGAACGGTAGGTGCTGCAAGCCGCCGGTAGCGTCGTCGGCCTCTTGAATGTGGTAGTTAATGGCGAAGAAATAGTTGAGGAAAACCTGCGCCGGGATAGACTTGCGCCAGGTCTCGTCAGCTAGTTTCTGCTGCTCGTCCGTCACGAGCGGAATGATAGGTGTTTCCATGTTCGTCGTCATGCTAGTTTAACATAAAGGTATTGGTTATGGTTCTTATTTGCTAAAAATATTGGGTAATATTTAATTAAAACTACTAGCTGATTATCAGCGATTTACATTTGAATACGCCGGTAGTTTAGTAGGCTTATTTTAGAGGCGATTTACTAAACAAGTTGACGCTTAGCAATATTCGAATCCGCTGTAACGAAAAAAGCCCTTGTAGCTATTGCTACAAGGGCTTTTCCTGTCAATTAGCTTAGCATCAAGGAAAGTCAATTAAGGCGCCCTTGTGCGTTAAGCAATTTGATTACATCTGGTCTTTCACTACAGACACCGCTTCGCGCAACGTGATGTCCTTGTTCAAATTCTTAGTAAAGCGCGAAGCACGGTTGACTTGCACGGTATCCGTACCCAAAGCTCGCAGGTCAGCAGAAAGAGGAGCAATGGCTATAGGAGCCGCAGCTTTCTGCGCTGCCTCGTACTTATCCGACTCTGCTTTGTTGGTTTGCTGCTCAGCCCGGTAAGCCGTCAGCTTCAACGATACCTTGGTGTCGTCCTTGCGCTTGCGCATGCGCTGCGCTAAGTCGTTTACGAGACGGAAGCTTGGGCTAGCTGCTACGCGGGCCTGGCTGGCGGTACGTAGCTTTTCAGTGGCCGGAGCCTGCGCCCAAGCACGATAACGAGCCGGCGTAATTTCATCCCACTTCAGAGGATAATCCGACTCTTTCTCACCCTGGTCAAGGTAGCTGTAAGCATCCGGCAGGATGATGTCCGGTACAACGCCTTTGAACTGCGTAGAGCCACCGTTGATACGGTAGAATTTCTGAGTAGTCAGTTTCAACGAGCCAAAAGGCTTGATGCTGTTGAACTCGGCAGGAAGAGCATCGTCAAGATCGAAGATGCGCTGCACGGTTCCCTTGCCGTACGTGCTGGCAGAACCCATTATCACTCCCCGCTTGTAGTCCTGAATGGCAGCAGCCAGAATTTCGGAAGCCGAAGCACTATACTTATTCACCAGCACCACCAGTGGGCCGCTATATTGCACACGAGGGTCACGGTCGTTGAGGACGCTAGGAGCACCCTGTGGGCCTTTAACCTGCACCACTGGGCCGCTGTCAATAAACAAGCCTGCCATTTCCACGGCATCCTGCAAAGAGCCACCGCCATTGAAGCGCAGGTCAAGTACCACACCGGATACATTCTCTTGCTTGAGTTTTTCGAGTTCCTTCTTCACATCTTCGGCAGAGCTACGGCCGCCGTTGTCGTTGAAGTCCGCATAGAAAGTAGGCAGCTTGATGTAGCCTATCTTCTTGCCGCTCTCGTTGATAGTAGCCGACTGAGCGAAGGTTTCGGTGATTACCACCACATCGCGAATGATAGAGATGATCTTGGTGCTGTTATCCGGCTTCTTCACCGTTAGGCGAACCTCGCTGCCTTTCTTACCCTTGATCATCGTCACGGCCTTATCCAGACGCATACCTTCCACCGATACCGGCTCGGCATCAGCTTGGGCAACGCGGGTGATGATGTCGCCGGCTTTCAACTCACCTTGGCGGTAAGAGGCACTACCCGGAATGATGTCAGACACCTTGATCTGGCCGTCTTTTTCTTGCAACGATGCGCCAATACCTTCAAAGCGACCGGTCATAGCCTGATCGAAAGATTCTTTGTCGCGGGGGGCAAAATACTCGGTGTGCGGGTCATAAGTGTTAGCAATAACGTTGGCATACATGGCCAAACGGTCATTAGCGTCATTTTGAAGTAGGTCGTTGAACTGGTCATCGAAGTACTTTACCACACGCTTACGCGCTTCAATCTCCATTTCGGCGGGCGTGCGGGTAGGCTCAGAAGTGATAGATGCCGAAGGCGTGACATTGGTCGAAGCCAAGGGCTTGTCTTTCTTCTTGGATTGCGCGTCCATCATATCTGAGACGCGCACCATGGTCTGGTACTTCAAAAACTTGCGCCACTCTTCGCGTTGCGCAGCTTTGTCGGCTGCAAAGCTGGCTTTATCGGGCTCGGTTTCGAAGGCTTCTTCGGTGGTAAAGTCGAACGGCTTGGAAAGAATGTCGCGGTACAGAGCCTGGACATCTTTCACGCGCTGATCAAGAAGAATGTTGGTTTGGTCCATGAACTCGTGGGTGCCACGCTTCACTTCGTCATCAACATCGTTCTGAAACTTGGTACGGAGCTGGGCCACATCGGAGGCTAGCAAAAACTTTTTGTTTGCATCAACGCGCTTCAGATATAAATCGAAAACACGCTTGGAAAAAGTATCATCAAGCTTTTCGGGCTGGTAGTGCATGGTGGTGAGGCCTTGCAACATGGCCTGCACCAGCACGGCGTCTTTCTGAGGCGTCCGGGCATCACTACGACGGTAGAGCTTGTAGGAGGCCAACACGAAAACTGCCAGCACCACCGCGGCATACAAGCCTATCTTGATTCGGGGAAAAGACATGGAAATCAGATGAAATGGAGGAAAATCAATTGTAAGCGAGAGCCGCATTAGTATTTACGGCATGGTAGCAAGCCTGGTTAGACTAAAAACGCTGAACCTAGATGAATAAGTGCCATCAGGCGCTGCTATTCTATAGAACAAAGACAAATAAGCCGACTAAAAGTTGCCCACTTTTAAAGTTATAGAGGTGCTAAAAACGGGCCAGATTTTAAAATATGCTACTCTGACGGGTGCAGTAATTTACTGATTCTATCCAGACAAAAAAAGCCCCCTCCTAGATATAGGAGGGGGCTTTTAAGGATGAGCTACTTAGCGACTAGTACCGACGTACTTTGTCGCCGTTGCTGCGGCGGAATTCTTCTTCGAAGTAACGAGCATCTTCCTCGTTGCGTGGGTTTACACCCATCACGATGCCGCCATTTTTGATGTCGGACTCGTATTCTTTGGCGTGATCCTCAGGAATGCCTGAGCCTACCAGTGCGCCTACCAAGCCACCCGTCAGACCACCGGCACCCGCGCCAGCCAAAGCTGCTGCAATAGGACCAGCAATGATCAAGCCCAAGCCTGGCAAAGCTACCGAAGTACCAATGGCTGCAATGGCGCCAATTACGGCACCGGCTGTGCCACCAATGGCCGAACCTACGCCAGCACCTTCCATGGCCTTGTCGCCAAGCTCCGTGTCAGGCGTGTTGTCGCCGAAGTGCGTCTTGCGGGTTTCATCCGACATCAGCACGTTTACGTCTTCCTTGCTGTACCCGCGCGACGAGAGCGACTGGTAAGCCTGCTCGGCGCTGTTACGGTCGCGGAACATGCCGGTCATCATACCACCGCTGGTGGTAGAGCCAGTGCTGCTACCAGTTACGGCGTGGCCAGCATCGCTAGCTGCATTTTGTACGGCATCAACGCCAGCGCCAACCGTAGCACCTACCGAACCAGCCAAGGCAGCACCTTTTTGGGTAGCGCTGTAGTCATGGTTAGGATTGTTGTCAGCGCCCGTTACGCCGGAATCGCCAGTGCTTGAATTGCCGAGGTTGCCGCTCGAGGTGGCGTTGCTGCTCGAACCCGTAGACAACGAGCCGCTGCCAAAACCAGTGCCAGCATTGCCGGTACCATAGTTAGAGCCTGAGCCGGTACCGGTATTCATCGGGTTGTTCGATTCGTTGGTGTTCATGTGCGAGAGATTTAATTAGTTGAATAAGGTGGGAAAGGAAGCACCCGGTGCGTAAGTCAAGGTGGAGAGTACGCTTCAGATGTGAGTAGCTAAACGCGACCGTTCCAACAGGGTTACACATAAAATTAAGGCGTCCCTATTTTCCAACTATTTTACTCTTGCAAACTCGAGCTTCGACCCCACCGTTCGTAGTTGGCTTCGTCGTGCCAGAAGGTCCGGCATTCTCTGCGCATGTTTTTTAGGAAGTCTTCTTGCTGTTTGAGGGCGCGCCACTCGCCCATACCTAACCGCTCACAAAGCTTATAAAAGTTGTCGCCTTGCCCTTTCGAGCCTTCCACTTTTACCAAGCAGCTCAGTATCGGCCGACCAGCGTTGTACTCCTGTTCCGAAATTTCGGCTAGTAGCTCGTTCAAGCGGCCCTTTTCGTGCGAGATGTCCAGATTAAGGCCTAATTCAGCCTCCTGTACAAGGTTCAGGTAGCTGATAGTGCCTGCCTGATGGCGGGAAAAGCGGATTAAATGGCTGCGAATTCGGCCGAACATGGGCAGAGGGAATGGGTATTAAAAGATGGAAAGTACAAAAAAGCCCGTTGTTCCAGAATGGTATCTGAAACAACGGGCGGCGGTAACCCAAAACCGTGCCGAATAGGCTAAACTAGTTTCAACGTCCTTGACGGCGTCTTATTTCTTTTTGGATGAGAAGAAATTCGCGGCTGCTCTGGCCGGCAATAGCCGTGTTCTCATCGGCCCGGCGCAGCAAGTAGGGCATAACCGCGTCTACGGGGCCGTAAGGCACATATTTGGCTGTATTGTAGCCTGCGTGTGCCAGGTTGTAGCTTAGGTTGTCGCTCATACCATAAAGCTGCGCAAACCAAATACGCGGGTCGCCAGGCTGCATCTCATATTCGTGCATCAACTCAGTGAGCAGCTTGGAACTGGCTTCGTTGTGCGTGCCGGCACAAATGCTGATTCGGTCGACGTGCTGCACACAGTAGCGCAACGACTCATCGTAAAGGGCATCCGTTTCTTGCTTGGTCGGGTTGATAGGGTTTTTATAACCGCGCTGGCTGGCTACGCGAGCTTCTTTTTCCATGTACGCCCCGCGCACCAGCTTGCCGCCCAAGAAGTAGCCTTCCCGCTTGGCCACATCATGCGCTTCCTTGATAGCATCGAGCCGGTCGTGGCGGTAGAGCTGGTAGGTGTTCCAGACGATGGCCGACTCGCGGTTGTACTTGCGCATCATCTCGTAGGCTATGTTGTCGATGGTATGCTGAAACCAGCTTTCCTCGGCATCCACAAATACCCGCACGCCGTACTGATGGGCCCGGTGACAAATAGCATCTACGCGGGCATGAGCCCGGTCGTAGCTGGCTTGTTCGGCAGGAGAGAGGGGCTTGCCGGCCTGCATTTTTTCAAGCAGAAAGCTGCTGGCTAGGCCCGTAACTTTGAATACTGAAAACGGGATGTGGGTGGAGCGGTGCGCCAGGTCGAGCGTGGCCAGGATTTCGTCGCGGGTCTGGTCGAAGCTTTTGTCGCTGCTTTCGCCTTCCACCGAATAATCGAGAATGGTACCGACGCCGTAGCGGCCTAGCTCGGCAATGACGGGAACACACTCCTTAATGGTTTCGCCGCCGCAGAACTGCCGAAAAATCGAATGCTTGATAAGGAACTTGGAGCCTGGTAAATTCCACTTCAGGGCGGCTTTCATCATCCCGCCGCCAGTTTTTACCAGTGTATTATTGTTCATAGACGCGAACAGGGCGTACATCTTGCGCAACTCCGCATCCGACTTCGAGGCGAAAGCTACAGCAGTATTATCAAAAGAAACCGGCGGCGCTTGGGTTAAAGGCATAGGGTGTAGCTTTGGGCAGAAGTTTGTGGGCAGGCAAAGGTAGCCTTTAAACAAGATTTCAACCGGCTTGGTTGTCGTCCCGCTTATCTTGCACTAAACACAGTTCTTCGCGCTTTCATTCATTGCCTTTGTGGCAGTTCCCTTCTCTTTCTGTTCGTTTTCATGGAGACTTCTTTGGTGCCCGATACCTTCTTCACCCGCCGCCTCACTGCCAAAGGTAGCCCCTTGCTTATTGCGGGCCCTTGCTCTGCTGAAACCGAAGAGCAGGTGCTGGCCACGGCGCATGGGCTAAAGGCGCTCGGCCGCATCGATTTATTTCGGGCTGGTATTTGGAAGCCGCGCACCAAGCCGGGCGGGTTCGAGGGCATGGGTTCGGTGGCGCTGCCGTGGCTGCAACGCGTGAAAGCGGAAACCGGTATCCCGACCACTGTGGAGGTGGCTAATCCGCGCCACGTAGAGGAAGCCCTGGCCCACGGTATTGATGTGCTCTGGATTGGGGCCCGGACCACCGTAAATCCGTTTGCCATTCAGGAGCTAGCCGATGCGCTGGCCGGTACCAACGTGCCCGTGATGGTGAAAAACCCCGTCAACCCCGACGTAGCCCTGTGGGCCGGCGCGCTGGAACGCCTGGAACGGGCCGGTATCACCGATTTGGCCGCTATTCACCGGGGCTTCAGCACGTTTGCGCCCTCGCGCTACCGCAATGCTCCCACCTGGATTTTGCCCATCGAGCTGAAAAGCCGCTTCCCTCAACTGCCACTTATCTGCGACCCCAGCCACATCGGTGGCCGCCGCGACCTGCTACTGCCCATCGCCCAAAAGGCCCTCGACCTCGACTACGACGGCCTGATGATAGAAACGCACCCTGACCCCGACCACGCCCTCAGCGACGCCGCGCAGCAAGTAACACCAGAGCGGCTCGGTGAAATCCTGAATGAGTTGCAGTTCCGCTACCGCTCTTCTAACAACGCCGAGTACCTAAACAAGGCCGAGGAATTGCGCCAAAAGATGGACGAGGCTGACCGCGAAATAATGGAGGGCCTGGCCCGGCGGATGGCACTGGTAGGTGAGCTGGCCGAGTATAAAAAGGAAAACGACGTCAAGATCCTGCAGATGGACCGTTGGAACGAAATTTTCGAGTCGCGGCAGGCGTGGGCCCGTAAGCTCGGGGTAAACGAAAAGTTTATTGCCGAGCTCTACAAGCTGATTCACTTGGAAAGTATCCGGCGGCAGACCGAAATCATGCAGCGGCCAGAATAGCGCCGCTGCTAGTCGCGCTGGTAGGTTTTGCGGGGTGCGTCTAAGCACAAACCTTGATCTAGTACCAAGGTAGATGCCTCAAGGGTGTAGGCAACGTTTTCGGTGAAGATAGAGGGCGTATTCTTGAATTGGAGCACCGGAATCGCATCACCTGAGCATGTAGTCTTGCCCGTAGCAAAAGTGTACGTGCCGCGTGACTCCTCTTTGCCATCTGTGTAAAAAACTACCGTGCCATTCGTTGCAAACTCAACTACTTCGTTTGGAAGAGGACCAGGGCCACAGTAGCATTCCAAATTAGTTAGCTGCCAACGGCCAATAAGTGTAGCTGGCCCTTCAGCATCTTTATCCGACTTGCACGCGCTTAGGCTTACTAAGCTGAACGAAAGCAAAAAGGCGAAAAGCAGTTTCATGGCTTGCAAATGAGAGGGGTAGGAGGTCAAACGCTAGTAAGTAGTGAACAGAGGCATGGCGCAACAGGCGGCCACTAATTTTTCTGTAATAACCTAGTGTAGCTGTGCTCGAAAGGCTCGCCGTTGGAATCGCGCAATTGTAGATTGTTGCCCGATATAGTATACAATTGTGTACCCCGGTAGCCCCGATACATCAACACTTGGTCGGCGGGCCGACCAATTCCTAGCCGTTGGCGCTTCACCGAAAAAATTGTGGCGCTTACGAAGTTGCCGTCTTCGTAGAATCGGGCCCGTCCGCGCCGGTCGAACTCGACTACCACTCGGTGGCCGGTGCTGGCTGGCGTAATAACGGCTGAATTAGGAGAAGCCGTTTTCTGCCACTCCCAACGCCCAACTAATTGTTCCTCTGGTCTAGGTATCGATTCACGTTGGCAAGCAACCCATAGCGGAATAGCTAAGAGCAGCAAGGCGGCAGATAAGCCGCGTAAAGAGGAGATCATAACTATTATAGATTGTAAGTTGCAGAGGTATGAGTAAGGTGGAGGCTAGATGGTTGCATCTAAAGAATCTATATTTTGCGCCTTATTCATGATGAAATTGTCTTCAGCAAATGTTGTACCTGAACGGTCCCATTTCTTCTAAAAGGAATCAAACTTGAATAATATAGTTTCCATAGGCCCCGGCGCGCTACCAAGGCTGGCCGAGCTACTGCGTCAGCCCGCTGTTAGCCAGGTATTTGTATTAACGGATGCCAACACCAGCCGGTTGTGTTATCCGCTGCTGCGCTTTCACTTGCCCGAAGCACATTCTCTTATTGAGATTCCAGCCGGCGAGGAAGCAAAAACTCTGGACTCGTGTGAGCTAGTCTGGAACGAGTTAACTGAGCAGCGCGCCGACCGATTTGCGGTACTCGTGAACCTCGGCGGCGGCGTTGTGACGGACCTCGGCGGATTTTGTGCGGCGTTGTACAAGCGAGGAATTCGCTTTGTGCAGGTACCTACGACGCTGCTGGCACAGGTGGATGCCAGTGTGGGAGGCAAAACGGGTATTGATTTTCAGGGTTTGAAGAACCACTTAGGGGTTTTTCAAGAGCCCGCCGGCGTCTTTATCGAGCCCAAGTTTCTCGAAACTCTCGACCCACGCCAACTGAAGTCTGGCTACGCGGAAGTGGTAAAACATGCGCTGATTGCTGATGCTGACGCGTTTCGGGAGCAGCGGATCAACAGTGTCTTCATCGATGACTGGACCGATACCATCCGCCATTCAGTAGCGCTGAAGCAGGAAATTGTGGCGCAGGATCCGCTGGAAAACGGGCCGCGCAAGCTGCTCAATTTCGGGCACACGGTAGGGCATGCCTTGGAAAGCTTCCTGCTGGGGCAGCCGGGCCGTGAGATATTGCACGGTGAGGCAGTAGCTGCAGGCATGATCTGTGAGGCCTGGTTGAGCACTCAGCACGGTTTGCTAAACGAAACGGAGCTTGATCAAATCGAGACTTTCCTATTCTCGGTTTACGAAAAGGTGCAGTTTGTGTCTTTAGAAACCGAGGCTATAGCCGACTATGCCCGTCAGGACAAGAAAAACGTGGGGTCTACTATCAACTGCACCTTGCTCGAAAGCGTTGGGCACGGCGTCTACAACCAGCCCGTGACGGTAGCGGAAATAGCGGCGTCGCTGCGGTACTATCACCGGCTGTAATATTGCTCCCCCAGTAGAAGGCGAGTCGTTAGGGCGAGCAGACGGAGGAGAAGCGGATCAGCCGCTGTATAAGCTCGGAGCCGTCTGTTGAAACACATCTTTCACCTATTCACCAGCAGTAGCCTGGTGGTATATATTCAACTGCCATTAGCTCTTCAGTCAACCTTACCTGGCCTGGTGGCCCCTTGCGCGGAACAGCACAACTGCCGGCTTCGAAAAGCGAAAGTAACCGGGCCCTCATTTTGCAGGCGTTAGCCGGCGGGGGGCAGCTTGATAATCTCTCGGATGCCAACGACACGCAGCTTATGCAGCGTTTGCTGGCCGATGCCACGACTGAAGTGGTCGATGCTGAGGATGCGGGCACGGTCATGCGTTTTTTAACCGCCTACTTGGCTGTAACCAACCGCCATGCTCTGCTCACCGGCACCGCGCGTGCGCAGGAGCGGCCCATAGCCGTGCTGGTTGATGCACTGCGCCAGCTCGGGGCCGATATTGCGTATGAGAAAACGGAAGGCTACCCGCCCCTGCGCCTGCGCGGTTGGAAGCCCGTGGAAACCGACAAGCAGGCCGCCGACGAGCCTATAGAATTGAAAGTGCGCGGCGACATCAGCAGTCAGTACATATCGGCGCTGCTAATGGTAGGCCCGATGCTGCCCAATGGGCTCCGGCTCTGGCTTACCGGCAAAGTTGGCTCGCGCCCGTATATCCGCATGACTATGGCGCTGATGCAGCATTTCGGGGGCCAGTGCCGCGACTTGGGCACGGCGTTGGAAGCCCGCGCCGGCCGCTACCAACCCGCCGACTACACCATCGAATCGGATTGGTCGGCGGCGAGCTACTGGTATGCTATGGTGGCCCTGGCGCCCGCCGGCTCGCACCTTACGCTGCCGGGTCTGCGCCGTTATTCCTGGCAGGGCGACCAGGCCATTGTGGACATCATGGCGCAGCTCGGCGTAAGCACCGAGTACTTGGCGGATGGGGTGCGCCTGATGCAAACCACGCCTTCAGCCGGTTTTACGCAGGATTTCTCCGACTGCCCCGACCTGGCACAAACCGTAGCCGTAGTGGCTGCCGCCTTAAACGTGCCCGTGCTCATGACCGGCCTCGAAAGCCTGCGCATCAAGGAAACCGACCGGATTTTCGCCCTGCAAACCGAGCTAGCCAATTTCGGCGCTTTCCTCACCGAAGAAACCGAGGGCTTTTTCCGCGTATCGACCGAAAACTTCCATGTGAGCGGCCAAACGGTAGCCACCTACCACGACCACCGCATGGCTATGGCCTTCGCCCCGTTGGCCCTGCGCGGCCCGCTGACCATTGATTCTCCGCAAGTGGTGCGTAAGTCGTACCCGCAGTTTTGGGTGGAGCTGGAAAAAGCTGGCTTCATAATGTAACGCGAAGTTCCACTTCGCGAAACGTCCGCGCCGTTAGCAGGTCACTTAAGGTGCAGTCAAACAGTGCCTACGACTCGCGAAGTGGAACTTCGCGTTACATCTTCTAGAAATAAGCAGCCGAATGGCGCAGTCGGCTGCCGTACCAGCTGAACAACTCGCCATCTACAATGCGGATTTTTGCTGAAGGGCAGATAGCCTGAAATTCAGCCACGTGTTTTTCACCGAAAGGGTAAGGTTCCGAAGACAGAAGAATCTGTTGCGGGGCCGCGGCGGCCAGTTGTTCGGCCGTTACGACCGGGTAGCGGCCGAGGTGGCTGAACACGTTGCTGTACCCGGCGCGGCCCAACAAGTCGTTGATGAACGTGCCGGACGCGGCGACCATGTAGGGCTTGCGCCAAATGAAATAAGCGGCTGGAACCAAAGCAGTGGCAGCTGCTACTGCCGCAAAAGAAGCCGCTATTTCGGTGGCTAGCGCATCGGCTCGGTCCTTGCACCCGACGATGAAGCCTACCTTCCGAATCATATCCAAGGCTTCAGCTAGCGTGGAAATGTCACTCAGCCACACCGGATATTTCTCAGCCAGCTGCTCAATGCCATCCTGATAATTTTCCTCTTTGTTCCCTAAAATCAAGTCCGGCTTCAACGCCTCTATCTTCTCGAAGTTGAAGTTTTTGGTGCCACCAACTACAGTTGCTGACGTACGGGCTTCGGCTGGATGGAAGCAGAATTTGGTAACCCCAACCACCCGCTCACCCACTCCTAAATCAAACAACATTTCCGTTTGAGAAGGCACCAACGACACAATACGTTGCGGCGGAAACGACACCACTACGCGCCGGTTCATCTGGTCGGTAATATTCAGCGGAATCACGGATTTTTCGGATTTGACGGATTGCACGGATTTTGTAGTCGATGTGAAAGGGAGAACTGCAAGATCAAAGAACAAAAAACAAATCGGTGTACCAATTAAGCCCGAACACGCAAGGGCTTGAAAGGTGTAAGAGAGGCGTCAAAAGCGCGCTAACTATGGCTGCTCGTTCTGCGGAAGCCAAAACGGCCGCTCAGAACGAGCGGCCGCCGCATGACCAGCCACGCCAGCTAAGATGGTCTACAAAATCCGAAAAATCCGTCTAATCCGAAAAATCCGTGATTAGTGGAAGTACCGGAAGTCGTGGCCGTCTTCGATGCGCAGGAGCGTTTCGTAGATGAGCTTGGTTACGTTTTCTACGTCTTCTTTGTGCACTGTTTCCACCGTGGTGTGCATGTACTTTAGGGGCAGTGAAATCAGGGCCGAGGCCACACCGGCGCCGGAATAGGCAAAGGCATCGGTATCGGTGCCGGTGGCGCGGGTGGCGGCGGCACGCTGGAACGGTATTTCTGCCTCCTGCGCCGCCCGAATGATAAGGTCGCGCAGGTTATTTTGCACCGCGGGACCGTAGGTGATTACCGGGCCTTTGCCGCAGAACAGGTCACCGGCCGTTTTCTTCTCGTACATCGGCGATTGGGTGTCGTGCGTCACATCCGTGATGATGGCCACGTCGGGCTGGATGCGGTGGGCTACCATCTCGGCGCCGCGCAGGCCGATTTCTTCCTGCACCGCATTCACGATGTAGAGGCCGAAGGGCAGCTTGTTGTTGTTGTCCTTCAGCATCCGGGCCACTTCGGCAATCATGAAGCCGCCCACCCGGTTGTCGAGGGCCCGGCCCACGTAGAACTTGTCGTTGAGCACCATGAACTCGTCCTCGAATGTGACGACGGAGCCCACGTGGATGCCCATTTCTTCCACTTCTTCCTTGCTGGAAGCGCCGCAGTCCAGAAAGACCGTTTCAATAGTCGGGGCCTTGTCCTGGTCCACTTTGCGCACGTGAATAGCCGGCCAGCCAAACACCGCCTTCACGATGCCCTTGGCCGTGTGAATGTTCACCCGTTTGCTCGGTGCCACCAGCGGATCGGAACCGCCGTTTTTGCGCAGGTACAGGAAGCCTGACTCGGTGATGAAGTTGACGAAGTAGCTGATTTCGTCGGCGTGGGCCTCAATCACCACCTTGTATTTGGCCTCCGGGTTGATGACGCCGACCACCGTACCGTAGGTGTCTACGAAATATTCGTCGATGTAAGGCCTGATATAGTCGAGCCAGATTTTCTGGCCTTCTTTCTCGAAACCGGTGGGAGAGGGGTTATTGAGGTACTTCTGTAGGAAGTCGAACGATTCTGGACGCATACGCGAGAAAAAAGTAATTAAATAGACTTACTGGCTAACGTTCGGAACGCCAGCCCGAGTAGTATGCAGACTACGCCGCCCCATAGCAAGTAGCGGCTGGCTTTCTGAGGAGTAATATTCGTGTCGGGATTGTCGGCGACAGAGTGCCAGTCGCCGGTTAGCAGCGCGCCGAGCGTAAAGACGACCAACAGCGCCGCTAGCAGCCAGCGCCCCGCCCGGAACCGCAGCAGCAGCCCCACCACCAAGGCCAACAAACCCAAGCAAAAAAGAACGTTGCCGACACTCTGCCACTCCATAAGCTTGGGGTTACAACGGAATGTTACCGTGCTTCTTACGAGGTAGCGTATCTACTTTGTTTTCCAACATCTTAAATGCTCGAATCAGCTTCTGGCGCGTCTGCGACGGCAGGATTACCTCGTCCACAAAACCTCGGTGCGCGGCCCGGTAGGGAGTAGCAAACTTCTGCTGGTACTCGTCTACTTTCTCCTGAAGCTTGGCTTCGGGGTCGGCGGCAGCGGCTATTTCGCGCTTGAAAATGATTTCGGCGGCTCCTTTAGCACCCATCACGGCAATTTCGGCGGTAGGCCAGGCGTAGTTCATATCGGCCCCAATGTGCTTGCTGTTCATCACGTCGTAGGCTCCGCCGTAGGCTTTGCGCGTGATGACCGTAATGCGGGGTACGGTCGCCTCGCAGAAGGCGTAGAGCAGCTTGGCGCCATTGGTAATGATGCCGCGCCACTCCTGATCGGTGCCGGGCAAAAAGCCCGGTACGTCTTCCAGCACCAGCAGCGGAATATTAAACGAGTCGCAGAACCGCACGAACCGGGCGGCTTTGGTGCTGGCGTTGATGTCGAGCACGCCAGCCAGCACGGCCGGCTGATTGCCCACGATGCCAATGCTGCGGCCGCCGAGGCGGGCAAAGCCAACCACAATGTTTTCGGCGAAGTTCTGGTGCACTTCCAGGAAGGTGCCAGCGTCGATGATGCCTTCCACTACCTCCCGGATGTCGTAGGGCTGGTTGGGGTTTTCGGGAATGATGCTGTCGAGGGCCGGGCGAATTTCGTCGCCGGATTCGTAGGGGAGGGCAGGCGCCGTTTCTTCGCAGTTCTGCGGCATATAGCTCAGCAGCTGCTTGAGGTGATTAATGCACGTTACTTCGTTGGCGCACGAAAAATGCGTGACCCCGCTTTTGGTGGAGTGCGTGCTAGCGCCACCTAGCTCCTCACTGGTTACGTTTTCGTGCGTTACGGTCTTCACCACGTTAGGCCCCGTCACGAACATGTAGCTTGTGTCTTCCACCATCAGAATGAAGTCGGTAATGGCTGGCGAGTACACCGCGCCGCCCGCGCAGGGCCCCATAATAGCCGACAGTTGCGGCACCACACCCGAGGCCAGCGTATTCTTGTAGAAGATATCGGCGTAGCCCCCAAGGCTCACCACGCCTTCCTGAATCCGGGCGCCGCCCGAGTCGTTGAGGCCAATAACGGGCGCGCCGTTCTTCATGGCCAGGTCCATGATCTTCACAATCTTCTCGGCGTGGGTTTCGCTGAGTGAGCCGCCAAACACCGTAAAGTCCTGCGAGAAAACGTACACCAAGCGGCCATTTACGGTACCGTAGCCCGTTATTACCCCGTCGCCGAGGTAGTATTCTTTGTCGAGGCCGAAGTCTTTGGAGCGGTGCATCACAAACTTGCCGATTTCCTCGAACGAGCCTTCATCGAGCAGCAAGTCCACCCGCTCCCGCGCCGTGAGCTTGCCTTTCTTGTGTTGCGCATCGATGCGGACCTGGCCACCGCCAAGCAGGGCTTCCTGGTTTTTGCGTTCGAGGATTTCGAGTTTGCTTGAGTGGGCTTCCGCCTGCAGATCGGACATGGAGTGGGACTTCGAGTTCAAGTTTCAAGTACTAGGTCAGTAATCCAAAGGTAATGTACCCACATAGAAAAGCCGCACCAGATTTCGGGGCGGCTATTTGGCCTCGGCATACTGTTACGTCCGCTTTAGCAGCAGTTGAGGGCCAGTTCCAAACTGTTATTTTAGAGTTAAGACTGTGTGAGGCAATGCAGCTGTCGTTGATCCCAAAAGCGTTATTCCGATTTTTAAGATGCTTACTAGACGCTTTAAAAAATAAAACTGTCTCTAATATTTTTTACAACAAAGAAATATAGCTTTGTCTCGCTGTATTCTTTTTAACAACTCTTATATATCCAAGAGAAATTATTGATGTTACTAATAGCTTAGTATTGAACTTTATTATAAAAAAATATCATAAATTGCTTTTAAATAATTCCTTCACAATCTGCCTGAAAAAGGAAAGTAAAACAAAAACCCTGATACCTAATTTATTTATATTATGACGAATATAGATGGTTTCCCTCGTGTAAGTAATAAGATACTCATGCCCATACTGGTACTGGCTTGTATAATTCAGATACCAGCCTCGCTCATGATATCTTCCATCCCGACGGAAAAGAGCAACAAAATTATGAGTTTATTAGAGGTAGGGGTTTTATTTTTTATAATCATATCAATTACATCAATTGTATCAATAACGTTGGTTGAAAAAAATGATCAAAATTACACTAAAATTAAGTATAAGTTGATTATAATACTCTCTTCTGTAATGACATTCGTATGCTGCATTTTTAATGAGTTTTTTAGCACTTGGAGTCCAGGCTAAAACTTTCCACGCTGTTAAATTAAGTAGCTCGTCACTTCAAAAATTAAAAGACAATACCATGGGCCTAATCAAAGAACCAAAGAATGTGAATTTCTCTGCTAGGTCAGAGGCTTGGTCAGAAGAGGAGCTTGCAGACTTCCGACAGCTAATGCAGAAGTTGAAAGCCAAGAATGCGGCGGGAGCGAAGCGCAGAACACAAGCAAAACGTAAGCAACAAACGCTCTAGAACTACCGCTAACAAGACGCTGAAAGCATCAACAAAAAGCAGCCGGCTTCTTCACAGGAGTCGGCCTTGTCTATTTAAATCAAAATGTCAATTTGGATCACAGTTGGTGCTTCTGCAAGGTCAAAATTGTAAAGATCTGCCAAGCGTAATAGATTTTGGCAGTGTAACTACCAATAGCTGTATTATTGAAACGTCAACTGTAAAGTAATAGCCACAATAGAAGTATTAGTATTAATAAAAACCTTAGTTACAAACGCTTTTGTAAAGAAATGCAGCAACTTGGTTTACACATATTGTAATTTAGATAAGCGACAAACAATAAACTGTTATTTAACCGGAGAAGACATACCGACAATGTTAGACCAAATTTTTTGCGAACATATTGAATGGAAAATTGGAGAGACTCTAGAAGTCTTGCGGCGAACAGACGATAGGTTAAAGGGCTTCTGGTGTGACGGTGTTTTGCTTCCAGATATTGAAAGTACTTGTTCAAAAAAGCAGATCAATGACAAGCGGTACGTTATCATGAAAGCATTTACAGGAAAAACAGGCCAAGAAGAATACCAACTGACATTGGTATTTGGTAAAAAGGCTTTGAGTAGATACGCAAGAGACTTGCGCTTAGAAGAGTGTGTACTCGGCCCTGAAGACAGCGGCTGGCTCGAAGTAGATACTGTAAAGAAGAAAATGGTACTTCAACTTGCCTGAAAGTGCGCACAGCTGATATCGTATGTAAAAAAGACTGACAAACTGCCTTTTCAATGGTAGGATACGTATTAATTAAATAATTACGGATAAACCAATAATTTTAAATATGAGCTAGGACGCAGTGAGGCTTTTACTTCAAGGTATAGAAAAGCCACACCAAGTTTTGGAATGGGTAAGTTATCTGGAATACTATGATTGGGAGGCAACATTAAACTATTATCTTTAAGTTGTAACTGCATAATAATAATACAGACATAAAGCACAACTAAGATGACACAAATCTCATTCCTGGAACTTATCGGACAAATTTGTAAAAGACCTTCCATGTTTACTGGAGGATCTGTTAAGGAAACTCTTGCATTTATAAATGGATACAGATCGGGAAACTCGACACCAATAAGCGGGAGAATTTTTGATCGATACGTTTGTATTCGTAATTCATTTCCTGATAATTATGTTTGGAATTATGTAATAAAAACGTGTTCAAAAGACAAAAAAGATGCTTTGCGGATGGTAGAAGAAATTATCACAGAATTTGTGCAGTTAAAAGAACGGATGTCTGACAATGAATTAATTCAATATGCGAGTAAGCAATTAGGTGAGGAGAGTGAAGCAGAAAAAATATTCAGACAGTTTGATAAGGCTCTTTTAATCGGAGATGAATCATTGATTAAACAGTTAATTGAAGAGCATGCAAACGCAGGAATCTTATGGGAAGGGGCTTATCCGGAAGATATTGCAATTCAATTGAATGAAATTTCAGATGCGCAAAGTATCAGGAGTATACCGATTTCAAAAAACGGGAATAGGTTAGAGATAATTTCACAAGGATGGCCATTTCCAATTGAGATGAATTATGCAAATGGAGAATGGCGAATAAATGCAGAAAAAATAATCAAGTTAAGGATGAGTACTAATCGTAGCTGATAAACAAAAACGGCCGGCTCCTCTACAGGAACCGGCCGTTTCTATTTCAAGCAAGTCGCTTACTTCTTGGAATCAACGTCGTCGCTTGGCTCGGGCTTTTCAGCTGGCCGCTCGTCGCTGGCAAGGTTCTGCGGTTCGTTGCTCTTGCTTACTACGAAGGTTAGCTCCTCGCTGCCCTCCGCGAAGTCGGCGGTGATGACGTCACCTTGCACAAGCTCCGCTTTCAGGATTTCCTCGGCAATCGGATCCTCGATATACTTCTGGATAGCCCGGTTAAGCGGACGAGCACCAAACTTAGGATCATAGCCTTTCTCGGCAACGAAGTCCTTGGCAGCTTCCGTCAGCTCAACACGGTAGCCGAGTAGCTGAATGCGGCTTAGCAGCTTCGACAGCGAGATGTCGATGATCTTGTGGATGTCTTTCTTCTCGAGCGAGTTGAAGACAATCACATCGTCCAAGCGGTTGAGGAACTCGGGTGAGAACGTCTTACGCAGGGCGTTGGTGATGGTGCTCTTCGTCAGCTCATCCAAGTTGTCCTGCCGGGCCTTCGTGCCGAAGCCGATACCCGCACCGAAGTCCTGCAAGTCGCGGGCACCGATGTTGGAGGTCATGATGATGATGGTGTTGCGGAAGTCCACCTTGCGGCCAAGGCCGTCGGTTAGGATACCGTCGTCAAGCACTTGCAGCAGCAAGTTGTACACATCGGGGTGCGCCTTCTCAATCTCGTCGAGCAGGATAACCGAGTAAGGCTTGCGGCGGATTTTCTCCGTCAACTGACCGCCCTCTTCGTAGCCCACGTAGCCGGGAGGTGCGCCCACCAGGCGCGAGATGCTGAATTTCTCCATGTACTCCGACATGTCGATCCGCACCAGCGAATCTTCTTTGTCGAAGAGGTAAGTAGCCAACACCTTAGCCAGCTCCGTCTTACCAACACCCGTTGGGCCAAGGAATACAAACGAACCGATTGGCTTCTTAGGGTCTTTCAAGCCCACGCGAGTGCGCTGGATGGCTTTCACCAACTGCTTGATAGCTTTGTCTTGGCCGATAACCTTGCCTTGCAGCTCTTCGCCCATGTTCAAAAGCTTAGCGCTTTCGTTCTGCGCGACACGGCTAACCGGAATACCGGTCATCATAGCAATTACCTCGGCTACGTTTTCTTCCTTGACGGTGTAGCGCTTCTTCTTGGTTTCCTCTTCCCAATCCTTTTTAGCTTGGTCGAGTTGCTCCAACAGCTTCTTCTCATTGTCGCGGAGCTTGGCAGCTTCCTCGTACTTCTGAGATTTCACCACGCGGTTCTTTTCGGTCTTAATGTTCTCGATGCTCTCTTCGAGCTTCAAAATATCCTCGGGAACCACAATGTTGTTGATATGCACGCGGGCACCAGCCTCGTCCAGAATATCAATGGCTTTGTCTGGCAAGAAACGGTCCGACATATAGCGGTCCGACAGCTTCACGCATGACTCAATGGCCTTATCGGTGTACACCACATGGTGGTGGTCCTGATACTTGTCTTTGATGTTGTGTAGGATTTCGATGGTTTCCTCGGGCGTGGTCGGGTCAACCATTACCATCTGGAAACGACGAGCCAAGGCACCATCTTTCTCGATGTACTGACGGTACTCGTCGAGGGTGGTAGCACCGATGCATTGGATTTCGCCGCGGGCCAGCGCAGGCTTGAACATGTTGGAAGCGTCCAGCGAGCCCGAAGCTCCGCCAGCACCTACAATCGTGTGCAACTCGTCGATGAACAGAATCACGTCGGGCGACTTTTCCAGCTCGTTCATCACGGCCTTCATGCGCTCTTCGAACTGCCCACGGTACTTGGTGCCGGCCACCAACGAGGCCAAATCCAGCGTCACGACGCGCTTGCCGAACAGTACGCGCGATACTTTCTTCTGGATGATGCGCAGCGCTAGGCCTTCGGCAATTGCCGTTTTACCAACACCAGGCTCACCGATCAGGATCGGGTTGTTCTTTTTGCGGCGGCTCAGGATTTGAGCTACGCGCTCAATTTCTTTTTCACGACCTACAATCGGGTCGAGCTTGTCGTCCTCAGCCAGTTTGGTGAGGTCGCGGCCGAAGTTGTCGAGCACCGGAGTACGCGACTTTTCGGTGCCTTTCTTGGGCGTAGCGCCAGCACCGGCACCGCCGCGGCCTGCACCACCCCCAAAGAGGCGGTCGTTGTCGTCGTCATCGGCCTCGGGGCCGTTGGTGGGGTTGTTCGCCGTGTTACCGTGGTAGTCCAGCGAATCGCGCACAGATTCGTAGTTCACGTTGAATTTGCTGAGGATTTGAGACGAAATATTGTCTTCATCGCGCAAGATTGACAACAGCAGGTGCTCGGTGCCAATGATTTCGCTCTTGAAGATTTTAGCTTCGAGGTAGGTAATTTTGAGGACTTTCTCGGTTTGTTTCGTCAGGGGGATAGAGCCGGTAATGCTCGTGCCCTGCGTGGCCGTATTGCGAGTAGCTTGCTCGAGGGCGTATTTAAGCTCGTCCACTGATACACCCAATTTCTTGAGCAAACCAATAGCCGTGCCTTCCCCTTCGCGAATCATGCCCAACAATAAGTGTTCGGTACCGATATAATCGTGCCCGAGCCGGATGGCCTCTTCCCGGCTCAGAGAGATGACCTCCTTGACTCGATTTGAGAATTTAGCTTCCATGCAGATAAGGTAGTGAAGAAAAACGGAACCCCGCAAGCGCAGTTAGAGCGTTTTCCGGCGGGTTGGGCCGTAGTAATCTGAAAACAGATATAAACGGGCGATGGTTCGGGCCGGCGGTAACACTACGCGAGAAAGTTGCCGGCAGCCGGGCCCTGCATAAACAACAGGTCGAGGATGCTAAGCCTTGGTACAAAATCTTTACCAAAGGTCTGCGCGTAGGGTTGTACCGACTTCCTGTCAGGTTCGGATGCCACCGAAGCCTTCGGTGTCAGGGAATCACGGCAGTCAAGGAGCGATGGGGTAGCTAAATAACTGAGTGAAGGGGCAGGAGGAACATAATCGGTGGTAAACTCCACAGGAGTCCGCAACCGCAGGCAGCGCAGGTAGAAGCGCAAAAAGGCAAGATTGAGGTCGAAAAGGCGTTGGTGCTTTTGTACGTAGATATCGTGCAGATAGTCGGCGTAGTATTCGAAATATGGTGTGCCGCCGTAAGCAGTTTGGATGGTTCGCCAGTGTTGGTGCACCCAATTCTGCCGGTAGTCAATTTCAATTTCGGCGGTTTTCACTTTCACGCTGCGGTTGCCATCTACGACCGGAACAGTAAGAGGTTTGACGCCTTGTGCCGTCAGGATAAGGCAGCGGTTGCGGTAGGTTTGCTTGCGGTAGTGTTCTTGGGTTTCCAGTCGCAATGCCTCAGCCCCAATGATTTCGGCGAAAAACGAGGTAGGTGGGTGGTATTGAGATTCAAAAAGTACGATAGGCATTGGAAACATGCAAAAAGGAAATCACATCCGGTTGTTGAGGTAGTTGGTATCTGATAATGCGTAATTAGGATACCAGATAATCAGCTACTAGTTTAAATTTTACTATTAATTACCAACTGCTAGACGTCTTCGGAAGGCTGTATATTAAACGATTTTAACCATATGAATAAAATTATGGCACCTGCCAATAAACCAGATTCTATGCAAACTCGCCCTACCTTTGTCAGTCAATCTGACACCATGCGCGCGTTCTATTTTCTATTTCTAGTTCTGCTGTTGCCACTTGCCAACCCGGCTCTGGCTGCCCAACCCCAACTGCTGCTGGACGTGGCCCGATTCCGCAACATCGACATGAGCGTGAAAGGCAACGTGGTAGAGCTCTATGCCACTGTGCCTGGCCAATGGCTGACTTACATGCGCCGGGCACCCAAAATGTACCAGGCCGCCGCCATACTGACGTTGGAAATCGTGGGTTCTAACGGCCAGGCTGCTTATCAGGAGAATATCACGCTTAAGCCCCCGGTACTAAGCGACACCACGGCCGCCATCAAAAATCCACTCAGCTTCCAGAAGCGGCTGATGCTGCCCGACGGCACCTACAGTATCCGTGGCTTGGTACGCGACCAATACCGCAACAGCCAACAAGCCCTAGTGGAAATGCCGCTGGTGTTGGCCTCTACTGAGGCCAAGCCCACCCTCAGCGACGTCGTATTGCTAGCTAAACCGGCGGCTAAGGGCGCAGAAGCCAGCAACTTCAGTCGCGGCGGCTTTAGTTTAACGCGGGCTCCTGGTGGCCTCTATACCCGCGGGGCCGACAAAGTTTGGCTGTACACCGAACTCTATAATGCTACGCCCGAACAGGAAGTACAGCTTCGTTACCGCCTACGCCAGGTTGGCGCCAAAACCGACGCCTTGGTTCAGCCGAGCACAACGCGCGGTTTGGCCGGTCGGCCCACTCCTATAACGGGCGAATTAGATCTAAGCAAATTGCCGCCCGGCGACTATACTCTCACGGTAGAAGTCAGGACCACCAAGCAACTGCTAGTTGCTCAAACTGCTACCGTGCACCGAATAACCAAAGACTATACCCCGGCCGGTGCAGGGGCTCCTGCCCGATGAGTAAAGCTACTTCCACTTCTTATGCTTGGTATTATCGCCCGCTTAATTGGCTGCTGCTTGGAATGGCTCACTTGCCGCTCGCGGTGCTGTACGGGCTAGCCGACGGCATCTATTTCCTGCTGGCATACGTTGTGCGCTACCGCCAAAAGGTGGTGCTTACAAACCTGCGTAACTCATTTCCTGAAAAGCCGGAAGTTGAAATCCAGCGGTTGCAGAAGTTGTTTTACCGCAATTTTGCGCAGGTAATGGTGGAAACGCTGAAGCTAGCAGCCATGCCCGATGCCGAGCTGAAACGACGGGTAATCTTCCGCAACCCCGAGGTACTGGAGCGGCATTTTGCGCAGGGGCGGACCGTACTTGGTTTGTCGTCGCACGCGGGCAATTGGGAGTGGGTGCTTACTTCAGGCGCTATCTGGCTGTCGGCCCACGCCGATGGGGTGTATAAGCCGCTGATGAATCCGTTCTTCGAACAGTTTCTGCGCCAGCTGCGCACCCGTACCGGAGCTGGCCTCATCCCCATGCGCGATACCCTGCGTGATATGGTGCAGCGGCGAGGCGAAGTTCGGGTGGTTAGCATGTTGTCAGACCAGGCGGCTGGCCCCGAGGACCGGCCTTACTGGACCAGTTTCATGAACCAGGACGCCGGGTTTTATACCAGCGCCGAGCGGCTGGCCAGCCGCTTCCACTGCCCGGTTGTTTACGTGAGCATCCGTCGGCTGCGGCGCGGCTACTACGAAATCATCCTCACCGACCTCTACGACGGCGATTCCCCGCTGCCAACAGACAGCTTCCCCATTACCGAGGCCTTCGTGCGCCAGTTGGAAAGCGACATTCGCGCTTTTCCCGCCGATTACCTATGGAGCCACAGGCGGTGGAAGCATAAGAGGTGAGCTTGTGAACTTGTGAAATGATGAGTTTGACGTGCCACCGGTGCGGCTGGTGCGGATAGAACGTCAAACTCACCATTTCACAAGTTCACAAGCTCATAACTTCGCCTCACAAATACTGCTCGATGTCGCCGGCGCCTTGGCGGATTAGCTCGAAGTCGTCGTTGGTGCAGTCGATGATCGTACTAGGTACGTTGTTGCCAAAACCGCCATCGATGACCAGGTCGACGAGCAGGCGGTACTTCTCGTAGATGAGGTCGGGGTCGGTTACGTATTCTTCGAGCGTGTTTTCGTCCTCGCGCACCGAGGTGCTGATAATGGGGTTGCCGAGCTCTTTTACCAGCTGGATGATGATCGTGTTATCGGGTACTCGGATGCCGACGGTTTTGCGCTTGTTGCCGCCTTGGCGCGGCGCTTTGGCGCTGGCTTCAAAGATGAAGGTGAAAGGACCAGGCAAGGCTTTCTTGATGACCTTGTAGGTGGGCGTGGTGATGCCGTGGGCGTAGTCGGCAATGTGGGAAAGGTCGGAGCAGATAAAGCTAAGGTTGGCTTTGTCGGGGTTCAGCCCTTTGATGCGGCACAGCCGCTCCACGGCTTTGGCATTATGAATGTCGCAGCCGATGCCGTAGACGGTATCGGTGGGGTAGATGATGATGCCACCTTTGCGGAGCACTTCCACCACTTGTTGAATGCGATTCTGGGGTGGATTATCGGGGTGAATGCGGAGCAGCGTAGCAGGCATGGTGAAACAGGGGAGTGGCAGGATGAAACAAACGGCCCGGCGGCCGGAGCGGGGCAAGGTAGCCGATGTGTTAGACTTCTGCCTACAGTCTTCGAGTAAAATTGCTGTCAGGTTGCCTGTTGCTTAAACCCAGCCTACAAAAAAAGCCTCTACCAGAAGGCAGAGGCTTTTCTAGCACAATGCGAATAAATTAGCGCTTAATGACCTTATGAACCGAGGTTTCAGTGCCATCCGTAACGGTAACGGTGTAGTTGCCAGCAGGTAGGCTGCGCAGGTCGAACGAACCATCGGCGGCGGTGGTGCCACGCAGTACGCTGCGGCCAGCCAAATCAGCAACTGCCACGGAAGCTTTGCTGCCCTTGCCGTTCACCTGAATGCGCAATGCATCGGTAGTTGGGTTGGGGAATACGCTCACGTTGCTGTTTTTGGAGCCATTGCGGGTACTCAGGGGGCCTAAGCCGACAACGCCATAGGTACGCACGTTGTCGATACGCCAAGAGCCACCGGCAGCTTCTGCGTTGTAGCCATAGATACGGAACTCCACTCGCGCTGTAAGGCTCGCAAAAGTGGCAGGCAACACTATCTTCTTATTAGTGCGGGTTAGGTCGTCGTCCGGTACGTTTACCGTTGCAATGTTGGCAGCGAAGTTGTCGAGGCTAGAGCGGATGGCCCAATCACGGATACCGGTACCAGAACGACGCTCGTCGAGGACCAGGCTATCGAGCCGCATTTGAAAACCAACGCTTGGCTGCACCGAAAACGCAAAATAGTCAGTAGCTTCAAGAGCCGTCTGACTCCAGTTTGTGGCGGCGAAGGTGTTGGCGCCGGCAGAAGCCGTAACTCCCGTTCCACGCGACATGGAGCTGAACGAGGCGTTAATGGGCTGTGCGTCTACCGCAACAGTGGCTTCAGAACCCGTTGCGCCCGTAAAAGTGTACGTGGCTATTTGCGCGTGTGCTGCGGTGCCGAATAAACCAAGGAATGATAGCAGGGCTAACTTGTGCAACCGGCAAGGGTACAATTTTTTCATACAGGTGAAAAAGAAAATGAATAGTAGAGAAAAGAGGCAAGTAAAGTAGTTTGAAGGCACAAAATGCCTTAAGGATGTGTGGATGAAGATTAAAATGGAATGTAAATGTTTTGCTTAGTAAAGGTAATAATACAAACCCGAAAGCTTGCATACAAAACCTCAACATTAGGCACTACTAGATTCCGCGTACTTTTGAGCAGGTAAACCTAACTCAATCTGTTTCGCTTAGCTAAGCTGTCAACTGGAATTTTATGTTCTGGTAACACCTCTGACCTATCTGCTCCCGATGGCCAAACCCCAAGTCGACTACAAAGCCAAAGCTCTCCGCCGCCGCAACCTTTACTCCTATACGGTCGGCATTATTGGCCTGTTGCTCATCACCTTTTCCTATTACTTCTACCAGGTTTTTTTCACGGCAAACGTCGAAACCAAAGGCCAGCCCACCTACGTGCTGGTGCGGCGGGGGCAGTCAGCCAAGTCGGTACTCGATTCGATTGATGCTACGGGTGTTATTGTCGATAAGCTGTCGTTGCACTTTGTGGCCCGCCTCATGAAGTACGACAAGCTGGTGAAGCCCGGCCGCTACGAGTTGAAAGATGGCTACACCAACCGCCAACTCATCAACGACTTACGCACTGGCCGCCAGTCGCCGCTCAAGCTAACCTTCCAAAACATCCGCCTGCGCGACGAGCTGGCCCGCAAGCTCAGCACCGCCATCGACTCCCGCCCCGGCCAGTTCGATTCGCTGCTCAGCAGCCCGAGCTACACCAAAAGCCTCGGCTTCGACACGACCAGCATCCTCACCATGTTCATCCCGAACACCTATGAGTTATACTGGAACTCCTCGGCCGATAACCTCATGCAGCGCATGAAAAAGGAATACGAGAAGTTCTGGACCCCCGCCCGCGACGCCAAGCGCGAGAAGCTGAACCTGACCCGCGCCCAAGTCAGCACGTTGGCCAGCATCGTAGAAGCCGAGCAGCAACAGCACGCCGATGAGCGGCCTCGCGTGGCAGGTGTGTACCTCAACCGCCTCAAGCGCGGCATGAAGCTGCAAGCCGACCCCACCGTGGTGTACGCCAACAACGACTTCACCATCAAACGGGTGCTCAACGTACACCTGGCGAAGGATTCTCCTTACAACACCTACCTGTACGGTGGTTTGCCGCCCGGCCCGATCAACCTGCCAAGCATTGCCAGCATCGACGCTGTGCTCAACCCCGAAAAGCACGACTACCTCTATTTCTGCGCCAAAGAAGATTTCAGCGGCTACCATGCCTTTGCCCGCAACGAGCAAGAGCACCTCGTGAATGCCCGCCGCTACCAAGCCGCCCTCACGCGAAGCGGGATTATGAAGTAAGTTTTGATTGTTGAATTGTTTGATTGTTACAGGGTTGGTCGTGCTGACGAATCGTTGAACAATCAAACAATTCAACAATCAATACCATGTACCAATCCGACACCAAAATTCGAGTCCGCTACGCTGAAACCGACCAGATGGGCTACGTCTACCACGGCAACTACGCGGCTTTTTTTGAGGTGAGCCGTACCGAGGCTTTTCGGCAGCTAGGTATCAGCTACAAAGACCTCGAGGCTAGTGGAGTAGGTATGCCCGTTGGGGAAATCCGGACCCGTTTCCGCCGGCCCGCTCGCTACGACGACCTGCTGACGGTGCGTTTATTGCTGCGCCAGCCCGCCGAAGGCTCCCGGGTGATGTTTGAATATGAAATCTATAACGAGGCAAATGAGTTATTAACGGAGGGGCACACGCTCATGGTGTTCGTAAGTACCGCTAACGGTCGACCCGTTCCCATTCCCGAGCAAATCCAAGCCAAGCTAGCGCCCTACTTCACCGACGATGAGCTAACCAGCCCCCTTACCCCACCGCAAGCTCCCGTAAACGCCCCCGCGCCCGCCGCATTTTTGAAAAAATAAATTGTTGATTGTTGAATGGCTGATGATTCGTCATTTTCAACAATCAACAATTCAACAATCAACAATCATCCTATGCACCTGCCAGTTCGTCGGTATCGTTTGCCGGATCTGCGCCGTCGGCGCAGCTACCGGCGGTTTATTGTGTGGTCGAAGCGGTTGCGGATTGCTGGTGGCAAGGCGTCGGTGTATGACGTGGTGGACCGGATGATGCAGGAGTTGAAGCAGGATAGCGTAGAGAAGCGAGCGGGCTACATGGCGTTCAACTTCACGGTAGCCCTGTTCCCGACCATCATCTTTCTGTTCACACTCATTCCGTACCTGCCCATCCCCAACCTGAACGTTGACATCCTGCAATTCCTGGCCGATCTGATTCCGGGAGAGATGTACAAGGTGGTATCGGGCACTATTGAAGACATCGTGAACATTCCGCACGGTGGCTTGCTCTCCTTTGGTTTTGCTACCGCGCTGGTGCTGAGCAGCAATGGTATTATGGCCTTGCTCGATGCCTTCGAGAAGAAGTATCCTTCGTTCAAAAAGCGGACGTATGTGCGCAAGCGCGTCATTGCGACGCTGCTTACGGTGGTGCTGTCGTCGGTGCTGCTGGTGTCGGTGGCGGGTATCTTCTTTGGGACTTATATTATTGATGCGCTGGTGTTCGAGGAAATTGTACCCGAGCAATACACCAGCGAATTAATCACAGTCATCAAGTATGGGTCGGTGGTTGGGTTGTTTTTGCTTACTACCTGCCTGGTGTATTACTATGTGCCGCCGGTGCACGACAAGTGGCCGTTCCTTTCGGCCGGGGCGGTAGTAGCCACGCTGCTAATTTTCCTGGTGTCGTTCCTGTTTATTCTCTACGTCAAGATCTTCGATTCCTACAACCACTTCTATGGCTCTATTGGGGCACTGGTGGGCTTTATGGTGTGGCTGGACTTTGTGTGCATGACGCTCATCGTGGGGTTTGAAGTGAATGTAAGTATTGATGCCGTAACGGGCCGCCTGCGCAACGAGCCCCACGGCTTGCGGTTGCTGGACCGGCTCCGCGGTAAAGAAAAAGAAGTGAAAGTTAGAGCCTGATACTCAGAGGTAAATGGGCGAGTGCTCCACAAAACGCAGCTAAGCCCCGAAAAATATGCGGTCAAAAGTTGTGACGAGTGCGGCGCACTGCTACTTTTGTCGTCCCAAATCAGGCGGGTTAGATTAACAGAGAGGTGGCAGAGTGGTCGAATGCGACGGATTCGAAATCCGTTATACCTGCAAGGGTATCGGGGGTTCGAATCCCCCCCTCTCTACATTTTTACAAGTAACATTTAGCAAACACCATTTAACAGTCATTTCAAAGTGCTAGCTTTGAGAACTGTTGAATAACCTAGAGAGCTGGCAGAGTGGTCGATTGCGGCGGTCTTGAAAACCGTTGAGGGTTAAACCTCCGGGGGTTCGAATCCCTCGCTCTCTACAAAAAGCCCCGTTTCTGAATCAGAAACGGGGCTTTGTTTTTATGGTAAGTTGCACTAATCAACGCATTGCAAGGCACTATTACCTGCTTACTGCGTTGTGTGGCTACTCGGTGGTTTGAGTTGAGGGCAATAACTTTAAAAATGAGCCAGCAATCAACTAATCAACACAGGGACAACTCCGGTTGAGCTTGCGCGTATTGCAATTGCTTTTAAGGCCTCGGAATGCCCCGGCAGCCTGTTAAGTTCCTCGTTACATCATGCTGAATTGGTTGCTCCGGAGTTTGGTGTTGGTGGTGCTGTTGGTTCCTTTTTCTGCCTCAGGCTATTCGGTGCTTACCCACCAAGCCAATATCGACTCGTCGTGGACCCGCTGTTTGCTGCCGCTGTTGCAACGGCGCTATCCGGGGGCTACCGAAGAGCAGCTTACTGAGGCAAAGGCCTATGCTTATGGTGGGTCCATCCTGCAGGATATGGGCTATTACCCGATGGGCTCCAAGCTGTTTACCAACCTAACCCATTATGTGCGAAGCGGCGACTTTGTGCGTAATCTGCTCACCGAAGCACATGGCCGCAACGAGTACGCGTTTGCCCTAGGAGCGCTGGCCCATTACACTGCCGACGTCATTGGGCACCCCGAAGGCACCAATAAAGCCATGCCTTCGGTGTATCCGGAACTGCAACAGAAGTTCGGCAACAACATCACCTACGAGGAAGCTCCTATTCAGCACACGCAGCTAGAGTTTGCCTTCGACGTGGTGCAGCTGGCTACTGGCCGCTACCGCACCGCCGAGTATCAGCGCTCCATCGGGTTTAAGGTTTCTAAACCCGTATTGGAGCGGGCTTTCTACAAAACATATGGCCTGGAGCTAGGCAAAGTGGTGTTCAACGTGGACCTAGCTATTGAGTCGTTTCGGTTTGCGGTGCGCCAATTGATTCCGATTGCCAGTAGGGCCGCTTGGCAGTCGCAGAAAAAGGAAATCCGGCGGCTTAGCCCCCGGGCCCGGCGCCGCGAATATGTGTATAAGCAGAGCGAGCAAGACTACCGGCAACTCTACGGTACCGGTTATCAAAAGCCCGGCACCGGCGCGCGTATCCTTTCTTACTTCGTGCGGGTGCTACCCAAGATTGGCCCGTTGCGGCCATTCGCCTTCAAGCTACCCACGCCGGAGGCGCAGAAGCTATTCAAGAGCAGTTTCCACAGCGTGATGGTAAACTATTGCCAATTGGTTGAAGCCGAGCCTAAAGACACGGCCGCGGTAGCGCGCCAGACCCTACCCAACGCCGACTTTGATACGGGAAAGCCAACCAAAGTAGGTGAGTACGACCTAACCGATGAAACCTACGGGGAATGGCTACGCCAATTATCCGACAATAAGTTTGCTGGCCTCACTAGGCCCGTCCGTCAAAACATCCTGACCTTTTTTGGGCCTACTCCCAAGGCACCAATTGATAAAGACGAAAAAGAAGAAAAAATCAGAGCCAAGACAATGGAGGCTTTAGCTCAACTACGGGCGCTACAGGTTGCTCCTTGAAGGCTATCCGGATAGTGCGTATTGTCAGGCTGAGCTTGCCGAAGCATCTTGCTCATATGCTATTCAATGAAGCACGCGAGATGCTTCAGCAAGCGGACGCCAGATAGAGCATAGCGGTTGGTTGGCAACGTCAGCACGTCAGATGCTTTGGTTGTGCTTCTGCATGACGTTTTGCCTATTCGGATGCCCCCTTAGTATTGCGGCGCTTGTTTTGCTTGGCTTGCACCCGCAGTGTGGTCAGTAGCTCAGGATACTACCTGCAAAAAAGCCCGCCAGATTAGCTGGTGGGCTTTTACTTCGGAGCTAAAGCTAGTTCCTGCGAAGGCGAGCTAGGTGTAGAGCTTGCCTAATTAGTAGTGGCGGTACGCCTTGTATGCGCGGTAGCTGGCATGATGCAGGCAGAGCGGGAACCGGCTTTCCGTTTTCAGTGGCATGCGGGGTAGCAGCCGAAAAACCGAGGAAGTAGAAGTGACTTCGAATGAAGCGAAAGTTGCTACTACTACCAGCGCCCAAACAAGCAACAGCCGACAGATACAAGTAACCATGGTGCAATAGCTGTGCGATGGAACGAAGCTTTTTCCCCGGCCTGCCACTAGCGAATCCGGTGAAGAAGTAGTCAAAACTACGGTGCTACTTGCGGGCAGAGGAGACTATTCGCTGAGCTAAAGCAATAACGCCACCAAACCAGTCAACACCCCGACGAAGCCACCGGTCTAGCTCCTCATTAGGCCTGAGAGCGAGGCTCCGAAAAAAATTTATCTTTGGTTTCACAGCTCCTCACTAGCACCCGAGCAGGGTGGGAATTGCGTTACCCAATCTATGCGTATATCCAAAAACATAGATTTACAAGACGGAAGTATCTGTGAGTTGTCTTATGAGGAAGACGAACAATGGCTACGGGCCACCTGGGTAGGGTACATTGACCCCCAAGAAGCCTATGATGGGGCTGTTAACTTTCTTGACACTATGAATAAGTTTCATTGCCCCTTCCTGCTCAACGACAATAGTGGTCTGCGCGGACCCTGGTTTGATTCAGTGGAATGGCTGCGAACGATATGGGCACCACAGGCCTCGCGGATGGGACTACGCTACATTGCGCACGTTTCTCAGCCCAAAGACCTAGTCCATGAGGTTGCTATTTTGGAAGCCCATTCGTTCGGTGGCAACATCGAGATTCAGCTCTTCGACCATGTGCCCGAAGCCGAGGAGTGGCTACGTGAGCAACGACAGGCGAAGACAGCATAGACAGGTATATTCCGAGAGCAACGAGGTGGCTGCACCTAGAGTCACGGCTAGGAAGCGCGGATTATTGCGGGGTTTGCACCAAGCCGCTGCTTAAGCGGCGCAGCACTATCTCGGCTTGCTTGGCCTGATACCGGATGTCGAGCAAGCGCACTTCTGCGTCGAGCTGGGTGCGTTGTGCTTCGCGTAAGACGATAGGAGTGAGCAGTCCCAAGCGGTAACGCTCCAAGGCAATAGCTACGTTTTCGCGGGCCAGCAGAATGTTAACTTCTTCCAGCTCCAGCAGCTGCAGGCGGTTTTGGTATTGGGCAAAGGCTTGCTCGGCCTCGGCCTCCAACTGAAGCTGCGTTTGGTTGAGCAGCAGTTGGCTTTGTTCTTCTGCAATGCGCGCGTTCTGCTCTAGACGGCTGCGGTTGAAGCCATCAAAAATAGGAATAGACGCCACCACCCCGTAGTTCGGCCCGAACACGCGGTTGGTGTTAGAGCCCAGGACGCTTCCGTTTGCAGTATTAATAAGGAAGGCGTTGTTGATGTTGCGGTTTACGCCGTAGCCACCGGTTAAGCCAAGCTGCGGAAAACGGCTAGCTCGCACCAGTCGCCGATCGTAAGTAGCAACTTGGGTGTTGAGCTTGGCTTGCTGTAAGCGCGGGTTGTTTTGTGCTAAGGCCTGGTTTACCGTTTCGCGCGTCAGGTCGCGGGCGACAACAATAGAGTCGGCGGGGCTGAAGTCGATGCGGGGGGCGCGGCCGAGTAGCGTGTTGAGGTTGACTTTGGCTCGTTGCAGGAGTTCCTGCTGCTGAATCAGGACGGAGCGGTCGGCGTTGTAGTCCACGCGGGCCGTAAGTACCTCCACTTTAGCGCTGGCGCCCACGTCTACCCGCGCTTGCGTGAGGTCGATACGGGCCTGTCCAATTTTGAGCGCTTCTTCTATGGAGCCGATCTTGCCGAACTCCCGAACCACCGCGTAATAGGCATCGGTGATGTTGGTTACGGTTTCTTCGATGGTGGCCCGGGTGAATTGGCGCTGGCTCTCATTAAGGGTCTTGAGCCGGTCATAGGCGATAAACATGCCTAACCCGTCAAAAATAGTCCAGGTGGCAGTGGCGTTGGCGTTCAAGGTATTGGCCCTGCCGCCGTTGATAACCACAGGTTCCGACTGTTCCCGTACCTGCCGCGTGTTGTTGATGTTGAAGGTACGGGTGAAATTGCCGTTTGCTACTGGCAGCTGGCCAGCGTTACCGCGCGTCACGTTGTTTTCCGCAATTCGCTCGTCCTGCCGCGATACCCGGATATCGTAGTTGTTTTCCAAGCCAATTCGAAGGGCTTCTGCCAGGGTGAGCGGCGCCGCGGCGGCTACGGTTTCGGGCTTTTCGGTTTGCGACTTCGACCGGGGTTCCTGCGCTGGCCGTGCTGGTTGCGTAGGCTGTTGGGCCAAGGCCGCAAAGGGTAGCAGCAGCGCCAACGCCGCACTCACAAAAGAAAAACGATAGACTTGAAACTGCATTCGGAAAACTATGCTAAAACTAAACGCTGGTCCTCTGCTCCGTTGAGCAGGGGAGGAGTGATATCAAAGAGAAGCCCCTACTTCCTAAGTACTCCAGGAGGTAGGGGCTTTAGTTGTTAAGCAGTTACTTTTTTGGTTTTCGCCTTGGCGCTATGCTTCTTGGCCGTGGCGAAGTACGAGTACATAACGGGCACTACGTACAAGGTAAGGCCCGTTGCAAAGAGCAGTCCGCCCACCACGCCGATGCCCATGGCGCGGCGGCTGAGGGCGCCCGCACCGGTAGCAATAGCAATGGGTAGAATACCCAAAATAGCGCAAAGGCTGGTCATCAGGATGGGGCGGAAGCGGGCGGTAGCTCCTTCTACCAGGCCGGTCATGTAATCTACCCCTTGCTCAACACGCTGGTTGGCAAATTCCACGATGAGAATACCGTTCTTGGTTACCAAGCCCACCAGCATGATGATGCCGATTTGCGAGAACAGGTTCAGCGTTTGGTTGAAGTACCACAAGCTCAGCAACGCGCCCGAAAGGGCCAGCGGTACCGTTACCATGATAATAACCGGGTCGCGGAAGCTTTCGAACTGCGCGGCCAGCACCAGGTAGATCAGCACCAAAGCCAAACCGAAGGCGAAAAGGAGCGACGAGGAGCTTTCCTGGAAGTCGCGGGACGCGCCGGATAGTTCGGTGGAAAAGGTTTCGTCGAGCTGCTTGTCGGCAATGGCTTGCATGGCGGCAATACCGTCGCCGAGAGTTTTGCCGGGGGCCAGCGAAGCCGAGAACGTAGCCGAGTTGTAGCGGTTGAAGCGGTAAAGCTGCGGCGGGGTGCTGCTTTCGGTGAGGCGAATTACGTTGTCGAGCTGCACGAGCTGACCATCGGCGCCTTTCACCGACAGCAGACGCACATCTAGAGGCTGGTCCCGGTCTTCACGCGCCACCTGCCCGATAATCTGATACTGCTTGCCTTCCTTGATAAAGTAGCCGTAGCGCTGGCCACTGAGGCCTGCTTGCAGCGTCTGGCTGATACTCTGCACCGATATACCAAGGCTCTGCGCCTTCTCCCGGTCGATATTGACGCGCAACTCGGGCTTGTTGAACTTCAAGTTAACATCAACAAACTGGAAGGTAGGGTCCTGCCGGGCCGCGTCCAGAAACTTCGGGACGGCCGTCCGAAGCTTGTCGAAATCCTGCGTCTGCACCACGAATTGTACTGGCAAACCGCCACCACCCGAGCCAATACTTTGGTCTTGCGAAACCGAGGTGCGAGCGGCCGAGAGGCGTCGCACGCCCGAAGTAAGCTTGGAGGCAATTTGATCCTGAGTAACCGGCCGCTGATCGGCATCGAGCAACAGAACGCGGGCGGTGCCGGAGTTGGAGCCGCCCCCGAAACCGGGCGAAGTCACGGCGAATACACTGCTTAGATTTTTCTCCCCTACTGAGTCCATGGCCAGCTTGGTAACCTCACTCATGTAAGCATCCATAAACTCGAAGGAAGCTCCTTCCGGACCAGTGGCATTCACGTTTACGCGGCTACGGTCTTCCACCGGCGCTAGCTCCGACGGAATGGTCTTAAGAAAAAACCAAATGCCTACGCCGGTGCCAGCTACCACCAGCCACGCCAGCCAACGGTTGCGCAGGAAAGTGTGTAAGCTGTCCTGGTAGCCGCCAATAAGCTTCTCAAAGAAAGGCTCCGTTTTACGATAAAACCAGTTGTGCTTTTCCTCCCGCTTCAGCAGCACCGAGCACATCATGGGCGTGAGCGTGAGGGAAACGAAAGCGGAAATCAGTACCGAACCGGCCACCACAATCCCGAACTCGCGGAACAAGCGCCCCGTGATACCCGTCAGGAATACCACCGGCAAGAACACCGCCGCCAGTACCACCGTGGTACTAACTACGGCCAGCAAAATCTCTTCGGAACCCTTAATGGCTGCTGTCTTGGGGTCTTCGCCTTCTTCGATACGGGAATAGATATTTTCCAGTACCACAATGGCGTCGTCCACCACAAGCCCGATGGCGAGTACAATAGCCAGCAGCGTGAGCACATTGATAGAGAAATTGAGCAGGTACATCACGAAGAAAATACCCACCAACGACACCGGAATAGCCACCACCGGAATAAGCGTGGAGCGCCAGTCGCGCAAAAACAGGAAGATGATGATTACCACCAGCACGAAAGCCTCGATGATGGTGTGCTCCACCTCGTTGATAGACTGGCGGATGAAAACCGAGTTGTCGAAGCCCGGCTTCAGCACTAGGTCTTTCGGCAGGTCTTTGCCGTAAAGGGCAATGCGCCGGTTGAATTCGTCGGCAATGTCAATCTGGTTGGAGCCCGGCTGCGGAATAACCGCCAAGCCCACCATCGGTACGCCGTTTACCTTGAAGATGGTCTGGTCGTTTTCGGGGTACAGTTCTGCGTAGCCGATGTCGGAAAGCCGCACCAGCGACGAGGCGTCTTTGCGGATGATGAGGTTGTTGAAGTCCTCGATGGTGGTCAGGCGGCCCATGGTGCGCAGGGTAAGCTGCGTACTCTCGCCTTGCACCGCACCACTCGGCAGCTCCACGTTTTCGCGGGTAAGGGCGGCCTGCACATCCACCGGCGACACACTTAGCGCCGACAGTTTCACGGGGTCCAGCCACAGACGCATCGAATACTTCCGCTCGCCATACACCCGGATTTCCGAAACGCCCGGAATTGTCTGCAAACGTTCTTTAAGAGTGTTGTTGGCATAATCAGTCAGTTCCAGTAGGTTGCGCTGGCTACTGCTGAGGTAGGTCATCACAATGGGCTGCGAGTCGGCGTTGGCCTTGCTCACTACCGGCGGGTCGATGTCGCGCGGCAGTCGGCCTTGAGCGCCCGATACTTTGTCGCGCACGTCGTTGGCAGCGGTTTCGAGGTCGGCGTCGAGGTCGAATTCCACCGTAATCTGGGTGCGGCCGTCGCGCGAATTGGACGTCAGGTTCTTGATGCCGGCAATACCATTCAAGGCTTCTTCCAAGGGTTCCGTCACCTGGCCCTGCATCACGTCGGCCGAGGCCCCGGTATAGCTGGCCGATACGGTAATAATAGGCGGGTCAACGCTAGGGTATTCCCGGATGCTGAGGTACCGGAACCCAATCACACCAAATATCACGATGACGAGGCTCATCACGATGGCGAGAACTGGACGGTTAATACTGGTTGATGATAAACTCATAGTTGTTTCACGCAGTGTTTCGCAGTGGGTAGCGCCGTGTCTCGCAGTGTCGTTCAACAGTCCACTGCGGACTACTGCGTTTGCTACTGCGAGACTCTGCGCGAAATCTTACTTGGTTGCTCTAACCGGATCCCCTGGTTTCACCTGGAGTATGCCGGTTCGGATAACACTATCACCCACGGCTAGGCCGTCGGTGATTTGAATTACTTTTTCAGAACGAATTCCGATTTTCACTTTCTTCGGCGTCATTTTACCTTTCTGTACGGTGTATACGCTGTAGCCGCTGGCTTCCGGAATCACCGATTCGGTGGGTACCTGCAGGGCACTCGTCGATTCGCCGAGTTGCAGGTTTACCCGCACAAAAGCGCCGGGGCGCAGTTCGTTTTTGGTGTTGGCATAGCGGGCGCGCACAGGTTGGGTGCGGCTCACCGGGTCGATCTGCGGATCGAGGGCATAGACTTTAGCCTCGTATTGCTTGTTGGTGCTTTCGTCGGTTACGTTCACAACGTCGCCCACTCGCACATTGCTGGCAAAGCGGCCCGGCACGGCAAAATCAATCTTAACGGGCCGTATGCGGGAGAGCGTAGTTATTTCGGCACCAGGACTAACGTAGGTACCCACCGTAGCAGTAGTCAAACCGAGCACACCATCGAAAGGTGCCCGCACGTAGGCCTTACTAAGCGTAGCCCGCAAAGCCTGTAGGTCTGATTGGGCAGTGAGCAGCTGGTTGTTGGCTTGCTCGTATTCCTGAGCACTGATATACTCCTTGTCGAGCAGGGTGCGCTGGCGCCGCTCCTGGTCACGGAACAGCTTGATGTTGTATTCCTGCTTGCGGATGCCGGCCTGAGCCTCGTCGGCGTTGATGCTGAAGAGCAACTGTCCTTTACGAACTGGCTGCCCTTCACTGATATGCAGGCTGGTGATTTTGCCGGATAGCTCGCTCTTAATGATTAATGACTCGTCGGCCAGCACCGAACCGGTGGCTGCTACCTGGTCGGAGAGGTTGGTGGGCTGTACCACGTACACCTGCACGGGTAGGCGCTGCGCGCCTCCTTTACCACCGGCGCCACCGCCACCGGGAGCACCCGCACCGGGCCCCCCTTTGCCGCCACCGCCGCCTTTGGCAGTAGTGGAAGGAAAGTACTTTATCTTCACAAAAACCAACCCTGCTACTAGTGCTAATGCCAGAAGTATCCACAACACCCGATGGCTTTTTCCAGCGGGGGCCTGCCTTACTTCAATTTCTTCTTGTTCTTTGGTTTGCATACTATAAAAGGGTTCTAACCGGAGGCGTGTGGCTGCATGGCTTGTTTAACCGCAACCAACGTTTCACAACGCTAATAGCTGGTTTTAAGTTGACTTAGAATGCTAGAACTAGGCCCGCACGGCGGTAAGACACTAAATTCGCCCTCAGGTTGCAGCTTTCCTTGATTCAGCAAGAAACCCGGTTCGCTACGCAGCCAACCGGGTTTCCGATTATAACAAGAAGCCTAGTCTCTAGTTACAGTGCTTTTTCGTTGATGTAGCTCTTCGCTAGATTGTTGAGCTTGGTGTCAGTAGCCTGCTCTTCGCTGAGCGTTTGGTGCAGCAAAGCAGCCGCCTCTGGTTGTCCAACGCGTTGCGCGTAATATGCCGCCGTACCATAGCCCGCAATTTCGTAGTGCTCGACGCGCTGCGCCGAAGCAATAAGGCCAGCATCCTTTACCTCGTCGGTAGCGTCCTCGTGGATCATGTCGGAGCCTTCTTTCAGGATGCCTTCCATGGCTTTGCATTTGTGGCCGGTCAGGCTAACGTCCAGCATCTTGCCGATTTGCTCTAAGCGGGTCACTTGGTTTTTAGTTTCCTGCAAGTGGGTCTGGAACGCCGTTTTCAGGCCTGTATCTTTGGCTTTAGCCGCCATCTGTGGCAACACTTCCAAGAGTTGGTTTTCGGCGCTGTACAGGTCTTTGAGTTGCTCGTGAAACAGGTCGTCGAGAGTGGTGAGTTTATCTGAGAAGAGGCCCATGATATAGGAGGTGTTAAGATGGAAATCAAGTACTTCCGATACGTGCTCAACAACAAGGACGTTGCCCCCGTTTTGACTGCCAACGTCTGGTGCCCTACCTTCCGCTCCCTTTTTTCCGTGTTTCCAGCCTATGAGCTTACCCCGCAACCCCAACGAAGTAAGTCGTAATTTTTTCGAAGAAGTACACGAGGTAGTGCGTTTGATACCACCTGGCCGGGTTTCCACCTACGGGGCCATTGCCCACTACCTGGGCGCCCGGCATGGCGCCCGCATGGTCGGTTACGCCCTCATTGCCGCTGCCCCCGCCCGCGGCTTAGAAGATATTCCGGCGCAACGCGTGGTCAACCGCAATGGGCTGCTCACTGGCCGCATGCATTTTGCTACGCCCACCGCCATGCAGGAAGCTCTCGAGGCCGAAGGCGTGCGGGTAGTCGATGACCAGGTAGTAGCGTTTAAGCAGCTCTTCTGGGACCCAAGCGTGGAGTTGGAGTAGCGCCGGTGAATGCATCACGGCCGCTGCATTTTCTTGGTGTAGAACACACCCTCTTTCGCTGGTGCGGCTTCCAGTATGGGTTTGTCAGCTTCGGCTTTCGCCCGTAGCTCCACATAATTTGTGGCCGTAAAGTCGGGAATAAAAGAGTAACACGTTGATTCCACTCCTTCCGTACAAAGCGTCACCTCACGTATTTTACTGGTCCACGGGATTTGTAGGAAATTATTGGCTGGCAAATTCCCCAGCGCCTTGCCGTTCAGTGAAACAGTAATAGCGTTTTTAGCACTACTTGGCCGACGGTATACTATTACCATAGCCGTATCACGCTGGCTGCAATGCTCCAAGTACTCAAAATCTGACACCCGGCCGGTAGCCATATCGAGCGTATATTCCTGGCGGTGACCAGTGGTGGCGGCGGCGGCAATGGCGCTGCCGGCTAACCCGCCTACAAAGCCAGCGGTACTTACTGCACCGGCATTGGCACCGGCGTGGCCTTCAAAAACAAAGTCGTTGCCGGCTCGTCGAAGTGGGTAGTAGCGGTTGCGGTAACGGATATAGAACTGCTGCCCATCCGAAAACCCCCAAGCTTTGTTTACCTCCATGCGGGTAGCGCCGGCACCATTATAAAGTTTTATTTCCTGCGTGCCCTGCCACTCAGCACTACCTCACGGCTTCTTCTCAATTTCGAAGAGAGCAGCCGTGTCGGGCTGATTATGGCGAAAATCCAGAAAGCTCTTGTAAAGGCCACACTTTGGCGTTTGAGCCGTCAAAATGGGGTAGGTGTAAGCTTCTGGTACCCGGCCATGAGCATATCGAATTTGCTCTGCTGTAAGAGGCCGCGCATTGTTTAGGCGTTGTTCCCAGGGCAAGGTGTTCACCAAAGTAAGGCCACGCTGAAGACAGGCAGCAATGTTATCATCATGAAATGCAGTGGTTTCTATGCCGCCGCGAATCTCTTCGTCGGCGTGACGTAGCAGAACGTAATACTGGCCATCGGGCTGTTGCACTAGGAAATCCACATCGACAACGGCTCTGGCTTTCTCGGAGGTGACCTTAGTTACTTCTCCTATGCGCAAATTATGGATGCGCATAATAATCGGGCGCGAACCGGGTTGGGCTGGCAGCTGCGTTTGCAGCCATTTAGTGAGGCCAACCGCCGCCCCATCCTTGAAATTGGCTGGTACCGGGATGTTATTCAAGCCACGCTGCACCCGGCCGATGGTACTTTTGTTGATGCGTAAATCAATTACCTCTGCTACATAAAAGGTAGGGTTGGTGATTTGAATTTTTTGGTTGTGCAAATCAACTTGATACATCGGCCCTTGAGCGTAGCCAGTGAAGGGAAGCAGCAAAAGGGGTAAGTAAAAAAGCTTCATAAGGGGAGACGAGAAAAATATAAATAGTACATAGTTTGCTACAGCATCCGGCCACGCGACTAACCTGCGGCTACCTTCTCACGAACCAGAACCCTGCCAAGAGTGACAACTATGCCCAGCTGGTACTCAAGTTGGCTTCAGTGAAGCTCGGTATCAGTTCCAGGCACAGCCCAAATGCACAAGCGTATTAGCCGTTGTCTTGCCAAGGCAGCGAAAATAGCTTGAGCATGTTTAATGCGACTGAAGAGCTTATGCAAACTTGCCTCTAGCAATAGACTGGCAATAGAATAAACTAGCTCAGCTGCGCGCTCAAAGCGGGGCGTGTCTCCCCAGTGTTAGCAGCAGCGAGGATAGCGCCGCGTACTTCCTCCGGACTGGCGTTCTTAAGCAGATAGCCATGAGCGCCTTCTACTTTTAGGCTTTCAATTAGCTCGGGCTCGTCGTGCATGGAGATAATGATAACGCGGATACGAGGGTATTGGGCGCGCAGCAACCGTACGGTCTGTAAACCGTCGAGGTTAGGCATTTGCAAATCCATCAATATCACTTCTGGAAGATTGCCCTGATCGAGCCGATGAAGTAGTTCCTCGCCGTCGCCGGCTTCAAAAAGAACTTCCATACCAGGGAAACCGCTGATGAGCGCACGCAAACCCTTTCGAAAAAGGATGTGGTCATCGGCTACGGCTAAACGAATTGTTGCAGGTGTCATAATAGGGAGCTAATAAGGGCAGGTATTTGAGAAGCAGTAATATACGGTACTGGCAAAGAAATCCAAACCTGGCTGCCGGCCCCTAGCTCCGACTGATAGCGGAGGTCACCTTGCAACACGGCTACCCGGCTGCGAAGGTTAGTAAGGCCATGGCCGGTGCGGGCACCGCTCAGGGGTAAAGCATCCACTTTAGACGTATCGAAGCCGATACCGTTGTCGGTATAATGCAAAGAAAGCGTATCCGTACCAAAGTCCACTATAATATCGATTTTGTCGGCGTGTGCGTGCTGCAGACCGTTGCCAAGCAACTCCTGCACCACACGATATACGATAAGTTCGTAGTGAGGGTCGAGGCGGCGGGGCTGACCGCGCTGCTCGAGGTTGAGGCGGGTAGGGCCATCGGTGGGTACGGTGCGCGCCAGCGCATCGAGCGCAAAAGGCAACCCGAATTTTTGCAGGGCCGCGGGCAGCAGGTTGCGCGAAATGCGTCGGACTTCGGTGATGGCCTGGTCGAGCAGACTACTGGCCTCCTGGGTCAGGGAAGGGTGGCCGAGTGAGCTTAAGTGTAGCTTCACAATAGCTAGGGTGGTACCCACTCCATCGTGCAAATCGGCAGCAATACGACGACGCTCGTCTTCCTGAGCTAACAGAGCCGCCTCCAGCGCTTGCTGCTGAGCCATTTCGCGTACCTGACGCAGTTGTTCCTGTTGGCGGAGCAGCCGGCGCTGATAGCGAAGCACAAATGCCACAATGCCCAAAGCAAGCAGTAGCAGCACTGGCGTAGCCAGCATAACAGGAATCAACCAATTATTCATGTAAGCAATAAAACGATACTGGGGCAAGAAATCAGCGCAAGCAAAAATCAGCGCAAATAAACTGAACTACAGCGGGTTTACACAGAAATAAATTACAAAATGACAGGCTGCTGAGGCAGTAAGGTAAGAATCAATGCACCAGCGTGAGCATAGGATAACATAGTGGCTGAAAACTACAGTACCAACCCCAGACCCACCAGCAACAGCTAACGATTATCCTGCCACTAAACAGTAGGGAACATCTTGGTACAAGATTGAATCCAAACTCTTCCTTACGAGTAGTCTGTTAAACTGATGTGCTCTTTCTTTTCTCGAGCTTCTGCGTTTAGAGCGGGTGCTGTTAGTTGTCGGCAACGAGCTCTGGAGCCAAGGAGCGCAGTGCCCACTTGGTTGTTGCGCTTGTTGGCTCCAGAACTAACTCATTGTGCGCGCCTGCACACACCGCTTTGCCGTACTGTTAGCGGCAGTATGCAGACAGCACTTTCAACGGCGCGTAATACGCCGGGCATATGGTGGAGCAGATGCTATGGCTGACGCTGGTGGTTGCACCCGCCCAACCAGCCAGAACGCCCGGGCGATAATTGCGTTCAGGACAAGGCTCAGGAAGGAATTTACCATCATCATAATCATTTCCTGCACGCCAGACACTGAGTCTTGTAGCAGAAAAACCATCACAGTTCCAGCGAAATAGGTGATTACTCCTATGCCTATCACGAACATAGGATTTTGCTCGAGGGAAGTGGTGCGAAGCTCCCGCAAGAGCTGCTCGAAATACAGCAAAACCGTTGCAATCAGCAACACACTTTCCAAGGCCACCGTGTATACGGTGGTGGCTCCCAAACCACTCAGGTAGAAGAAGTCAATAAGGGCAGTTACGAGAAACACCACGGCTGCTACACGCAGTAACCGGCGAATCTTTTGGGAGCGTAGCACTAGATAGAAAGCGTAGCCTAAAAACAGCGCTTCCAGTATCGTAACTATGTTCCAAACAAAGAGGTTATGGCGTTTTAAGGCAAATAGAATTTCGCCGACAATTGTTAAAATTGCCCACATCACACAACACCATAAAACCACTTTATGGTGCTTCTGCAGAACAAACCAGCGTTGATAGCCTACCCAAATCGGCAGCAGCAGGGAAAGTTCTCCGGTGTAAGTGAGGATGGTTCGGAACTTGAGTATCCATGCAAAATCTGGCGTTGGCATCACTCACAGGTGGCTAACTATGGTTCAGCGGGCTAATTACGCAAATATCCGGGCAGCCTTGCCCCTTATCAACCGCTATGTTCTGCTCCCTGGTCAGGTCGCCGTCTACGGTTGCACCTACCAGTACAAAACACTCTTTGCCTTCCGAATTGATGGCATTGTAGATACGAATGCCAGTGGCTCCATCTTGCTTGGATAGAGCCTCGAATACATCAGTGCTGAAGAACACTGATTTCAAGCCTCCTGCATGATCATTTTGATAAGCTGCAGTCCAGGCTATGGCTTTGTCGAAGCTGATCTGTTCTCCTACAGTATTTCGGGGTTTGCGCTCGTCGAGAAGGCTATTGGAAGAAAGGGGTTCCATAAGATTAGGTGAGTAAGATGCGGAGAGGTAGTTTCTATGCACTTTGGATTAGTACATTCAAATATATGTTAAACTACATTATTGGCCGCCATTTCCGTCATTTTACTAGCCTCTCGAGGTTGTTCTACATCAAAACAACAAGCCGCCGTTGGTATCGCGCGGGGCGCGGGGGGCACGTTTAGGAGTTGGTGGGGTGAAGAGCGGAGTAGCTTCTTCGGTAGGAGATGAGGGGAGGTCTTCTTCGTCCTGGTCGAGGTTTTCGAACACCCGGTCGATGGCGTCTTCGGCGGTGCGAAGCTTTTGCTTGCAAAGCCGGATAAGGTGGGCAGAGCGCTGTACGCGAGCCGTCAACTCATCTACATCAACGGTGTCGGTTTCCAAGGCGCGCAGAATAGTTTCAAGCTCTGCTATGGCGTCGCGGTAAGTGGTATCCATGAGGGGAAGTAGTGAAATTGTAGAGTGGCGAAGCGGTTAAGAACAGCCCATGCTGCTTGCCAGATGGACGCCAAGCAGCAAGTGCCGACCATTATGATGGCAACTCCCTTTTGCTTGGAGGTTAAATAGGAATGCTGTTTTGTTTGCCAGTTAACGCGTCTTGCTGGTTTGCTTTTTCCAGCAACAGCACTTCGGCGCGGTGCAGCAGGCGCTCGGCAGCCAACTGAAGCTGGTAGCGGCGGTGGAGCAACTGCTCGCGGCGGCGGCGGTGCAGGCGACGGAAGCGGCGGGCCAGCGTAATGCCCAGATGCACCAGGCGACGCTGCTGACCTACCGCGGCGTGATGGGCCGCTCGTTGGAGGGCATGGCGTTGTTGGCCGAGCTGCAGTTCCTGCTGCCGCAAACGCGCCCGCGCCAGCGGCCCAGTGGCCCGTACGCGCTGACGTAAAGTGTTGCGATGGTCTTCTAGCTGCTCTTGCGCGGCCAGGTGGGTACGGCGCCCGACTCGGTCGAGGCGGGCAGTGGCATCCTGGAGCTGCTGCGCTGCCAACTCCCGAATACGGCCAGCATAGCCGTCGAATACGGCATCGAGGCGGGCGAGGCGGTCGGCAAGGAAGGCGGCTACGGCCGTGGGGGTTTTCAGGGCCAGATGCGCCGTCAGGTCCACTACGGCTTCGTCACGCTCGTGGCCGATACCGGTAAGGATTGGCAGCGGAAAAGCACCGATGGCTGCTGCTAGCCCATAATCATCGAAAGCTAATAAGTCGGTCTTCGAGCCTCCGCCCCGGATGATAACGACGGCGTCAAAGTACTGGCGGCGTTTGCGAATGGTGTCGAGGGCGGCCCGGATGCTGCCCGGGGAATCTTCGCCTTGCATACTGGCCGGGAAGAGTGCCAGCGAGAAAGCATACGGCGACTCCTGCAACTGCTGCACAAAATCTTGGAAGCCGGCGGCCGTAGGGGACGAGACAATGGCCAGCCGCTGCGGGGCCAGCGCCAGCGGCAAAGCGCGCTGCCGCTCTAGCAGGCCCTTTTCGGCAAGCTTGCGCAGCGTTTCGAGGCGCTGCCGGGCCAGCTCGCCCACCGTGTAGGTGGGGTCGATGGCCAGCACATCGAGGCTGAGGCCGTACTGCTCGTGAAACTTCACTTGTACCCGCAGCATGATTTTCAGGCCCGGCCGCAGCTCTTGCCCGGTGTGCTCCTCGAACACGGGCGCGAGTTGCTGATAGCGTTGGCTCCAGATGGTGGCTCGGGCCTGCGCTTTCAGTTGCGCACCCCGGCCAGTCTGATGCTGGTCGGTGAGGGTGAGGTAGCAGTGGGCACCGTCGAAGCGGGGCAAGGTAAGGTCGGCAATTTCGGCCACCACCCAGTAAGAATCGGCAAACCGCTCGCTCAGGCTTTGCTTCACGCGCAGCAGCAACTCGGCCAGCGGCAAGGCTACAGGGGGCAAGGAAGAGGAGAGACCCGGCTCGGGGCGACGGTTATAGAGTGGCATATACTTGTAAAGATAACAGCAGACTAGGGGAAAGGACGGAGAAAGAGCAGTTTTTAGGTAAGTAAAGGTCCATTGCAAGCACTAATTGAACTGCTTTTATGCTTCCTCGTCCTACCAATGCAGGGGTATATCATTTGAGAAAATAGCGCACGATAAGTTGAGCTGCCCAAAGTTGTGAGGGCAGCTACAGTGTTTCGATAAACTATATAAGCCGCTGTATTTCAACGCTTGGCAGAGCTATAGCAATGCCGCTTAGCTTACGGTAAAGCAATACAACCAAACCCGCACCGTACTTTTGCAATTCGCTCCTGGCTTTCCGGCTCCACCTTAACCGCCCGCATGACGCTCGTCACCTCTTATCTAGCTCAGCAAACCTTCACGGTGCTCGTACCTGTGTACGATGAAGAAGAAAGCCTCCCGCAGTTCGTGGTGGAGATGAACAAGTTTCTGGAGCAAACCCCTCTACCAACCACCGTATTATTCGTCAACGACGGCTCTAAAGATGGCTCTCTGGCGCTGCTGCGCGATATATGCCGGCAGGATGCCCGTTACGAGTTCATTAGTCTCAGCGAAAACAAGGGCCTGAGCACAGCCATCAAAGCCGGTTTCGACCACTGCCGCAGCACGCTAGTCGGCTACATTGATTCCGACATTCAAACTTCGCCGCTCGACTTTCTGAAATTCTTCGAGTTTCTGCCGGAGTATGACATGGTGAACGGCATTCGGGCCAAGCGGCAGGATACGGTCGTGAAGAAGATATCGTCGAAAGTAGCCAATACAGTGCGTCGGACGCTAATTAACGACGGTATTGAGGATACGGGCTGCCCGCTCAAGATTATCAAGATCGAGTACGCCCGCCGGATTCCGTTGTTCCATGGCATGCACCGCTTTCTGGGGGCGCTGGTGCAACTACAGGGCGGGCGCGTGAAACAGCTGCCGGTGCAGCATTTCCCCCGGTTTGCGGGCACGGCCAAGTACAACCTCTGGAACCGTGCCTGGAAGCCCCTGGTGGATACCTTTGGCTTCCGCTGGATCAGGAGCCGTTGGAAGAACTACGAAATCGGAGAGCAGCACACCAATGAAATTAAAAGTTAAGTATTGAAAATTCTGTCTGCGGCGGGGCGTGGGCGCATTGGCAGGCTGGCGTTATGGCCTGAGCTACGCCCGGAAATTTCAACAGCAGTGGAATGAGTGACTTCTTAATTTTTAATTCTTTATTTCTAATTCAACCAGAAAGAGTGGCCCTGGGTATTGGGCTCACGTCGCAGCTGCTGTTTAGTAGCCGCATCGTGCTGCAATGGGTACAGAGTGAGCGGGCCAAACGGGTGCTGGTGCCCACGCTATTTTGGCAAATCAGCCTGGTTTCTTCGTTCCTGATGATTATCTACGGCATGCTGCGCCATGATCCAGTCATTCTAGGCGCGCAGCTAATCAGCTATGGCATCTACATTCGCAACTTGCAGCTGCTAGGTGAGTGGCGTAAGTTGAGTGGTCTGTTTCGGGCCGGCGCTTATGTATTTCCGCTGGCTATGCTGGTTTGGTTTGTGGTGGGCAACCGGCATTTCGGCCTACAGGCCATGCTTAACCACGATATACCAAGCGGGGTGCTGGCGCTAGGGGCCATGGGCCAGACTATCTTTTTGATGCGCTTCGTGTATCAATGGCTGTACTCGGAGCGCAAAGGCGAGTCGGTGCTGCCCCTCGGGTTTTGGCTGGTGAGTTTCGTGGGTTCTGTTCTGATTCTGACTTACGCCATCCTGCGCCGCCCCGTCGATACAGTGCTTATTGTGGGCAATATCTTCGGTACGGTGGTCTACGCCCGCAATATTGTGCTGATGCGCCGGGAGGTGGCGAAATTGTGAAACCGTAAAATGGTGAGTTCACCGCGCATAGGCACGGGCTGGGCTAGAAGAAACTAGCTGCTCGCACTTTTACGCCTCACCTTACTGGCGTAACCAGTGTCACCAGCCAGCGGCCGTCTTTGCGTTGGCGGTCAACATAGAAGCTGTCCACTACTTGCAAACGCACTTGGTCGCGCCACGCGCGGGGGAGCTTTTTGGCTATAGTAGAGCCGGAGAGGACGGCAATGGGGCCGCGCGGCTTTACAAGCATTGAATCGGGAGTACGGGGCCAGCTTGGGGCGGCCCGACCGGCATCCCAAACGCGCTTGATGTGTAACTCTTCGAGTGTGTACCAGGGCAGACGCGCCAGCGCGGGGTTGTGGTGCAGGGCATCGACATGCCGCAAGGCAGGCTCGGCGCGGCGGTTGGTCCAGAGGGGATAAGCGGGAGCCAGCAAGGCCAGCAGCAAAGCCATGGCGGTTATGGAGCTAGCCATCAGCACGGGTACTTGATACCGTTGGAAGCCCCACCGTACAATTGCCACTGCCAGTAGCAGAAACGCTACCACTGTAAACGCAAACGGCAGTGACCCTGGCCCATACGCAGGCAACTTCATAAAAATCAATACCACCGGAAACAAGCAGCAGGCAACGGCGAGCAAGCCAGCCCAGACCCGAACCAGGGTGGTTTCGGGACGGGGCCGCAGGCCATTGCGCAGCACCGTTTCGAGGTGGCGCAACATACCGCCTATCAGCAGCGCCAGTGGGGGCATGAGGGGCAACAGGTACCGCTCTTTTTTCTCGGGCACCAAACTCAGCAACAAAAACGCTACCAGCACCCAAGCCAAGGTAGCCCGGTACGGGATATAGCGCCCGGCCCGCTGCCGGGCAAAGGGCACGGCCAGGGCCAGCAACGCTATTGGTGTCCAGATGCCGGTGAACACCGGGAAGTTCCAGTACTCCCAGAACGGCTGCACGTGCCGTTCACCCCAAGACGTTACCTCCACCCGGGCTACTGCCATGGCCGCCGGGGCTACGGTATGCTGCACCGACAAATAAATAGGCCAGGCGGTGCCTACTACCAACCCAAGAACAAGCGCCAGCAGTAAGCCAAACCGCCGTGGGCGTACCGGCCCCCGCTCCGGGTAAAGTCGCAGCACGCCGAAACTTCCCAGAAAAGGCAACAAAACTGCATAAAGCGCCACCGGACCTTTGCTGAGCATGGAGCCCCCGAGTAGCAAGCCGCTCAATATGTACCAGCCCCAGCCGGCAGTTTTGGTGAACCAACCGCGGGCCAAGGCCCAAAGAGAACCTATCAGCAGGCTGTTGGCAAAAATATCCCAGTGCCCTTCGCGCCCCACAGTAATTACCAGCAGGCTGCTGGCCAATACCAGCGTAGCCAGCCAGGCTGTCCGGCCGGGGGCCTCGGTTTCGCCCGGCTGCTCCCGAATCAATTCCCGCACCAAGCCCCAGAAGAAAAATACTAGCAGCGTAGTCATGATGGCGGCGGGCAGGCGCAGGATACCGGGGTCTTGAGTAAGGCCAGTGAATTGCTGCGTGAAGGCCACGGCCCAGGTCGGTAGTGGCGGCTTGGCTACGCGCAGGGCACCATTCATGGTAGGAATAAGCCAGGAGCCACCTTGCACCATCTCGCGGGCCGCTACAAAGTTGCGGGCTTCCATCAGGTTTACTTCGGGGGCGCCCAGGTGCATAAAGCAACTAAAAAAGCACACCAACAGCACCGTAAACGGCCGCAGCCAAGAAGACTCAGTATCAGTAAGAGAAGAACGCATGAGTTTCTAGAATCCCCAGGCCAATAGGGTAAAGCAGTTGCAATGGAAAAATAACTCGAATAGCCAGTCAGTTATACAGCAAACGGCGGGCCCATCAGATGCTAGTCAACAGTTAGCCGGGCTGCCTCATGTCTCAACTAGCTCAACCAGCAACAGCTTCGGGCAGTGGTTTCAACTACGTGAACCGTGCCGCACCAGCCAAGTAAACGTCAGGATACGAGTGCTTAGTGCCAACTTGCCGAAAGCAATACTGGTTACGATGCCGGCACAGAAGTCAGCAGGGGCGGGGCAGGCGTAACCTCCTCTTTCTGCAGCCAGCGCACAAAGTACTGCAAACCTTCGGCTAAGGTCGTTCGAGGGTTGTAGCTGATAAGCTGACGGGCCTTACTGATATCGGCGTAGGTAACCTCCACGTCGCCGGCCTGCATGGGATGCCGATCGAGCACGGGTTCAACGCCTACGGCTGTCCCGACGGCCTCTATCAGGTCGAGCAGCTTGACGGGGCTGCTGTTGCCTAAATTAATGGTTTGGTAAGTGCCCGCGTGCGCAAGCAGGTAGGCTACGCCACGCGCTACCCCATCCACCGTATCCGCCACAAAGGTATAGTCGCGGGCGGTGCTGCCGTCGCCGTACACGGGAATGGGCTGACCCGCCAGCAGCAGCCGGGCAAACTTGTGAATAGCTAAATCGGGGCGCTGACGAGGACCGTACACGGTAAAAAATCGTGCATTCAGCACGTTAAGCTTGTAAAGATGGTGGTACGTGTAGGTGAGTTGCTCGGCGCTCAGCTTGGAAGCCGCGTAAGGCGAAATGCAAGCCGCCAGCAACGCCATATCCTCCCGAAATGGCAGCTCCTCGGTGTTGCCGTACACCGATGAAGAAGAGGCGAAAAACAAGTTTTTCACGCCGGCTAACCGCATCCATTCCAACAAATGCACTGTACCCAGCACGTTAGTTTCGAGGTAGGAAGCAGGCTCGCGCACCGAAGGACCTACTCCCGCTTTGGCCGCCAAGTGCACCACCACATCTATGCGCTCATCGGCAAACGCTTTGCTTAAAGCGGTAGAGCCAGCTAGCAAGTCTAGGTCGTGAAATACAAAGTCCGGCTCTCTCAGTGCCGCCGCCAAATTCGCTTGTTTAATGGCCCGGTCGTAGAACGGGTCGAAATTGTCGAGTCCTATCACGCGGTAGCCGTCGGCAAGTAGCCGTTCGCTTAAGTGGGAGCCGATGAAGCCGGCGCAGCCGGTAACTAAGGCAGTAGGCATGAAAAAGCCAGTAACAACTGAAAAAACGCTCTGTGCAGTCGAGCGCAAAATACAAGTTAATGATTGTAGTAGCGACGAGGTCTGAACCTAGTCTAATAGGTCGTATTGATAGTGCACAAAGAACGTAGTAAAGAATGTGTTCGTCATCGGCAGATAAAAATAAGTTGATTCTACTTTAACCATATTCTCTGGTTTTTTCTTGCGCAACTATGTTTCTTAAAATTAAAACTTATCTAATCTGCAGCCTACTTCTTTAGCTACTAGCACTTTAGCGAGTTGATAGGTATTAGGCTGTATGTGGCGCTGCATATTGCAGTTGTTATTGTACTATGCTTGGTATAAATTGGGCAGAAATTAGGGCGTTCCTCAATCAGGAGCAACCTTCCGACGAGTTGCCATGTCTTCTGCGCATGACCAGCAAGTGTAAGTGCTGAAAATTCTTGCTTTCAAGCTAAGCATATAAACAACAAAGTCTTCGTTATGCATGCTCATCTTGTCGCCTAACTAAAGAACACACCAAGCTTTATTATGAAAAACCGCAACAGCACGACGCTAGCAGCTATGGTCCTTACGGGCCTAGCGGTGGCGGCTTGCTCCACTGGTGGCCCCAAATCCCGTCCATCGGCTACTGCTATCAAACCTGATCTGGCTATTCCGAAAGGTGCCAATGTTGCCCCCACCGAAGCTCCTGATACCAAGGGTGTCGGTTTGAATGTGGCCAACATTGATCCTTCGGCATCGGCCTGTCAGGATTTCAACCAATATGCTTCCGGCAATTGGTACAAGAACAACCCGATTCCGGCAGCTGAAGTCCGGTGGGGTTCCTTTCAAGAGCTTGCTAATAAGAACAATGCCGTGATGCGGCAGATTCTGCAGGAAGCCGCCGCCAACACCTCGGCCGCCAAAGGCAGCAACGCCCAGAAAGTAGGCGATTTCTACGCCTCCGCCATGGACACGGTGGCCATCGAGCAGGCAGGACTAAAGTACTTGCAGCCCGAGTTAAACCGCATTCAGGCTATCAAAGATCTGAAAGGCGTGCAGGCTGAAATTGTGCGCCAGCAGCTAGCTAGTACTGGGGCCTTCTTTAATATTGGGGTAGGCCAGGACGAGAAGAACAGCACGCAATACGCGGTGCAACTCTACCAGGGTGGCATCTCGTTGCCCGACCGCGACTACTACCTCAAAACCGATGCCCGGTCCAGAAATATTCAGGGCGCTTACAAAACGTACCTGACCAACACGTTCAAGATGCTGGGCGACAACCCGGCAACGGCGGCCAAGAATGCCGCTACGGTTATGCGCCTGGAAACGCGTTTGGCTAAAGCCAGCAAGAGCCGCGTAGACCTGCGCGACCCTTACGCCAACTACAACAAAATGACGGTGGCTGCCTTCAACAAGCAGTTTCCGAACCTGGCATTGCCAACGGCCCTGCCTGCCATGAAGCTCGGTGCCGCCAAAGAAGTGATTGTGGGGCAGCCCGCCTTCTTCAAGGAGGAAAGCGCGATGCTGAAGCAGGAGCCGCTAGCCGACCTAAAAACCTACCTGCGCTGGCACACGGTATCGTCGCTGACGTCGGCGCTGCCGAAAGCGTACGGCGACGAGGAGTTTCGCTTTTCGCAGGTGTTGACGGGGGCCAAGCAACAGCAGCCCCGCTGGAAGCGCATGAACCTAGCTACCGACGCGGCTCTAGGCGAGGCATTCGGTCAGCTTTACGTAGACAAGGCCTTTACCCCCGAAACCAAAGGCAAAGCGCTGGAAATGGTGACCAACATCCGCGAAGCCATGGCCGACCACATTCGGCAGGTGGACTGGATGAGCGAAACCACCAAGCAGGAAGCCCTGAAAAAGCTGAATGCCTTCACCGTTAAAATCGGTTACCCCGATAAGTGGAAAGACTATTCGGCGCTGACCATCTCGCGCGAGTCGTATTTAAAAAACGTGCTGGCGGCTCGCAAATGGGCTTCCATGGACAATGCCAGCAAGCTCGGCAAGCCGATAGACCGCAATGAGTGGGGTATGACGCCGCCTACGGTGAATGCCTACTACAACCCGCCGATGAACGAAATTGTGTTCCCGGCCGGCATCATGCAGCCGCCGTTCTTCGACCCCAAAGCCGACGATGCCGTTAACTATGGTGGTATGGGCGCCGTTATCGGCCACGAAATTACCCATGGTTTCGACGACCAGGGCCGACAGTACGATGCTGAAGGCAACCTGAAAGACTGGTGGACCAAGGAAGACGCCGACAAGTTCACGCAGCGCGCCGATATGGTGGGCAAGCAGTACTCGGCTTTCCAACCCCTAGACTCGGTTTACGTAAATGGAAAACTAACCATGGGTGAAAACCTAGCCGACCTCGGAGGCCTCAACATTGCGTATTCGGCGCTGCAAAAGCAGCTTCAGAAGCAGTATGGTACAGGCCCGCGTCCGAAGTACGATGGCCTGACGCCCGAGCAGCGGTTCTTCTTGTCGTGGGCGCAGGTGTGGCGCACCAATGCGCGTCCTGAGTACCTGCGGCAGCAAGTGCAAACCGACCCGCACTCGCCGGCTATGTTCCGTACCAACGGACCGCTCATGAACATGCCGCAATTCTACGAAGCCTTCGGCTGTAAAGAAGATGCGAAAATGGTGCGTGCTCAAACTGAGCGCGCGAAGATTTGGTAAGCTTAGCTTATTAAGGTTTGATTGTTGGAAAGGCGGCTCGCATTTGTGAGCCGTTTTTTTTTGGTTGTTAATTGCTGATAGTTGATTGATGATAGTTGATTCTTTTAAACTATCTGCATTGGCCGACAATCAACTATTGGCAATCAACCATCAGCAATCAATCAACAATCATCAATCAACCCTCATGCAAAAGACTCTTCGCCGACTTGCTTGGCTACCGCTGTTGCTGACTTGCGCTTGCTCGGAAACCGTACAAGAGCAGGTAGCTGATCCTAAAGTTGGGGACGTGTACGTGGTACAGTTTCAGTTGCAGGGTACCACGACCACGCGCTATTTCTTCTACCATCTCTACCGCGTCACGCCCGACAGCGCCTACCTGCACCCAGCCCGCCAAGACTCCCCCTCCGCCGACGCTGACCTCCGCCAGTTAGCCTTTGAACCCACACCTAAAAGTATTCCCTACACCCGGGCTGAGTTAACAGCGCTACTCAAGGAGCAGCCCGGCGACGTAACTAAAAGCCGGCTGATACGGGTGCGCCGCCCTTAACGCATACTGCCAGATTTTTACTGCACTACTTCGATCTTGATGCCCACATCCTTTACGGGCCACTTATAAGGGTCTACGGGCTCGTTGGCTATTTTATCGACGACGTCGAGGCCTTCCACCACTTCGCCAAACACGGTGTATTTGCCATCTAGCGACGGAACACCCCCGACGGTAGCATAGGCCTTTTGCTGCGCGGGAGTGAGTTGACGGCCGGCCATGGCCTGGCTTTGATCCGGAGTCATTTTCTGGCCCTGCACAAAGTAGAAGTCGGTGTTGGAGGAAAGATGACCGGGGTTTTGATCGTCGTCGTAGCGGGCCATGCCGAGGGCGCCGCGCTTGTGAAAGTGCTGCGGAAGAATTTCGGGCGGCAGCCGGTAGCGGGCCAGGCGAATAGTGCGGTGGTCGGAGGCGCCGCCTTGCACGGCAAATCCTTTCACCACGCGGTTGAAGACGGTTTCATCGAATACCCCTTTGCGCGACAAGAGCAAGAAGTTGGCTTTGTGAATAGGTGTATCGTCGTAGAGCTTCACCCGGATGTCGCCGAGGCGGGTGTGCACTATCACCTGCGAGGCCGGGTACTGCTTGCCATAGGGGAGCAGCAAGGCGGCGGCACTGCTATCGGCTATGGCCGTAAGGGCTGGTCCCGGTACTTTTCGCTCAGCCGATGGACGGGGAGCAACTGTTTCCGTAATAGGTTGCTGCCGATTGCAGGCCGAGGCCGCGAGCAGCACGGCAAGTGAAAACACGAGGTGTGGAGTAGGAGCAGGCATAGCAAAAGCAAACAGGAGAAGATATGCGGGCCAGAAAGCAAAAGAGGTGGCTACCCTGCGGTAGCCACCTCAAACATAACAATCAGCGGGAATGTGCGGCCACCTTACGGGTGTTTCATGCACGTTCAACTGCATTAGGGCTTGCCTAAAGCTTGATTCCTAGCTTCTTGGCAATGTCCTTGAACATTTCCGGGTCGTAATCGTCGGCGCCGGGGGAGTTGAGCTGAGGCTCTTCTTCGAGTACCGGATACGGCACACCCTCGAAGCCCCCCTGAATTACTTCCAGCGGCTGACCATCCTCGGGGTGAGTGCCGTTCCAGATGATACCGGCCTGCTTGTAGTCGTCGGGGCTGAAGGTGTAGAGCTTGAGGTGTAGCTTCTGCTGGTCCTGTAGCTTCTTGGCCTCCGGAAACTTGTCGTTGCTTAGGTCGGGCACGGGCACCAGCTTCGTTACTTCCACGCCGGTTAGTAGCTCCAGCGCTTTGGCGTAGGCCACTACATGCAACCCACCGCGTACCAGCAGGTAGCCTACCGCCGTCCGGGCGCAGGGGTCAGCCACCATTTCGTAGACCCGCATCTTGTTGGCGCGGGCGCCGCATTCCAGGAAGAAGTTGTGCAGCAAATCCAGCTTCAGGTTGCCGCTGCTGTGTACGTTCTGGCCGGTCCAGAAATTACCCATCGAGTCGACTGGTAGAGCCGCTTGGGCGCTGCTCAGGAAATGGTAGCTGTTGCGCGCATCTTTCGCGTCGGCCAGCGGGGCAGGTACCGGATTCTTGCCCCGTACTGTTTGGCCCGTCAGCAGCAAGTTGATAGCGTAGGAAAGAGCCTCGATGTGGCTGTATTCCTCGGCCGCAATGCTGCACGTTAAATCGTAAAACGGCCGCAACCGGTTACGCCCCCGGAAATTGAACGACTGGAACGTGTAGTTCATCAGCGTCGACATCTCCCCGTATTTGCCCCCGAGCAATTCCTGAATGGCGGCCGCGTCGTTAGGCGAAGGGTTTTTGGGTTTGGGCAGCTCAACGGCCAGCCGGTCATAACGCAAGATCATAGCTCGGAATTTAGAGGTGAGAAGTCGGTTTACTAAGTCAGCAACAAGCTGAAAAAGTTACCAAGCTCTACGGAGCAGTAGTATTGCCGTTATGTTGAGCTTCCCGTAGTCAGCCGATCTGATTGAGTAAGAAAACGCTCTTAAAAGAAGTGTTCATTCAGTTGATAACTACGATAGCAGTAACTCAGTGGTGATTTTATATTGCGGCCTTGACTAGGACGCGCAACATACAACCCTAACAATAAGCCAACATTTTGTTGCAATTCGTGCTATACCAAAGCGCCAAGTACAAGTCTGAACAACGAAGCGGGTGACAGGCACCTGTCCTGAAACGTTTTTTAGAAGCCCCTTGCTGTTACAACACATCTTGATAGCACCAGAAACAAAAAGGCGCCTTCCGCTTAGCGAAAGGCGCCTTTTTGAGCAATGAAAACTTACCAGCCCGAACCGGCTGGAGCACTGTTCCAGCCATCATCTTTCTTCTTGTCAGCTTTCTGCTTCTTTTCTTTCTGTTTGGTGCTGCCTTCGGCAGTTTTAGTTTTCACCTTTACCTTTTCGGCATCTTTCACGGCAGGCGCACCTGGTACCGGAGAGGCCGCCTTAGCCGATACGGCCGGAGCCGGCTCGGCGGGGGAAGCGGTTTCCAGCACCGGCGCAGTTATGTCCACAGCCGAATTAATTTGGTCGGCCTGCACAGTGGCTTTTTCCTTTTCCAGGGCCAAAAGCATCTGTTGAGGCACCAACTCGTTGTCTTTCCACACTTTCAGCTGCTTATCCATGACTTCCTTCTCTTCTTTGGAAGTCTTCTTGGCCAGCAACTCGCTTAAATTAGGGCTGCCCCCGTCGCGCCAAGCCGTTAGCCACAACGACGATACAAACGTGGGGGCCTGCTTGAGCTGATAGGCAACCATGCCGCCTACTTCCTTGTGGTAAGCATCAGCAAACGCATCGGAGTAAGAGCGGCGGGTCTTACCGTACTTGTGCGAGTACACGTACTTGGTTTCCTGAGAGAAGCCCCGGGTTACCTTTTCTTCCATGTCGAAAGTAGCTCCCAGAAAGCCATACGACTTCTGAAGTACCACCCAGATATCAGTCAAGGGGTCTTTCACGTATTTCGCCGACTCGTTGTCGAGCTTGTACTCGGCAATGTGGCGCTCGGGCAGCTTCGATTCCCAAAGCGAGTGCAGGCCATTCTGGTTGGTAAGCTGCCCGTCGTAGTTGACGGTAGTGTGCAATGGCACGAAGGCATCGGCTACGTAGTGGCACAAGTCGGCGGAGAGGCGCACGATGGCGGCGGTGTCACGGGCTTTAAAGGCGGCCGTGAGGTTGTCTTTCACCTCCATGATTTCCCACGGCACGGTGCCGTATTTGCGGAGGGTGTCGGCCGTATACTTGGCTTCGGCTTTGTCCCAGGCCTTGGGCATGAGGCCAAACGGATCGTCGCCGTAATGGTCCATGTCGATGAAGTGCTTGGTGGCTTCTTTGGGGTCAGAGTCGCGCCGCTCGTCGGGAGCTGTGGAGAGCTTCACGATTTCCTTCATATGCCGGAAATAAAACGGCTGCAGGCTGGAAGGCAGGGCGTACACCGACAACTGCGCAATGGTGCGGTGCGCAAAAAAGCCCCAGCCCGGCGACGTAACCGGCACCAGCAAGGCCAGGCAAAGCAGAAGAACAAACGGTTTTTTCATGGTGTAGCGGCAGTACCCGTAGATAGACTCGTAAAGTTAAGCTGAATAGATGATTAAGAGATTAGGTTATTAAAGGATAAGCCCGGTGTGAAATCAGGAAAAAGCTGAACATCTTGCTAGCCATAGCAACCATCTGGCACGCTAACATTGCCAAACGAGCCCGTTATGTTGAGTTGAAGCATCTCGCTCGAATCGTTGCAGTAGTACATGATTTTACTACACTAGCGAGATGCTTCGACTGCGGCTGCGCTCAGCATGACAGGTAGCGCGCTACAACGTAAGCACGCCAGATGCCATGTCTACGTTCAGCATGACAGGACCCATTACCTTCCCACTTGTCCTCTCATCACCTGTCTCCATCTCCCTCCTTCATGGCGCTCATCTCGAAAAAGAAGCTCAGTTACCCAATCAAGTTGGCGCTACGGGAATATTTGCACAACTACGACCGGGAAACGGTACTGCCCGTCAGCTACCGCGACCTAACGTACTTCAGCGGAGCTTTCCCGCTGCTTGATCGGCACGGCAACGACACTCTTTGGGAAACTGTCTTCTACGAGCCCCAAACCCTGCGCGAGCTCAGCGAGGGCCTGGCCCAAGTGTACGCCCTGCTCAAAACCGACGGCGACCTGTCGTTCACCGACCACCTGCTGGCCGACCGCATCGACTACTGCCGCTTCGGCAACTCCCGGCCATTCCGGGTGCGCATCGTCAACCGCCTCAACGACAACTATGACTACTTCTACGTGAAAACGGCCGATGCCTCGCGCGTGTACGGCCTGGAACTAGAGCACCTTTTGTCGCCGAACCGCCTGAGCTACCTCGTAAGCGGCGACACGCTGGTAGAAGAGCACATTGCCGGCATTCCCGGCGATGATTTCATTCGGACCCGCATGCCGCAGATGCAGTTCAACCAAGTACGCATTGCCAAGGAGTTTGTGAAGTTCAACGAGCGGTGCTTTGCCCGCCTGCTCGGCGACATGCGCTCCTACAACTACGTAATAGTCGTAACGCCCGACCTCGAAGCCGAGCAGTACCGCGTCCGGGCCATCGACTTCGACCAGCAGAGCTACGAAGGCCGCAAAACTATGTACTTGCCCCAGTACTTTAAGGATAATCTGGCTGTCATCCAGATGTGCAGCCGCTTCCTCAAGGCCGAAGCCATTCGCCAGTACCAAACCGAGGAGCGGGTACTGATGCTGCGTCGGGTGCGCCTGGAACGTTACCGCCTCAAAGCTCTCATGGACTGCATGCGCCGCGAAGAGCTAGCCCCACCCGAAAAAATAGCCCAACTCAAAGCCGAGCTCAATCTGCACCACCAAACCATCGCCTTCAACCGCTGCCGCACCATGGGCGACATCGTCCGCCAAAACCTAAAGCTGGTGCTCGACCTGCCGAATAAGCTGGAATAGGGAGTGAATGAGTAAGTGAGTGACTGAGTGAAGTAGCCTCTGGCGCGAGTAGTATGGCTGTCAGCTAACGTCCGCGCCATGAGGCGGCTTAGGCGGCTTCACTCAGTCACTCACTTACTCATTCACCGCTTAGTTCTGTTCTATTTTGGTGACGATGGCGTCGTTGGCGTGCTGCTCGGCGTAGTTGTCGAGGAGTTCATTGAGGTGCTGAAAGATGAAGTCGACGGCTAGTTGGCGCACTTTGTCGCAGTCGCCTTCAAACTCTTGGCGCAGCTCTTTCGCGCGGTTTTCGTGCAGAATCGTGAAGTACATAGTGCCTACGGGCTTCTCGTCAGACTCGGAGGCACCCGCGCCGCACAGGCCCGTTACGGCCACGCAAATGTCGGCGGCGGGCAGGTGCTTGTGCAGGCCCATCACCATTTCGTTGGTGACTTGCTGACTTTCGGCGGTGTACATGGCTAGCGTTTCTTTCTTTACGCCCAGCAGGCGCTGCTTAGCTACGGGATGGTAGGTCACAACCGAGCCGAGGAGTACCTCGCTGCTGGCTTCGCCTTTCACGAATTCGGAAGCCAGCAAACCCGCCGTGCAGCTCTCCGCGAAAGCCACGGTGAGCTTGTACTGTAGAAACTTCTTGAGGAGAGTATTAAGGTCGGATGGTTTCATGGCGGAGAGTGGGGAGGCGCAAAATCCTCCCTCTACGTGGAGCTACCGAATAATTGTTATAGTTGAGGTAGTGAAACCCGCCTTCTGAATGACAGCTATAGGCCTTCATTAGTGGCGACGCGTAGATAATTTGTAGAGCGGATAACTACCCGCTACGAGTCCGACGGCGAGAAGCGTATTGCCGGGCTCGGCCACGGCATTGCTGATCAAAAAGCCGATAGAAACCAGCAGCGCCAAACCGGTAGTGTAGGGGTAGCCCCAGGCGCGGTAGGGGCGGGGCAGCTCCGGCGCGGTCCGGCGCAGCCAAAGCACCGCCCCAAACCCAACACCATAGTAACTCACAAACAAAATGCTCGTGACGGCTAGCAACTGCTCGGCGCTGCCGGTGGCCAGCAACACCAGCGTCAGGCCCGTTGCCACCAGCAGCGCCGGACGCGGCGTGCCCCGCTCGTGCACCTGAGCCAGGGGGCGGGGCAGGTGCCCGTCGCGGCTTAGGGCAAACAGCACCCGGGTGGCCATGAGCAGCACCGAGTTGAGCACGCCCAAATGACCGAGCACTGCCACCGCTAACATGGCGCGTCGCCCCCAGGCACCTAGCAGCCGGTCGGCTACTTCGGCGAGTGGCAGATCGGTGGCAACCAGCTGGCTGAACGGCAGCGTGTGCAGCAGCGCCGCATTGAGTAAGGCATACGTGAAAATAACAAGGCCCACGCCCAACAGCATGGAGCGCGGCACGGCACGAGCCGGATCGTGGTCTTCCTCGGCAAAATAAATGGCGGCGTACCACCCATCGTACGCAAAAATGACCGCCTGAAAGGCCACTACCAGCGCCAGCGCACCTGGCCCCGCGGCACCCTTATGCAAAGCCGGAGCGGCCGGTAGCCACCAACTGCCAACCAGCAGTACCGCCAAGGCCAGCGCCATAAGCAACGCTGTTAGCTCCTGCGCTCGACTGGCTTCGCGCAGGCCACGCCACTGAATAAGCCCGAGCACGCCCACTGCGGCCGCTGCTACGGTGCGCTCGTGGCCAGTCAGCTCGGGTACCAGCCCTGCCACATAGGTGGCCATCATTAGGGCCACTAAAGCGCCGGTTACGCAGCTGCTCACCCAGTCGCCCCAGCCAACTACCACTGCCACGAATTCGCCGAAAGCACGGTGCGCATAACCATACCAGCCGCCGGCCTGCGGCAGCATAGCCCCAAGTTCGGCAATGGAGTTAGCGCCTAGCAGCGCGTAAAACCCGCCTGCCAGCCACACCAGCAGCACTCCGTTTGGCGAGCCTACGGCTTCGGCCACTTCGCGGGGTGAGCGGAGCACCCCCGTACCGGTGGTGCCGCCCACTACCACAGCCAGCCCAAACCCCATACCGAGCAGGCGCAGCAAACGGGAGGAAGAGTTGGACGCGGGAACTGCCAACAGAAGAACAGAATAAAGGCTTGCTAACTACCGACCCAGCCCAATGCTCATGCCAATGGATATTTCGAGGCCGCCGGGGCTGAATATACCCATGAAATCACGCATTTGGTCGGAGGGAGACTGACCGGTGGAAGTGGAAACGTACGTTACCGGATCGTTGGAGAGGCGCACGCCGTAGCCTAAGGTACCGATAAGCCCAACCCTGCCCGGCTGCCAACGCAAGCCCGAGCGCAAATTCAGCACCGTACTAGGCGCGAGTTGCACTGCTGCTGTTTCTTCCGAAGGTGTGTTTTCGTTTAAGGTGAAATTGAAATTAGCCACCCGGCCCGAGCGTGACAGGTTAAGGCCAAGATAAGGTGAGAGTTGCTTGCCAGAACTCAGATACTGCCGTACCCCAACTCCTATCTTACCGCCGAACCCAACACCAACGCCCGCATTCACATCTGTGCTAGGGCCTAGCAGGTAGGCATAATAAACCCCCAGGCCACCATAAGGCCCACCCCAGCCTAGGTCGATACCCAAAGTAGATTTACGGTAGTTGCTTAAATCAATGGGCCGGGCAACGGCCGTAGCGGGCGGACTCATACGCCGGCTCGGCCCGGCCGGTGGCTGCGTGTTTAATTCAGTTTGCGCCAGAGCAGGTAGGCCTACGGCTGCAACCAGCAGCGTGGTAAGAGCGGTAAAGATTTTCACGAGTAGATTTCAGCAAAAAATGAAAGTAACAATGAATGGAAAGCTGGAGCACGCAACTTCACTGAACACGTCCAACAAGGTATTTCTCTATGGCACAGTCCTAATTTTCGGACAGCAACAAATAAGTTAAATTCAACTGGTTTCCGTGCTTATTCTTGCCGATAAACTACGCCCTGCTTCATTACAAACCGCACCCGCTGCATAACTTTGATATCCTGTGTTGGGTCGCCATCCACGGCTACTACATCGGCAAACTTGCCGGGTTCCAGCGTCCCAAGGTTGGCGGTTTGATCGAGCAACTCGGCGGCCAAAACGGTGGCGCTACGCAAGGCCTCGTAGGCGGGCATCCCGGCTTCTACCATATATTGAAATTCCAGCGCGTTGACGCCGTGCCGAAACACAGCAGCATCGGTCCCGAAGGCAATTTTCACCTTGGCCTTATACGCTCGTCCAAACGTGCCTTGCAACTTCGGTCCAATGGCCATGGCCTTTGGCGTTACGAGGGGTGGATAGTAGTTCGGGATTTTGGCTGAGTCGGCCACCGATTTGCCGGCCGTGATAGTGGGCACGTACCAGGTGCCGTTTTTCACCATTAGCCGCATGGTTTCGTCGTCCATGAGGGTGCCGTGCTCGATGCTGTTGACGCCCGCCCGCACGGCGCGCTTCATACCCTCGGCGCCGTGGGCGTGGCAGGCCACGCGCAGCCCCAGGTCGTGGGCCGTTTCCACTATCGCCTTTATTTCTTCTTCTGTCATTTGGGGGGCCGAGCCGTCTTTGGCCACGCTCAGAACGCCGCCGGTGCTAGCAATTTTGATGAGGTCGGCGCCGCGCTTGTATTGCTCCCGCACGGCCTGCCGGCCCTGGTCAGGACCGTTGATTACGCCCTCGGCGGGGCCGGGGGTGCCCATCAGGTTGAGGCGGTAGCCGTTGGTGGGGTCCATGTGGCCACCGGTGCCGGATATGGCTTTGCCCACCGTGAAAATGCGCGGTCCAACTACCTGTCCCCGATTCACGGCGTTGCGCAAGGCTACGTTCACGCCCGAGCCGCCCAGGTCGCGCACGTCGTGAAGCCGGCCAACAAGGTTTTGCGGGCATGATCCAGGGAGTTGAAGGCAATATCGGCCGGGTTCTGGGTGAAGGTTTCCACCTGATTGTTTTTGCTGGTTTCACCTTCCAGATGCACATGGCAGTCGATGAGGCCGGGCAGCACCATGCGGTTTCTCAGGTCGATAACCTTGTCGGCCGGGCCGCCGGTTTGGTAGCCTTTCTGCACGGCTACCACGCGGCCGTTTTCCACTATTACGGTGGCTTCGGTTTGGGCGCGCTCTTGGCGCATGTCCAACAGCCGGCCGCAGTGCAGGTAGGTTTTCTGAGCTTGCGCGGTGGACAAGTGTAATACCAGCCCTAAGGCAGAAAGTAAAAGTGTCTTTCGGTACATAAAAAGGGATGGGATGAAGCAGAAAAAGCCGCCATTCGTCTAAATAAGTGCTTTTCAGCTGAATGACGCGCCTCTAGCCGAAACTCTATTGCGCATTAGCTAGGTGGCAGCAGGAGCGAGATGAACTGCAGAGGTATCAAAGTCACGTGAAAAAACGCTGCTTGCAGCGTAAATTCCTGTTGCCCTGCGTACCTTCCGGTCCTTTCAACCGCCCCTTCACTCATTCGCTCTCCATGGCCACTCCTGAAGAATTCGAAGCCGCCGCCGCGCGCAGCAAAGAATTGACCAGCAAACCCTCCAACACCGTGTTGCTCCAGCTCTATTCGCTTTACAAACAAGCCTCCGAAGGCGACGTAACCGGCGACCGGCCCGGCGGCTTCGACTTCAAAGCCATTGCCAAATACGACGCTTGGAGCAGCCTCAAAGGCAAAAGCGCCGACGAAGCTCGCCAGGAATATGTCAACTTGGTTAACTCCTTGTTCCAAGCCTAACAATAAACGCTCACAAGCTCATCAAACACACAAGCCCCTAGCAATCGTGCAGATTGTCAGGGGCTTGTGTGTTTTCAGTACTACTGTAACTTACTGCGGCTGCGTGCCGAGGTCGGGGCTGATGGGCGGGGTTACGGGCGGTGCGGCAGGCTTAGGCGCCGGCAAATCGAAGGCAACAGCAGCATGCTCGAAATGGCCTTTATGCGACCCGTCGCAGAAAGGTTTCTGGTTGGAAAGGCCGCAGCGGCAGATGCTGATTCTTTCCCGGCCACCAAGGCCGTAAGGTTGCCCTTGGGCGTCAACCAATTCAATGTCAGTGCCCTCCACGCGGAGGGAGCCGTTGCTAAGTACTGTGAGTTTCGTAGCCATAAGCGTTAGTTGGTGAAGTTGTAAAATGATGAGTTGGTAAGACGGTGAAGTGCTGAAAGATGAAGTTGCAAATGGCACCACAAACTGCCTGGAGGGCCTCGTGGCACCATTCATAACTTCATCTTTCAGCACTTCACCATCTCATCGCTAGCGTAATTCTTTACGCATGATGTAGTCGTTCATCCAGAAAGGACCGATGGCAATATCTTCCTCTCGGTTCCGGGCGAATCCTTGGTGTTCGTAAAAAGCCAACGCGGGGTTGTTGCGATTCACATTCAACTCTAGGGCGTGGGCGCCGGCCGAACGGCTAACTTCCTCTACGGCGGCCACCAGGTGTTGGCCCAGCCCCTGGCCCTGATGAGAGGGCAACACGTAGATTTTGTGCAGCTTGAAAACACTGGTTTCCAGTGGTAAGCGCGAAAACGAAGCAAAGCCTGCGGGCTCGTCGTTGGTGTAGAGCAGCAGAAACGTGTGCTGGTCGTTGGTCATCTGGCGTTGCAGCGACGCCGGCGTGTAGATAACCCGGTACATGTAATCAATTTGCTCCTTGGAGATGATGAACCGGTAGGTTGGTTCCCAGGTAGCTTCGGCCAACTCGACGATGATGGGAATGTCGGCCAGAGCGGCGGGCCGGATGGAAATAGCAGCGGAAGCAAAAGCAGACATAGGCTGCAAAAACGGCATTTTCCCGGTAAGAACCGAACTTAGAGCCCTATTTCGTCGTTTTGGGTCGGAAATTGTTAGGCTGACGTATAACCGACAAGTACTCGACCGTTGTTAGGTCATTCCCCTTACCTGTTCCTCATGAAACGTCTCGCTTTTCCCCTGTCGCTCCTGTTAGTTACGTTGGCCTCGGCATCTGCCGTTCAAGCCCAACAAACAACTACTCAAAAGCCAGCCCTGCAGAAGCCGGCTACACAGAAATCCACCACGCAAACGTCTACTTCCCAAACTGCTGTAGGCGTAGAGCGCGATTTACGGGTTTTCAGTGATTGGGTGAGCGACAAGCTAAACCGCGCTGAGGAAGGCGTACGCCGCGAAATGCCCCGCATCAGCGCCGAGTTCGACCGGCAAAGCCAGCGCATCGACCGCAGCGTAGACAGTCTTTCGTCGCAGGGCAAACGCGAGTACGGCGACCAAAAGAAACGCTACGAGGATTGGGCCGCCAAACAAGACAGCCTAGATGCCAAGGCGCGCCGCCCCGAAACCGTTCAGCAAACCCAGGACCGCTTGCTCGGTGAGAAGGTGGTGCTGAGCCGCGCCCGCGCTACCGAACTACCCGACCTCTACGCACGCTTCATTGGGTCTACCCGGGAGCAGCGCCGCCAGTGGACCGCCGCCGACTGGAGCAAAGCGGGCGTGGTACTCTCCAATTTGAATACTCGCTACGACCAAGTACGCGAGCAACTGCCACTGGAAGACCGGGTGCGAATTCGTTCTTGGCAAGGTGAGTTCCGCACGCTCGAAGCGGCCCGGGGTGCCAAAGAAGTGATGGACAACTAACCCCTTAGGGCGGTACTGAAGCTTGCTTTATTGTGGCAGGTGCTTTTGCAGCCAGTTGCGGGCAACAGCGTCATCATAAAAAACCCGAATAGACAACAGCTGGCTGGAGCGGGCTACAAAGTCCAGCGAGGCCAGCTGGTTGTTTAGGTCGGGGGCGAAAACGTAGGCAAAGGCCCGGAGCCCCAAGACGTAAGCCCGCGGTAGCCACTCAAATTCCAACCATTCCATGGCTTCACTCCAGTCGCCGGTAGAGGCGTGCTTGTTGTTGAGCAGCAAGGGAAACCGGAGTTGCTCCTGCGTCTGGAGTACGGCGTTGGCTCCGGTCACAACTGATTCGACGGTGAGGTTGCCAAACCATTGGACATATAGCATTTGCTCGGCAGGGTAGTAAAACTGCTGGAGTAGCGGCGCGCCATGGACATCCAGTACCAGGCCCGTAGCCTGCGCATCAGGACTTGAAAGCGAGGAAGGAGCTGACGCTAATTCAGGACGGGCGGGATACATAGGAGGGGGTATGATAGAGGGGAGCATAGCGCTTGAGTAGTAATATAGCAAAGAATTAATGTAATAAAAGGAGTGCGGGCCTAGCAACTTGATTCTGTACTTTTGTTGCTTGAGCTGCGCCACGGCGGCCAGCCACGCATTCTTTCTTCACCTGTATGCACATTGCCATCGTCGGCAACATTGGAGCTGGCAAAACCACGCTGGCCAACAAGCTGGCTCACCATTTTAATTGGGAAGTATTTCTGGAAGACGTCGATCATAATCCTTACCTCAAGGATTTTTATGACGACATGCCCCGCTGGGCCTTCCATTTGCAGGTGTATTTCCTGAACAGCCGTTTCCAGCAGACGCAGCGCATCAAAGAACTGCAAGCTGCTGGCAAAGGCGTCATTCAGGACCGGACCATCTACGAAGATGCGCACATTTTCGCCGCCAATCTGCACGATTCGCGCCTGATGACGGAGCGCGACTACCACAATTACCTAGGCTTGTTCGAGTCTATGATTAACCTGGTGCGCCCGCCCGATCTGCTGCTGTATTTGCGTGCCGATCTGCCGCGGCTTATCCATCAGATTCAGCAGCGCAACCGCGACTACGAAAACAACATCAAGATCGACTACCTCAAGAACCTGAACGGGCACTACGAGCAGTGGATCAGCAACTACAAGCACGGTAAGTTGCTCATCGTCGACGTCAACCACCTCGACTACGTGCGAAACCCCGAAGACCTTGGTACCATCATCGAGCGAATCAATAGCACGTTGTTCGGGCTGTTTTGAAGAACAAGCAATGAAGAATTTCCTTATTGATTAGCCTTCGGCTGCTGATTCCTTATTCTTCATTGCTCATTACTTATTGCTTGGTTGAGGAATCGCACCAGGGGCTGTGTGGTACGCAGGCTGGTTACTACGCGGGCGGCAAAATCGGGGCGTAGCACTTCGCTGTCGGAGAAGGTTTGGGAAACCCTGAACTCTTTTAAGAGCAGCCATTCTAGGTCGGGAGTCTGCTGATCGTAGCCGCGGGGTGGGCGTTGCAGCCGCTCCCCTTGCAGGCCCGCCGGGAAATAGCGCTGAAGCGCAGGGTCTTCGCGTAGCGCCCTGAACTCAGAACCACTGTAGTGAATCTCTTGGCGTATTCGGGTTAAGCTAGCCGTATCAGGTTTCCAGATACCAGCACCCGTCCAAGTGTGGCCTTCGGGCTGCACCGCCAGAAAATAACCGGCCCAAGGCGCGTGTCGGCCACCGCGCTTCATGCCAGCTCCCATGCGCCGCTTGTAGGGTTCCGGGTCGCGTTGCGAACGGTCGTTTTTGTTGATGCGGAACATAACGTCCGCAGGCGTAAGGGCGCGTAAATCTGGTTCAAACTCCTGCAATCCGACCAGAACCTCTTGCACCAGCGCCGTGTAAATGGCGCGAGCCTGATGATAGAAAGCACGATTCTCATCCATCCAGACCTTGTGGTTGTTGGCTGCTAGGTTGCGGAGGAAGTCAAGGAGAAAAGCACGATCCATGAGGTGGTAAAATAGTGAGTTAGTGAAGTAGCTTATGGCGCGGGTGGTGCCATATCTTTTTCCAGTTGTGGTACCACTATCGTTGCTGATGCTCGCCCAATGTTGTTCCACATGGTGTCGTTCAACGATAGTGGTGCCACGACCAAAAAAGCCGTGGCACCACTGCCTCACCGCCTTACAGCTTACTATATCAGGTATCAGGGCTTCAGGCTAAGCACTTCCACTTGGTCGCCGGTGCGAAGCAGGCCGGAGCGGGTAGTCGTTACGTTTTGCCCGAATAGCACTTTCTTGCCTACAGTGCGGTAGGTGGCTAGCGTACGTAGTGGTTCGCCGAGTGCGCTTTTTTGAGCTGTCTGCTGATTTACGGTGGTCATGACGCATCGCGCACAGGGGCGCACAGCGCGGAAAAGCACTTCTCCAACCCGAAAATTTTCCCAGCTGTCTTCTGTGAAGGCAGTACCGCCGCTGAACACAAGGTTAGGCCGAAACCGGTCCATAAGCACGGGGTCGGGGAGGCGGGAGTTCAACTCATCGAGTGAGCTTTGCCCAACAAGCAGGAAAGGGTAGCCATCGGCAAAGCTTACCAATTGGCCTTCCGGATTCCACTCCGGCTCCACGTCGCGCCGCACCATATCCGACATATAAACCAGCTTGCAAGTCTGCCCGAGGGCTTCGCTGAGCCACTCATCGGCCTCAGAAGAGCCCCGCCAGCCAAATACCATATCGTCCCAAATGGTCACGAACAAAGTTCGCTCCGGGGTGGCTTCGAACGGAACATAGAGCGGTAGCAAATCGGGGCGCTGGGCATGGGTGAGCAGGAACCCATTGAAGGCAGGAGCCACGCGCAGCAACGCCATAGCTGAATTTTGCCTCTGGGTCATGAACTGGTTGCGCTCATTCACAAGCAGCCAGCGCCGATCGTGGCGGAGGCCGCGTTGCTCGGTGGTTGCTTCGCTGAGTCGAATACCGCCCAACGACTTCACAGGATATATATAGAGGTCTTGTAAAACCAAAGAATTGATCATGCTGCGAAGTTAAGTGGCATGAGGCGGTCGTTTGCTACTACCCGTTGATGACTAACCCATATTTCAGTGAACCATGGGTATGCTTTTCATAGACTTAGCATGCCTTTATCATTGCTGCCTCTAATCTGAATTGCATTTATCCACTGCTGGGCTTTTTTGCCTTTATTGTGCCAACAGCACCTGTTTTGACTTATACAAAAGCACGTCGCTTTGCGGCACTGCGGTGTGACGAAGGGCCAGCTTAAGTAGGTCTGGAAGACAGGCACTTGAGGCAAGCACAAGAATAAGCGTTGAGCTGTTCTTTATACCTCCGGGTATTGCTGATATTATGCTTATAATTTCAATGAACGCCCCAAATGCAGAAACGGAAAGCTTCTTCAGAGTCAAAGCGGGAAACGAACCGAGCTTTGCTGTAGCGTAAATAGGCACTGGTAAGGCTATATTCTTGAAAAACAGATTCAGGTTGATATAGAAATAAGATAAACAAGAGTAGATGGTTTGTAACATTTATCGGCATCAAGAGAAACAAGTAGTGAATGCAATCCACTTATAATAGCTAAAGCATAATTTGTAGAGCTAGTTAAAACAAAATTTTACGTTGAAGACTTTACAAGATTGTTCATCATTAATTCAATGATTTCTAATAAAAGTCTGTTTAGTCGATAGTATGTAAAAAAATAGATGATTCTAAGTAAAAATTGCACTGGATGAATTTTAAATTTTGGCTGCTGATTTCAGATGTTATCATCGATAGCGTCAATAATAGAAAATACAAAAAAGTGCTATTGCATTTATCTTGGTAGTCTCTATATTAAGCGTTCCGAAACGGATTGTAAGCCGAATTGGCCTAGCTTTTGAAATCAACTGACACTTCTATTAAAGCGATGATAAACTTTTAACTTTTTTTAGTTATGGAGCAGTTAACTTTTCTTCAAGGGCGACTATGTCGATGCAACTATGGGATTCAATTGATAATCATTTTGATTCCATTGGAACTGGTGCATCCGCCGGTCGACCCTGAAAACTGGATGCACTCAGGACTAATAGCACTGCTAATTGTGGTTTGCACGGGCTCTACGGCCTTATTGTCCGTACGCCGTTTTCATGACTTAGGGTTGAGTGGCTGGTATGCCCTAGCATTGGTTGTGCCCATCCTGAACCTGCCCGCTTTGTTGCTGCTTCTGCTATTGCCAGGCAAACCTAGTCACAACCGGTGGGGCTTGGTGCCAGTGCCTTACCCGCACCCAACAATTCCACAGATTACTATGAGTGGACTGCGCTTACAAATGCCAAGCAGAGTACGTGCATAACGAATAGCCTAGGCTTATTCTACAACAAAAACGCCATCGTACTTTGAATGCGATGGCGTTTTTGTTGCTCAATAAGTTGGTTTAGGGAGTTTGGCGAGCGGCCAACTGCACGGCTTGGTAGAGGTTGACCAGCCCACCCGTACTCGACAATTCAGCGAAATCCACCTCTTTGGTGGTGCCCGGCTTCAGTACTTTGGTATGGTAGACTACGGCTGACTGCAAGATAATGCGCTTCAAGTCTTCGGCCGTGAGCTTGGGAAAATATGACTTCAGGACGGCTGCTATGCCCGATACTACCGGGGATGCCATGCTAGTGCCGCTTTTGTTGCCGTACTCTTGGCCAGGCAGTGTAGAGTAAATCTGATTGCCGGGCGCAAACACATCCACATTCTTTTTGCCGTAGTTGGAAAACTCGGCTACCATGTGGTTGTCATTGAGGCGAGCCGTAGCTCCCACGGTTATCATGTTCGGGATGCGCTTGCCGTTCAGGTAAATCGGCGACGGAAACTCGACATTGGTATCGATGTCCTGGCTTTCGTTGCCAGCCGAGTGTATTAGCAGCACGCCTTTCTTTTCGGCGTACTGAATGGCGGCTTCCACTGCTTCGCGCTGGGGCGAGTAGTATTTGCCGAAGCTCATGTTGATGATGCTCGCTCCGTTGTCGACGGCGTAGCGAATGGCGTTGGCCACGTCTTTGTCACGCTCGTCGCCATTGGGTACGGCCCGCACGGCCATCAGGCGCACGTTGTCGGCGAGACCTAAAATACCGAGGCTATTGGTACGGTCGGCCCCAATGATGCCGGCCACGTGGGTGCCGTGGGAAGGGTCGGGGCCGTGGGTGTCACGATTGCCGTAGAGGCGGTCGTTCACGTTCGTGGGGTCGTCGCCGATGATGGTAGCGCGCGGGTTGAAGGCGGGGTTTAAACTGAAATCGAGCAGGTCTTTGCTCTGGTCCATGCCTTCCTTCATCTCCTTAAGCACCGTTTCCAGGTCGGGGTAGCCGGCAGCACGCAGGTTGGCGTCCAAGCTTATAGCAGCCCGCAACAGATTAGGATCAGTGGGCTTGGCCCGGTGCAGCGTGGCGGTGTCAAGGCGGGATACATTCAGGGCCTGACGGAGGTTCTCAGCTCCGCTTTCGGTTAGCTTGTAGTTTTCGCTGAGCGAATTATACTGAGTGGTATTTTCGGCTACTTTATCAGCTTGGCTCTTCTTTACTTTCTGGTAGAGGTCGAATTCGGCGCGCTTGGCAGCGGGTACGGCCGTGCGCACCTTGCCTTCGTAGAGCGGCTTGAGCTTGGCCAGAATGCGGGTGTCTTCGTAGGTTTCTACATCTACGTTGCGGCCGTCTTTGCCCCCCAAGAAGTTCCAGCCGCGCACATCGTCGGCGTAGCCGTTCTTGTCGTCGTCTTGACCGTTGCCGGCTATTTCGCGCGGATTCGTCCAGAGCACGCGCTTCAGGTCGGCATGTGCTGTGTCGATACCGGCATCAATAACGGCCACTACCACTGGCGTAGAGGTCCGGTTTTTCAACAGCTCCTCGTAGGTGCGCTTGGCACTCACACCCATCACTTTGTCGGCGGTTGGGTCGAGGTGATACCACTGTTGAATGGGCACAGCCGGTAAGGCAGCCGGTGCTGCGCTTTGGGCCACGCTGGCTATGGGCAGCAGCAAGGCCAAACCAAGACTTCGCAACTGGGAAGAAACAGGAAACGACATCAGAAAAGATAAGCGGTGGGAAAGCAGAAAGTACGGGACATAACAAAATGTAGCCAACTTAATTCGGCTTTACTGCCAAAGTACCGAAACAAATTCAGCGTCAGGGACACAAACTGAATTTCTTCTATTGTTTCCTAGGATCACAACATAGGCATGGGTTTTGCGTAAGTTTGCAGCACTGAACCAATACTGAATAGGGTTCTTATGCGAGTCAGTGGTGGGAAGAGGTATTGAGGAAAAACTTGAAATTTTCAGTTGTCCAAATGTTTCCTACCACCCGTCAGCTACCTGCTGACGGGCTTTTCTGTTTGTGTTTGCCCTTTGTTCATACCCCTAGTTTTCCACCTCTTTTTCAAGCTATGAAAATGACTCTACTTGCTCACTTATCTACAAGCGTAATACGCAGGCGGAAAGTCTGGCTATTGCCGCTGCTGTTCTTGTTTACCCTGCCCACTGCCAAAGCGCAGTTTAACACGGGCAATAACAGAGGCTTTTTTGACGTCTTCGTTGTTGCAAAAGTCAAGAGTGCCAATGAGGTGATTTATGACCTCAATGGTCCCCTCACAAATACATCCTATAGTGATTTCGATGGGGAGAGCTTTGGCGATTTTAGCACCAATGAATCTTTGATAATCCGTGGAGGGGAGACTAAGACCTATAAAAACAGTGGCTGCGATATCACAGGCGCTGATTTGTATTATTATGTACACCGAGATGGAACACCTGGAAACGTTCCTTTAGAAAATTACACCCGGATTCAATTACGCTTCGGAGCCGATATAGGTGGTTCAGCTAATCCTAATAACCCGAACCAACCATATAATCCAGGCGACCAACGTTGGGGCGATAGATTTAACCCCACTAATAATGTGAATGTCATAAGGGGACTGACTCCGGGAAGCTATATAGTGGAGGTGTTCGTAACGGCGAGTTTTGACAGATGTGCTGATGGCGCCACGGGAATCATGTACTACAGCAAGAATATGTTGAATTATCAGAGAACCTTTACTGTTAGCCAAGGTCCTTTGCCTGTTGCATTGGTTAGCTTCGAAGCCAAGCGCCAGGAAGCTAATGTGCAATTGAGCTGGGAAACCGCTTCGGAAGAAGACAGCCGCGGTTATGAAGTACAGGTATCAACTGATAGTCGTACGTTTCGGGCATTAAGCTTTGCGTCTAGCCAGAGTGAAGGAAGCAGTGTTGGCCGTCGTCGCTACACCTATACTGACATTGAAGCTGGCAAAGCGGGTGTACGCTATTACCGTTTGCGCCAAGTAGACCTCGACGGCAAAGAAACCTTTTATGGCCCTCGGGTTGTCAATTTCGGTAAAGAAGGAGCGTTGGCAGCACTCATTGCTGCTCCCAACCCTTTCAGTAGTGAGCTGACGTTGACGCTGCCCACGCAGGAAGGCACCCGCTCCGGCACCGTCATGGTAACGGACATGCTAGGGCGCACGGTTTTCAATCAATCCTTACTCTTGGCGGCAGGCACCAGCCAATTGAAGCTGCCCGAATTGAGTGGCTTGCCGAAGGGGTTGTATCACCTGCGCTTAAGTTTGAACGGAGAGCAGCAAGCAATCAAGCTGCTGAAAGAATAGTCTGACTTATTTCTTAGGCAAGAAAGTCCTTCCAACTGTTTGGAAGGACTTTTTTATGTAGGCTGGTAAGGAAACGTCGACCAAAATCAACACTTCGCTTATTTCGCGGTTGACTCCATGCTTCCAGTGTCAGCTGCTGCCGTGCTGTGGTTGGCTACGCAAGCAGCCAGCCTAAGAACCTGTCCAACTAGATTGGCCTGCTTGATCTGGCGTCTGCTTGCTGAGGTGTCTCACTAGTGGTGGTGGAATCAGTTGCTAGTTCCTATGCCAGCGCGTGAGATGCTTCGACAAGCGGACACCAGATCAAGCGGGCTACTCTAGTTGGACAGGTTCTTAGCACCGTCGGAAGGCTGATGCGGCTAAGCTGCCGCATCAGCCTGTATATTTACTGCCCTTGCTTTCACTTCGATTCCTGATGCCTCTTCGTTCGTTGCGCGCCGCCCTGCTGGCATTCTTTGTTCTTCATTCTGCATTGCTCGTTGAAGAAGCCCGTGCCCAGGCTCCCAAAACGTATTCTTCCTCGGAAATCCTGCTGGGCCTCAAGAAGCTCAATGTATTGGGCTCGGTGCTCTACATAGCGGCTCACCCCGACGACGAGAACACCCGCCTGATAGCCTACCTCGCCAACGGCCGCCTATTGGAAACCGGCTACCTGAGCTGCACCCGCGGCGACGGCGGCCAGAACCTGATTGGCCCGGAGCTGCGCGAACAGCTCGGCGTGATTCGGACGCAGGAGCTGCTGGCGGCCCGCCGTATTGATGGCGGCCGGCAGTTTTTCACCCGCGCCAACGATTTCGGCTTCTCGAAATCACCGGAGGAAACCTTCACCATCTGGGACAAAGAGCAGGTGCTGGCCGACATGGTGTGGGTGATCCGGCAGCGCCGCCCCGACGTACTCATCACCCGTTTCCCCACCGACGGCCGCGGCGGGCACGGCCACCACACCGCCTCCGCCATCCTGGCCGCCGAAGCTTTTGATGCGGCTGGCGACCCGAAACGGTTTCCCGAGCAGTTGAAATATGTGCAGGCGTGGCAGCCCAAGCGCCTTTACTGGAACACCGGCAGCTTCTTCGTGAAGCCCGGTGAAAATATGGATGGCTACCTTAAGCTCGATGCCGGCGGCTACAACGCGCTGCTCGGCCAGAGCTACGGCGAAATTGCGGCTCGCAGCCGCTCGCAGCACAAAAGCCAGGGTTTCGGCTCGGCCGCCACGCGCGGCGAAGCGCTGGAGTATCTGCAGTATGTAAAAGGCGACAAGGCCACCAAAGACCCGTTCGAAGGCATTGACATGACCTGGAACCGGGTGCCCGGCGGCGCGGCCGTGGGCAAGCTGCTCGATGAGGTAATTCGGAAGTATAATGCGGCCAATCCGGCGGCTAGTGTGGCGGGGCTGGTTGCGGCTCGCCAAGCTATGGATAGGCTTACTGAAGTGGAGCTTAATGACGCTGTCTATAGTTCTGAAGCAACTGCAAGCCAACGGGAAGCTGCCTACGCTGTTTTGTGGTTGATTGAAAAAGAATCTGAGCTAGACCAATTACTCGCCGCTTGTATTGGCTTGCATATAGAAGCTACAACTCTTTCGCCAACAGTTACGCCGAGTGGAAAACTTGAAGTAAAAATTGAGGCCGTCAACCGTTCTCCTCTGCAAGTATCATTTGAGCTTCTCCCCAGTGCAATAGTCAAAGGGGAATTGAAGCAGAATGTGCCTTTCCGTAGTTCAACCACAGTAGACATATTGCCCGAGAAATCAACTGATATAGAACGGCCAGCACAAGGTATTACGCAGCCGTACTGGCTACTGGAAAAGCCAACGGTCGGTATGTACCGCATTCCTGCTGTTGTTGCCGCTTTCCATATAGAGCCACAGTCTTTTAGATCAGTTAAGTTGATTCGAGCGTCGGAAGCAGATGTAATAGGCACTCCTGAAAATCTGGCCGCTGTGAATTTAAGTTTTAGTGTGTCTATAGGGGGGAAGCATAGTTTATATTACGTTATCCCCGTCCAGTACAAAAGCACCGACCCGGTGGAAGGAGAAAAGTACCGCCCGCTGACCGTGGTGCCGCCTGTGGCCGTGAACATAGCCGGCCAGGCCTACGTCTTCGCCAACAACCAGCCCAAAACGGTGCCCGTAACGCTGCGGGCCGGCAAGGCGGGCGTGAAAGGCGCGGTGGCGCTTACGCTGCCCAACGGCTGGAAAGCGGAGCCAGCCAGCATTCCGTTTGATTTGGCCAGCAAAGACGCCGAACAGACCGTGCAGTTCCGGGTGTTGCCGGGGGCGGGGGTGGCCGAGGGCAAAACCGAATTACGTGCCGTGGCTACCGTGGACGGGCAGGCGTATTCGCGGGGCTACCAGGTTATCGAATACAACCACATTCCCACCCAAACGTTGTTCCCCGAAGCTGTGGCCCCGCTGGTGAAGCTGGACCTCAAGCGCAAGGGCCAGGAAATCGGCTACCTGATGGGGGCCGGCGACGAGGTGCCTGACGCGCTGCGCCAGATCGGCTACAACGTTACGCTGCTCAAGCCCGAAGATATTACCGACGCCAACCTGCGCCGCTTCGATGCCGTGGTACTCGGCATCAGGGCTTACAACACGGTCGATAAGCTTAAGACGCTCCAGCCTACGCTGCTGCGCTACGTCGAAAGTGGCGGCAACATGGTAGTACAGTACGTGGTGAACCGCGGCACCGTCATGCCCCAGATTGGGCCGTACCCGCTCACCCTTTCCAGCGACCGGGTGACGGTGGAAAATGCGGCCATTACTTTCCTGAAACCGCAGCAGCCGCTGCTCAACACGCCCAACAAGATAACTGCCAAGGATTTTGAAGGCTGGGTGCAGGAGCAGGGCCTCTACTATCCTTCACAGTGGGACGCCAAGTACCAGCCCGTTATCAGCAGCCACGACCCCAACGAATCGGCCAAGGAAAGCGCCATCCTGGTAGCTGACTACGGCAAAGGCCACTATATCTACACCGGCCTCAGCCTGTTCCGCGAATTGCCAGCCGGCGTACCCGGCGCGTACCGCCTTTTAACCAATATGGTGTCGTTGGGGAAATGACCAACCGGGGCCTCACCCCTAGCCTCACCCCCTAGCCCCCTCTCCCGTTGAGAGGTGGGACTAATTTCTAGTTCTCTAGCTCTAATCTACTCCTGTCCCACCCATGCATCAAGAACCCGCAAAGTCGGAAACTAGCTCTAATGCTAAAACTAGTCTCCCCTCTCAACAGGAGAGGGGGCTAGGGGGTGAGGCTAGGGGTGAGGCAACCGGGGCCACCAACTGGCGCACCTGGTACTGGTTGGTGCTAGGGGCGTTGGCGGTGGAAATAGTGTTTTTCACGTACCTCACCCGTCTATTTGCATGAGTGTACTCGACTGGCTGGTGCTGGGTGGTACGCTGCTCTTTATTGTGGGCTACGGCACCTGGCGTACCCGCCGCGCCGGCGCAACCATGGATTCGTACCTGCTCGGCGACCGGCAGGCGCAGTGGTGGGGCATCGGGCTTAGCATTATTGCCACGCAGGCCTCGGCCATCACCTTCCTCAGCACCCCCGGCCAGGCCTACGACGACGGCATGCGCTTCATTCAGTTCTACTTCGGCCTACCGCTGGCCATGGTCCTGATTGCTATTTTCGCCGTCCCAATTTACCAGCGGCTTCAGGTGTTTACGGCCTACGAATATCTGGAAGGGCGCTTTGACAGGCGGACTCGCACGTTGGCGGCGGTGCTGTTTCTGGTGCAGCGGGGGCTTAGCAATGGTTTGTCGTTGTACGCGCCGGCCTTGGTGCTGTCGGCTATTTTGGGCTGGAATATCAACCTGACGGTTTGGCTGATTGGGGGGCTGATGATTTTTTACACCGTGGCGGGTGGCACCCAGGCCGTGGCCGTGACGCAGCAGTGGCAGGTGGCCGTTATTTTCACGGGGATGGTGGTGGCGGGCTACCTGCTGGTGCACTACCTGCCCGCCGATGTGGGCTTCACGGAGGCTATGCAGGTGGCGGGCAACCAGGGCAAGCTCAACCTCGTCGATTTTCACTTCGACCCCAACGACCGGTACAACTTCTGGTCGGGCATGACCGGCGGCTTGTTCCTGGCCCTCTCGTATTTCGGCACCGACCAAAGCCAGGTACAGCGCTACCTGGCCGGCCGCGACATCACCGAAAGCCGCCTCGGGCTGCTCATGAACGGGCTGGTGAAGGTGCCCATGCAGTTCGGTATTCTGCTGATTGGGGTGCTGCTGTTCGTGTTCTACCAGTTCAACGCGCCCCCGCTCACCTTCAACCGCCCCGTCCACGACCAAGTAGCCCAATCGGTGGAGTACGGCCCCACCCTGCGCGCTTTGGAGGCCAAACACCGCCAGCTGTTCCAGGAAAAGCAAGCGGCCAACACGCAGCTGGTGCAGGCGCTACGTGCTAACGATGCCAGCCAATTGGCAGCTGCGCAAATCCAGGTGCAAACATCCAACACCGCCACCCGCGCCCTGCGCACCGAAGCGCAGGCCCTGCTGAAAAAAGCCGCCCCCTCGGCCGAGGCCAAAGACACCGATTACGTGTTCCTGACCTTCGTGCTGCGGTACTTGCCGCAGGGCCTGGTGGGCTTGCTGATTGCGGTGGTGCTGTCGGCGGCTATGGGCTCGGCGGCTTCTGGCCTCAATGCGCTGGCTTCTACTACCGTGGTAGACCTGTACCGCCCGAGCCGCCCGCACCTGAGTGGCAGCCACTGCGTGCGGGCCTCCCGGTGGGCCACCGTGGCGTGGGGCGTGCTCGGCATCGGGTTTGCCACGTTTGCCGCCCGCCTCGAAAACCTGATTCAGGCCGTGAACATCCTTGGCTCGCTCTTCTACGGCACCATTCTCGGCATTTTTGTGGTGGCGTTTTTTATGAAGAGTATTGGCGGCAAGGCGGTGTTTTGGGCCGCTATTCTCGCCGAAATTATTGTGCTGCTGCTGTTCTGGCTGACCGACATTGGCTACCTCTGGTTCAACATCATCGGCTGCGGGCTGGTGATGGGGCTAGCGGCGTTGCTGTCGGTGCGTAGGAGTGTAGCATAAACTTTAGCTGGCTGATAGAAATGACGCTCTACTATAATTTAGCCCGTAGAAAACGCAGCGGGTCCCGCAGAAGGTGTAGTGTTCTGGAAAACATATCAGAACACTACACCTTCTGCGGGACCCGCTGCGTTTTCTACGGGCTAAAGCCCGCTAGGGGCTAAAGCGTCTACTTTGCGGCGGGCTTTTTAGCTTCGGCCACCAAGTCGTCGTTCATTTTGGCGTAGTCGGTGTTGGGCGGCGTAGACGCCAGGGCGAGCTTCTTGGACTGCTCGGCGGCGGCGGTAGCGCCTTTGTAATCCTTCATCTTCATCCGGATTTTAGCTTCCGTGTGCACGTTCCAGAACTTGGGGTCCTTCTCGTTGGCTTTCTGAATCCAGGTCAGGGCTTGCTTGAGGTCCTTGTTGTTATCGTAGTAGTAGACGGCGGCGGCGGCCAAGTCGTTGGCGGTCGGGGCGGCGCTTTTCACCACTTTCTCGTCGATTTGGGCTACCACCTTGGCATCCACTTCCGTGGTCACTTTGAACTTGGCGCCAGTGTTCTCCCACACCATATCCACGTTGGCCGTGGCGGGCGTGAGGTCGGCGAAGTTGATGGTGAAGGTTTCCACTTTGGTAGCGGTTTTGTAAGGCTTCACCGTGAAGCTGGCCACGTTGTCGGTGTCTTTAAAGCCATCAACATCGGCGCCTTGCTTGGTGTTTTTGCTGAGCACCACGGTCCACTCGGCCGCATTCGGGATGGTGTAGATACCGTACTCACCAGCCGGCACTTTTTTGCCTTCCAACGTCACGTCGTCTGAAAACTTAATGGTAGTCGTAGCATTGGCGCCCGTGCGCCACCGCTTCCCAAGAGGCGCGAGGGGAGATGCTGCACCGAAAGCAGCGCGCCCTTTTAAGCTCGGCCGCGAGTAAGTGATGGTAATGTCGGTGAGGCCGACGCGCTGTTGCACGGTACTTTTAGGGCTGGCGGCGGGGGTGGTAATCTGAGCGTGAACCGTTTGCGGAACGGCTACGAGAAGAGCCAGGCCAGCGGTGAGAGAGAGAAGTGCTTTCATGAAAGGGGAAAATGAAATTGATTCGTGGTTAAAAGTAATAAAACCCGCGTTGGAGCGCGGGTTTTAGTGAAGTCAGGCAAGCACAACGATGAGAATATCACATCTTCTCTATCGTAGTTCTTAGGTTAAAGCGGTTTATGTTGTGTTGCTGCAAGAGTTGAATGACAGGACGGATAGCAGCAAAAGGCGTTTTCTTGTCTGCCCGAATAAAACAGAAGCTTGATACACCAGCACATTCTCTGTACACGCGACGAGTGGCATCTATGTATTCTCCTAACTGTTCAGTTGGTATACCTGTTTTAAGAAGTGTATAGCGTCGCGTTTGCGAAGAGGAAAAGTATTCTGGAAGTCTGCGCACATCGATGCCTACGTATGGCAGCCGGTGCAATTCCTGCCGTTGTGAAGGGGTGAATCGAATACCATGTAGCAAGGCCACCTGCTCGATAACCATAGTCCGATACGGCTCATCTTCGACGTTGAAGAAGAGCCTATTGTCTTTACTAACAGTGATATTATAGTGGCGGTTATAGGGAAAGCAGCCACTGCCTGAAGAAGTGGGCAGGTCGACATCAGGTTCCATATGCCTTATTTGACCAATACTCAGACAAAGACATAAGACCATAAGCAAGGCTATTGCCAGTGGCCACACCTCCGGAAGCGACAATTTGCGCCGGTAGATCTGACGTGGGCGGGACTGTTGCAGGATAGGAACCATATGAGTAGAGGCCGGTAGCTAGAATTAACCAACGATAAATTCTACAGCATCTATATACTATTGGGCCTACAATTTGGTCCGGTTGCCCTTATGCTACACCTCCCGCACGGCAATTTTGGCATCTCTCACCAAAGCCAGCAGGTGCTCGGGTGTATTAGGCGCCTGTATCTGGCGCAAATCCACGTAATAACAAGCGGCTTCGGTGGGGTAGAGCAGCAGCCAGTTCGGCCGCACCCACACGGCGCGGCGCAACGTGCGCCAGCGTGCTTCGAAACGCCCATCAGCACTGCTGCCACATAACGTTTCTAGGTCGAAAGTGAAGTTAATAGGGTGGTGCAGACCAGTGTTTTTGGCGTAGCCGCGCCGCAGCTCGTAGCGCACTATTGCCATACGTACCCCGGCGTACAGCACTGCAACTGCCAGAAAAACCACTCCACTCCAATTTGTAACATAGCCGGATCGAGTTATGTCTTGGTAGACGCCTACGCTTAGCAGGAGGATGGCCATACCGAGTAGCAAATGATTGAACAAGGTGCGAGGCCGCTTCTTCCAAAGCCGGAAATTCACGGCCACGTATTCATCGGCTGTCATCGTGACGCCAGAAGCAAGCAGAGGCAGGTGCATATATGAATCGGTGTGCGGTGCTACCTCAACGCTAGATGAGCCAGGAAATCAACAGTCTTATTTGACCGTTTACTTTGACTCCGCCAACTGGTGCCGCTCGTTCTTTACGGTGTTGGCTACAGTCCAGGGAATTTCGCGGGTGAAGGGGTGGTGGCGCACCGGGCACTCGGGCATGTGGCAGTGCGAGCAAGCCGAGAAGTTACATGGGTCGGCGTGCACGAACATCTCGGTATCTACCTCGAAGCGGGTTTGGATAAATTCCTCGATGCGGTGAACCTCGCCATGGACTTCTTCCAAACTGAAGTAATACGGCAGCGTGACGTGGCAATCGATGTGTAAATCGGCGCCGTAGCGCAGCACGCGCAGGTTGTGCACATCAATCCAGGCGGGCTGGCGGTGCTGCTGCAACTCCTGAATCACGCGGCCCACGGTCTTCACGTCCGACTCGTCCATGAGGCCGGCCACCGACTTACGCAGCATCCGGTAGCCGTTCACGGTAATGAAAAGCCCGAGTAGGTAGGCCGCAATGGTGTCGTAGAGCACGTTGCCGGTAAAGAACACCAGGGCCAGCGCTGCACACGATACAATGGTGTTTAGCGCATCGATATACAAGTGCTGCCCGTCGCCGACCAACGCCACCGAGTGCATACGGCGCCCCGCCCGCACCAGCACGAAGCCCACCGCCAGGTTCACGACGGCCGTAGCCCCCAATAGCCACAAGCCCGAATCGGGGCGGGCTACCACGTGGGGGTGCAGCAGGGTACTGGTGGCGCTGTAGAAGATGTAGGCACCCGCAAACAGGATCAGGCCACCCTCGAACCCCACCGACAGGTACTCCACCTTGCCGTGACCGTACGGATGGTTTTCATCCTTGGGCAGGCTAGCCAGGTAGATGCTGTAAAGCGCGAAGCCGCTGGTAAACACGTTGATAATCGACTCCAGCGCATCCGTCAGTACGGCTTGCGAGCGGGTTAGGTAGTAGGCGTAAAATTTCACCAATACCAGCACCACGCTCACCACTAGGGAAAGCAAGCCTAATTGGTTTTTGGTTTTTGCGAGAGACGACATAGCAGGACGCCAAGTAGAAATTGGCGAAGTGTTGAACGGGAGTGTACGGCAAGGAAAAATCGAGCGCTAATAAGCTGCCATACTGAAGTACGGCAGCTTATTAGCGCTAACTCAACTCAAACTGCAGCTTCAGCAGATTCGCGTACAGCCCGTTTTCGTTATGAGCCAGTTGGTCGTGGGTGCCTTGCTCCACAATGCGGCCGCCATCAATAACCAGAATCTTGTCGACTTTACGGATGGTGCTCAGACGGTGGGCAATGATGATGCTGGTGCGGTTTTGCATCAGCTCGTCCATGGCGCCCTGCACCAGCTTTTCGCTTTCACTATCGAGCGAGGAAGTAGCTTCGTCGAGGACCAAGATAGCTGGGTTTTTCAGGATGGCGCGGGCAATAGCCACGCGCTGCCGCTGCCCACCCGAGAGCTTAATGCCCCGCTCGCCCACCAGCGTATCCAGCTTCTCCGGAAACGACTCGATGAACTGCCAGGCGTTGGCTTTGCGGGCGGCCGTCATGATTTCCTCGTCGGTGGCGTCGGTTTTGCCATAGGCAATATTCTCCCGAATGCTGCCCCCAAACAAGATGGTTTCCTGCGGCACAATACCGATATGGCGGCGCAGCTCCGTCAGGTCGTACTGGCTAACGGGCCGGCCGTCAATCAAGATCTTACCTTCGCTTAGCTCATAGAACTGCATCAGCAGCTGCACGATAGTGGACTTGCCGGCGCCCGAAGGCCCGACCAGCGCGATTTTTTCGCCGGCCTGAATATCGAAGCTGATGTCCTTGAGCACCGGTAAGTCGGGGCGGGTGGGGTAGCGGAAAGCCACGTTGCGGTAGTCGATGTCGCCGCGTACTTGCAGTGGTGCCAAGCCAGCCACGCGGGGCTGGTGCGTAGGCTCGGTCGGCTCGTCCAGGATTTCTAGGATGCGCTCGGAGGCGCCAAGAGTGCTTTGCACCTTGCCATACAGCTCGCCGAGGCCGCCCACGGACGCCCCTACGAAGGCGGTGTAAATGATAAACGACACCAGCTGCCCAATTTCCAGGTGGTCGGGGCCGGTAGAATTAACCAGCGTGGCCCCGCGCCACAGCACTAGAATGATGCCGCCAAACAGGCCGATAATCACGAACGAAACAAATGCGCCCCGGTACAAGTTGCCTTTCAGTGCGGCTTGCACGGCCCGGTTCAGCGAAAAGTTGTAACGCGCCACTTCAAACAGCTCGTTGGTAAACGCCTTCACCGTGTTGATAGCCTGCAAGGTTTCTTCCACAATGACGTTGGTCTTGGCCAGCTCGTCTTGCGTGGTGCGTGACAGCTTGCGAATGTTACGCCCAAACACAAAGACCAATCCCACAATCAGGGGAAAGGTTGCCAGCATAAACAAGGAGAGCTTAATGCTCACCACCATGATGGCGGCAATGCTGACGATAAGGGTAACAATCTGGCGGAACAGCTCGGCCAGCGTCAAAGAAAAGGCATCTTGAATCTGGCCGACATCGGTGGTGATGCGCGACGTAACTTCACCCACTCGGTGGGTTTCGTAGAAAGGAATCGGCAGCAGCATGAACTTCTGGTACAGTGCGCGGCGAATATCGCGCACCGTAAACTCGCTTACCTGCGTGAAAAACCAGATGCGGCCAAACGAAAACAGGCCCTGCAGCACGATAATGCAGAACAGCAGCAACGCAATTCGGTCGATGCTGAGCACTAGGCCGCCGGGCAGGGTCACGGGCTTGTGGTTGGCAGCATCCACTAACTTGCCGGCCACCCACGGAAATGCCAGGAACGTGCTGGTGCTCAGAGCCAGCAAAAGCAGCCCCACCAGGAATTTACCGCGGTACGGCAGCGTGAAACGAAACACCTGCAGCCCGCGCTGAAAACTCTCTTTACTTAATTTCTTTTTTTCCGGCTCCGGGTTCGCCCCATTGCCACTCGTATTCAATCCGCTTCGGGCCATTCTCTATAGAAGTTAGACGCTAGGAGCTAGGAGTGAGGAGCTAGGAGTTAAGAGTGAGGGGCAAGGAGCTGCCAAGAGTGTCTCTTGTCTCCTGATTCCTGTCTCTTACTTTCTGTCTCCTAGCTCCTCACTTCTAGCTTCTTAGTTATTCATCCTTGTTATTCGCCTGCTCTACTTTCAAAATTTGCCCGTTGCCAAACGGCACAGGCAAACTGATTTGCACCGGCACTGGCTGGCCCTTGCGGGTCGCGGGCTTGAAAGCCGGCAACAGCGCCAGCACCCGCAGCGCCTCCGCATCCTGCGCCGCCGACAACGATTGCGTCACCACGGGGTTGCTGAGGCGGCCATCGGCGCCAACAGTAGCCGTCACCACTACGTTGCCGGTAGGGTTGCTGACGCCGGAAGTCTGCGGATACTTGATGTTTTGCTGAAAAAAGGTGCCTAACCCATCGGCGCCGCCCGGAAACGACGGGGCTACATCGGGCCGGTTGGAGGCCGGCCGGGCCTGTGCCTGCATCCGGCCGGCCTTCAGTTCGGTGGGCTTCGGTGAAGTCGGGGTTGACTGCTGCGCACGAGCGGTAAAAGCAGCCCCAACGAGCAGAACCAGAAAGAATACGTGTTTCATAGGTTGCAAAAAGTTGAGGCACAGTAGTGTTACGCGCCACTGTAGCGCGGAAGTCCGTTCCGCGACGAGCGGAGCGAGTACGAGATGCTGCG